>NZ_LZHW01000009.1 GCF_001667265.1 Mycobacterium sp. ACS4331 | reverse complement strand
GCTTCGCGGGCCCCCCCGCTCTTTCTTCTCTTTGCTCGCGTGGCGGGGTTTTTTTTTTTATGCCCGGGCTTCTGGCGGCGCACCTGTTGCTTCCGGTGTGGGGGGCCCCCCCCCCCCGCCCCCCCACACCACTTTCGGGCAATGTCTGCAGCGCGACCCAGGCATTGACCCGAAGTTGTGGATCCTCCAGCGATCCACGCAGCTTCGTCTCGATCATCGCCAATCTGTTGCGCACCGTGTTTCGGTGAATCCCCAGCGCTTGACTCACCTTCAGATGCGATCCGTGATGGGTCAGAAAGCAGCGCAGGGTCGTGATCTGTTCCTCAGTCATCTCACCGAGGAGTGCAGTCGCGAACTGGGCCGCATCTGCCGGATCGATGAGCCCCAACGGCCCCCGATGCACGAGATCGTCCCAACCGACCACCGGGTGTGCCGACGTCGCCTGTGTCAGAGCAATTCCCGCAGTGCGATGGCTGTCCGGCGCGTCATCGGGCGCGCCTCGGCTGCCCACCCCCACCGTCATCCCGATGCGCGCCAGCCGGTCGGCCAGCACGGCCGCGCCTGAATCGGCGATGGCCACCCACAGCTGACCGTCTCGCGCTGTGCCGATGCCCGAATGGCTTTCGGCGATGTCGAGTGCGTCAGACAGCATCTCGGCGGGACCCGCGGCGTGCACGATGCGGATCGTCTTCGGGATGCCCGGCGCGCTGGAATCGATGCCAAGGACGACATCCGCGGTGCTCCAGTCACCGGCCACCAGCAGTTCCACGGCCCGGCCGGACACGATGCGCCGGCCCTGTTGGGCCTGGTGCTCCTGCTCCGCGATGAGTCCCAGCAGCGCCACCGACGTCGTCACCGCGCTGCGCTGACTCAGTGTCAGCCTCGGAGGGCCGAGCGCTGCCAGAATCGGTGAGCGGCGATTGGCCGTGCCCACAGGTTGTACGACGGTCGTGCCGGACGGATCGGCCAACACGGCAGACGTTCGGTGCTTCTGCCTTCTCAGCACGAGGATCTCCTCCGCGACGCGGCCGAGATCGAGGTCACCACGGCGCGCGCCCACGGGACCCATCAGCACGTCCCCGTCGACCGTGAGCAGTGCCGCGGCGCCCTGCAGCGCGTGGGCGAGTACCGGCAGCACCGCGCGGGCACCGTTCGGCTTGGCTGCCGCCGCCGTGAGCCTGCGCTGGAACTCCAGGGCCTCGCCCGCCGAGGCCTGCTCCTCCTGCATCAGAAGACGGGAGACACGATGACTGATCGCGACGAACGGCGTGGGCCGAGGCACTTCGAAGAGGTTCAACCCCGCTCCTCGACACGCGGAGACCAGCCGTCGGGGCACCTGGGTGTAGTTGATGCCGATCCCGAATCCCACGCCGACGGTGCCGGAACGAACCAGCGCCTCGACGTACGTCCTCCATTCGGTGGTCCATGCCGCAGTCTGCAGGCCAGTCGTGAGAAGAAGCTCTCCGCCCTGGAAGAACGGCGTCGGGTCCGGCAGTTCGCTGGAAGCCACCCAGCGGATCTCCTGACCCGGCTCCGCGAGAACCAGCGCCTTCAGGGCCAGCTCGGGATCGTCGAGAAGCGCCGCGACCTCCACCATGTGGACATAATTGCACAACAGATTGCCTACGCACTGTGCGTTCTGTCCCTCGCCCACGCGACCGCCGTTGCCTACGGTTCACCCATCGGGTCGACCAGCGACAGGAGACACAGTGACCACCATCGAGACCACCGCATTCGGCGTGGCCCAGCGGCGCCATCTCGCCACCGCCATCCCGGGTCCGAAATCGGTGGCGCTGCAGGGCGAGAAGCAGGCCGCCGTGGCCGCCGGTGTGGGCACCACGCTTCCGGTGTACGTGGTGGCGGCTGGCGGTGGCGTCGTCGTGGACGTCGACGGGAACTCGCTGATCGACTTCGGCACCGGCATCGCGGTGACCACGGTCGGCAACAGCGCTCCGCGGGTCGTGGACGCGGTCACGAATCAGGTCCGGGACTTCACCCACACCTGTTTCATGGTGACCCCCTACGAGAGCTATGTCCGCGTGGCCGCGGCGCTGAACCGCATCACGCCCGGTGAGCACGACAAGCGCACCGCCCTGTTCAACTCGGGCGCCGAGGCTGTCGAGAACGCGGTCAAGATCGCCCGGGCCTACACCGGCCGCCAAGCCGTGGTGGCGTTCGACCACGCGTACCACGGCCGAACCAACCTCACCATGGCCCTGACCGCGAAGTCGATGCCGTACAAGTCGGGCTTCGGCCCATTCGCCTCTGAGGTCTACCGCGCGCCGATGTCGTATCCGTACCGCGACGGTGGACTCGACGGCGCTGCCGCGGCGCAGACCGCCATCACCGTGATCGAGAAGCAGATCGGCGCGAACAACCTCGCCGCTGTGGTGATCGAGCCGATCCAGGGTGAGGGCGGCTTCATCGTCCCCGCTCCGGGATTCCTGCCGACCCTGGCCGCGTGGTGCCGCAGCAACGACGTCGTCTTCGTCGCCGACGAAATTCAGTCGGGCTTCGCACGCACGGGCCAGATGTTCGCCTGCGAGGACGAGGATGTCGTTCCCGACCTGATCCTGACGGCCAAGGGCATCGCGGGCGGCCTGCCACTGTCGGCGGTGACGGGGCGGGCCGAGATCATGGATGCCGTCCACGCCGGCGGCCTTGGCGGCACATACGGCGGCAATCCCCTGGCGTGCGCCGCAGCACTCGCGGTGATCGACACCATCGACTCCGAGAACCTTCTCGAAAGGGCCCGCCAGATCGGCGACACCATGCTGGCTCGGCTCAGCGCGCTGGCGGCGTCCGACGCCCGGATCGGCGACGTCCGTGGCCGCGGCGCGATGATCGCCGTCGAACTCGTCGAGGAGGGCACCACGACACCCGACGCTGCCCTGACGGCGCGCATCGCGGCGTACGCCCACGCGCAGGGTCTGATCGTGCTCACCTGCGGCACCTATGGAAACGTGCTGCGGTTCCTGCCGCCGCTGTCCATGCCGGACCACCTGCTCAACGAGGGACTGGACATCCTGGAGCAGGCCTTCCGGGAGAACTGACGACCGTCACGGCAGCACATCTCTGACCTGTCACACAGAAGTCGAGAACCCAACTCACCGAACGCCTGTCGGCGCGCGGGAACACATCGACGCCGTCCGCCCGCGCGGCCTCTGATCTCCAGGAGTAAATCATGTCCATCAATGCCATCATCACGGGGCTGCGCGCCACCGAGAGTCTGATCATCGGAGGCGAATCCCGGTCGGCCACGTCGACGTTCGCCGTCGACGACCCCGCCACCGCGCAGACGCTGACCGAGGTCGCCGATGGTGCGGCCGCAGACGCCACCGCCGCGGTCGACGCGGCGTCGGCTGCGTTCGCGTCCTGGGCCGCGGCCACGCCCCGGGTCCGTGCCGACATCCTGCGTCGGGCCTACGAACTGATGATCGCCGACGTCGATCGCCTCACCGCGCTGATCAGCGCGGAGAACGGCAAGACCCAGGCCGACGCGCGGGGCGAGGTGATCTACGCGGCCGAGTTCTTCCGCTGGTTCGGCGAGGAGGCCGTGCGGACCGACGGCGGTTACGGCCTGAGCCCATCCGGCCTGGCCCGCACCATCGTCACGCATCGCCCCGTGGGGGTCGCCGCATTGATCACCCCGTGGAACTTCCCGGCCGCCATGGCAACCCGGAAGATCGCGCCGGCACTGGCCGCCGGCTGCACCGTCGTGCTCAAGCCCGCTTCGCTGACTCCTCTGACCGCGATCGCCATCGTCAGGCTGCTCGAGGAGGCCGGAGTGCCCGCCGGTGTGGTCAATCTGGTGACCAGTGCCAAGTCCGCCCAGATCGCCTCGACGTGGCTCGCCGACGACCGGGTCAAGAAGGTGTCCTTCACCGGTTCGACGGGTGTCGGCCGGACGCTGCTGGAGCAGGCGGCGGCCCGGATCGTCAACGCCAGCATGGAACTCGGCGGCAACGCACCCTTCGTGGTCACCGCGGACGCGGACGTCGACGCCGCGGTGGAAGGTGCCATGGTGGCCAAGTTCCGCAACAGCGGACAGGCGTGCACGGCGGCCAATCGGTTCTACGTCCACACCGACATCGCCGACGAGTTCGTCACCCGGTTCGGGGCAGCCATCTCGGCGCTGCGTGTCGGCCCCGCCGCCGATGAGGCGTCCCAGATCGGCCCGATGATCAGCGCGGGAGCGGCGAAGACAATCCGCGAACTCGTCGACACCACCGTCGGCGCCGGCGCCCAGATCGCCGCATCCGCCGACGTCCCGCCGACCGGCTACTACGTGTCCCCGACGCTGCTCACCGGTGTGCCTGCCGATGCAGAGATCCTGCGGACCGAGATCTTCGGCCCTGTCGCGCCCGTCGTGGT
Source organism: Mycobacterium sp. ACS4331 (assembly GCF_001667265.1). Lineage (GTDB taxonomy): Bacteria > Actinomycetota > Actinomycetes > Mycobacteriales > Mycobacteriaceae > Mycobacterium. The sequence goes on along the minus strand of NZ_LZHW01000009.1, from coordinate 153,601 downwards.
GTGGGACGACGAGGACCAACTCGTCGAATGGGTCAACGGGACCGAATACGGTTTGGCCGCATACGTTTACGCCGGACGGCTGCAGGATGCGCTGCGGATCGCCGAACGCACCGATGCCGGGATGGTCGGCATCAACCGGGGGATCGTCTCGGATCCGTCCGCACCGTTCGGCGGCACCAACCAGAGCGGGCTCGGCCGGGAGGGCGCCCGGGTCGGCCTGCACGAGTTCCAGGAGACGCAGTACTTCAGCGTCGGCGACTGACGCGCCGAGACTCACGGCCTTCGCTGGCCGGCGATCGCACCGACAGCGGCCTCGGCGAGAAAGGTTGTGGCCGCGGCTCAGTCGCGGATCTGCGACTTGGCGTAGGTCGAGATGAGCCGGCTCAAACCGCGGATCTGGGCCTCAGCGTTGGGCGCATGCTCTGGTCCCATCGCGATGAACTGGAAGATGATCCCGTCCCCCACGGCCAGCGCGAGTTGGGTCAGTTCTTCGTCGTCGGCGAGACCGAGCAGTGCCAGTGAGGCCTCAGTGCAGTGGTGATAGATCCGGTAGATGTGCTTGACGTACGCCGCCAGACGAGGACGGTGCCGCGACTCGAGAACCATCTCCATCTGAAACGCCTGCACGTCCGGCTTCTCTCGGATGACATCGACCAGGTGTCCGTACAGGTCGCTGCCGTCCTGCACCTCGGTGATGGTCGGAAGGGTGACCTCCAGCGCGTAGTTGAGCGCCTCCTCCAGAACCTCGTCGAGGGAGTTGAAATGATGCTGGATGGTTCCGTGCGTCACGTTGGCCTCTTTCGCCAGCGATCGGTACGTCAACTTCGTCAACCCGTCTCGGGCCACGAGCCGCACGGCCGCGACGATCAAGGCCTGACGCCCTTCTCCGTACGCAACTTGGTCTTTGGGCGGCGATCCCAACTACAACTCCCTCATGTTCGACTGGTTTGGTACGCCAAGCGCGAGTCGTTTCACCGGCCGGAGGCCACACCTGCGAACTCTGCCCGACGGTGATGCACCACCCGCAGGGTTCGCTGCGCTCGGCGCGAGTCTGCGCGGACCTCAGCGTCAGCCAACGGCTGTGCAGGCCAACCGTTGTCGCACAGTGCCCGACTCAGACTCAGGCGGGCCCGGTCGGATCGCCGCCGCCCAGTGTTGGGCCACGACCCGCCGGGACCCGTGTGCGCTGTTCCTCGGCGAGATCGGCGACAAGACGGCGCCGCTCGTCGGACTGCTCGTCGTCGGCCCACAGGCTCGACTGGTTGATCAGTACGTCGCTGGCCTCAGCGCGCAGTTCCGACACCAACTCGATGAGGTACTCCCGGCGGAAGTCGTCACACGTCTGACCCCTCGTCCACAGTTCGAGTTGATTCGCCGCGGCGATCAGCAGTTCCCTCAGTGCCTGCCGTTCGTCCGGCGACCGTCCGTCAGCATCCGGATCCGATGGCGACGAAGCGCACGGACCGCTGTCCCGCGGTTCATTGGCACCCGTCGCCGGTCGGTGTCCGGCTGCGCCGGCGATCGGATTGCGTCCGGCAGAACGCGACAACGACATGACTGCACCCGCCCCTCCCCCTGAGCGCCGATCACCCCCGCGGTACGGCACTGCTGAAAGTGTGCCACAAGCGCCCCGAGCCGTCGGTTTCGGTGTGACCCCAAGGTCCTGATCTGGCGATTGGTGTACCCGCGGGCGTCACCGCCGAATCAGTTGTGTTTAGCCGTGCGGACCGGTCGCGTCCGTGCTCTCGGGAGCCCCGAGTCGCGCGCCACCGACGGCGCCCGCACCGCATGCGCAGATCAGCACGGCGACCGGGACCACGATCAGGGCTTGATTGAGCGAGACGAATTCGGCGAGCCACCCGATGACCGCCGGACCGGACAGTGTCGCGACGTAGCCGAGTCCCACGACATAGGACAACTCCTTGCCCGACCCAGCCGAGACCGCGCCGGCGGCCGTGAACACCTGCGGTATTCCGCCGCAGATGCCCAGGCCGAAGATCGCCCACCCCAACAGGGTGAGGATCAACGAGTCCGTGGACACGACGAGCACCGCGCCGACCGTGGCCACGGCCGAACCCCAGCGCAGCACCCGAACCGCGCCGACCCGATCCGCGATGCGATCGATCGTGAACCGTCCGATCGTCATCGCGCCCACAAAGGCCGTGAAGGCCATGGTCCCAGTGGTCGGTGAAGCCCCTCGGTGCTCCTGCGCATGCAGGCTGCTCCAGTCCATGGCCGACCCCTCGGCCAGGAACAGCAGGAAGGAGAGAGCTCCCAGGACCGCCAGTCTGCGCCAGCGTGCGGACTTGTCGACCGGTTCGGCGGACTCCTCGAGCGGCACCTCGACCTGGACCGGCCCGGATCCCATCCATCGGCGCCACAGTGCAGGCTTGACGGCGATCACGGCCCCCGCGCTCACCAGGCCGATGATCAACATCACCACAGGAGCCTTGGCTTGGACCGCGAAACCCACTGCGCTGCCCAATGACCCGAGTGCCGTGCCGACAGAGAAGAACCCGTGAAACAGCCCCATGATGGGTCGCTCGTAGTCACGCTCCACCTCGACCGCAGCGACATTCATCGCCACGTCCCCGGTGCCGGTGCAGACCCCGAAGACGACGGCAGCCACCATGGCCTGTGCCATGGAGGCCGCGCACATCGGAACCACGACGGCCAGGGCCATCGCCGCCACGCTGATCAGCGAGACCGGCCCACTTCCGAAGCGGTCGGACAGCCTTCCGCCCACCTGCATGCCCACGACTGCGCCGACGCCCACCGCCAGCAGCACCGTGCCCAGCTGCCCCGCGGTGAGACCGACGGACTCCTTGAGTTCGGGCAGGTGCACGGCCCAGGTGCCGATGGCGACGCCGAAGGCGGCGAACAGCACCAGAACCGCTGCGCGAGCGCGCGGTCCGGCGCGGTCGAGCGGGGGTGTGGTGAACGCGGGCAGTGCCGTATTTCCTTCCTGGACGTGCGGGGGCCGACGGTCCACATTCGCGCATGGAGTGTCCCCGCGCAGCTCGCAGGCACAGGCTGTGCAGCGGCAACCTCGGGAGAAGTTTGAACATATGTAGAAATGTGGAGCCTTCAAGCTAGCCTGAAGGAGGTTCGCCGTCAACGGGACCAGGCCTGTCACGCAGGCCCCTGATCTGCGGGCAGATCGACAGCGACTCCGGTTTCCGAAACCGCGTCCCCTGGGATTCACACCCTGTGCGTCGGCGTCGGAGACCGCGCGCTCTCATCATTAGTTCTGCTAATGCAGATCAATAATCATTAGCTGTACTCAGATGAGACCGGGTCCTACCGTGACTGTCATGCCACCGCCCGCGGTCTTCGCGACTGGATTCCTCACCAGCATCACGCTGATCGCCGCGATCGGTGCACAGAACGCGTTTGTACTGCGCCAGGGCATCCGCCGCGAGCATGTCGGGGCGGTGGTGACGCTGTGCGCGGTCTCGGATCTGGCACTGATCGCGGTCGGCATCGCCGGCTTCGGCGCCGTCGTCTCCGCGCATCCCGACGTCGTCACCGTCGCGAAGTTCGGCGGCGCGACCTTTCTCGTCGGCTACGGCCTTCTGGCCGCCAAACGCGCGGCGACACCGGGCGCGCTCAGCCCGGCCGAGGCCTCGCCGGCACGACTGGGTGCCGTGCTGGCGACGTGCCTGACCCTGACATTCCTCAATCCGCACGTCTACCTCGACACCGTGGTACTCCTCGGCGCGCTCGCCAACGAGCACAGGGATGCGCGGTGGCTGTTCGGCGTCGGGGCGGCGACCGCGAGTGCGGTCTGGTTCACGGCCCTGGGCTACGGGGCGACGCGACTGTCCGCGTTGTTGGGAAGGCCTGGGACGTGGCGAGTGCTCGACGGTGTCATTGCGGTCACGATGGTGACATTGGGTGTGCACCTCGCAGCCTCCTGAGGTGCACCTGCAACAATTGTAGGAATGGACGCCCGTGAACCGCTCGGTCTCCGGGAACGGAAGAAGATTCGGACCCGGGACGCCATCCGACGTGAAGCCTTCCGACTCTTCGAGCGGAACGGCTACCCGAACACAACCGTCGAACAGATCGCCGCGGCCGCCGACATCTCCTCGCGCACGTTCTTCCGGTACTTCCCCGCCAAGGAACACGTCCTCATCGACGACGACCTGATCCCGCCGATCATCGAGGCGTTCATCGCGGCGCCCCCGGAGATGGCGCCACTGCAGGCCTACAAGCACGCCGTCCGGACCGCCTTCGCGGCGCTGACTCCGGAACAGCAGGACAATGCCGTCCGCGGTCAGCGCCTGATGTACTCGGTGCCCGAAGCGCGCGCCATTCTCTACTCGGACTACGTCCGACTGATCGGGCTGATCGCCGACGCCCTCAAGACCCGCCTGACCGAACCCCTCCCGGACTTCGAGCGCCGCGTTCTCGCGGGCTCGATCGTCGGTGTGTTGATCGCCTGTTCCGATGGAACGCCGATGCCGGGCGTCCCCATCTCCGATGGTCTCGACATCCTGAGCCGAAGGCTGACCCTGGAGGGCGCCGGGCACGACACAATGGGCTGATGGTCCATAACAGAACCGTGTTCATCACGGGCGCAGCGGCAGGAATCGGGCGCGCCACCGCGCTGACGTTCGCCCGACAGGGGTACGCGGTCGGCGCCTACGACATCGACGAACCCGGGCTCGCGACGCTGTCCGCCGAGATCACCGCACTGGGCGCGGTGGCGCACACCGGCCACCTCGACGTCACCGACTTCGACGAGATGTCGACTCGGATCGCCGAATTCGTCGCAGCATCCGGCGGCCGACTGGACGTGATGATCAACAACGCCGGGATCCTGGCGGCCGGAAAGTTCGCAGACATCGCGGTGCCGGTCCAGCGACGGATGATCGACGTCAACTGCGTCGGGGTGCTCAACGGAGCACACGCGGCCCACTCCCACCTGCGCGCCACCCCCGGGTCGGTGCTGGTCAATCTCGCCTCGGCCTCGGCAATCTACGGCCAGGCCGAACTCGCGGTGTACAGCGCGACGAAGTTCTTCGTCCGCGCGCTGACCGAGGCGCTGGACCTCGAATGGGGCGCCGACGGCATCCGGGTCATCGACATGTGGCCCCTGTTCGTGCAGACCGCGATGACCGACGACATCCACACGGGCAGCACGTCGTCACTGGGCATCAACCTCACGCCCACCGACGTCGCCGACGCGATCGCCGAGGCCGTCCACCCGTCCTGGATCCGTCGTCGTATCCACCAGGTGCACTTCCCCGTAGGCACCCAGACCAAGGTGTTCGCGCTCGGTTCCCGCTTCAGCCCCGCGTGGTTGACCCGGCTGTTGAACAAGAGGGTCTCGCAGTCCTAGCGTTCTGATCTGGCTGCGCACAACCCTGCCTGGGCCGCCCTGCGGTCACTAGGGTCGGCGCCCATGAACGAAGACTGGCTCGCCGTCATCGTCGGCCTGGCCCTGCTCACCCTCGTCCTCGTCGGTGCGATCCCCGGCAGCGTGATCCCGTGACCGAACAGAACACCGAGACCGCCCCCGTCGACGACACCGGCACCCCGCAGAGAACGTCAACCGGCACCATCGCGGCCGGCGTGCTGGTGGTGATCGCGCTCGGTGCGGCCACCCGATACCTGGAGACGAACGTCCCGACGTGGGCATCGGGCACGTCGTTCGCCGGAGTGGCCAAATCCATCGAGTTCCCCGTCTATGCGATCGCCCTCGGCCTCCTCGGGAACGTCCTGCTGACCAAACTCGCTGTGCGCGATGCACTTTCGGCAGGATTCCGCACCGAGTTCTTCATCAAGACCGGCCTGGTGCTGCTCGGCGCCTCGATCAACCTGAAACTGTTGGTGACCGCGGCGGGCCCGGCGATCCTGCAGGCTCTCCTGCTGATCTCCATCGTGTTCGGGTTCACCTGGTGGCTCGGCGGACGCCTGGGACTCGACGACAAACTCCGGGCCCTGCTGGCCTCGGCAGTCTCGATCTGCGGAGTGAGCGCCGCGATCGCGGCCGCCGGCGCGGTGCAGGCCAAACGCGAACAGCTGGCCTACGCCGCCTCGCTGGTGATCGTGTTCGCGCTGCCGTCGATTTTCCTGCTTCCGTGGCTGGCCCGGCTGCTCGGCCTCCCCGACGCGGTGGCCGGCGCCTGGATCGGCGGCAACATCGACACCACCGCCGCGGTTGCTGCCGCGGGCGCGATCGCCGGTGAGGACGCCCTGCAGATCGCGACGATTGTCAAGACCACTCAGAACGCGCTGATCGGCATCGTGGCCATTGCGCTGACGGCGTACTTCGCGTTGAAGATCGAACGGCGGACCGACGCTTCCGCGCGTCCGTCGCTGCGGCAGTTCTGGGATCGATTCCCGAAGTTCGTGCTCGGGTTCATCGCGGCATCGATCATCGGGACGCTGTATCTGCAGTTCGCCGGCTCCGACGGCAAGGCCACCATCGGTGTCGTCAACGATCTGCGGACCTGGTTCCTGATCTTCGCGTTCGTGGCGATCGGCCTGGAGTTCTCGTTGAAGGGTCTGCGCGAGGCGGGTTGGCGCCCGATCGCGGTGTTCGCGTCGGCGACCGTGGTGAACATCGTGGCCGCCCTCGGTCTGGCCGCGCTGCTGTTCAGCAATTTCTCCACGGGAGGCTGACGGCTGCGCTTAGCCTCAGCCGATGACGCCATGGACCAGGCGTGAGTTCCTGACCGCCACGGGCGTGGCCGGTCTGGCGTGGGCGACAGGCTGCTCGTCGGACTCATCGGGCGCCAATCCCGACAGCGGTGCCGTCACCCTCTCGCACGCGTTCGGCGAAACCACCATCCCGTCGCCGCCGAAGAGGGTGGTCAGCGCCGGGTTCACCGAACAGGACGACCTGCTCGCGGTCGGCACCGTCCCGATCGCGACCACCGAGTGGTTCGGCGCGGAACCCTTCGCGGTGTGGCCGTGGGCGCGGTCCGCATTGGGTGGAGCCCAACCGACGGTGCTGCACCTTGATGACGGCATCCAGGTCGAGCAGATCGCAACCCTGAAGCCCGACCTGATCGTCGCGATCAACGCGGGATGCGATGCGGCGACCTACGAGAAGCTGTCGGCGATCGCCCCGACGCTCCCGCAGTCCGGGCGGGCACCCTTCTTCGAGCCGTGGACCGACCAGGCCACTGCCGTCGGCCGGGCCACCTTTTCGGGAGACCGGATGGCCGCGCTGATCAAGGATGTCCAGGATCGGTTCACCGCCGTGGGCGCGGCGAATCCGCGGTTCAAGGACAAGTCGGTGCTCCTTCTCCAGGGGACCACCGAGTGGGAGGACAGCGTCATCGCCACGGCGCCCGGCTGGCGCACCGCGTTCCTGACCCAGATGGGCCTCGTCATTCCCGACAGCCTCACCGAGTTCACCGAGGACGGTCACGATCGCGCCGTCATCCCGTTGTCAGACATCGGGCCCGCGCTCGACGCCGCTGACGTGCTGATCTGGACGACCGATAGCGACGAGCAGCGGGCGGCCCTGCTGGCCGACCCGCGTATCGCAGCACTGCGTGCGACCACGGCCGACCGCAATGTGTTCACCACCCGGGAGTTGGCCGGGGCGATCGCGTTCGCCTCGGTGTTGTCGTACCCCCTGGTGGCCGAGCAGTTGCCACCGCTGCTGGCGCAGGCGCTGTCGTGACAGTCTGATTTCCGTCGCAGTCGGCGGCCAGCCCGTCATCCACCCGTACAGATGAGCCCACACGTCTGTTTTGGGCGGTGACGGGTGGGGTCTGCTTGGATGGCTCAAGTGAACGACACCGAACACGCACCAGGCTTCGCGCGGGTCGGGTCCGCGTACTACCCGGTCCTGGTCTCGGTGTTCACGGCGCTGGTGATCATCTCCAACGTCACGGCCACCAAGGGGGTGGCCTTCGGCCCGATCATCACCGACGGCGGGTTCATCGTCTTCCCGCTGACCTACATCATCGGCGACGTGCTCTCCGAGGTGTACGGATTCGCCGCCGCGCGCCGCGCGATCATCCTCGGCTTCGCGATGAACGCCCTGGCGGCGTTCGCCTTCTGGGTGACCATCTACCTGCCCGCGGCGGACTTCTACGAGAACCAGCCACACTTCGAGAATGTGGTGCACTCCTACACCCAGCTGATCGTCGCCGGCCTGGCCGGGTTCCTCGTCGGGCAAACGATCAACGCGTGGGCCGTGGTGGCGATCAAGGCGCGCACAAAGGAGAAGCACCTCTGGGCCCGCCTGATCGGATCGACGTTCCTGGGCCAGCTCGGCGACTCCCTGGTGTTCTGCGCGATCGCCGCCAATGCCATCGGTATCAGCACATTTCAGGATTTCGCGGTCTACACGGCGCTGGGATGGTTCTACAAGACAGCGGTCGAGGTGGTGCTGCTGCCCGTGACCTACCGGGTGATCGCCTTCATCAAGAAGCGTGAGCCCAGTTATGAACCCATGGTCTGAAAAGCGCGATCTCTGAAATGTTGATAAGGCCCCTCTGGCGACCCTTTAAAGCCACGAGCTTCCTAAGCTACTCAGCGGTAACGTCAGGTCATGAGCGTCACGGTGGACTTGAAAACCTCAGGCAGGACGCAACGCGTGGTGCGTGACTACGGCGACTGCGCCCTGCTTCTTGAATGCGAGGACGCGGCCGAGGTGCTGGCCTGGACGGCCACGTTGCGGCGCGCGGAACTGCCGGGAGTCCTCGACATCGTCCCGGCCGCACGAACCGTGCTGGTCAAACTCGACGGTCCGCGCTACCAGGCTCCGACCCGGCAGCGACTGGCCAAACTCCCCCTCACCGAGCCGGTCGCGGACGCCCCTGCCGATGGCCAGCCCGACGTGGTGATCGACGTCGTCTACGACGGTGAAGACCTCGTCGAGGTGGGCCGGCTCACCGGGTTGGACCCCGTCGGGGTGATCGCCGCGCACACCGGCACGTTGTGGCGCGTCGGGTTCGGCGGCTTCGCCCCCGGGTTCGCCTATCTCGTCGGCGGCGACCCCAGACTGCACGTCCCACGCCGAAGCGAGCCCCGGACCAGGGTGCCCGCTGGAGCGATCGGCCTCGCCGGCGAGTTCAGCGGCGTCTACCCCCGGGAGTCCCCCGGCGGATGGCAGCTGATCGGCCACACCGACGCCGTGCTGTGGGACATCGACCGCGAGAATCCGGCGTTGCTGACGCCGGGCATGTGGGTGCAGTTCAGGGCCGCGTGAAGGGAACCGTCATGACAACGCTGGAGATCATGCACACCGGTCCGCTGTCCCTCGTCGAAGACCTCGGTCGCACCGGCAAGGCCCATCTGGGCGTCACCAGGTCCGGCGCGGCCGACAGGCGCTCACACACACTGGCCAACCGTTTGGTGGCCAACCCGGATGACCGGGCCACCGTCGAGGTCACGATGGGTGGACTCGTCGCGCGGGTGCAGGGCGGTGATGCGGCCATCGCGGTGACCGGAGCGGACACCGATCCCATGGTGAACGGAAAGCTGTTCGGCACCAACAGCATCTGCCATGTCAGGGACGGTGACGTGATCACCCTTGGGTCGCCCTACACCGGCATGCGAAGCTATCTCGCGGTGCGCGGCGGCATCGACGTCGAACCCGTGTTGGGGTCGCGCAGCTACGACGTGATGTCGGCGATCGGGCCCACGCCGCTTCAACGTGGCGACGTTCTGCGCATCGGCATCCACAACGGGGAGTATCCCGAGGTCGACCAGGCGCCGGTGGCCGGGATCGAAAGCCAGATGGTTGATCTTCGCGCCATCGCCGGACCCCGCGACGACTGGTTCGTCGATCCCGATGCGCTGGTGCACACCATCTGGATCGCGTCCGAGCGCAGCGACCGCGTGGGCATGCGCCTCAGCGGGACCCCCATGCGGTACCGCTGGCCGGATCGACAGCTGCCGTCGGAGGGCGCGACTCGCGGCGCAATCCAAGTGCCGCCCAACGGCCAACCGGTGATCCTGGGCCCCGACCACCCGGTGACCGGTGGCTATCCCGTCGCGGGCGTGATCGTCGACGCCGACATCGACAAGGTCGCCCAGATCCGGCCCGGGCAACCCGTTCGACTGCACTGGGCGCGCCCCCGCGGCTAGCACTTCCGACGCCGGCGAGAGGGGACTCAAGCGTGCACCCGGAGGTCCACACCGCCCGCCTGCTGCACACCTCGGATCTCGATGACGAGACCCGGCAGGACGCCCGTCACATGCTCGGCACCGCGTTCCGTGGTGAATTCTCCGATGACGACTGGGAACACGCGCTGGGCGGCATGCATGCTCTGGTGACCCACCACGGCGCGGTGATCGCGCACGCCTCGGTGGTGCAGCGCCGCGTGCTCCACCGCGGCGCGGCACTGCGCTGTGGATACGTCGAAGCCGTTGCCGTACACCCGGACTGGCGTGGGCACGGACTCGGCGCGGCGGTGATGGCGGCGGTTGAACAGGTGATCCGCGGAGCGTACGTGCTCGGCGCCCTGGGCGCTGCCGAGAATTCCCACGGCTTCTACGCCGGCCGAGGCTGGCAGCTGTGGCAGGGGCCGACGTCGGTGCTGGCCCCCGGCGGACCGACCCGGACACCGGACGACGACCACAACGTCTTCGTCCTGCCGGTCGACGTCGAGATGAACATCGATGCGGAGCTGATGTGCGACTGGCGCGACGGCGACGTCTGGTGAATTCGGGCGTACTTTGGATGGGGTGACGGAGCAGTCTCCGGATGAATTCCGCCCCACACTTGAATCCTTCGACCACCTCTATCGCGGCGAGCCGATCGTCGAAGGCGGCCCACCACCCAACGGTATCCCCTGGGACATCGGACAGGCCCAGCCGCGGCTGCGAGAACTCGAGGCCCTCGGCGCGATCAACGGCGAGGTCCTCGACATCGGCTGCGGCCTCGGCGACAACGCCATCTATCTCGCCTCTCGCGGTCATCCGGTCACGGCCCTCGACGGGTCGGAGGCCGCGATCGAGCAGGCCCGCCAGCGCGCCGCCGACGTCGGCGCCGTCATCACCTTCGGAGTCGCCGACGCCACCGCGTTGACGGGATACGACAACCGGTTCGACACCGTGATCGACAGCGCGCTGATGCACTGCCTCGACGACGAGGGACGGCACGCCTACGCCGCAGGGTTGCACCGCGCCACCAGGCCCGGGGCCCGCTGGTTCATCTACTGCTTCGCCGATGCAGGCGTCAACGGCGTGATCACGCCCATGCACGGGGTGCCCGACGCCACGCTGCGCGACGTCCTCACCCGCAACGGATGGCAGGTGGACTTCCTCGGACCCACCACCTACCTGGGCAACACCGCCGGCTTCACCGCCCCGCCGGGGCCGCCGCCCGGGGACACACCCACCGAACGCAGTGCGGAGATGGAGAAGATGGCCGAGCGGATGGCAGTGATCCTGCCGTTGATCGATGATGGCCTGGTGCACCTGCCGTTCACGGTCGTCCACGCCACCCGCGTCGGCTGACCTCACACTCCGCATTCAGCTGGGGTGAGCGCATGTTCACCGCGGAGTCACGGCCAGGCGTATTGGTGCAACAAACCGTTCCTAGCGTGAAGTGCATGACCACACGCGGCCGGGGTGAGACATCGCCGCAATCGTTGAGTAACGCGTGCGAAACATCGTCTCTCTACACAGGAGCCATGCCCGAGAACGACTGGGCACCGCTGACCGGATACCGCGTGGCGGTGACCGCCGCACGACGCTCCGAGGAGCTCTGCACGCTGCTGCGCCGCCGCGGCGCAACGGTCTGCGCCGCGGCCGCCATCGAGATGGTCCCGCTGCCGGACGACGACGAACTGCACCGCAACACCGAAGCCCTGATCACGACACCGCCCGACATCGTGGTCGCCACCACCGGGATCGGGTTTCGCGGCTGGATGGCTGCCGCCGACGGCTGGGGTTTGGCCGCCGAACTCACCGCGGCGCTGGGCCGGGCCCGCGTCGTGTCGCGAGGGCCTAAGGCCACGGGTGCATTGCGGGCCGCTGACCTGCCCGAGGAGTGGTCCCCGGAGTCGGAGTCGTCGCGGGAGGTGCTGCAGTACCTGCGGGAAGCCGGCATCACCGGCCAGCGCATCGCGGTGCAGCTGCACGGTGCAACCGACGAGTGGGACCCCTTCCCCGAGTTCCTCGATGAACTGCGGGCCGCGGGCGCTGACGTCGTGCCGATCCGCGTCTACCGGTGGCGGCCGGCGCCACGCGGAGGCGCCTTCGATTCGCTCGTGTACGGGATCGCCGACCAACAGTACGACGCCGTCAGCTTCACCTCGGCGCCCGCCGTTGCGGCGACGCTGCTGCGGGCCGCCGACCTCGGGGTCGAGGCCGAAGTGCTGACCGCGCTGCGCGGACCCGTGCACGCCATGTGCGTCGGACCGGTGACGGCCCGCCCACTGGTGCGCCTCGGGGTGCCGACGTCGTCGCCTGAGCGGATGCGGTTGGGTGCGTTGGCCCGTCACATCACCGATGAGCTTCCGTTGCTGCGCTCCCGCACGGTGCTGGCCGCGGGTCACCACGTGGAGATCCGCGGAACGTGCGTCGTGGTCGACGGTTCGGTGAAGTCCCTCTCCCCCGCGGCGATGGCCACCATGCGCGCACTCGCACACCGTCCCGGAACCGTGGTGTCGCGTCGCGATCTGCTCGCCGTGCTGCCGGGCGCCGGCACCGACACCCACGCGGTCGAGACCGCGGTGCTGAGACTGCGAACAGCACTGGGCGACAAGAGCATCGTGGCGACCGTGGTCAAACGGGGCTATCGGCTGGCCGTCGACGAACATCCGGCTGGTGCGGCATGAGGGATCTGGTGCTGGTCGCGCACGGGACACGCAAACCCGATGGCGTGGAGATGATCGGGCATCTGGCGGACCGGGTCAGCGCGACCCTGCGCCGGCCGGTGCGGGTGGGTTTCGTCGACGTGCTGGGCCCCACGCCCGCTGAGGTGCTGGCCTCGCTGGACGGGCGGCCCGCGGTGCTGGTGCCGGCCTTCCTCTCCAGCGGCCACCACGTCCGCAACGACATTCCCGAGCACGTCGAGGCCAGCGGCCACCCCGACGTGACGGTCACGCCGGCGTTGGGCCCGTGCCCGCAGATGGTGCGGGTCGTGACCGAGCGCCTCATCGAATCGGGTTGGCAGCCGGACGATTCGGTGATCCTCTGCGCCGCGGGCACGTCGGATCTCAACGCCCAGCGGGACCTGCGCGTCACCGCGACGCTGCTGTCTGCCGCATTGGGAAGCCGCGTGGAACTGGCCTATGCCGCGACCGGCGAACCCCGAGTCGCCGAGGCCGTGGCACGATTGCGCAACCACGGAGCCCGGCGCGTGGTGGTGGTGTCGTATCTGTTGGCGGACGGGCTGTTTCAGGATCGCCTACGCGCATCGGGCGCCGACGTCGTCACCGAACCATTGGGCCTGCACCCCGGGACTGTGCGACTGATCGCGTCACGCTTCCGCCGGGCTGCGGCGCCGTCGCTGATGAGCGCCTGAGGTCGCCTGGGGTCGCCTGGGTGCTCAGCCGCGCTCCCGGCGGATGCCCCGGGACGACCCGACTAAATACACCCGCTCACGCTGATGCGTCTGCCCACGTTGGCGCACACCGAGACGTTCGGCGCAGGCGGGGGCGGCGGCGGAGGTGGCGCCGACTCATAGTCTTCGGGCAGCGGCGCGTACTCCGAAGGCGGCGGAACCCACGGCGCGATTGCATCGGCGACACTGCCGCAGCCGCTCACCGAGACATGACGACCGCCGACGCTTCCGCACACGTCGGCCAGACTGGTCGCGGGCGCGGCGACTGCTCCGAGCGCTTCGATTCCCGTCGCCATCGCCACCGCAGAGATGCCGACGAGCGCGACTCTGGTCCATCGCTTCATGCTGGCCTCCTTGATCGTGGACCAAGTGAAGCACAACAGGATCGGTCCGCGGGCCTCAGCGGCCGACTTCGACGATCCCGTTCTCGCCGGTGCGGACGGCGTAGACCGGGACACTGATCGAGGAATCGTCCAGGCACGTCCCGTCCTCCAACGAGAAGGCCTGCTTCTTGATGGGCGACTGCACCGTCGGTCGTCCCGCCCGGTCACCGACGATGCCCCGCGACAGCACCGCGGCGCCCGAGAACGGGTCGATGTTGCCCACGGCGTGCAGGCTCCCGTCGGGAAGCCGGAACAGAGCGGCCTGCGATCCGTCGTCCAACAGAACCGCAACGCCGCGGCCCGCACGGAGGCTGTCGTAGTGGCATGCCGCAGTCCAGACCGCGATGTCGTTCAACAGCGTCATGGCTGATCCTTTCGAGGCGTGAAGGCGGGCATACCGATCGGCACCATGCGGCCCGACCGTTCGGTGAACTGCACTGTGGGATCCGGGGTTTCCGGTGCGTTGACGAAGGACACGAACTGGGAGAGCTTGTCCGGATCGTTGAGCACGCCCTTCCATTCGCACGAATACCCCTCGACATGGCGGGCCATGGCTGCCTCGAACTCCTCGGCCAGGCCGAGCGAGTCGTGGCACACGACATCACGCAGGTGACCCATCCCGCCGTCGAGGCTCTCAACCCACGGCGCCGTGCGCTGTAGGCGATCCGCGGTGCGGATGTAGAACATCAGGAACCGGTCGATGTAACGCACGAGCGTCGCGGTGTCGAGATCCCCGGCCAACAACTGCGCGTGGCGGGGCGTCATCCCGCCGTTGCCGCCGACGTAGAGGTTCCACCCCGTCTCGGTCGCGATCACGCCGACGTCCTTGCCCCGGGCCTCCGCGCATTCCCGCGCGCATCCGGACACGCCCATCTTGATCTTGTGCGGTGCCCGCAGCCCGCGGTAACGCAGCTCCAAGTCGATGGCCAACTGGACCGAATCCTGCTGCCCGTAACGGCACCAGTCACTGCCCACACAGCTTTTGACCGTGCGCAGCGCCTTGCCGTAGGCGTGCCCGGACTCCATTCCGCCGTCGATCAGGCGCTTCCAGATCAGTGGCAGTTGTTCGACACGGGCGCCGAACAGGTCGATGCGCTGCCCGCCGGTGATCTTCGTGTAGAGCCCGAACTCCTTGGCCACCTCGCCGATCAGGATCAGTTGATCGGCGGTGATGTCGCCGCCGGGCACCCTGGGCACCACCGAGTAGCTTCCGTTGCGCTGGATGTTGGCCAGAAAGTGATCGTTGGAGTCCTGCAGCGAGGCCTGCTCGCCGTCGAGGATGTGCTCCGAACCGGTCGACGCCAGAATGGATGCGACCACCGGCTTACAGATGTCACAGCCGGCGCCCGTACCGAACCGGGCGATCAGTCCGCTGAAGGTGCGCGTGCCGGTGGCCGTGATGATCTCGAAGAGTTCCGCCCGGGACTGGCTGAAATGTTCACACAGGGCCTTGGACTGCTCGACGCCCTGCGCCTCGAGAAGCTGCTTGAGAAGCGGTACGCAGGATCCGCACGACGTGCCGGCGGTGGTGCACGACTTGAGCCCTCCGACGTCGGCGCATCCGCCGCAGATGGCGTCCTTGAGCTGGCCCTTGGTGACGTTGTTGCACGAGCAGATCTGGGCGTCGTCGGGCAGCGCGCCGACGCCGAGAGCGGCCGCGCCCGAACGGGTGTCGGCCGGCGTGATCAGTGCGAGCGGGTCGCCGGGAAGCTGCCCGCCGACCATGGGCCGCAGCACACCGTAGGACGACGCATCCCCCACGAGCACACCGCCGAGCAGCGTCTTGGCGTCATCGGAGAGGACGAGCTTGGCATAGGTCTGATTGACCGGGTCGTTGACGACCACCTCGAGGCAGTCGGGTGTGACGCCCATGGCGTCACCGAAGCTGGCGACGTCGACACCGAGCAGCTTGAGTTTGGTGGACATGTCAGCGCCGGGGAACTCCGCACCGCCGCCCACCAGACGGTCTGCGACCACTTCGGCCGTCGTGTATCCGGGTGCCACGAGCCCGTAACAGCGACCCTCGATCGCGGCGACCTCACCGATCGCGTAGATGTGCGGGTCCTTGGTGGCACAGGACAGATCGGTGAGCACGCCACCGCGTTCGGCGATCTCAAGCCCGGCGAACCGGGCGAGCTCGTCGCGGGGACGCACTCCGGCCGCGAAGACCACGACGCCGGCGTCGATGGTGGCGCCGTCCGACAGGGTGACGGCCAGGCTGCCGTGGCCGGTCTCCGCGATGGACTGCGTGCCGACCGCGAGGTGCACGTCGATGCCCAGCGCCGAGATCATGGTGCCCAGCAGCGCGCCACCCGCCTCATCGAGCTGCTGGGCCATCAGCCGTGGCGCCATCTCCACGATGTGGGCGTGCAGGCCGAACCCCTTCAACGCGTTCGCGGCCTCGAGGCCGAGCAGTCCGCCGCCGATCACCACCGCGCGCTCAGTGTGTCCGGACGTCGTCGCGGCCTGCGCCGCATGGCGGATCGCGTCGAGGTCGTCGAGGGTCCGGTACACATGGCAGCCGGGCAGGTCATGCCCCGGCACCGGTGGGATGAAGGCGTAGGAACCCGTCGCGAGGACCAGCACGTCGTAGCCGAACTGTTCACCCGCATCGGTGGTCACGACCTGCCGATGGCGGTCCAACTCCGTGACGCGGGCACCGAGTTCGAGGCGCACACGTGGGTCATCGGCGTAGGTGTTGCCGCTCAGCGCCAACCGCGTGCGGTCCCAGTGCTCGGTGTAGGAGGTCAGCCCGACCCTGTCGTAGGCGGGGTCGGGCTCCTCACCCAGAACGGTGATGTACCAGTCGCCGTCGGTGTCCCGGGCGCGCAACGCCTCGACGAAGCGGTGCGCGACCATCCCGTGGCCCACCACGACGCACGTGTGTGACTGCATTCCCCAGACGCTAAGCAGCCGTTATTGCCGCGATGTCGTCTCGGTGTGAACCGATCATCACATCGTGCTCACACACCCGATACCGCGCTGTGAGGCCGGTTCGCCGAGGGCGAACACCAGGTTGGAACTTTAGCGTGGTCGACTCAAGTTTGTAGTGATGAAGCAGGCTGGCGAGGGGCGTCGGCCTAGGACAGGAGTGGAACATGAGCAACGTGGCACTGTGGGCGCGTCCGTCGTGGCCCGCCGATCGCTGGGCCCACGATCTCTTCGGCCCGGCGGCCTTCGCCGACTGGATCAAGCCGTTGAACCTCGAACAGGCCGCCTTCAATCCGGCCGCCGAGGTCATCAAGGACGGCGACGACGCCGTCGTCCGCCTGGAACTGCCCGGCGTCGACGTCGCCAAGGACGTCAACGTCGATGTCGAGAACGGCCACCTGGTGATCCACGGGGAGCGGCGCGACGAGTTCGCCGAGGAGAAGGACGGCCGAACACTGCGCGAGGTTCGGTACGGCTCGTTCCGTCGCGCCTTCGCGCTGCCCGAGCACGTCACGGGTGACGCGGTCACCGCCTCATACGAGGCCGGGGTGCTCACCGTACGGGTGGCGGGTGCGCACAGGAAGCCGGAAATCCCCGGCGCTCAGCGCATTTCGATCGAATCAAAGCAACCTCCGACCAAGACTGCGGTGGGCGCGATCCCAGACGGGAGTTCGCGCTCACCGCAGTCTCGGCGTTTCAGCCTCAGCCCCAGCGGGACAGGATCTCCTTCGTCCGCGCGGACAGCGCGGCCTGGAGGAACGGACCGAAACTGATCCGGCCGACCCCCAGCGGGCCGAAGGACGCGGGATCGTCCTGGTCCGGCAGAGCAATCGCGTTGACCGGTAGTGGGAGCTCGGAAGTCAAGCGGCGCAGCGTGTCTGGATCGTGCCGACCGACCGGGTACAGCGAGTCGGCCCCGGCCTCGGCGGCCTCCTTCATGCGGGCGATGGCACGGTCGACGCGGTCAGCCTCGTCACCGTCCTGACGCAGGAACAGATCGGTGCGGGCATTGACCACCACGTGCACACCTGCCGCGTCGGCGGCCTGCCGCAGCGTCCCGACCAACCCCGCGTGCTCACTCGAGGACCGCAGCCGTTTGCCCTCGCCGTGCACGGTGTCCTCGATGTTGAGCCCCACCGCGCCGACCCGCAGAAGGCCGGCGATCAAATCCTCTCCAGGCAGTCCGTAGCCGGATTCGACATCGACCGAAATCGGCACGTCGACTTTGCCGGTGATCTGCGCAACGCGGTCCAGCAGGTCATCGAAGGACATGCCCTCGTTGTCGGGTTTGCCCACCGAGTCGGCCACCGGATGGCTCCCGACGGTCAGGGCCGCGAAGCCCGCGTCCACGGCGAGCGCGGCCGACCAGGCGTCCCACACCGTGGGCAGCACCACCGGGTTGCCCGGCACGTGCAGCGCCAGCAGCGCGTCGGCCTTCTGCGCCAGTTCTGATTGACTCATCACATCTCCTTCGTCGGTCCCCTCGGATCGGTTGCTCTCCGGTGTCCATAGCCAATCGCAGGCAGTCCCGCGACATTCCAGACGTGACGCGAGTCACGTTTCGATCGTGATGTGACTAGCATCGGTTGTCGTAATGTGATCCATGACACCTTCAGCCCAAGGAGGTCGCTTGTCCAGCACCACTGAACTCGCCGAACTGCACGATCTCGTCTCCAACCTGCGCCGTTGCGTCAGTTCGCTGCGGTCCCGGTACGGCGAGAGCCCCGCCATGCGGCGGATCGTGCTCGATGCCGAGCGCATCCTCAACGACGTCGACCTGCTCGACACCGATGCGAACGACCTCGACCTGTCACGATGCACCGAACGGCACTCCGGCGAGAAGATCCCGGTTCCGGACACGCAGTACGACCAGGACTTCTGGCGTGACGTCGACGACGAAGGCGTCGGCGGCCACAATCCGCGCCGATAACCCGGAACTGCACGTCCCGCTTACCCCTCCCCTCCCCAGCCCCTGACGCATGCCGTCGAAGAAGGGAACTTGAGTGATATGAGCGCGCCCACAGCCGACCGCTCGAAGACCGGCGTCTTCTCCGCCACCCGCGCCAGGATCCCGCAGAAGACCCTGCGCACCGACAACTGGCGCAAAGCACCGATCCTCACCGATCTCGGCCTGGCCGTGTTCGTCATCTACGCCACGGTGCGCGCGTTCATGCAGCGCGACTACTACGTCGCCGAGTACGGCTATCTGACGCCGTTCTACTCCCCCTGCCTGGTCAAGTGGAACGAGGCCACGCAGTCGGGTTGCGTTCCGGAGGCCAGTCACTTCGGACAGTTCCTGCCCGACGTGTGGTGGCTGCCGTACGCCGCGGTGTCGCTGCCGTTCCTGCTGCTGTTCCGGCTGACCTGCTACTACTACCGGCGGGCCTATTACCGGTCGGTGTGGCAGTCGCCGACCGCCTGCGCGGTGGCCGAACCGCACGCCAAGTACTCCGGTGAGACGAAGTTCCCTCTGATCCTGCAGAATTCGCACCGGTACTTCTTCTACATCGCGGTGCTGATCTCGCTGATCAACACCTACGACGCGATCATCGCCTTCGCCAAGCCCGGCGGCGGCTTCGGGTTCGGCCTGGGCAACGTCATCCTGGTTGTCAACGTCACTCTGCTGTGGGTCTACACGCTGTCCTGCCACTCCTGCCGGCACGTCACCGGCGGGCGGCTCAAGCACTTCTCCAAGCACCCTGTGCGGTACTGGATTTGGACTCAGGTGTCCAAGATCAACACCCGCCACATGCTGTACGCGTGGATCACCCTCGGCACGCTGATGCTGACGGACTTCTACATCATGCTGGTGGCCAGCGGCACCATTTCTGACCTGAGATTCATTGGCTGACAAGTACATACACGCGAGAGGGCGAGTGGTTTCACATGACTGAGCTGGAACGGCACTCCTACGACGTTGTCGTGATCGGTGCCGGCGGCGCGGGTCTGCGAGCTGTCATCGAGGCACGGGAACGGGGTCTGCGGGTTGCCGTGGTGACGAAGTCGCTGTTCGGCAAGGCCCACACCGTGATGGCCGAGGGCGGGTGCGCCGCGGCGATGCGCAACGTCAACACCAAGGACTCCTGGCAGGTGCATTTCGGTGACACCATGCGCGGCGGGAAGTTCCTGAACAACTGGCGGATGGCCGAACTGCACGCCCAGGAGGCCCCCGACCGCGTCTGGGAGCTCGAGAGCTACGGCGCCCTGTTCGACCGCACCAAGGACGGCAAGATCAGCCAGCGCAACTTCGGCGGCCACACCTATCCGCGCCTCGCACACGTCGGCGACCGCACCGGCTTGGAGATCATCCGCACCCTGCAGCAGAAGATCGTCTCGCTGCAGCAGGAGGACAAGCGCGAACTCGGTGACTACGAGGCGCGCATCAAGGTCTTCCACGAAACCAGCATCACCGACCTGATCAAGGACGGCGACGCGATCGCGGGCGCTTTCGGGTATTACCGCGAGACCGGCAACTTCGTGCTGTTCGAAGCGCCCGCGGTGGTGTTGGCGACCGGCGGCATCGGCAAATCGTTCAAGGTGTCGTCCAACTCCTGGGAGTACACCGGGGACGGGCACGCCCTGGCGCTGCGCGCCGGCTCGGGCCTGATCAACATGGAGTTCATCCAGTTCCACCCGACCGGCATGGTCTGGCCGCTCTCGGTCAAGGGCATCCTGGTCACCGAGGGTGTCCGCGGCGACGGCGGGGTGCTGAAGAACTCCGAGGGCAAGCGGTTCATGTTCGACTACATCCCCTCGGTGTTCAAGGGTCAGTACGCCGAAACCGAGGAGGAGGCCGACCAGTGGCTCAAGGACAACGACTCCGCTCGCCGCACCCCTGACCTGCTCCCCCGCGATGAGGTGGCCCGCGCCATCAACAGTGAGGTCAAGGCCGGGCGCGGAACACCGCACGGCGGCGTCTACCTCGACATCGCCTCACGCATGCCCGCCGAGGAGATCAAGCGCCGCCTGCCGTCGATGTACCACCAGTTCATCGAGCTGGCCGAGGTGGACATCACCAAGGACGAGATGGAGGTCGGACCGACCTGCCACTACGTGATGGGCGGCATCGAGGTCGATCCCGACACCGGCGGCGCGGCGACTCCGGGTCTGTTCGCCGCGGGCGAGTGCTCCGGAGGTATGCACGGGTCCAACCGGCTCGGCGGCAACTCCCTTTCGGACCTGCTGGTCTTCGGTCGGCGGGCCGGGTTGGGGGCCGCGGACTACGTCCGTGGGCTGGGCAGCCGGCCCGCGGTGTCGGACGCGGCACTGGAGAAGGCCACCACGCTCGCGCTCTCACCGTTCGAGCCCAAGGACAACCCCGAGAACCCCTACACGCTGCACTCCGAACTGCAGGAGTCGATGAACGACCTGGCCGGCATCATCCGCAAGCAGGAGGAGCTGGAAGAGGTTCTGGTCAAGATCGACGAACTGAAGAGGCGCTACCAGAACGTCACGGTCGAGGGTGGCCGTGTGTTCAACCCGGGGTGGCACCTCGCGATCGACATGCGCAACATGCTGCTGGTCAGCGAGTGCGTGGCCAAGGCCGCTCTGCAGCGGACCGAGAGTCGAGGCGGCCACACCCGCGACGACTATCCGGAGATGGACGCCAACTGGCGCAACACGCTGCTGGTGTGCCGAACCGAGGGCGGTGACGACGTGGTCCCGGGCGTCAGCGTGACACCCGAGCAGCAGGAGCCGATGCGGCCCGACCTGCTCGCGGTGTTCGAACTCAGCGAACTCGAGAAGTACTACACCGACGCGGAATTGGCCGACCACCCAGAACGGAAGGGCTGACATGGGCACCTACAACGCCAGCATGCGTGTGTGGCGGGGCGACCAGAGCGGCGGCGGCCTGCAGGACTTCACGGTCGAGGTCAACGACGGCGAGGTGGTGCTCGACATCATCCACCGACTGCAGGCCACCCAGACCCCGGACCTCGCGGTGCGCTGGAACTGCAAGGCGGGCAAGTGCGGGTCCTGCTCCGCGGAGATCAACGGCAAGCCCCGGTTGATGTGCATGACACGGATGTCGACGTTCGACGAGAACGAGACCGTGACCGTCACTCCGCTGAGGACCTTCCCGGTGATGCGGGACCTGGTCACCGACGTCTCGTTCAACTACGAGAAGGCGCGCCAGATCCCGTCGTTCACCCCGCCGAAGGATCTGCAGCCGGGTGAGTACCGGATGCAGCAGGAGGATGTGAACCGCAGCCAGGAGTTCCGCAAGTGCATCGAGTGCTTCCTGTGCCAGAACGTGTGCCATGTGGTCCGTGATCACGAAGAGAACAAAGAGGCGTTCGCGGGCCCGCGGTTCCACATGCGCATCGCCGAACTCGACATGCACCCACTGGACACCGTCGATCGGCAGAACATGGCCCAGGAGGACTTCGGCCTGGGTCTGTGCAACATCACCAAGTGCTGCACCGAGGTCTGCCCCGAACACATCAAGATCACTGACAATGCGCTGATCCCGATGAAGGAGCGGGTGGTCGACCGCAAGTACGACCCGATCGTCTGGCTGGGCAACAAGCTGTTCAGGCGATAGAGCCGCAGCGAAGCAAGGCGAAGGAGCCTGAACCGACAGGCCCCAGCAGGCGATAGAGCCGCAGCGAAGCAAGGCGAAAGAGCCTGAACCAACAAACCCCAGCAGGCGATAGAGCCGCAGCGAAGCAAGGCGAAAGAGCCTGAACCAACAGGCGTGCTCTGAGCGGCTGGGCCGCGGGCCGGGATGGGGCGGACCCAGCCGTCATCAGCACGCCTGTTGACCCCCTGGCGTTTCCAGGTATCGCGCGTACAGTCGGGATCAGCAGCGAGCAACCGGCGAAAGGCACGCCATGCCACACCGAGGGACTGTCAGCGTCAACGACATTCGCACCGCGATCCGGGAACTCACAGCCCGGGCCGACCTTGCCCGCAAGGAGGGCAGACCGGAGGACGCGGCTGAGATCGAGCGGCGGATCGAGGGCTACCGCGAGCAGCTTGCCGCGCGCCCCTGAACCCCGCTGAGGTCAGACGCCCAGCTTGCGGAACGTGCTGCGGTGGAAGACGATCGGCGCCACATCGGGATTGACCGTGATGTCGCTGACGCGCAGCACCACGATGGTGTGATCACCGGCCGGCACCAACTGTTCGATGGCGCTTTCGAGCCACACACTCGTTCCGTGGATGAACACCGCGCCCGATTCGCGTGACTCGGTCTCCAGCCCGGCGAACCGGTCGCCGGTCTTGGCCGCCAGGGTGCGGGCCGCGGCGTCGTGAGCCTCGCCGAGGACGCTGATACCCAGCGACGGCAGATCCTTGAGCTTGGGCCACGTGGTCGAGGAGTTCTGCACGCAGAACGACACCAGCGGCGGGTCCAGGGAGACCGGCACGAAGGTGCTCGCGGCAAGGCCGACGAGAGTGCCGTCCACCTCGGCGGCGATGGCGATGACTCCGGACGGAAAATGGCCGAACGCTTCACGCAGCGATGTCGGGCTCAGTTCTGGTGCGCTCATAACTCACCTATCTTCACATGTGACCCCGTGCGGCGGCCACGTCTGGGTGAGCCGGGGGCGGGCTCCGGCCGGTAGTGTGACGCGCATCATGTGGATACCGCTCCTGATGATGGCCGTCGCGGTCAGCTTGGAGCCGTTCCGGATCGGCATGACGGTCCTGATGATCAACCGACCGCAGCCGGCCCTGCAGCTCCTGACATTCCTTCTCGGCGGCTTCCTGATGGGAACCGCCGTGGGCGTGGTCGTGTTGTTCGCGCTGCGACCCGCCCTCGGGTCGGCGCATTTCACGCTGCCCCGGGTCCAGATCGTCATCGGCGCCCTCATCCTGGTCAATGCGGTCCTGGTCGCGGCGGGTGTTCTCGGCGGAGGCCGAGACGACGGGCCACAGGACCGGCTGATGCGCATGCTCGGACCCGTCACGGCGCGCGCGCGACGGCTGTTGACGGGCAGCTCCCTCTGGACTGCAGGCATCGCCGGTCTGGGGATCGCCCTGCCGTCCGTCGACTACCTCGCCGCGCTCGCACTCATCGTCGCCTCCGGGGCCGCGGCGACGACCCAACTCGGAGCCTTGATCGCGTTCAACGTGGTCGCCTTCGCACTCATCGAGATTCCGCTGCTGTGCTACCTGATCGCACCCGAGCGCACCCGCACCGCGTTGTCGGCGTTCTATGACTGGCTGCGGTCCCAGGGCCGGCGGGGAGTGTTCGTTCTGCTGGCCACGGTCGGCTGCGTCCTGATCGCGGTCGGAGTCGTCGGCCTGCAGCGATGATCAGGGCTGGGGCCGGTTGTTCAACACGTACTGAAGCCCGGCCAACAGCTGCGACACGGGGTCGGCGCCGCCACCGAAGGCGGCCTGCGTCGCGGGTGCGGTGACCGCCGCGGGGTCATAGCCGTTCACCGGATCGACCGTGACGGGCGCGGTCAGCGGATCATCGTTGCGGGAGTAGCCGGCATCGACGTAGGGCATCAGCACCGCGTCGAGCTTGATCAGTGTGTCCTTGGGTAATCCGAGGTACTTGAACGGCATCACCAGCGGCAGATGCTCCTCGGGGATCATGAACGTCGTGGTCTTCGCGCCCCGGGAGTTGACGGTGGTCCGGATGTTCTGCGGCGGCACCATGCTGGGGTTCGTGAAGGCCACGGCGGTGTGACCGGTCGCCAGGCCGACGATTGCGTTGGCCACCGAGATCCAGTTGTCGGGCCGATCCGGCCAGTCGGCGATGCTGTCATACGCCGAAACGAATTGGTATGTGTCGTACTGGCTCTCCACCGGCGGTGGAATGCGGTAGTCCAGCGAGGGGACGACACTGCCGACGGGGAACATCTGGGTCAGGAAGCTCTCGCCGAAGGCGTGCCGGGCCACCGGATCGCCGTACATCGCGAAGCTCAACTCATCGGGTGGTGGGGCCGCCGGATCGTAGGCGAGCTTGGCCTGCACATCGTTGAGGACCATCGCACCCTCGGACAGTCCGATCGCGGTGCCCCTGCCGCCGGCCCGAACCGCGTTGATGACGTTCGGGGTCCCCTCGTCGACCGACTCCCCGACACTGGGTCCGTCGATGCCGATGCCCGGGAAGAAACGTTCGAGTTGGCCGATACCCGGGAACAACCGCTCCAGCGTGTGCCCCTGCACCTGGCCGGCGGGGTAGTCGACGATCTGCCGGTCCAGTCCGGGGAACCAGTCCGCACCCGTACGCATGATGTATTCGTCGTACGGGATGCCCAGCACGTGCGCACCGCCCAGGGCGTAAGCCCGGCCGGGGGTGCCCAGCGGGGGCGGCCCCTCGGCGGGGCCGGGGGTCGGTGGCACCACCGGCGTCTGATCGTCGGCCGCCGCGGGCCCGAGGCCCAGACACCCGACGACGCCGATGGTGGTCAGCGTCGCGCCGACCGCGAGTAGTCGTCTCACTGGCTACGCACCCTCCCCGCCCTGCTCGGCTGCACTGCGAACCCTACTCCGGCTCATGCGTCCAACCGGACGAACTGTTCCCGTTGATATTGGACAGTGCAGGCGGCGCGGCGGATCTTGCCGCTCGTCGTCGTCGGAATCGACCCGGAGGGGACCAGGACGAGATCGGCGACGCTCAACCCGTGCGCGTTGGCGATCGCTGCGGTGACGTCGCTCTTCACCGCACTGAGCCGACGGATCGCCTCGTCGTCGAGATCGGTCGACCCCTTGACCTCCACGACGGTCACCAACTCCTCAGTGCTGCGCACGGGAACCGAGATGGCCGCGACCCGTCCGCGGGTGATCTCCTGCACGGTCGCCTCGATGTCCTCGGGATAGTGATTGCGGCCCCGGATGATCAGCAGGTCCTTGATGCGGCCGACGACGAACAGTTCGTCGTCGTGGATGAATCCGAGGTCACCGGTGCGCAGCCACGGTCCGTCCGGCGTCCCGGGCGACGGCTCGACCAGTGTTGCACCGAAGGTGCTGTGGTCCGTCGACGGCTTACCCCAGTAGCCTTCGGCGACGTTCTCGCCGTGCACCCAGATCTCTCCGATGACGCCGGGCGAGCACAGGCGGCGCGTCTCGCTGTCGACGATCCGCACCGAGGGCGACTGCGGCACGCGGTATCTCACCAACGCCGTGCCCTTACCGGGCGAACATGGCCGCACGCGGCCGGCTCCCAGTTCCTCGGCGTCGAAGTGACCCGCAGGCGATGCCTCGTTCCAGGTGCCCGCCGTCACGAAGACCGTGGCCTCGGCCAGACCGTAGGCCGGACGCATCATGTGATCGGCGAAGTTGAAGTGCGCGAACCGATCGACGAAGCGGTGCAGTGTGGCAGGTTCGACGCGCTCGGCGCCGCTGATGATGCCCACGACACCACCCAGGTCGAGTCCGGCCAGGTCGTCGTCGCTGGTCTTGCGTGCGGCGAGGTCGAACGCGAAGTTGGGCGCCGACGACCACGCGTGCGGATTCTCGGCCAGTGCGCGCACCCACCGGGACGGCTTCTCAAGGAACGCAACGGGACTCGTCAGCTCCGCACGATGTCCGCACAGGATCGGCGCGCAGACTCCGAGCACCAGACCCATGTCGTGATAGAACGGCAGCCACGACACAAGGGTGGCATCCGGGGGCAGACGAACGTCGGCGAAGAAGCTGCGCATCAATTGATCGAAGTTCGCCGTCAGATTGCGGTGCGACACCATCACGCCGGTGGGAGCCCGGGTGGACCCGGAGCTGTACTGGAGGTAGGCGATGCTCGGCAGATCGGTCGGCGCCAGGTCCAGCCCGTTCTCGTCGTCGAGGTGCAGCGAATCGATCTCCACGATCTTGGGCGCCCTGTCCAGCCGGACCGCGGCCACGACGTCGGCCACGTCAGCCGAGGCCGCGGACGTCGTCAGGACGACCGCGGGCTCGGTGTCGGCGAGGACCGCGTCCACGCGGTCGTGATTCGAGCCCCGGTGCGGGAGCGGGAGCGGGACGGCGATGAGTCCGGCCTGCATGGCGCCCAGAAACGCCAGGATGTAGTCGAGACCCTGTGGCGCCAGAATCAGCGCCCGGTCACCGACCGACCCGTACCGACCGATCTCACGCGCGACGTTCGAGGCCCGGCGCGCCAGCTGCGACCACGTGACGGTCTCGGCGACACCCGCCGGATCGTGGTCGTAGTCGGTGTAGGTGTAGGCGACGTCGTGGGGCCGGAGACTGGCGCGACCGTGCAGCATCGACAGAATCGATGCAGACGACGTCGGCGCGAACTGATTCAGCGTGACCTCCGGGGTCCCGGGAGCGACGGCCCCGCGAAGGGCTGCACCATCTGCATTGCTCACCACTGTCGCTTTCGTCTCGTAGTTTCACACACATCGCTGGGGGGCGCTGGCCGGACTGCTACCCGCTCACCTCGGCGGGCGCCCTCGGCTTCGGTTGCTGCGGCCCGAACCGCGACGGCCACCAGTTCGCGCGCCCGACCAGAGTCGCGATGGCGGGCACCGTGATGGTTCGGACCACGAAGGTGTCCAACAGGATTCCCACGCCGATCACGAATCCGCCCTGGACCACGATGCCGATGCTGGAGAACAACAGGCCGGCCATCGACGCCGCGAAGATCAGGCCGGCCGCGGTGATCACTCCGCCCGTCGAACTCAGCGTGCGGATGACCCCGAACCGGACGCTGTGCGGCGATTCGTCACGCATTCGCGACACGAACAGCATGTTGTAGTCGGCGCCCACCGCCACCAGCACCACAAACGCCAACGGAGGCACGCTCCAGTGCAACTGCTGACCGAGCAGGACTTGGAAGGTCAGCACGCCGATGCCGATGGCGGCGAAGTACGACACCACCACCGACCCGACCAGATACAGCGGTGCGACCACCGTCCGCAGCAGCACCATCAGCGTCAGCAGCACGACGATCAGGGTTGCGGCGATGATGAACCGGATGTCCCGCTGGTAGTAGTCCCGGGTGTCCCGCAGCGCGACGGGGAAACCGCCCATCGAGATCGTGGCGTCCGACAGCGACGTGTTCGGCTGGGCGCCGCGGGCGACATCACCGATCTGGTTGACCTGATCCATCGCCTCGGAGCTGAACGGGTTGAGCTTGGTCTGCACCAGATAGCGCACCGAGTGACCATCCGGTGAGACATAGGCCGCAGCGGCCTTCTTGAAGTCCGGAAAGTTCAGCACTTCGGCGGGAATGTTGAACCCCGCCTGCGCAGGGTCCGCGGCGTTGGTCCGCATGGTCAACAGGAACGTCGACGCCTCGTTGAGCCCCTCGGCGATCACCTTGACCTGCTTGACCAGTTCCTCCACCCCGCCGGCCACCTCCCGGCTGCCACCTGCCAGTCGGTTGGCGCCCTGCTGCAGCTGCGCCAGACCCGCCTGCGGGCCGCCGGGACGGTCCAGCCCCATGGCCTTCACGGCCTTGGCGACGCTGGCCATGGCGGCGTTGAGCCGGTTCACCGCGGTGTTGAGAGTCTGCCGGTCCTCGACGCCTTGAAGCTGCTGAGCCAGATTGTTGATCTCGTCGAGCTGCCCGTCGTTGCGCGCGTCGACGAGCTTCTGGAACTGGATGCGGGTGTCGGCGCACGAGGGGTTGGCATCGCAGACCTGGTTGTTCTGCAGTGCCGCCAGGACCGGGCCGATCCAGCCGAACATGTCCTTGACCGCTCGGAAGTTGACGCCCATCGCGTTGCCGAGCGCGTTGATGCTGGCGACCAGCTTGGCCGCGGTCTCGACGTCCCGCACCAGCTTGTCGCCCCCGTACTCGGTGCGCACCGACGAGAACGTGTCCACCAACCCCTGGATGCTGGGCACGATCTGATTCACCTGCCTGCGCACGTCAGCGAGGCTGTCGGCCAGAGTGGCGGCACCCTCCGACAGACGGTTGAGGTCACCTGAGCGCTGACCGATCTGGGCCGAGCCGTCCGCCAATCGGTCGCCGACCAGGCCCGCCTGATACGTGGCCCGAAACTCCGGTGGCACCTCGCCGAGCGGCCGGGTCACGCCGCTGACCAGGCCGACATCAGGCAGTTGCGCGACACGCGAGGCCAGCTGTTCCAGGTCGGCGAGGGCGCGCGGGGAGCGAAGGTCGTGAGGCGACTGGATCAGGATGTACTCGGGGATGGACTGCGCGATCGGGAAGTGGCGCTCCACCGCCGCGTAGCCGACCGAACTCGACGCCGAGGCGGGGACGACCTTGCGGTCGTCGTAGTTGTAGTTCGCGAAGGTCGCGAAGCTGGCCAGCAGGGCCAAGACGAGCAGGCTGCCGACCAGATGCGTGACGGGTCTGCGGACGATGCGGATGCCGGACTGCCGCCAGAACCGGGCGGTCAGTTCGCGCCTCGGCTTGACCCATCCCCGTGGCCCGGCGAGCACCAGAATGGCCGGCAGCAGGGTCATGCCGGCCACGAACGCGACGAAGATCCCGATCGACGCCGTCACCCCGACCGTCCTGAACACGCCCATCTTGGCGAAGCTCAACAGCAGGAACGTCAGGCCGACCGTGGTCGCGGACGCGGCGATCACCTTGCCGATCGAGACCATCGCGGCCTTGACCGCCTCGTCGTAGTCGCGACCCGACCGCAGGTAATCGTGGTAGCGGCTGATCATGAAGACCGCATAGTCGGTCCCGGCGCCCGCCATGATCGCGCTCAGAAAGACGATCGACTGATTGGAGACTCCCGCCCCGGTCAGCTGCGAGAAACCCGCCGCCGCGGCCTGCGCGATCACCAGCGACGCGCCGATCGTCACCAACGGCAGCAGCATCGTGACCGCGCTGCGGTACACCAGCAGAAGCACGCCGAGGACCAGGACCGCGATGGCGATCTCGATGGGCAGCCGGTCCTTCTCACCGGCCACCGTGAGGTCAGCGACCGTCGCGGCGGGTCCGGTGATGTACACCCGCAGCGGAGGGTCCGGCGAATGACGTTCAACCAGATCTGAAACCCGGTTGAAGGACTCGAAGGCCCGCGGTGTGCCCAACTCCCCCTCAAGGCTGACCGGCAGCACCCACGTCGTCTTGTCCTCGCTCGTCAGGAAGGGCCGAAGTTGCGGCGTACTGACGAAATCCTGAACTGACACAACGTTGCTGACGTCGTCACGCAGGACTGACACGAGTTTGCGGTAGACGGCCTCGTCGTCGGGTCCCAGACCGTTCTCGTTGATCAGCGCGATCAACATCAGGTCGTCGTTGCCCGATTCCTGAAACGCCTCGGACATCTTCGCCGCCGCGACACTCGAGGGCGCGTCGGTGGGCAGGATCTGGAGGGGATGCTTCTGGGCCATCTCGCCCAGCGAGGGAAATGTCAGCGGCAGGGCGACGGCCAGGGCAAGCCAGATCCCGATGACCACCAGGGGCCACCGCACCACCACATCGGCCAGCCGTCGCATATCGCCCTCACCCTCACATCGCGCTACGCGACGCGCCCCCAGTGCCCACTGTCGGCGACCTGTACAGACACGGACTTCATCGCCGCCATATAGCGGGCCGCCGATTTACGGGCGATGTCATTGTCGGGGTGCATGATCGCCATCGTCGTACCCTCGCCGTATCGGAAGATGTAGATCGTGAGCTGGCAGGAGAACCGGCCGTCCGGATAGATGCCGATGTTCTCCGCAAGCCCCATCTCCGCCGCCGCCAGGACGGCATTCAAGGGCGCCGCACCTCCGTGAAAGAAGTTCGAGACCGGGAAGTTCGGCTGTGGCCAGTTCAACCACGGCGCGAGTTCCAGCACCCGGTAATACGGCACCTTGGCCATGTTCAGATTCGAGTCGAACGATGTCTGCGCCGACCACGCGGCCTCGCCGAACGACGCCGCCCCGATGGGGACGGTGATCGGGATCAGGCCCGTGAACCAGCCCTGGGTCATGAAGTTGTCGGTGGCGTTGCGTGAATCCCTCGGCGTCAAACCGTAATAGGTCAGCGCCCCGGTCAGTTCATGCTCCACCTGGGCGAGGCACGCGAACAGACCACCCACGAAGCGCGCACCGGCCCCGGTGCACGCCTGCTCGAACCGTTCGGTCTGTCCGGGGTCCATCAGGACTTCGGTGGTCATATCGCTGCTGGTCGACTTCGCCGGGTCGCCGAGCGGCAGTGGGAACTCCGGAAATCCGCCATTGTTGTTCTCGGCAAATTCAATCCACGCGCGCACCTCGGGGGAGTCCAGCGTCATCTCCGAGGTGCGCTCACGCTCGCGGACACAGAACTCGTCGAAGCTGCCGGCCTCCGGAAGCTCAAGCGCCAGACCGCTGCCGCTCAAGGCCGAGTACATCCCGTTGGCCTCCATCATCGTGGTGCCGATCAGCGTGGCATCACCGTGAACGTGATCCATGGCCGCGAAGAACGTGAAGTTGTCCTCGTTCTGAATCACTCCAAAGGTGAAACATCCCCACTCCAAAGGACTCGGTATGGCGACGACGTGAGCAAGGATCTCCTCGATGGTCATGTTTCCATGGTTGACCGGCGCGAACTCGATGTCGGCGGGGTCCTCGAGTGCACGTCTGGCAAACTTTCCGTCATCCGTGTGCTCGAACCAGCTTCGGAAAGTGTCATGCCTTCGCAGGTAGGTGTTCACGGCGTCATCCATGGCGGAGATGTCACACTGGCCACGCACTTCACAGCTGGCGATGATCTGACGCGAGAAGTTCAGGCCGGCACCTGTGCGCTCCGCATAGTTGCGAAGGTGCTGCCCCTGCATGTAGCTGACGGGCACCGAACTCAACGGTGCCCGAAGGGCCTTCTCCACCGACTCGGCCGTCGGGTGCCATGAGGTCACCGAACCCGGCTTCAAAGCCCATTCGCCAAGTGGGCCAACCGTTATCCTGCCGATCCGCACCCGTCCGGTCCTCTCACACACTCCCAGGCGGCCTGCGCGTCCCCCCCGACACAGGCCTGCCGAATGAACATAGCTCGGTTCGGCCGTGATCGCCCAGCGCCGGCCGTTTTTTGCGGGGCAGAACCGGAACCGATCCGGAGCAGAACCGCGCATACCGGTGCCGACAATGCCATAGTGGGCGACGGAGAGGTTCGTTTTCGACGCCGTCAGCACTTTCCACAGCTTTACGTTTGGATAGCCGACTGCAAGGGAGGGCGCCGACATGGAATCCACGCACCGTCAAATCCAGCAAGCGCCACGCTTCGCGATCATCGGTTACGCAGCACGATTGCCCGGAGCGCAGGACGCCGATGCGTTCTGGGACCTGCTCCGCGACGGCCGCGATGCGATATCGGAGGTGCCTGCCGACCGCTGGAACGTCGACGAGTTCTTCGATCCGGAACCGGGTACACCCGGGAAGGTCGTCACACGTCGCGCGGGTTTCGTCGATGACCCGACGGGTTTCGACGCGCCGTTCTTCGGGATGTCGACCCGCGAGGTCAGGCTCCTGGACCCCCAGCACCGGCTGCTGCTGGAGACGGCGTGGCGCGCGGTGGAGCACTCGGGAACCGCGCCGACGGCGTTGGCAGGCACCAACACCGGCGTGTTCGTCGGCCTGGCCACCCACGACTACCTCGGCATGGCCTCCGATGAGCTGACGTACCCCGAGATCGAGGCCTACATGGCCATCGGCACGTCGAATGCCGCCGCGGCGGGCAGAATCAGCCACCGCCTCGGACTCCAGGGGCCCGCGGTCGCCGTCGACACGGCCTGCAGTTCGTCGCTGGTGGCGATTCACCAGGCTTGCCAGGCACTGCAGCTGGGCGAGTGCGACCTGGCGCTGGCCGGCGGTGCGAACGTCCTGCTCACCCCAGCCACGATGATCACCTTCTCCAGCGCTCATATGCTCGCGCCGGACGGCCGGTGCAAGACCTTCGACGCCGCGGCCGACGGCTACGTGCGTGGTGAGGGCTGCGGTGTCGTCGTCATCAAGCGCCTCGAGGATGCGATCTCCGACGGTGACCGGATCCGCGCGGTGATCCGCGGCAGCGCGGTCAACCAGGACGGCGCCTCGGGCGGGTTGACGGTGCCCAACGGCGTCGCCCAACAGCGGGTGATCGCCGATGCGCTCCGGCGTTCCGGCCTCAAGCCGAGCGACGTCGACTACCTCGAAGCCCACGGCACCGGCACATCGCTGGGCGACCCGATCGAGGCGCAGGCCGCCGGTGCGGCGCTCGGCGCCGGACGAGCGCCCGACAGGCCGCTGTTGATCGGTTCGGCGAAGACCAACATCGGACACCTGGAGGCGGCGGCCGGCATCGCGGGCGTCCTCAAGGTCGTCCTGTCGCTCGAGCACGAGACGCTGCCCAAGCACCTCAACTTCGAACGGCCCTCACCGCACATTCCGTGGGACCGATTGGCGGTGGAGGTCCTCACCGAGTCCCGGCCCTGGCAGCGCAACGGAAAGCCCCGCATCGCCGGTGTCAGCTCGTTCGGGTTCGCCGGGACCAACGCGCACGTCATCCTCGAAGAGGCACCCGAGCCGGCCGGCGCACGGGTTCCCGACGAGGAGCCGTCGGACGACCGGTTCAACATTCTGCCGTTGTCCGCGCACACACCCACGGCCCTGGCCGAGGTCGCCGGCCGCTACCGCGACTGGTTGACCGCGCACCCGGAGGCCGCACTCGCCGACGTGTGCGTCACCGCGGGCACCGCGCGAGCGCACCTCGAGCACCGGGCCGCGCTGGTGGTCAAGTCGAGGGACGCGGCCGTCGAACTGCTGGGCGCCCTCGCCGACGACCGCCCCGCACCGGGCCTGGTCCGGGGGCAGTCGCATGAGCCTCCGAAGACCGCGTGGCTGTTCACCGGTCAGGGCAGCCAGTACCCGGGCATGGCGCGCGAACTGTTCGACGCTGAACCCGTCTTCGCCGAGACCCTGACCAGTTGCGCCGCCGCGGTTGCCGATGTTCTGGACAGGCCGCTGCTTGACGTGATCTTCGCCGTTGACAGTCCCGACGGTGACGAGACGCTGCGCCAGACGTCCTACGCCCAGCCGGCACTGTTCGCCGTGGAGATGGGCCTGGCCCGGCTGTGGCAGTCCTGGGGGTTCGAACCCGATGTGGTCCTGGGCCACAGCGTCGGCCAGTACGCGGCGGCGTGTGTTGCCGGCATGATCAGCCTCACCGACGGCGCACTCCTGATGGCCGAACGCGGGCGCCTGTTCGGCAGCCTGCCCCCGGGCGGCCGCATGGTCGCGGTGTTCACCACGGCCGAGCGCGCCGAGAGTGTGACCGACGAGTTCCCCAGCCTGTCGGTGGCCGCCTACAACGGCGCCAACACCGTATTGTCCGGCCCCGCAGCGGATCTCGAACGAGCGGTGGCCACACTGACCGCCGAGGGCGTGCGGTGTGACTGGCTCGAGACCAGCCACGCCTTCCATTCCGCCCTGCTGGACCCGATCCTCGACGAGTTCGAGGCCTATGCACAACGATTCACATTCGCTGCACCGCAGCGCATCCTGATCGACAATCGCACCGGTGTCGCGCTCGGAAGGAGCGCCAAGCTCGACGGCAGCTACTGGCGCAGGCACGCCCGCCAACCGGTGGAGTTCGCCAAGAGTGTGCGCACCCTCGCCGATCTGAACTGCCGCCTACTCGTCGAGATCGGCCCCCGCCCCGTTCTCACCGCGGCAGCGCTCGGGGCGTGGCCGGACCCGTCCACCGCACCGCGGGTGATCGCCTCACTGCGCCCCAACGCCGAAGACCAGCGGCAGATCACCGAAGCCGTCGCCGACGCGTATGTCCTGGGCCACCTTCCCGACTTCGGCGCTCTTCGCCGACGCCACGCGCGCAAGCTCGACCTGCCCACCTACCCCTTCGAGCACCGCCAGTACTGGTATCGGGACAGTCGGGAGCAGCCCAACCAGCAGCAGAATGTCGCCGCGCCCCGGACCCAGACTCTCGGGCTCCTCGAGGACGGTCGCATCGAGGAACTCGCCGACCTCCTCGGCGCCTCACAGGAGGACCCGCACACCCTCGAGGTGTTGAGCAGGCTGGCCACCCAACACAATCGGCAGCGCGGTACTGCCTCAATCGCCAACGATCGATACGAGATCATCTGGCGGACAATCGATTCCTCGCCGATTCGCGATGCCGAGTCCGCTGCCCTCCTGCTGGTCGGCGACGGCACCGGCGCCGTTTCGCCGCTGGTCGACCTGGTGACGGCACGCGGGATTCCGCATCGGATCGTCGAGTTGCCGATGTCCGAAGACGACGAGGCCCGCCTCACCGACGAACTGCGCGCATTCGCGGTCGACGGATCCGCACTGCACATCCTGAACGTCGCGGCCCTCGACACCGACCTGGACGCGGACCGCCCACCGTCGATGCGCTCGCTGCTGCGGATGCAGCACCAGGTCCTGAGCGGAACCCGCAGGCTCTTCCGTGCCGCGGCCGCGGCTCAGCTGCGGGCGCCCATCTGGCTGGTGACCCGCGGTGCGCAACACGTCACCGACACCGACTCCGTGGCCCCGGAACAGAGCTGCCTGTGGGGATTCGGACGCGCGGCCGCCCTTGAGCTTCCGCAGCTGTGGGGCGGCCTGGCCGACCTTTCGGTGGGCGGCGACGCCGGTGCCGAGTGGTCCGAACTGCTCAACCAGGTGACGACATCGCACGGCTCCGACATCAGGGAGGACCAGATCGCACTACGCGATCAGGCGGTCCTCGCGCCCAGACTGATCCGGCGGGCCGACCCGCCGAGCGGCAGGCCACTGGAACTGCGTTCGGACGCGACCTACCTGGTGACGGGTGGACTCGGAGCCATCGGGCTGGAGATCGCGGGACACCTGGCCGCACACGGTGCCGGACACCTGGTGCTGACCGGCCGGCGGGGACCCGGTGACTCAGCACGGGCGCGTATCGAGACACTGCGTGATCTGCACGGCTGCGACATCAGGGTCGTCGCCGCCGATGTCGCCGATGTGCACGATGTCGCGCGCCTGATGAGCACGGAGATCGCCGGCCTTCCCCCACTGGCGGGGGTCGTCCACGCGGCGGGCGAACTCGGAGCAACGCCGCTGACTGAGTCCGACTCCGCAGAGCTTGACCGAATCTTCGCCGGGAAGGTTTGGGGCGCTTGGTATCTAGCCGAGGCCACCGCCGACCTGCAGCTTGACTTCTTCATCAGCACGTCCTCGATCGCCTCGGTGTGGGGAAGCTTCGGCCAGACCTCCTACGCGGCCGCCAACGCATTCCTCGACGGGCTGGCCTGGCGACTGCGGGAGCGGGGAGGCGTCAGCGTCAACTTCGGTCCCTGGTCTGCCGGCATGGCCGACGCCGAATCCCGGGCGCGCCTGGATCAGCGGGGCGTCAAGACGCTCTCCCCCGCCGACGCGCTGGCCGGCCTGGCCGACGTCGTCACGGCCTCTGCGGCACAGGGAGTCGTGGCACGCATCGACTGGGCGCGGTTCCTGCCGCTCTATCAGCAGGCGGGTCGGCGAGCGCTGCTGTCCGAACTGGAGAGTGAACTGCCGGCCAACCTGATCAGCGCGGCGTCGCCCGGCGCCGCGTCCGGCAGGACACCGTTGGTGGAACGGCTCACGAAGGCGCCGGTTCAGCAGCGCAGCCGGATCCTGACCGATCACCTGCGCGGTGCGGTGGCCGAGGTGACGCGTCTCGACGTCGCAGAGATTCGCGAGGACGCGGGTTTCTTCGACCTCGGCATGGATTCCCTGATGGCCGTTGAACTCCGGCGCCGCATCGAACAGGGAATCGGCCATGAGATACCGATCACCCTGGTGATGGATCATCCCCGCCTGTCCGACGCGGTCGACTACCTGCTCGGCGAGGTGCTCGAACTCAGTGAGCAGACATCCGATTCGGCCTCGCGGGCAGTCGCGGCCACGACACGCACGGATGAACCGATCGCGATCGTCGCGGTCTCGTGCCGCTTTCCGGGCGCACCCGATCCCGAGGCGTTCTGGGACGTTCTCTCCGGCGGTGTCGATGCGATCCGAGAGATCCCCGAGGATCGATTCGACATCGATGAGTTCTATGACCCTGATCCCGACGTTGCGGGCAAGACCTACACCCGTTTCGGCGGATTCCTCGACGGGATCGACGGATTCGATCCAGAGTTCTTCGGCATATCGCCGAGGGAGGCGGTCTGGATCGAGCCACAGCAGCGGCTGATGCTCGAAACGGTGTGGGAGGGTCTCGAACGCGCGGGGTACGCGCCGTCCGCACTGCGGGGCAGCCGAACCGGAGTCTTCACCGGCGTGGCCGCCAACGAGTACGCGCATCTGCTGTCAGCGGAGTCGATCGACAAGATCGAGCCCCACTTCATCACCGGAAACGCGCTCAACGCCATCTCTGGTCGGGTCGCCTTCGCGCTGGGCCTCGAAGGACCGGCCGTGGCTGTCGACACCGCATGCAGTTCGGCGTTGGTGGCCGTCCATCAGGCCTGCCAGGCACTGCATTCCGGGGACTGCGATCTCGCGGTGGCGGGCGGCGTGAACGTCCTGCTGAGCCCGGTCACCGTGGTCGCGGCCTCGCGCGCCAGGATGCTGTCCCCGGTCGGACGGTGCAAGACGTTCGACGCCTCGGCCGACGGCTATGTCCGAAGCGAGGGGTGCGGCGTCCTGGTGCTCAAGAGACTCAGCGACGCCCAGCGCGACGGCGACCGAGTCTGCGCGGTGATTCCCAGCAGCGCGGTGAACCAGGACGGCGCGTCCAGCGGGCTGACGGTGCCCAACGGCGGTGCACAGCAACGTCTCATCGAAACCGTGCTCGCCCGCGCCGGGCTGTCCGGCGGAGATGTCGACTATCTGGAGGCGCACGGGACAGGCACTCCCCTGGGTGATCCCATCGAGGTCCAGGCCGCCGCGGCCGCCTACGGCACGTCTCGAGACGCCGACCGCCCGCTGCTGATGGGATCGGTGAAGACCAACATCGGACACCTCGAGTCCGCCTCCGGCGCAGCGGGGTTGATCAAGGTCGTGCTGTCGCTTCAACACGGGCTGCTGCCCCAGAGCCTGCACTTCGACAAGCCGTCACCGCACATCCCGTGGGATTCGCTTCCCGTGCGCGTCGTGGACGAGGCGACCCCGTGGGAGACCAACGGCAGGCCCCGGCGCGCGGGTGTGAGCTCGTTCGGGTTCACCGGCACGAACGCGCATGTGCTCGTCGAGGAACCGCCGGCACCGGCGACCGCCACCGGCGAGGAACCGGCCGATGCCGACCGGCCTGTCAATGTGCTTGCACTGTCGGCACGTTCACCCGAGGCCCTCGTCGCGCTGGCACAGCGCTACGACACGTGGCTGGGCGCTCACCCGGACGCCGACATCGCGGAGGTCTGCCTGACGGCCGGGGCTGGCCGTTCGCATTTCGAGCATCGGGGCGCACTGGTCGTGGACTCGGTCGCCTCGGCGCGCACGGGCCTGACAGACCTGGCCGAAGGTCGCACCCGCCCGGGCGTGCTGCGCGGTGAACACATGCACCGCCCGACGACCGCATGGCTGTTCACCGGGCAGGGCAGCCAGTACCCCGGGATGGCGCGTGAGCTGTTCGCCTCCGAACCGGTTTTCGCCGACACCGTGACCCAGTGCGCCGACGCGGTGGCCAACATCATGGCCCGACCGCTGCTCGACGTTCTGTTCAGCGACGACCGCGACGTCGGGGAGATGCTGCGGCACACGTCATTTGCCCAGCCCGCGCTCTTCGCCGTGGAGATGGGCCTGGCCCGGCTGTGGCAGTCCTGGGGCATCGAACCCGACGTGGTGCTGGGGCACAGCGTCGGCCAGTACGCCGCCGCCTGCGTGGCCGGGGTCTTCAGCCTCGAAGACGGTGCCCGCCTGATGGCCGAGCGCGGCAGGATGTTCGGCAGCCTGCCCGACGGTGGCCGGATGGTGGCGGTGTTCGCCGACCCCAAGCACGTCGAGCAGGTCGCCGGCGATTTCCCGCGCGTGTCGGTCGCGGCCTACAACGGTCCCAACACGGTGCTGTCGGGTCCCGGTGCCGACCTGGAGCAGATCTTCGAACGGTTCGGGGAACAGGCCGTCCGCTGCACCTGGCTTGACACCAGCCACGCCTTCCATTCGGAACTGCTGGAACCCGTCCTCGACGAGTTCGAGGCGTACGCAGCACAGTTGGAGTACTCGGCCCCAACGCTGCCCTTGGTCTGCAACCGCACCGGCGCCGTGTTGACGGCCCAGACGCCACTGGATGCGAACTACTGGCGACGGCATTCCCGCCAGCCCGTGCAGTTCGCCGAGAGCGTGCGCACCGCGGCCGCGCTGGGATGCTCAATCCTGATGGAGATCGGCCCGCAACCGGTGCTGACCGGCGCCGCGGTACAGGTGTGGCCGGAACACCTGGCGCCGCCGCGGGCCGTGGTGTCGCTTCGCAAGGGGGTCGGCGACCGTCGCCAGATCGCCGACGCACTCGCCGCCGCCTACGTCGGCGGCCACCGGCCCGACTTCACCGCTCTGCATCGTCACGCACGGCGCACCGTGGACCTGCCCACCTACCCGTTCCAGCGGCGCAGCTTCTGGCCCAAGACATCCGGGTTCACCGCCAGTGGCGCTGGTGCGGCGTCGTCCGGACTCCTGGGCAGCGCCATCGAGCTCTCCTCCGGCGACACCGTCTACACCAGCCGGTTGTCCGTCAAGTCGCAGCCCTGGCTGAGTGACCACGTCATCTACGGCACTGTGGTCGTGCCCGGAGCGACCTACGCGGCGATGGCGCTGGCCGCCGTCGGCACCCCGGCCCGAGTCAAGGACGTCTTCTTCTATGAGCCGATCATCCTGCCCGAGAAGGCTTCTCGTGAGGTCCAGCTGACCCTGCAACCGCAGCAGACCGACGGCGAGCTGAAGTTTCAGGTGCACAGCCGCCCGTTCGGCGAACAGGGCGCCGACTGGTCGCTGAACGCCGAGGGCACAGTGCTCACCGGAGCCGACGACGGACCGGCATCCGATCAGGACGATCCGGTGGACGAGGCGATCGAACGTCTCGAGCGCATGCGGCCACAGGATCTGTTCGAGACCTTCGCCGACCTCGAATTGGCTTGGGGCCCCACCTGGTCTGGATCACTGAAATCGCTGTGGCTCGGCGAGGGCGAGGCGATCGGTGACATCCTGGTCGGCGCCGAACTTGCCGAACAACTGGGCACCGAGCCCATGCACCCGGTGCTCATGGACCTGTGCACGGGCGTCGCCTTCCCCGCGTTCCCGGCGGTTCTGGCCGCTGAGCAGGGCGTCAACGATCTGTTCCTGCCGTTGCGCTACGGACAGGTCACGCTGCGGGAGAAGATGCCGCGGCGGTTCTACTGCCGCGCGCGCTGGCACGCCAGCGCTCTCGACAGTGAGACACAGGTGTTCGATCTCGACTTCCTCGACCGGGGTGGCCGCCCACTGGGCGGCATCCGCGAGTTCACCGTCAAACGCGCCCCCCGCGAGGCGCTTCTGCGCGGCCTCGGTGGGGACGCGACGCGACTGCTCTACACCCTGGGCTGGCACGAGGTTGCGCCGCCGACGCAAGACGACGAGACCGCGCCGGTGGGCGGAACGTGGCTGATCTCCGGGTTCGGCGCTCTGGCGGACGAGGTGCCGGGCTGCGTCCCGATCGACCGCACCCCGGATGCGGAACCGCTCGGAGAGATCCTGGCGCAGGCTCACGAGCGTGGTGTGCCGTTCTCTGGCGTCGTCTGGCGTGCGACCCCGGCCCGCGGCGACGAGTCGGGCACCGACACCGCGGCCCGACTCGAAGCCGAGATCGCCGATCTGCTGAGTGCGGTGCACACCGCGCAGCGCGGCGAGGTGAAACTGCCGGGCGGACTGTGGATCGTCACCGAACACGGCGTGGCCTGCGAGTCGGGCGAGCCCGTCGATCCTGTGCAGGCCGCGCTGTGGGGCTTCGGACGCACCACCATCAATGAGGAACCGGCGCTGCGCTGCAGGCTCCTCGACTCCGATGGAACGCCCGAGGCGGTCCACGCGCTGGCCACCCTGCTGACCACACCCGGCCCCTCCCCGGAGGAACCCGAACTCGCTGTGCGGCAGGGGAAACTGCTGGCGTCGCGACTGTTGCCGTGGGCGCGCAGCGGACATCTCTCCGTGCCCCGTGGGGGCGACTTCGCGCTGGCACCCACCGAACGGGGCGCGATCGACAATCTGCGGCTCACCGAAACCGATGTGCCGCAGCCCGATGAGGGGTACGTGCAGGTGCGCGTGGAGGCCGCGGGCCTGAACTTCCGTGACGTGCTCAACGTGCTCGGCCTCTACCCAGGTGATCCCGGTCCGATCGGAGGCGACTTCGCCGGCGTCGTCACGCAGCTGGGCGACGGCGTCACGGGACTCGAGGTGGGGCAACGCGTCTACGGCTTCATGCAGGGCGCGTTCGCCAGCCGGTTCAACGTCCCGGCCCAGCTGTTGGCGCCCATCCCGGACGGCATCAGCGCGGTGGAGGCCGCGACGATCCCGGCCGCGGCACTGACGGTCCGACTCGCCTTCGACTGGGCTGCGGTGCGACCCGGTGACCGAGTCCTGATCCATGCCGCCAGTGGCGGGGTCGGCCTTGCGGCGATCCAGATGGCGCAGCGGTGCGGTGCCACGGTGTTCGCCACTGCCAGCACCTTCAAGCGTGCGACGCTGCGCCGCATGGGCGTCGAGCACGTCTACGACTCGCGCACCACGGATTTCGCCGACCAGATCCTCGCCGACACCGATGGGGAGGGTGTGGACGTCGTCCTCAACAGCCTGACCAACGAGGGCTTCCTGGACGCGACCGTGCGCGCCACCGCGAAGAACGGCCGTTTCGCGGAGATCGCCAAGCGCGACATCTGGACCCCCGAACAGATGGCCGAAGTCCGTCCCGACATCAGTTACGAGATCGTCGCCCTGGACACCGTGACCATCTGCGAGCCCGAACGGATTCGCGCGCTGTTGACCGAGGTGTCCCAGGGCCTGGCCGAGGGGGCGTGGACTCCGTTGCCCGCCGAGATCTACCCGCTGACCGAGGCGCGGGCCGCGTTCCGGCGGATGCAACAGGCCCGGCATATCGGCAAGATCGTCGTACAGATTCCAGAACCGTTGCAGCCCAGGGCTGATCGCACTCACCTGATCACCGGCGGGCTCGGGGCGATCGGACTGCACACGGCGTCGCACCTGGCCCAACTCGGGGCCGGCGACATCGTGCTGACCAGCCGGCGCGATCCCGACGCGCAGGCCCAGAGCGTGATCGATGAGATCGCCGAACGGTGCCGCTGCCGCATCCACGTGTGGTCGGCCGATGTCGGTGACGAGACCGAGGTCGCCGCACTGCTGGACCGGATCCGCGCGGAGTTGCCGCCATTGGCTGGCGTGGTGCACCTGGCCGGCGTCCTCGATGACGCTCTGCTGTCCCAGCAGGATCTCGACCGATTCCGAACGACGCTGGCTCCCAAAGCTTTCGGCGCGCTTCACCTCGACAGGTTGACCAGAGAGGACGATCTGGACTACTTCATCGTGTCGTCCTCGGTGTCGAGCCTGTTCGGTTCCCCCGGCCAGGCCAACTACGCCACCGCCAACGCCCTGCTGGACGGTCTTGTGGCCCACAGGCGTGCGAACGGGCTGCCCGCCACGGGCATCAACTTCGGCCCGTGGGGCCAGGGCGGCATGGCGTCCTCGGAGGCCGCCACCGCCAACATCAGTGCGCAGGGCCTGATTCCGCTGGATCCGGCTGCGGCGCTCAACGCGCTCGCCGAGGTGGTCGCGAACGGGACCGGCCAGGCGACCGTCATCAAGGCCAATTGGCAGCGTGCCGCAAAGGTGCTGGGCAGTTCACGGCCGCCGATTCTCGATCTGGTGTTGCCGCGCGCCGAAGGCGAGGTGACCGGTGACAGTGAGCTTCTCAAACAGCTCATGGAGATCCCCGTGCCGCAGCGCGCGGGGTTCGTCACCGAGTTCCTGCAACGCGAGGTGCAGAATTTCCTGCGACTCGCGCAACCCCCTGCGGCGACCAGCCGTTTCCTGGACCTGGGAACCGATTCGCTGATGGCGATCGAACTCCGCAACCGTCTGCACAGTCAGTTCGGCGGCAGGTTCACGATCAACGCGACGGCGGTGTTCGACTACCCGACCATCGGCGGCCTCGCCGAGTACCTCGTGGCCCAACTGCCGGACGCGGAAGCCGCGAAACCAGAGGACCCCGCCCCGCCGGACCCGACCGTCGAGGACGCACCCACCGAGGAGACGGTGTCGCCGGGCGCTTCGGTGTCCCGCGGGGGCGACTGAACGGCGCTGCTCAGGCCCAGCGGGTGGCCTGCACCTGCGGCGGCAGGTCGTGGCGCAGCGGAACCTCAAGCCCGTCGTAGATGCGCGGTGGCTGACGGGCCAGCCATCCGAGCGCGCCGAGCAGGCGGTTGGTGGCCGTGGTGTTGCCGCCGTCGGCACGGGAGCCGCCCTCCACGTCGGCGCGCACCGAGATGGTCA
Organism: Mycobacterium sp. ACS4331; assembly: GCF_001667265.1. Taxonomy (GTDB): domain Bacteria; phylum Actinomycetota; class Actinomycetes; order Mycobacteriales; family Mycobacteriaceae; genus Mycobacterium. Next base: position 110,521 of record NZ_LZHW01000009.1, on the reverse strand, counting down.
GCTCAGGATCGCCGTGCACGATGACGCGGTGGTCACCCGCACCCTCGTCGGGATGGGGCCAATCCGGGGCACAGGCCGGGTCGATGCGCGTGATGTGCTCGACGATCACCCGCGGTCGGCCCTGGACAGTGCCGATCACCTTGACCCAGAACGCGCCCTGCGTGCCGGCCTCGAAGTGCCCCATGGCGTTGTCCACCGACCTCTCCAGGGGCAGGCGCTCGAGTTCCTCGGTGACGTCGTCGATCTCCAGCCCCAGGCCCCGGCCGATCAGGCGTACGTTGCCGCCCCACACCATCGTCGGGATCGACGGCAGCAGCATCATCGGGGTCTGGTCCATGGGCTCACCGAAACCGCACAGCACCCGCACCGCGTGCGGTTGGTCATACGTCGAGTAGTCGAAGATCTCCTGGCAGCAGATGGTGTCGATGCGCGTGCACAGGCCTGCGGCCAGGACCGCGAGCGCATCGTTGGCCCATCCCGGATCCACTCCGCTGACCAGCAGTGACGCACCGCCGGCCCGGCAGGCCGCCGTGAGGCGCTCGCGCAGTTCATCCGGCGCCGACGCCGGGTCGTAGAGCGAGTACAGGGCGGGAGTGACGACGTGGGCGCCGGCCCGCAGGCAGCGTTCGACGTCGGCGGCGGCATCGTCGGGACGGATGTCTCCCGAGGCCATGTAGGCGACCGCGTCACACGACGCCAGGGCCTCGTCGGGATCCTTGGTGGCCAGTACGCCGGTGGACCCGGGCAGGCCCGCTAGTTCCGCGGCATCCCGCCCCGCTTTGGCCTCCGATGAGGTGATCACCGCCGCCAGTTGCAGCCCTGGAAAACCGGTCAGGGATCTGATCGCCGCAGCACCCATGTTTCCCGTGCCCCACACCGCAACGCGCTGGATCATGTGATCACCGTAACCGGCTCTGGCCTGGGGCGACGTGGAATCGCGCACGTCCTGACCTGGTTAAACCCACCGGTGGGTTGGTCGCCCGGCGGACGTTGCCGGCGGCGACTTGATTTTAAGTTACCCGCCGGTATAGTAGGTGGAGTTACTGGTGGGTAACTTAACCGGAGTACCCAACCCGAAGACCTGCAGATCGCACTCGATCAAGTGGCAGTTCTCATCGAGGAGGAATCACGTGAGCCACTACAAGTCCAACGTCCGCGACCAGGAGTTCAACCTCTTCGAGGTTCTGGGCGTCGACAGGGTTCTCGGTCAGGGCAAGTTCAGCGACATCGACGCAGACACCGTTCGCGAGATGCTGCATGAGATCGCCCGGCTTGCTGAGGGACCCATCGCCGAGTCGTTCGCCGACGGCGACCGCAATCCCCCCGTCTTCGATCCCGCCACCCACTCGGTGACGTTGCCGGAGCCCTTCAAGAAGTCGATGCGTGCACTGTTCGACGGTGGCTGGGAGAAGGTCGGCCTCTCCGAGGAGCTCGGCGGCGTCCCGGTGCCCCGCGCCGCGCAGTGGGCCCTGATCGAGCACATTCTCGGCGCCAACCCCGCGGCCTACATGTACGCCATGGGTGCGGGCATGTCCGAGATCTTCTACAACAACGGCACCGATGAGCAGAAGAAGTGGGCCGTGCTGGCCGCCGAGCGCGGCTGGGGCGCCACGATGGTGCTGACCGAGCCCGACGCGGGTTCCGACGTCGGCGCCGGCCGCACCAAGGCCGTCCAGCAGCCCGACGGCTCGTGGCACATCGACGGTGTCAAGCGCTTCATCACCTCGGCCGACTCGGACGATCTGTTCGAGAACATCATGCATCTGGTCCTGGCCCGCCCCGAGGGCGCCGGCCCCGGCACCAAGGGCCTGTCGCTGTTCTTCGTGCCGAAGTTCCACTTCGACTTCGAGACCGGCGAGCTCGGCGAGCGCAACGGCGTCTTCGTCACCGGTGTCGAGCACAAGATGGGCCTCAAGGTCTCGACCACCTGTGAGCTGACCTTCGGCCAGCACGGCACCCCCGCCAAGGGCTGGCTCGTCGGCGAGGTGCACGACGGCATCGCGCAGATGTTCGACGTCATCGAGCAGGCGCGAATGATGGTGGGCACCAAGGCGATCGCGACACTGTCGACCGGCTACCTCAATGCGCTCGAGTACGCCAAGAGCCGCATCCAGGGTGCAGACCTGACCCAGATGACGGACAAGACCGCCCCGCGCGTCACCATCACGCACCATCCGGACGTGCGTCGCAGCCTCATGACTCAGAAGGCCTACGCCGAGGGCATGCGCGCGCTGTACCTCTACACCGCATCGTTCCAGGACGCCGAGGTGGCCGAGGCGGTCCACGGTGTCGACGCCGAACTGGCCCACAAGGTCAACGACCTGCTGCTGCCCATCGTCAAGGGCTACGGCTCCGAGCAGGCCTACGCCAAGCTGACCGAGTCGCTGCAGACCTTCGGCGGCTCCGGCTTCCTGCAGGACTACCCCATCGAGCAGTACATCCGGGACTCCAAGATCGACAGCCTCTACGAGGGCACCACCGCGATCCAGGCCCAGGACTTCTTCTTCCGCAAGATCGTCCGGGACCAGGGCAGGGCGCTGGGCTTCGTGGCGGGCGAGATCTCGGAGTTCATCAAGAACGAGTCCGGCAACGGCCGTCTCAAGACTGAGCGCGCGCTGCTGGCGACCGCTCTCGAGGACGTCCAGGCGATGGCCGCGTCGCTCACCGGCTACCTGATGGCCGCCCAGGAGGACGCCGCCAGCATCTACAAGGTCGGTCTGGGCTCGGTGCGCTTCCTGCTCGCGGTCGGCGACCTGGTCGTCGGCTGGCTGCTGGCCCGTCATGCCGCGGTGGCCATCGAGAAGCTCGACGCCGGCGCCAGCGGTGCCGAGAAGTCGTTCTACGACGGCAAGGTCGCGGCCGCCGCGTTCTTCGCCAAGAACGTCCTGCCGCAGCTCACCAGCACCCGCGCCATCATCGAGAACATCGACAACGATGTGATGGAACTCGACGAAGCCGCGTTCTGATCCGCTGACGAAGAACCGGGTCCCACATGGTGGGGCCCGGTTTTTTGTGCGCTTGGCGCCCCGGCGTCGCTGGCAGACTCGCCTGCATGGCCACCCTTCAGCGCGCGGCGCTGCTGTTGTCCCTGCTCGCCACCACGGCGTTGACCTGTCTGCTGGGCATCACCGATCCTGCCGCCCCGCTGACCTATCCCACTCGGTTCCTGGTGTGGAACCTGTTCCTGGCCTGGATTCCCATGGCCTGCGCGGTCGGATTCGCACTTGTGCGGCACCGGTTCTGGCTGGTGCTGCTCGGCGCGGGCTGGCTGGCGTTTCTGCCCAACGCCCCCTACCTGGTCACCGACCTCGTCCACCTGGGCAACGGAGTCGAACTGTGGCGCCACGTGCTGCAGTACGGCTTCGCGGCGTGGACCGGGATCCTGCTGGGCGTGGTGTCCCTGCGACTGGTCCACCAGCGCATCGAACGTGACTTCGGCACGCCCTGGGGATGGCTTGCCGCCATCCTGTCGGTGGGGTTGTGCGCTGTCGGCGTGGTCATCGGCCGATTCCAGCGCTGGAACTCGTGGGACCTGGTGACGCGGCCGGACGCCGTCATCGCGGCGACGCTGGAGTGGGTGCGTTCACCGCTGGCGTACGTGCAGTCCACCGGTGTCGCGGTCGCGGTCGCGGCCTTCTTCGGCCTGGCCTATCTGACCATCTGGGCGCTCGATGGCGCGCAACAAGTTTGGGGCCGTCGCTGGAGTCCCCACGTCTCCAGCGACGGCGGCCTGTGAACCTCAACGCGGGCGTCAATTCCCGCCGTTCAATGAGGATGCTCCGTGTTGCCGTCGGGTCGGGGGGTCAGACGGCAACACGGAGCTATCCAGTACTTCGAATACCCCGTCGGAAGCGTTACAAACCTCCGCGGAGAATTTCCTGCTGTGTGGTCAGGCCTGGAGAATCGCGGTCACGCCCTGCCCACCTGCGGCGCAGATCGAGATCAGCCCCCGCACGGGCGCGCCCGTGTCCGCCCTCTTCTCGGCGAGCTGCTTGGCCATCTGGGCCACGATCCGGCCTCCGGTCGCGGCGAACGGGTGACCGGCGGCCAGCGAGGAACCGTTGACGTTGAGCTTCGAACGGTCGATCGACCCGAGCGCGGCGTCGAGACCCAGCCGTTCCTTGCAGTACTCCTCCGACTCCCATGCCTGCAACGTGGCCAGAACCACGGACGCGAACGCCTCGTGGATCTCGTAGAAGTCGAAGTCCTGCAGGGTCAGGCCGTTCCGGGCCAGCAGCCGGGGAACCGCGTACGTGGGCGCCATCAGCAGGCCGTCGGCACCGCTGACGTAGTCCACCGCGGCGGTCTCGGAGTCGACGAAGTACGCCAACACCGGCAGGCCGTGCGCGTCGGCCCACTCCTGGCTGGCCAGCAGCGCCACCGAGGCGCCGTCGGTCAGCGGGGTGGAGTTGCCCGCGGTCATGGTCGCGTCACCGTTGCGGACACCGAACACCGGCTTGAGTGTGGCCAGTTTCTCCGGCGAGGAGTTGGGCCGCAGGTTGTCGTCGCGGTAGAGCCCGAGGAACGGCGAGACCAGGTCGTCGAAGAAGCCCCGGTCGTAAGCCGCGGCCATATTGCGGTGGCTCGCGGCGGCCAGAGCGTCCTGATCGACACGCTTGATGCCCATCTTCTTGGCGGTGACCGCCGCGTGCTCCCCCATCGAGAGCCCGGTCCGGGGTTCACCGTTGGTGGGGATCTGGACCCCGATGGATGCGGGCAGCCTGCCGACCAGCTTGAGCCGGTCAAGGTTGGACTTGGCGCGCCGGAGCCCGAGCAGGGTGCGACGCAGATCGTCGCCGAATGCGATGGGAGCATCCGAGGTGGTGTCGACGCCGCCGGCCGCGGCGACCTCGTACCGGCCCAGCGCGATGCCGTCGGCCGCCGCGATCGTCGCCTGCAGACCGGTGCCGCAGGCCTGCTGAAGGTCGAAGGCCGGCGTGTACGGCGACAACGAGCTGCCGAGCACACACTCGCGCATCAGGTTGAAATCGCGGCTGTGCTTGAGCACCGCGCCGCCGATGACCATGTCGAGGCGCTGGCCGGTGAGATTGAAACGTTCGACGAGGCCGTCGAGGGCCGCGGTGAACATGTCCTGGTTGGAGGCTTGGGCGTACGCACCGTCGGAGCGCGCGAATGGGATGCGGTTGCCGCCGAGCACCGCGACGGGGCGCCGGGCAGCCGGGTTCTTGGGACTGTCGTCCTGGGACCTGGATTGTGCACTGGTGGCCACGGGTATCTCCGTACTGGTCGGTTTGAGGTTGAGGACCTGTGAAGGCCATACTACCCACTGTTCTTACTCTCCAGTAAGTTCGTAGCCGACAGCACGTGCCTGAACGACGAGAGGTGACTTTCGTGGCCCCCAAGCTTCCGAACGATCTGTACTCCCAGCTGGTCCATTCCGCGCCGGGCTCCTTCCTGGCCAAGCAGTTGGGCATCCCCTCACCCGAGACCCTGCGCCGGTACCGCGCCGGCGAGCCGGCACTCGCGGGCCCGCTGCTCATCGGCGGGGAGGGCCGCATCGCCGAACCGATGCGGGCCGCGCTGGCCGCGGATTACGACCTCGTCGGCGACAATCTCGGCGGCCGTTGGGCCGACCGCTTCGGGGGGCTGCTGTTCGACGCCACCGGCATCACCGCACCCGCCGGCCTCAAGGCCCTGCACGATTTCTTCACCCCGCTGTTGCGCAACGTCGGCCCCTCGGGGCGAGTCGTCGTGGTCGGCACCAGCCCGGAGGAGGCCGCCAGCACCGACGAGCGCATCGCGCAGCGCGCCCTCGAAGGCTTCACACGCTCACTGGCCAAGGAGATGCAGCACGGCGCGACCGTATCGCTGGTGTACCTGTCCCCTCAGGCCAAACCCGCGGCCACGGGCCTCGAGTCGACGCTTCGATTCCTGCTGTCGGCCAAGTCGGCCTACGTCGACGGTCAGGTGTTCCACATCGGCGCCGACGACGCCACCCCACCCGCTGACTGGGATCGGCCGCTGGACGGCAAGGTCGCAGTCGTCACCGGCGCGGCGCGTGGCATCGGCGCCACGATCGCCGAGGTGTTGGCACGCGACGGCGCGAAGGTCGTCGCCATCGACATGCCGCCGGCCGAAGGCGCCCCGGACGCGCTGTCCGAGACGGCGGCGAAGGTCGGCGGCACCGCACTGGCACTCGACGTCACCGCCGACGACGCGGTCGACCGCATCGCCGCACACCTGGCCGAGCACTACTCCGACCACAACGGCGGCCATGCCGACATCCTGGTCAACAACGCAGGCATCACGCGCGACAAGCTCCTGGCGAACATGGATGACGCCCGGTGGAACGCCGTCATCGCCGTGAATCTCCTTGCGCCGCAGCGACTCACCGAGGGACTCGTGGCCAACGGGACGATCGGCGCTGGCGGCCGAGTGATCGGGTTGTCGTCGATGGCGGGCATCGCAGGCAACCGCGGGCAGACCAACTATGCGGCCACCAAGGCCGGCATGATCGGCCTGACCGAGGCCCTGGCACCCGAACTCGCCGCGAAGGACATCACGATCAACGCCGTGGCGCCGGGCTTCATCGAGACCAAGATGACCGAGGCCATCCCGTTCGCCACCCGTGAAGTGGCCCGGCGGATGAACTCCCTGTTCCAGGGTGGCCAACCCGTGGATGTCGCCGAGGCGATCGCCTACTTCGCCAGCCCCGCCAGCAACGCGGTCACCGGCAATACGATCCGGGTCTGCGGCCAAGCCATGCTGGGGGCGTGAGAGATGACCTCCGTGCAGCAGCCCAGCGGGCTGACCAACATGCTGCGCGCGGCCGCGGGCGCGTTGCCGTTCATCTCACGCGGGGACACGCTGCCCGACCGCACGCTGACGGTCTCGGATCTGCCGATCGACCGGGCCAACGTCGCGGCCTATGCTGCCGTGACGGGCCTGCGCTACAAAGACACCGTCCCGGTCACCTATCCGTTCGTGCTGGCCTTCCCGACCGTGATGGCGTTGATCACCAACTTCGACTTTCCCTTCGCCGCAATGGGTTCGGTGCACGTCGAGAACCACATCACGGCGCACCGGCCGATTGCCGTGACCGATGTGGTGTCGGTGAAAGCGCACGCCGAGAACATGCGCGAGCACCGGAAGGGGCTGCTGGTCGACGTCCTCACCGAGATCAGCGTCGGAAACGACGTCGCGTGGGAGCAGGTGACGACCTTCCTGCATCAGCAGCGCACCAGCCTGTCCGACGAACCGAAGCCGCCGCCGCAGAAACAGCCCAAACTGCCCCCGCCGCAGAGCGTCCTGCGCATCACGGGCGGCCAGATCCGCAGGTACGCCTCGGTCAGCGGTGACCACAACCCCATCCACACGAGCTCGGTGGGCGCCAAGCTGTTCGGCTTTCCCACCGCGATCGCACATGGAATGTTCAGCGCTGCAGCCGTTCTGGCGAATATCGAAGGCCAGCTGCCCGACGCGCTGCGGTACTCGGTGAAGTTCGGCAAGCCGATTCTGCTGCCCGCCAGCGCGGGGTTGTACGTCGACCGGGTCGCCGACGGCTGGGACCTGTCGCTGCGCAACCTCAAGAAGGGCTATCCGCACCTGACGGCCGAGGTGCGCGCGCTGTAGAGGCATTGCCTCGGTTCTCCGAGAGTGCGGGCGTTTCCCGAGACTGCGGGGACTGCGATTCTCCGGTCAGATCTCCGCAGCCTCAGCAGTCTCGGTGCCGCCCGCCGACTCGGCGCCGCCGGCCGGCTCGGCTCCGCCGGGCCTGCCCTTCAGGCCGCGCCAGAACAGGTTGATCAACAGCTCCACGGCGTCGTTCACATCGACGTCGCCGGCACTGACGCGCGTGGCCACGGCCTCGCCCGCACCCACCAGCGCGATCGCCATCATGTTGAAGTCGGTGTCCGGCTCGGGGTTTCGCGTGCCCGTGCTCAACAGCCGCGCCACCAGGTCGATGATGCGCTCGCGGCCCTCCCGCACGGTGTGCGCGAACGCCTGCGAACTGGTGGCCTGGGTGTACAGCACGATCCACGAGGCCCGGTTGGCGTCGATGTAGGTCAAGAACGACAGGATCGTGTTGCGCAGCATGTCGCGGGGCGGCAGCGTGAAATCCACATCCGCGCGCACCGCCTCGATGAAGCGGCTCAGCTCACGGCTCAGGCAGGCCCCGAAGAGCTCCTCCTTGGACCCGTAATACAGGTAGAGCATGGGCTTGGAGATCTCAGCCTTGGCCGCGATCGCGTCCATCGACGTCTCGTGATAGCCGTTGATGGAGAAGACCTCCACAGCGGCGTCGAGCATCTGCTGTTCACGTACGGCACGAGGCAACCGCTTGGTACCACCGGCCATGCCGCCTCACCCTTCGCTGAACAGACGTTTACTCAAGACTAAACATTGGCCTCAGCAGGCGCGGGCGCCGCCCTTGGCCACCGTGACGCGCTGCAGCGCGCCGTCGACCGCGGCCATCGGCAGTTCACCCGCGGCGACTGCCGCCTCGAGCCGGTCCAGCACCGCGGGCACTTCGCCCGTGCTGACCCAAAGCGCGACGTCGACGCCCGCCTGCAGGCTGCGCAGCACCGCCTCGGCCACCCCGTACCGCTGGTTGATCGCGCCCATCGACGACAGATCGTCACTGAACACCAGGCCGCCGAACCCCGGTCCGCCGTAGCCGCCCGAGCGCAGCAGCCCGACCGCGGCGGGACTCAGGCTGGCCGGGTCGTTGCCGGTCAGCCCGGGCACCTGCATGTGGCCGATCATCACCGCCACGGGTCCCTGCGTGGTCAGCGTGCGGTACGGCACCAGGTCGGTGGCCTCAAGCTCCGCGAGCGGCGGGGTCACCACGCCGTTGGCGTGCGAGTCACCCGAGGCGTTCCCGTGACCGGGAAAATGCTTGAGGACCGGCAGCACCCCGGCGTCGCGCAGGCCGCGGGCATAGGCACCGGCGTACTCGGTCACCACCGCCGGGTCGGACCCGAACGAGCGATCGCCGATCACGGTGTCGTCGGCGGCCGCCGTGACGTCCACGACGGGCGCGAAGTCGACGGTGATCCCCAGGCCCCGCATCTTGCGGCCCCGGTCGAGCGCGATCTGGTACACCTCGTCGGGGGTCTTGGTGGCCGCGAGCACGCGCGCCGACGGTTGGCTGCCGATCAGCGACGCCAACCGCGAGACACGGCCGCCCTCCTCGTCGACGCTGACCGCCAGGGGCAGCGGACCGGCGGTGGCCGCGATACCGGCCAGGGAGCCGTCGGTGAGCATCGATTTGTCGGTCCAGCTTCCGACGAAGATTCCGCCCACGTGGTGATCGGCCACCACGGCGCGGGCGTCGGCGGCATCGGTCACTCCGACCATCACCAGCTGAGCCAGCTTGTCGCGCGTCGACAGCGCCGCGACGTCACCACATCCGGCGGGCGCCAGCGGGACGGGATTGCTCAACGGCACCGAGGCCGGTGAGGATCCGGTGGCCGTGTCCCGCGACGGCGAGGCGGACGGCGATTCGGCGGCCGACGAGCAGGCCATCAGCAGTGCGGGCAGCGTCGCGACGGACACGACGGCTCGGGTGAACGCGATGGTGAATGCCATACCTCATGCTGTCATGCACGCAGACCGCAGTCAGTGTCTGGGCGCGCGCGGCGCGTCGACTACTCTGCAGGAACGCGCGCAACCGCGAATCACACACTCCGGAACATACACGCGGGCAATGAATTTCGCGTCCCGACGACGGGACCTGTCCAGAATGGGAGATGATTGGGCATGTCCGTCGTGTTGATCGCCTACGACGGGACCGACAATGCGCAGCGCGCGGTCACCCACGTGGGCCAGTTTGTGTCGGCGCAGCGTGTCGTGGTGCTGACGGTGTGGACGCCGATTCGGCCGGGACCGGATCCGGTCAGCGTCGACCTCGACGGTCCACCTGATCCCCCAGACCTCGACGATCTCGATGACCTCGACATCGCCTACGCCGACGCCCAGCGCACCAACGACGAGGGCCTGCGGCTGGCCAAGTCGGCCGGCCTGTCCGCCGAACCGCTGTGCGTCGCGGTGACCGGCACGGTGTGGCGAACCATCATCGAGGCCGCGGACCGCATCGAGGCCGACCTCATCGTCACGGGAACCCGGGGCACGACCGGGCTGCGGTCGCTGCTGCAGTCCTCGGTCTCCGACCATGTGCTGCGGCACGGCAAACGCCCGGTGCTCATCGTGCCGCCCGGTGCCTGAAACGCCGCGTGCTAGGTTGGCTGGCAGCCCACCGACAAGATCGACAGCGCTGAGGAGCCCCACATGACCCGGTTCGTGGTGCCTGCCGCCGCCAGCATCGTGGTCGGTCTGCTGCTCGGCGCCGCGGCTGTCTTCGGCGTCTCCCTGATGGTGCAGCAGGACACCAAGCCGCCGATCACGGCAGGCGATCCGGCGTCGTCGGTCCTGAACCGGGTCGAATACGGCGACCGCAGCTGATCTGAGCGCGCAGTCCGAGGCGGCCCGTCCGGGAGGGTCGACACCCGGCCCGCAGGGACTGTCCCGCCGATGGCTGTGGCTGGTCGGCACGCTGAGCCTGATCCTGGCGTTCGCGCAGTCCCCAGGCCAGATCTCCCCCGACACCAAGCTCGACCTCACCGCCAACCCGGTGCGTTTCCTCACGCGCGCCGCGCACCTGTGGAACAGCGAGCTTCCGTTCGGCCAGACCCAGAACCAGGCGTACGGCTACCTGTTCCCTCACGGCGCGTTCTTCGTGGTCGGGGACCTGCTGGGGCTGCCTGACTGGGTTATCCAACGCCTGTGGTGGGCCCTGCTGCTGGCCGCGGGCTTCTGGGGCCTGCTGAGGGTCGCCGAGGCGCTCGGCATCGGGACGACGCCCTCGCGCGTGATCGCCGCACTCGCCTACGCGCTGTCACCACGGGTGCTCACCACGTTGGGCTCGATCTCGTCGGAGACCCTGCCGATGATGCTGGCCCCGTGGGTGCTGCTGCCGGTGATCCTCGCGATGCGGGGCGGGCACCAACAGTCGCTGCGGGTGCTCGCCGCCCGCGCCGGCGTCGCGGTGGCCCTGATGGGCGCCGTGAACGCTGTGGCCACGCTGACCGCGTGCCTTCCCGCACTGATCTGGTGGGCGTGCCACCGGCCGGACCGCCGATGGCTGAGGTTCTCCGCGTGGTGGCTGCTGAGCACGGTGCTCGCGGTCACCTGGTGGGTCGTCGCCCTGGTCCTGCTGGGCCGCGTCAGCCCCCCGTTCCTGGACTACATCGAATCCTCCGGCGTCACCACGCAGTGGACCTCGCTGATCGAGGTGCTGCGCGGAACCGACAGCTGGACCCCGTTCGTGGCGCCCAACGCCACCGCCGGCAGCTCCCTGGTGACCGACCCCGTCGCGATTCTGGCGACGACGTTGGTGGCGGCGGCGGGCCTGGCCGGTCTCGCACTGCGGACCATGCCCGCGCGGGGCCGGCTCGTGCTGATGCTGCTGATCGGCGTGACGCTGCTGGGGCTGGGCTACGCGGGCGGGCTGGGCTCGCCGCTGGCCCACCAGGTGCAGCTGCTCCTGGACTCCGGGGGTGCGCCGCTGCGCAACGTGCACAAGCTCGAACCGCTGGTGCGTCTGCCGATCGTGCTGGGTGTGGCCCACCTCATGAGCCGGATTCCGCTGCCTGGCAGCGCCCCGCGGGCGGTGTGGCGACGCGCGTTCGCCCATCCCGAGGAGGACAAGCGGGTCGCGGTCGGGATTGTGGTGCTGGCAGCCCTCGCCGCGAGCACATCCCTGGCCTGGACGGGGCGACTCACCCCGCCGGGGACCTTCGAGGCGATCCCGGACCACTGGCACCAGGCCGCGGAATGGCTGACCCACAACAACACCGGCACGCCGGCGCCGGGTCGCGTCCTGGTGGTGCCGGGCGCGCCGTTCGCCACCCAGATCTGGGGCAACACCCGCGACGAGCCGCTGCAGGTGCTCGGCGAAAGCCCGTGGGGCGTGCGCGACTCCATCCCGTTGAACCCACCCGAGACCATCCGGGCCCTGGATTCGGTGCAGCGCCTCTTCGCGGCGGGCCGGCCGTCCGCTGGCCTCGCGGACACCCTTGCCCGCCAAGGCATCTCCTACCTCGTGCTGCGAAATGACCTGGACCCGGACAACTCCCGTTCAGCGCGGCCGATCCTGGTGCACCAGGCGATCGAAGGCTCCCCCGGCCTGACCAAGGTGGCACAGTTCGGCGATCCGGTGGGGCCGGGCACCCTCGAGGGCTTCATCACCGACAGCGGCCTGCGGCCGCTGTACCCGGCCGTGGAGATCTTCCGGGTCGATCCCGACCACACGGGGGTCCCCAACCCCGGTGCGCCGTACCTGGCCGACGCCGCCGCCATGGCGCGCATCGACGGCGCCCCGGAAGCCCTCCTGCGCCTCGACGAGCGGCGTCGTCTCCTGGGCGAATCACCGCTGGGGCCCGTGCTGTTGACGCAGGACGCGCAGGCCGCCGGCCTGCCGTCCGACGTCGTCACCGTCACCGACACCCCGATGGCACGCGAGACCGACTACGGCCGCGTCGACGACCACTCCTCGGCGGTGCGGACCCCCGACGACGAGAGGCACACCCACAACCGGGTGCCGGACTACCCGGCGACCGGCGCCGACCTGGTGTACGGGGGATGGACCGGCGGACGCCTGACCGCATCGAGTTCGGCGGCCGACGCGACGGCCCTGCCCAATGTGGCGCCCGCCGCGGCACCCGCGGCCGCCGTCGACGGCGACGGCGCGACAAGTTGGGTGTCCAACTCGCTGCAGGCCGCCGTCGGGCAGTGGCTTCAGGTCGACTTCGACCATCCCGTCACGAACGCGACGCTGACGCTCACGCCGAGCACCTCGACCATCGGCGCGCAGATCACCCGGATGGAGATCTCCACGGCCACCGGCACCACGACGCTGCGGGTGGACCGGCCCGGGCAGCCGGTCGTGGTGGCGCTGCCCTACGGGGAGACCCCGTGGGTGCGGATCACCGCCGCGGGCACCGACGACGGTTCCAGCGGAGTGCAGTTCGGCGTGACCGATCTGGCCGTCACGCAGTACGACGCCGCCGGATTCGCCCATCCCGTGGCCATCCGGCACACCGTCAACGTGCCCGGCCCGCCCGAGGGTGCGACCGTCGGGATGTGGGATCTGGGCGCGGACCTGATGGGCCGGCCCGGGTGTGTCTCCGCGGCGGACGGCGTGCACTGCGCTTCGCCGCTCTCGCTGGCTCCCGAGGAACTGGTCAACCTCAGCCGGACCCTGACGGTGCCGGAGCCGGTCGCCGTGACGCCGACGGTGTGGGTGCGGCCCCGGCAGGGGCCCGGCCTGGGTGAACTGGTCCGTCAGCCCGGAGCCACGCGCGCCGACGGCGACTCCGATTCGTTCGACGTGCTCGGCACGGCGTTCGCCGCCTCCGACGGCGACCCGCGCACGTCATGGACCGCGCCGCAGGGTGTCGTCCAGCACCGCACCGCGCCGACGTTGATCCTGACGCTTCCCGAGGCCACCGAGGTGGCCGCGGTTCGGCTCACTCCCAGCACCTCGGAGCTGCCCACCCATCCGACCCTGGTGGCGGTCGACCTGGGCGACGGACCGCAGGTGCGCGAGATGGAACCCGAAGGTGCGCAGACGCTTTCGCTGTACCCCCGCAAGACCAAGAGCATCAAGATCAGCCTGCTGGACTGGGACGACGTGATCGACCGCACCGCGCTGGGCTTCGATCAGGTCAAGCCGCCCGGCCTCGCCGAGGCGCAGGCCCTGCGGCCCGACGGCACGCCCATCGCGCCGGCCGACGCGGCCCGAAACCGCGCTCGCCCCATCGAGATCGGCTGCGACAAGGGCCCGGTGATCGCGGTTGCGGGGCGCTTTGTGAACACGTCGGTCAGCACGACCGTCGGTGAACTCCTCGATGGCACGCCTCTGCGGGCCCACCCCTGCGAGGCCGCGCCGATCGACCTGCCCAGCGGCACCCAGGAGTTCCTGGTGAGCCCGGGTGCGGCGTTCATCATCGACGGCGTGCAGTTGGCCGGGCCCGCGGCCAAGGAGATTGCGCCCGCGCCCACGTCCGGGGTGCAGACTGAGCGCTGGGGCCCGGACCGGCGAGAGGTGATCGTGCCCGCGGGCGAGGGCGCCCGCGTGCTCGTGGTGCCCGAGAGCATCAATCCGGGCTGGACGGCCCGCACGTCCGACGGTGTCGTGCTGACCCCGATCAGCGTCAACGGCTGGCAGCAGGGTTGGGTGGTGCCGCCTGGAACCGAAGGGCCGGTGACGCTCGAGTTCGGCCTGAACGCCCTTTACCGCGCGGGACTCGTCGGTGGGCTGGCGCTGTTGCCCATTCTGGCGGCGCTGGCATGGGTGCCGAGTCGACGCCGCGAGGAGGATGGGCCGGTCTCGGTCTGGAAACCCAAGGCGTGGTTGGCGGTCGGCGGCGCGCTGCTCGCGGGCCTGCTGATCTCGGGTGTCGCGGGGGCTGTGGTGGTCGGTTCCGCGGTGGCGCTGCTGCGCCTGCTCGACGGCAGAGCGCGGGCGTGGAAAGTCATGACGCTGGGCGGGGCCGCGACGGGGTTGATCCTGGCCGGTGCCGCAGTCGCGCGCCACCCCTGGCGCTCGGTCGACGGGTACCTGGGGCATTCGCCGTGGGTGCAACTGCTGGCCCTGATCAGCCTGGCCATCGTGACGGCGTCGGTGATCGACTGGCCGCGCGAGGTCGCCGAACCCCCCGTGCGGGAGCCGCGACCCACTTAGCATCACTGAGGTGACACAGGTCCACACCGTCCGCGGCCCGATCGACACCGGTGACCTCGGGGTCACGCTGATGCACGAGCACGTCTTCGTGCTCTCCCCCGAGATGATGCAGAACGACCCCGGGATCTGGGGCGACGAGCAGGCGCGCCAACGCGACGCCATCGCGCGGCTCAACGCCCTCAAGGCACGCGGCGTCGACACCATCGTCGACCTCACAGTGATCGGCCTGGGCCGCTACATCCCCCGCATCGCGCGCATCGCCGAGGCCACCGACCTCAACATCGTCGTCGCCACCGGCGTCTACACCTACAACGACGTCCCGATGTATTTCCACTTCCAGGGCCCCGGCACGGCACTGCCCGGCCCCGACCCGATGATCGACCTGTTCATCCGCGACATCACCGAGGGCATCGCAGGCACCGGCGTCCGCGCGGCGATGCTCAAGTGCGCGACCGATCAACCGGGCGTCACGCCGGGAGTCGACCGTGTGCTGCGGGCCGTCGCGGCAGCCCACCGCCAGACGGGGGTGCCCATCTCGACCCACACGCACGCCGCGTCCCGGCGCGGCCTGGACCAGCAGCGCATCTTCGCCGAGGAGGGCGTCGACCTGTCCCGCGTCGTGATCGGGCATTCCGGCGACTCCACCGACCTCGACTACCTCGAGGAGATCATCGCGGGCGGGTCCTACCTCGGCATGGACCGGTTCGGCGCGGACGTGTACCTGCCGACACCCGAACGGGTCGACACCGTGGCCAAGATGTGTGAGCGCGGGCATGCCGACAAGATGGTGCTCTCGCACGACGCGTCGTGCTTCATCGACTGGCTGCCCGAGGAGGCCGTGCCGGTGGTCCTGCCCAACTGGCATTACCTGCACATCCACAACGACGTGCTGCCCGCGCTTCGGCAGCGCGGCGTCACCGAGGAGCAGATCACCACGATGCTGGTGGACAATCCGCGGCGGATCTTCAGCGCGCAGGGCGGATACTGATGACCGACCCGATCCCCACGCAGCTGACGGCGCTGGCGACCGCCGCCCCCGACGCACCCGCCATCACCTGCCAGGGCCGAACCGTGACCCGGGCCGAACTGGACGCGACGACCAATCGGCTGGCCAGGGCATTCGCCGAACTCGGTGTGGGACAAGACGATTACGTCACGATTTCACTGCCCAACTCGATCGAGTGGATCGAGGCGGCGATCGCGTGCTGGAAGCTCGGCGCGGTGCCCCAGCCGCTGGCTCCGGCCATGCCCGACGACGAGTTGGCGGCGATCCTGGACCTGAGGGAGCGCGCGCTGCTCGTCGGCCGCAGCGATCCCCGCGGCCGGACACCTCACGTGCCACCCGGGTTCACGCCCGGTCCACAGCATTCGGATGCCGCACTGCCCGAAGCGGTTTCACCGGTCTGGAAGGCCATGGCCTCGGGTGGAAGCACCGGAAGGCCCAAGCTCATCGAGACCGGCGGAGACAGTCGGGTCTCTGCTCTGCTCGGTTTCCCGCTCGGCGCGCAGGACAACGATGTACAGCTGATCTCGGTGCCGATGAGCCACAACACCGGATTCACGGTGGCTGTGGCGGGGCTGCTGCTCGGCCACCACCTGATCGTGATGCCCCGCTTCGACGCGCACGAGTTCCTCCGGCTCGTGACCGAACACCGGGTGAGCTTCCTGGCGACCGTGCCGACCATCATGCAGCGACTGCTTCCGGTGTATCGCGCCGATCCACACGCGTACGACCTGAGCTCGATCCGCCGACTCTGGCATCTGGCCGCACCGTGCCCGCCCGCGGTGAAGGAGGCCTGGATCGAGCTCGTCGGGCCGGAGGCGGTGTGGGAGCTCTACGGCGGCACCGAACTTCAGGCGCTGACGTTCATCTCCGGTGACCAGTGGCTCACCCACCGCGGCTCGGTCGGAATCGTGGTGGCCGGTGAGATGAAGGTGCTCGACGATGACGGCCACGAGTGCGCACCGGGCGAGGTGGGTGAGATCTACATGCGAGCCGCACCGGGAAGCCCGCCCACCTACCGCTACATCGGTGCGACCGCGAAGTCGCGGGACGGTTGGGAATCCATCGGCGACCTCGGCTGGTTCGACCAGGACGGTTTCCTCTACTTGTCCGACCGGCGCGTCGACATGTTCACCGTCGGCGGCAAGAACACCTACCCGGCCGAGATCGAGAACGTCCTCAACGAGCATCCCGGCGTGCTGTCGGCCCTGGTGGTCGGCATTCCGCACGAGGACCTGGGTCAGGTGCCGCACGCCCTGGTGCAGGCCGCGCCGGGGTCCGGTCTGGATGTCGATGCGGTCGTGGACCACCTGAGGCAGCGCCTGGAGGCGCATAAGGTGCCACGCAGTGTCGAGTTCGTCGACCGGCCCCTGCGCGACGACGCGGGCAAGGCCCGCCGCTCGGCCGTACGCGATCAGGTCATCGCGGCGCGGACGGACTGACGCCTCACCGGGCGATCGCGGGCTCCGGTGTGTCGTCGGCCGAACTGTCCAGCGGGGCGATGCGATCCGCGCGGCGGCGCTCCCAGTTCCGCAGCGCCTGCCTGCACGGGTTCTCGATCAGCGCATAGCTGACGGCGGCCATCGCGAACCCGAACACCAGGGTGAGCGTCAGAATCACCGGCATGGCACCGTTGAAGACGAACTTGCCGACCACGGGGAAGGCCATCGCCAGCGCGGCCAGATGCCACACGAACAGGCCGTAGGACCACCGCCCCAGGGTGACCATGATGGGGCTGCCGAGGATGCGGTGGTCGGTGTCGGGCCGGTCGAGCACCAGCGGCGCCAACAGACCCCAGGCGATGATGGCGCCCATCGCGGTGCGCACCACGAACTGCCCGAGCGTGGCCGGGGTCAGCCCCTCCGGTCCGGCCAGCGGCGAGGCCGAGATCACATAGGCCACGGCGACGATCAGCGCCATCACCCAGCGCCGGCGGGCCAGTCGGTGCATCCACCCGACCGGGCTGACGGTCCACTCCGCGAGCAGCATCCCCGCGCCGAACCACGACGCGTAGGCCGGCGGCCAGTTGAGGAAGTTGATGCCCTCGGCGGTCTCGATCGGCAGCAGCCCCCACCCCAGGCTGATGACCGCGACCGCGGCGATCACCGGAATCCGGGCCCGCACGGGCAGGCGGCGGGCCAGAAGTGCCAGGAACGGCAGCGCCAGATAGAAGGTCACCTCGACCGACAGGCTCCACATCTGCGTCAGGCCCGGGGTCAGCGTCAGGGGCACGTAGATCTGCGTCAGCGTTAAATTCGCCAGCCACACTGTGGAATTGGCGCCGATGGCGTCGGGGAGCAGCAGCAGGATGACGACGACGGCCACGAGGTAGCCGGGCATGATCCGCACGATTCGTGAGCGCAGGTAGTGCCCGGTCGGCGGACGGTGCCGCAGCCCGCGCGCCGCGGCCGCGTGACCGCGCCACAGCAGGAAACCCGACAGTGCGAAGAACACCGCCACGGCCAGGTCGAACCGGGACAACAGCCGCCCGGTGACGCCGCTGGTCTGCGCGGTCTGGAAGGCGACGTGCGTAATCACGACGCCGATCGCCGCGCACGCCCGCAGACCCTCCACCGGCGGCAGGAAGCTGCGGGTTCCGCCCACCCGTCCGGGGACGGGCGCCACTCCGTCGACACTGCTGCTCACCGCACCCAGTGTGCCCGCACCCGGCTGACGGGCCACCAAGACCCGACGATAAGCCTGGGCCTTAGGGTCTGCTGTTAGGGTTCGAACGGGTTTGCCTCGACTGCCCGGACCGGAAGGAAGGTACGCGCGCCTTGAACCGTGCAGTGACGTTGCGTGTGGCCGCGTGCGGCCTGCTGGGGCTCGGAGCCGCCCTTCTCATCGCCGCCCTGCTGTTGTCGACCTACACAGCGAGCAGGATCCAGAAGATTCCGCTGGATCTCGACGCGACGCTGGTGAGCAACGGCACCGGAAGCGCCCTGGACCCCGAATCGCTGAGCCGCGAGAACTTCGTCATCGACAAGAACGTGCCGCTGGTGTCCCAGCAGCAGATCAGCGTCGAGTCCCCGGCCAACGCCGATGTGGTGACCCTGCAGGTGGGCACCTCGGTGCGACGCTCGGACAAGCAGAAGGACAACGGCCTGCTGCTGGCCATGGTCGACACCGTGACACTGGACCGGTCCACCGCCGAGGCCGTCTCCGACGAGACGCATCCCGGCGGTTCGGTGCAGAAGCCGCGCTCGATCGACGACACCAAGGCGCCCACCAACATCGCGCTGCCCCATGAGGGCCTGTCGTACCGGTTCCCGTTCAACACCGAGAAGAAGACCTATCCGTTCTTCGATCCGATCGCCCAGAAGGCCTTCGACGCCAACTACGAGGGCGAAGAGGACGTCAACGGGTTGACCACCTACCGGTTCACCCAGAACGTCGGCTACGACGCCGACGGCAAGCTGGTCAAGCCGATCAGGTACGCGTCGCTGTACGACGACGAGGTGGACAGCGAGGTGACGGCGCTGGCCTCGCAGTGGGGTGTGCCGGGCGAGCCCGACGAGCGCATCACGATGCAGCGCTTCTACGCCGCGCAGCGCACGTTCTGGGTCGATCCCGTCTCGGGCACCATCGTCCGGGCCGAGGAGCACGCGAACCACTACTACGCGCGCGACGAACTGCGGCCCGAGGTGGCGCTGGTCGACTACAAGGTGACCTCCACCCAGGAGACCGTCGAGGACCAGGTGGCCGCCGCCCGTGACGAGCGGGACAAGATCGCGCTGTGGTCACGCATCCTGCCGATTACGTTCACCGCGGCCGGCCTGATCGCGCTGGTGGCAGGGGCGCTGCTCGGCTCGTTCGGGCTGCGCGCCGAGGCCGAACTGATCGATCCGGGCCTCGACCGCGACGAGGGTGGGTTCTTCGGCGGTTTCGCGAGCCGACGCGGCGAGGACACCGGTCCCATGCCCGCGGCGGAGGCCGAAACCGAGAAACTCCCGGCGCAGCGGCCGGATCTGCATCGCGAGCAGGGCCCGCCCAACCAACCGTGACCTGGCGACGCGCGGCGGTGCCCGCGTACGCGCTGGTGCTCGCGCTCGCCGTGACCGCCCCGCTTCTGGGGCCCGGATATCTGCTGCTGCGCGACGCGGTGTCCACGCCGCGCTCGCACCTGACCGACGCCGCGCTCGGGCTGTCCCAGGCCGCCCCGCGCGCGCTGCCGCAGGACTTTCTGGTGGCGCTGGTCTCGGCGGTCCTCGACGGCGGGATTCTGGTCAAGGCGCTGCTGATCGCCGGCCTGTGGTTCGCCGGCTGGGGCGCGGCCCGGCTTGCCGAGACCGTGCTGCCCGCCGTGGGCCTGCCGGGACAGTTCGTGGCGGCCACCGTGGCGATCTGGAATCCGTACGTCGCCGAACGCCTTCTGCAGGGGCACTGGAGCCTGCTGGTCGGCTACGGCTGCCTGCCGTGGGTGGCCGTCGCGATGCTGCGCCTGCGCGCCGGTCAGGGCGGACTGGCCGGGTGGGCGGCCTTGGCGTTCTGGATCGCGCTGGCCGGCCTCACCCCGACGGGTCTGCTGCTGGCCCTCGTCGTCGCGCTCGTCTGCGTGAGTTCGCCGGGGCCCGGTACGGGCCGGCTCCGGTGCGCGGCCGGTGCGGGCGTGATCGCGGTGTTGTGTGCGCTGCCGTGGCTGGTCGCGGCCGCGGTCTCGGACTCGCTGGCCACCTATGACTCCTCCGGTGCGGGCACCGCCGCGTTCGCGGCCCGCGCCGAGCCCGGGTTAGGCACCCTCGGCAGCCTGGCCGGACTGGCGGGCATCTGGAACGCCCAGGCCGTGCCTGGATCCCGCACCACGCTGTTCGCCCTGGCCGCGACCGCGGTGCTGGTGGCCGTCGTCGCGCTGGGACTCCCGGCCGTGCTGCGGCGACGCTCGGCACTCGGCCTGGTGGCGTTGGCCGCGGCCGCGGTGCTGATGCCCGCGCTGCTGGCGACGGGTTCCGGGGTGGCCGCGGTCGAGGCGGCCTCCTCGGCGTTCCCGGGCCTGGGTGTCCTGCGCGACGGGCAGAAATGGGTGGCGCTGGCCATGCCGGGCTACGCGGTGGCCGCCGCGGGCGCGGTGGTGACGCTGTCGCGCTGGCGACTCGGCGCACGTCCGGCGCTGACGGCCGCGGCGCTGTGCGCCGCAGTGATCGCGGTCCTGCCCGATCTGATGTGGGGGGTGTGGGGTTCGGTTCGGCCCGTGCACTACCCGCCGGGATGGGCCGCGGTGGCCGAGAGGATCGGCGCCGATCCGCACGTCGTCGCGGTACTGCCCGCCGACTCGATGCGGCGGTTCGACTGGGCTGGATCCGCTCCGGTACTGGACCCGCTGCCGCGGTGGCTCGACGCCGAGGTGCTGACCACCGGGGACCTGGCGATCTCCGGTCAGACGGTGCGCGGCGAGGGTGGCGACGCCCGCGCGGTGCAGGATCTGCTGCTCAGCGGCGGCGACCCCGCCCGCCTCGCGGAGCTCGGTGTCGGCTGGGTCGTCGTCGAAGCCGACTCCGAGGGCGAAATGGGTTCGGCGGCAGACACTCTGGAGCGGCTGTCGCTGGAGTACGCCGACGGACAGATGCGGCTGTACCGTGTCGACGGCGCACCCGCGCCAGTGCCGAATCCCCGGCGCGGCCTGCTGATCGCGGCGCACGCCGTCTGGTTGGCGGTGCTGATCGCCGGGGCTCTGGGCCTGATCCGGGGGGCTCAGACCAGACCGCTGACGCGGCGACCGTCCTGAACCGCGCCCAGCACCTCCAGCATCGACTCTGCGCTCTGCGCCCAGGAGAACTCCGCGCAGCGGGCGGCGGCCTTGCGGCCCAACTCGTCACGCAGCACCGGGTCGGACAGCACATCCTCGAGCCGGGCCACGAGTTCAGCCCGGTCGTCGACGAGGAGTCCGGTGACACCGTCGACGATCGAATCGGTCAGGCCGCCCGAGGACCGGTAGCCGATGGTCGGCACGGCGTGCTGTGCGGCCTCGACGACGGCCAACCCCCACCCCTCTTTCCGAGAGGGCAGCACGTGCACCCACGAGCGTTGCACGACATGATGTTTGGTGACGTCGTCGACGTGACCGTGGAAGGTGACGGCGTCGGAGATGCCCAGCGCCGCGGCGTGGTCGACCAGGTTCTGCTGCCACCAGCCACCGCCCACGACATCGAGGTGCAGGCCCGGGATCCGCTCCCGCAGCACCGCGACGGCCTCCAGGGCGTCCTCGATCTGCTTGTGCGGCACCAGTCGGGACAGCACCGACAGCCGGGGTGCGGCCGACCTCGGCGCCGTCAGCGTGGCCTCGGGAGCCGGGTCGAGGCCGTTGCGCACCACGGCGATGTGCCGGGGATCGACACCGAGTTCGGACAGATCGCGCATCGAGGGCAGCGAGACCGTGACGTACTGATTGCGGCGGTGGAGTCGGGGTGAGAGCCACGACTCGACGAACCACCCGAACCTTCCGGTACGCCGTCCGGCCACCGGCCACTGTTCGCGGTGGCAGTGGTGCACCAGCACCACCGAGCGGCGTCCGTAGGCCAGCCGGGCCAGGAAGGGGATGCCGTTCTGGGTGTCGATCACGACGTCCGGGCGGGCATGCCGCAGGGGCCCCAGTCCGAACCGCGCCGCCACCATGGCCAGGCCGGCCCAGATGTACACCGAGTAGGGCCCGCCTCCGCGGGAGATCCGGACACCGTCGATGACACCGCGCCGCGGCGCCCCGGGGTACCGAGCGGTCCGCAGCGTCACGCGGACCCCCGACGCGGCCAGGTGCGCACCGATGCGCTGCACGTAGGCTTCGCTGCCACCGCCCTGGGGGTGCCCGGTGTCACGCCAGCACAGCATGAGCACGGATCGCACGGCGGGGGCAGACATCGCACCCCAGAGTAGCTGGACCGGGACCCGTATCCCCAGCCGCGAGCGCTGCGTAGGGTGACCCAGTGGGCATCACCGGCATCTTCTCCAGGCGTGCGACGCTGGCCAGATCGGTGCGGCTGCTGAGCGAGTTCCGCTATGAGCAGAGCGACCCCGCCCGCTTCTACACCGCCCTGGCCGAGGACACCGCGGCCATGGTCGTCGACCTGTGGGCCGGTGCCCATCACGGCCGCGCCCCGGTCGGGCGCACGGTGCTCGACGTGGGCGGCGGGCCCGGATACTTCGCTGACGCGTTCACCGCGCGGGGTCTGCACTATGTCGGCGTCGAACCCGACGAGAGCGAGATGCACGCCGCGCCCACGCTCGAGCGCAGCGCCGGCAGCTTCGTCCGCGCCTCGGGGATGGCGCTGCCGTTCGCCGACGCCAGCGTGGACATCTGCCTGTCGTCGAATGTCGCCGAGCACGTGCGCGAGCCGTGGCGGATGGGTGCGGAGATGCTGAGGGTGACCCGGCCCGGCGGGCTGGTGATCCTGTCCTACACCGTCTGGCTGGGCCCGTTCGGCGGGCACGAGATGGGTTTGACGCACTATCTGGGCGGTGCCCGCGCGGCCGAGCGCTACACCCGCAGGCACGGCCACCCACCGAAGAACAACTACGGATCGTCACTGTTCGCGGTGTCGGCCGCCGATGGCCTGGAATGGGCGCACAGCACGGGCGCGGTTCTGGCCGCATTCCCCCGCTACCACCCGCGATGGGCCTGGTGGATGACCGCGGTGCCGGTGCTGCGGGAGTTCCTGGTGAGCAATCTGGTGCTCGTCCTTCGCGCCCCGGCGGCGTCGGACTGAAACAGGTTCTCGTTTCTTGACGGGGTGGGTAGTGTTTGCGCTATGACACAGACGACGTCGGCCATCAAGACCGAGTACGACAAACTCTTCATCGGTGGACAGTGGGTCTCGCCGAGCACCTCCGAGGTCATCGAGGTCTTCTCGCCCGCCACCGGAGAAAAGGTCGGCCAGGTGCCGCTGGCCGCCAAGGCCGACGTCGACGCGGCCTTCGCCGCGGCCCGCAAGGCCTTCGACGAGGGACCGTGGCCGCGGAAGACTCCGCATGAGCGGCAGGCCGTGCTGGCCAAGGCCCTCGAACTGATCGAGGCGCGCGCCGACGAGTTCAAGACTCTGCTCAAGCTCGAGACCGGTCAGCCGCAGACCATCGTCGACATGATGCAGTACGGCGCGGCGATGTCGACCCTGCAGTTCTACGCCTCGGCGGCGGACAAGTTCGCGTGGAAGGACATCCGCGACGGCGCCTACGGCCAGACCCTGGTCCTCAAGGAGCCCATCGGCGTGGTCGGCGCCGTCGTCGCCTGGAACGTCCCGTTCTTCCTGGCCGCCAACAAGCTGGGCCCAGCCCTGCTGGCCGGATGCACCATCGTGCTCAAGCCCGCGGCTGAGACCCCGCTGACCACGAACCTGATGGCCGAGGTGTTCGCCGAGGCCGGCCTGCCCGAGGGCGTGCTGTCGGTGGTGCCCGGCGGCCCCGAGACGGGGCGCGCGCTGACCGACAACCCCGAGATCGACAAGTTCACCTTCACCGGGTCCAGCGCGGTCGGCAAGGAGATCGGCAAGATCGCGGCCGAGCGGCTCAAGCCGTGCACGCTGGAGTTGGGCGGCAAGTCCGCGGCCATCATCCTCGAGGACGCAGACCTGGACTCCACGCTGCCGATGCTCATCTTCTCGGGCCTGATGAACACCGGCCAGGCCTGTGTCGGCCAGACCCGCATCCTGGCGCCGCGGTCCCGCTACGACGAGGTCGTCGAGAAGGTGGGCAACGCCGTCGGCGCCATGCCGGTCGGCCTGCCCGACGATCCGGGTGCCGCCGTCGGCCCGCTGATCAGCGAGAAGCAGCGTGAGCGCGTCGAGGGCTACATCCGCAAGGGTCTCGAGGAGGGTGCTCGTCTGGTCACCGGCGGCGGCCGGCCCGAGGGCCTGGACAGTGGCTGGTTTGTGCAGCCCACGGTGTTCGCCGACGTCGACAATGCGATGACCATCGCACAGGAGGAGATCTTCGGACCCGTGCTCGTGGTGATCCCCTACGAGGACGAGGCCGATGCCGTGCGCATCGCCAACGACTCGGTCTACGGCCTGGCGGGTTCGGTGTACACCACCGACAACAAGAAGGCCCTCGAGATCGCGTCGCAGATCCGCACCGGCACCTACGGCGTGAACATGTACGCCTTCGATCCGGGCGCGCCGTTCGGCGGGTACAAGAACTCCGGCGTCGGCCGCGAGTGCGGGCCCGAGGGCATCGCGGGGTACTGCGAGTCCAAGAGCGTGCTGCTGCCGTTCGGCTACACCCCCGAGGACTGAGTCCGAGCGGCGACGAAGGAGCCGCGAAGGAGCTCAGTCCACTTCAGCCGAGGACTGAGTCCGAGCGGCGACGAAGGAGCCGCGAAGGACCCGCGAGCAGACGCATAATCGCCGGTTTCGGCCACCGAACGTGCGATTCTGCGTCTGCTCGCGCTGTTGGGGGCGGTGCGCCCACCCTCGGGACGCGGACCATTTCACTCCCGTCAGCGTTACGGTAATATCGTTCTCTGTAAACTGATATGCCATTCTCAGGCCGTCGAAACCCGGAGAGCCAATGACCAGACAGAGCAAGGCCGCGATCATCGCCGCCGCCCGCAGTGCGATCGGCACGGCACGCAAGGGCACCCTCGCCAACATGCAGCCCACCGAGGTGGCGAAGCCCATCGTGGCGGCCGCGGTCGAACGCTCGGGCCTTGAGGTGTCGGCCTTCGACGACCTGATCCTGGCCGAGAGCCTGCAGGGTGGTGGCGACAGCGCCCGTTACATCGCGGTCGACCTGGGCTTCGAGAGCATTCCGGGCGCCGCGGTCAACCGGCAGTGCGCCTCGAGCCTGGCTGCGATCGCCTTCGGCGCCGGGCAGATCGCCTCGGGCATGAGCAACGCCATCCTGGCCGGCGGCATGGAGTCGCTGTCGAACATGCCGCAGTTCCTCAAGCGCAAGGCGTTCACCTCCGGCAAGGAGGCCGATGACTTCGAGCGGTGGGCCCCGATGGCCAACCCACTGAATTCGCCGGACGCCCCGCCGTACGACATGTCGATCACCGTCGCGCACAACTGCGCGGTGGAATACGGCATCACCCGCGAGGATCAGGACGCCTGGGCACTGCGCAGCCATCAGCGCGCCGTCAAAGCCATCGACGCGGGTTCATTCGTCGACGAGATCGTGCCGATCGAGGTGCCCCAGCAGGACGGTTCGACCATCACCTTCGCCCAGGACGAGCACCCCCGCCGCGACTCGTCGATGGAGACGCTGGCCGGCCTGAAGGTCCTGCACCCGGAGATCGAGGGCTTCTCGGTGACGGCGGGCAACTCGTCGGGCACCAATGACGCCGCGGCGGTCGTGGCACTCGCCGCGCCGACGACGCAGCAGAACGTGCTGGCCCACGTGCTGTCCTGGTCGCAGGTCGGGGTGGCACCCAAGCGCACCGGCAGCGGCCCGATCTACGCGATCCCGAAGGCCCTCGAGCTGGCCGGTCGCAAGATCTCCGACGTCGCGCTGTTCGAGATCAACGAGGCCTTCGCCGCTCAGGCCGTCGCCTGCACCCGGCAGCTCGGCCTCGACGAGGATCTGGTCAACGTCTACGGATCCGGCATCAGCCTGGGCCACCCGATCGCGGCCACCGGCGCGCGCATGGTCACCTCGGCCATCCACGAACTGCGTCGTCGCGGGGGCGGCATCGGCGTGCTGTCGATGTGCGCGGGCGGCGGCATGGGCGCCGCGATGGTGATCGAGGTCGTCTGACCCCGACATACGAAGAACGCCGCCCCGGTTCCCCGGGGCGGCGTTTCCGTTGCTTCGAGAAGAGGCTGGTGAACAGCCGACCTGGGGTTTTGTGTCTTGCAGGCTCTTCTCGCCGGTCAGTCGCTGGCGGGCAGCGGCTTGGCCTCCTTGAGGGTCAACGCGGTGGCGCCGATGGACAGCGTGCCCTTGCCGGCCTTGGTGACCAGCACCTCCGCGCCGGAGTCGTCGACGTAGCGCTTGCCCATCGCGGTGCCGTCGGCGAACGCGGGATCGATCTCGCCACCGGACTTCTCGGCGTCCAGGGCGACCATGGGCGTTCCGCCGCACCGCAGGTCGTCGAGCGCGTCGGAGGTCTTGACCACGATCACCTGCGTGTCGTCGACCTGACTCTGCAGACGCGTGCCGTTCTTAACACCCATGGGGCCTCCTACTTGTCTTGTGTGTCCTGCAGACTCGCGACGATCTCCCGCCGCAACAGCTTGCCGGTGGCATTGGTGGGCAGTTCGGTGGCGAACACCACCCGGTCGGGGGTGCGCGACCCACGCAACTGACCGCGCACATGCTCACGCAGTTCCTCCGGATCGGGGTCGATGCCCGCGACGGGCACGACGACCGCGACGATCGCCTGACCCCACTGGGCATCCTCGACACCGACGACGGCGACCTCATGCACGTGCGGATGCTCGATCAGCACATCCTCGAGCTCGGCGGGCGCGATGTTCTCCCCGCCCCGGATGATGGTGTCGTCGGAGCGGCCCGTGATGAACAGGTACCCGTCGGCGTCGAGCGCGGCGATGTCCTTCGTGGGGAACCAGCCGTCCTCGTCGAGGACCGAACCGATGCCGGTGTACTTACCGGAGACCTGCTCACCGCGGACGAACAGTTCGCCGGGTTCGCCGGGGCCCAGGACGTTGCCGGCCTCGTCGCGAATCTGCACTTCGATTCCGGGGACGGGCTGCCCCACCGATCCCAGGCGGCGGGCCACCTCCTCGTCGGCGTTGCCGTGCGCAGCGCGGTGATCGTCGGGCGTGAGCACCGCGATGGTCGACGAGGTCTCGGTCAGCCCGTAGGCGTTGACGAAACCGACGTGCGGCAGCAGTCCGAGGGCCTTGCGCACCAGCGGCAGACCGACCTTGGATCCGCCGTAGGCCAGATTGCGCAGGGTGGGCAGATCATGACCGCCGGCTTCGAGCACCGTGACGATCCGGTCCAGCATCGTCGGCACCACAGTCGCCGATGTGACGCCCTCGGCCTCCACCAGACGCACCCACTCGGCGGCGTCGAAGTTGGGCAGGTACACCATCTTTCGGCCCGCATAGAGATTCGACAGCGCGGCCGAGACACCGGCGATGTGGTAGGGCGGCACACAGATCAGGGCGGCATCGGTCGGTTCGGCCGCACCGAACTCGACCGTGCCGGTGATGTAGGACGTCAGGTTGTTGTGGCTCAGTTCGACGGCCTTGGGTGCCGACGTGGTGCCCGAGGTGAACAGCACAACACCGACGTCGTCGGGATCGGCGAACTCCGCGACCGGATCGGCCGATGAGGCCGCGGCCAGGAACTCCGATGACTCCATGACCGCCACACCGGCGTCCCCGACCATGTCGCGGTAGCGCTCATCCACGATCACCAACGGCTTGGGCAGCCGCTCGATCAGCGCCTGGATCCCCTCGGCCGACAGGCGGTAGTTGATCGGGGTGAACGCCCGCGCCGCGCGGGCCGACGAGAACAGCAGCAGCGGCAGCAGCGCGCCCCCCATGCCGACATAGACCACGTGCTCGGCGCCGGCCTCCGCGATCACGCCCGCGCCCCCGTCAGCGAGATCGGAGAGCTCCTGAGTGGTCAACCGGGTATCGTCCGAAACGACGGCGACCCGATCGGGATCACCGGACAGGGCCATCTCCAACAGCAGTGAGATGCTCATCGCCACCGCCGGGGAGTGGCGTTTTCGAATTCGAAGAACATGATTCTCCGATTAAACCACAGGGTCTCGGCCTGCCAGAAGGGTCAAAAACAGCCTCCGCCGCCGCCCCGGCGAGATCGCCGAGCAGCCGTGGTTCCCTCGAGAGTGCAGTGAGGGTCGTTCGGCGCCGCAAACAACAGCCCTGACGGCAATCTCGGTGAGCCTGCGCAGGGCGCGAGACCTACACCCGCCGCCAGCGCGCGCACACGAAGTCGGCGTTGACCCCCGCATCGGCCAGCACCCACTCCGACCTGGCGGGCAGCAGGGGCGCTCCCGCGCCCAGTGTGCACGGCGCATACGTCACGATCATCTCGTCAATCAGGCCGGCGGCCGCAAACTGTGCGGCCACCTCTCCCCCGCCGACGACCCAGACGTCCTGACCGCTCGCGGCGTCGACCAGACGTGGATGCAGTTCCTGCGCTGACCCGGCGAAGGTTCGGACGGGATGGCCGGGGGCGATGATCTCGGGCCGATGCGTCATGACCCACGAGGGCTGGGTGTACATCCACTCGCCGGGCTGGTTGCCCAGAATCCATTCGTAGGTCTTCGAGCCCATGACCAGGGCGCCGACCGTCGAGATGAACGCCTGGTACCCGAACGGGCCATCGGCGTCGACGGCCCGGGACGTCAACCAGTCGAGGCTGTCATCGGTGTCGACGATGAATCCGTCCAGGCTCGCGGCGGTGAAGTACACGGTCGACATCAACGGCTCCTCATCCAGTCCAGGGGATCGCCCAGACCCGCGGGCACGCCCAGACGCGCCAGCATGGTCCGCGCGAGTTCACGGCGGTGCGCCGAGTAGGTCAGCACGTGCGCGACGATGCCGAACAGCTGAAACGACTCGGGTGGATCGCACAGTGCGTCGATCACGGTGTCGGACAACCGTCCCCGCGCCGTCACCTCGGTGACCATGGCCAGCCATCGACGGCTGACGTCGTCGTGGTGGGCGGCCAGTGCCTGCGGCGTCGTCGCCGCTGGATCGGTGTGCTCCCGTGCGGGTTGGTCGCGGCCCTCGATGCTGGCCAACCACACCTGTTTGGTCCACACGATCGCGCCCAGCACCGCGCCGACGCTGGGTTCGGTGCCGTCCCAGTCCAGCACCACCTGACCCGGTGAGATCTCTTGTGTCCACTGCTCTTTCGACAGAAGTGCAGCCCGCTGGATCAGGTGTGCGGTGTCGGCGATGTCGTGATCGATCATCAGCCGCGACACCGCCGCGTCGGGATGGCTGCCCGGTTCGGCGTCGATCCACAGCGACTGGGGCGGGTGGAAGTGCAGGCCGTTGGGCGCGGGCAGTCGGAAGCCGCGCCCCGACTCCGCGACCTGTGACGGCGGGATGCCGAAACTGCGCCGGAATGCCCGGGAGAACACCTCGGGCGATGACCAGCCCTCGGCCTCGGCGACCGCCGCAACACCCTCACCGCGTCCCAGCCGCCATGCGGCCCTCTCGAGCATGATCCTGCGCCGCAGCGCCGCGGGCGGTTCCCCGGTCAATCGCCGCACCTCGCGAGAGAAGTGGAACTCCGACGAACAGCTGCGGCGCGCCATGTCCGGCACTGCGGCGACGCCCTCGTCGCCCGGTACGACCGCGTCGAGCAGTTCCCGCAGTCGGTCTCGTCCGGCTCCCACCAACGGTTCTGCGCTCACGTTGACCGAGTATTCCGCGCGCGGCCCGCGGTGAACATGACGATTCATGCTGCGCCACGCGTGCAAGGATTGATCTCCGTGAGCAGTTTCGACGCGTTGTGCGCCGACGAACCCGAACTGGCGGCACTGCGTGCCTCCATCCGCGACTTCCTGTCCGCCGACCGCGCCGAGTACGGCTGGGAACCGGGCGTGGACACCTGGCTGTCCGCCTGGGACGAGGGTTTCAGTGCGCGACTCGGGGACGCAGGATTCCTGGGCCTGACGATTCCCACCGAGTACGGCGGCCGCGGGCGCAGTCACCTGCACCGCTATGTGGTGACCGAGGAACTGCTGGTCGCAGGTGCCCCGGTGGCCGCGCACTGGATCGCTGACCGCCAGGTTGCCCCCGGCCTGCTGGCCTACGGCAACGAGGAGCAGCGACACCGCATCCTGCCGCGCATCGCTGCGGGCCGGTTCTACTCGGCGATCGGCATGAGCGAACCCCAGTCGGGTTCCGACCTGGCCGCGGCGGCCACCCGCGCGACACGCGCCGACGGCGGGTGGGTGCTCAACGGGCGCAAGGTGTGGACCAGTGGCGCACATCTGGCCCATCAGGTGGTGGTGCTGGCCCGCACCAGTCCGCCCGACCCCGATCATCGCCATGCCGGCTTCAGCCAGTTCCTGGTGCCCACCGATGCACGTGGGGTCACCATCGACCCGATCGTGTCGATGGACGGTCAGCACCACTTCAACGAGACCATCTTCGAGGACGTGTTCATCCCGGACGCCGATGTGCTCGGTGAGATCGGTGACGGCTGGCATCAGGTGACGGCCGAGCTGTCCTTCGAGCGCAGCGGGCCCGAACGGGTGTTGTCCACGGTCACAGTGATTCTGGCGGCGATCCGCGCGTTGGCGCCGCAGTCGTCCGATGCCGGCGCGGCCGCGGTCGGCGATCTGGTCGCCCGGCTGGTGTCGCTGCGGCAGTTGTCGGTGTCGGTGGCCCGCGCGCTCGCCGCCGGCGAGTCGGCCGCCAACCAGGCCGCCCTGGTCAAGGATCTGGGCACCCGGTTCGAGCAGGACTCCGTCAACCTGGTCACCGATCTGCTGGACCACCTCGACGAGGAGTCACCGCATCGGGACCGGTTACGGGCGATGCTCGACATCGCGCGGGTGCACTCGCCGATGGTCACGCTGCGCGGTGGCACCAACGAAGTGCTGCGCGGTGTGGTGGCACGCGGGATGGGGTTGCGATGAGTGACGCATTGGCCGGCGGGGTCTTCGCCGCAGGCGACGAATCCTCCGACGAGCACAGCGATCTGCGCGCCCTCGTCGACGACATCGGCCGCAGGTCGTTCGACGCCCGGATCGGGCAGCGCGGCCTGCCGGAGTCCTTCGACTCCGAGGCCTGGGCCACACTCGAGGACACCGGCCTGAGTCGGCTGACCACGACCGCGGATCTCGGCGCGGGCGCGACCGAGGCCGCCATCGTGCTGCGCGGCCTGGCCAGGCACTGCGTCGCCGCACCCGTTGCCGAAACCGATCTGCTCGCCGCCTGGCTCGCGCAGACCGCGGAGGTGCCGGTACCGGAGGCCGGGCCGCTGACCCTGGCCATCGTCGACGCCGACGGCACCGCGCGCGGTGTGCCCTGGACCCGGGCCAGCGCCGCGGTGGTGCTCGCGGCCCGCACCGACGACGGACTGCGGGTGGCGGTCGCGCGTCCCGACGAACTGGACATCACCGACGGGCACAACCTGGCCGGCGAACCCCGTGACCTGGTGCGCGTCACGGTGCCCGCGGATGCCGCAGCCTGCGGCCCCGCCGTAGCCGACGAACTCATCCGGCGCGGCGCGTGGGCGCGCTGCGTACAGATCATGGGTGTGCTCGACGCGGCAGCCGAGATGACCGTGGCACACACCCGTGAGCGGGTGCAGTTCGGCCGTCCACTCAGCCGCTTCCAGGCCGTCCAGCACTCCCTCGCCGGCATGGCCGGGGAGATCGAAAGGGCTCGCGCCACAGCCACACTCGCGGTGGCGGCGGTGGCCGATCACGGCTTCGACAGCGCGCAGGCCGACTACGCGGTGACGCTGGCCAAGGTCACCCTGGGCCGCGTGGTTCCGGCCGTGAGCACCACGGCGCACCAGCTGCACGGCGCGATCGGCGTGACGATGGAGCATCAGCTGTGGTCCGCGACCCACCGCGCGCACAGCTGGATCACCGAGTTCGGAAGCACGGGTCACTATGCGCGCCGGCTGGGCCGGCGCGCATTCGACGCGGCCGCGGGTTCGGACGGGACCCTGTGGGACGCGTTGACCTGGGCGCACTGATCAGGCGTCCAGAACCTCGGTGATTCTGGCGTGCACGTCGCCGATCCCACCCACATCGAGGCCGAAGGTGTTCATCAGCACCCCGAGCACCTCAGACGCGTTGGCCAGCCGGATGTGCTCGGTGGGGGCGCCGACGCTGTGCACCGCGAGGTTTCGGCCCCGCAGATTCCACCGCGCGCCGTCGACGATCATCGACGCGCTCAGGCCGGAGACGAACGTCGACTCGGGATGCGTTGAGACGTACCAGCTTCCGACCTCAAGGTCGATCAGCGGTCGGGGTTCGTCGGCGAAGAGGTACAGCGGTCGCCAGGTGTGGCCGATCTGCGTCTCAAGCACGAAGTCGCCCGCGTGCGTGCCGATCCGGTACGGCTCGTTCGGAGTCTGCTGCACCGCGCCCGGCCTGAATTCAATGGGCCCCGTGAGCGTCTGGCCGCCGAAGCCGACGTCGACCACATACCGTTGGGTCACACCCGGTACGCGCACGGCGAGGAGTTGGTGCGTCAGCGGGCCCGGTGTCGCATCGACACCGTCGGGATTGCGCCACACCACGCGGGCCGTCAGGGCGTCGGCGGCGAAGCCCACGCTCTCGAGCACGTGGCGGAACAGGCCGTTGTGCTCGAAGCAGTAGCCGCCGCGGCGCCGGTGCACCATCTTCGCGAAGAGCGCTTCGACACTCAGATCGCCGACCGGAATGCCCATCAGCGGGTCGAGGTTCTCGAATGGGATGTGGCGCAGGTGTGCGCTGACCAGGGCGCGCAGCACGTCCAGTGTGGGCGCGACCGGCCCGGCCCAGCCGATGCGCGCCAGGTAGTCGCCGACGTCGACCGTCGACTCAACCCGCAGTGCCTCTGTGACCATGCGGCCATGCTGCCGCCTCAACCCCGGTTGAGGTCAAGCGAGTTTTCGACACCGATCTCCCGGTTGCCGAGGAGTCAGGTCCCTCGGCAACCGGGTGTCAGATCAGGTGCCGGTCCAGTTGGGGGCGCGCTTCTCGGCGAAGGCGACGGCCCCCTCCTGGGCGTCCTTGGACATGAACACCGGAGCGAGGATCTTCATCTGCTCGGTCCACTGCTCCTCGTCGCCCCAGTACCGGGACTTCACGATGATCTTCTTGGTCGCGGCCACGGCCAGCGGCCCGTTGGCCGTGATCTTCTCGGCGAGCGTGATCGCGGCGTCCAGCGCCTTGCCCGGTTCGGCCAGCACGCTGACCAGGCCGAGTTCATGCGCCCTCTGCGCCGACAGGTTGTCGCCGGTCAGGGCGAGCTCCATCGCGATCGCGTACGGGATGCGCTGCGGCAGGCGCAGCAGGCCGCCGCCGCCGGCGACCAGACCGCGCTTGACCTCGGGGATGCCGAAGGCCGAATCGTTGGCGGCGACGATCAGGTCGGTGGACAGTGCCACCTCGGTGCCGCCGGCCAGGGCGTAGCCCTCGACCGCGGCGATCAGCGGCTTGTCCGGCGGGCGCTGGGTGAAGCCCAGGCCCCGCCCGTCGATGTCGCAGCGCTCGCCGCGGGCGAACGCCTTGAGATCCATACCGGCACAGAAGGACCCCCCGGCGCCCGTGACGATGCCGACGGACAGACCCGGGTCTGAATCGAGGCGGTCCATCGCGTCGGCGAGTCCCTGGCTGACGGCCAGGTTCACGGCGTTCTTGGCCTTGGGCCTGTTGATGGTGACGATCAGGATGCGGTCGCGCTGTTCGACAAGAACTGCGGGTTCGGTGCTCTCTTCGCTCACATCGCCATCGTAAACGGTACGGTAAGCCCATTCAGGGGTTCCCCCGACCAACGGAATTGTCGACAACACCCGTCGGATCGGTACCATCAAAACTAGAACACGTTTCAATTCGGCCCCAGGGGGACGCTGTGAGCCCGACCAACGTCGACGAAGTCGAGATCAGTTCCGGCGAGATCACCAAATGGGATCCCGGTCTGACCGAGACCGTGATGGGCCTGATCCGGCCGCTGACCAAGCTGTGGCACCGCTCGGAGGTCCGCGGCCTCGAGCACTTCCCGGCTGGCGGCGCCCTGGCGGTCGGCAACCACTCCGGCGGCATCTTCGCCATGGACGTCCCGGTGTTCGCGACGGGTTTCTACGACCACTTCGGCTATGACCGGCCGGTGTACACGCTGAGCTTCGATCTGATGTTCACAGGTCCGACGGCCGACTTCTTCCGCAGGACCGGGTTCATCCCCGCCAACCACCGCAACGCCGACGAGGCCCTGCGCTCGGGTGGCGTCGTCGTGGTCTTCCCCGGTGGCGACTACGACGTCTACCGTCCCACCACGGCGCGCAACAAGATCGACTTCGGCGGGCGTACGGGCTACATCACGGCCGCACTCAATGCCGGTGTGCCCATCGTGCCGGTGGTGGGTATCGGCGGCCAGGAGAGCCAGCTCTTCCTGTCCCGTGGCACCGAGCTGGCCAAGCTGCTGCGCCTCGACAAACTGGTGCGGGCCAAGATCCTTCCGCTGTCGTTCGGTTTCCCGTTCGGTCTGTCAGCGGTGGTGCCGGTGAATCTGCCGCTGCCCACCAAGATCGTCCAGCAGGTGCTCGAACCGATCGACATCGTCGCGCAGTTCGGGGAGGACCCCGACATCGACGAGGTCGACGCGCACGTGCGCCGCGTCATGCAGCGCGCCCTGGACGAGTTGGCGCGGGAGCGCCGTTTCCCGGTGATCGGCTGACCCCGGATGCTCAACATCCCGGTTCTGGGCCAGTTGGCCTCCCCGGTGCTCTCGGCTGCCGGTCTCATCACCACGATGGCGCGCGCGGGCGTGATCGCCCCCATGCGTCCCGACAAATACCTGCGCGTGATGGCCGCGGCGCAGCGCGAAGCACGCTCAGTGGCAAGCGGTTTCGCGATGTCGGCGCAGCGCAGCCCCGACTCCGTGGCGCTCGTCGACGAGATCGGTGAGCTGACCTTCGCCCAGATCGACCGGCGTGCGGACGCGCTGGCCGTCGCACTGCAGGACCAGGGTGCGCGCTGCGTCGGCATCATGTGCCGCAACCACCGCGGGTTCGTCGAATCCCTGATCGCGGCCACCCGGATCGGTGCCGACGTGCTGCTGCTGAACACCTCGTTCGCCGGTCCGGCACTCGCCGAGGTGGTCAACCGGGAGAACGTCGACGTCCTGATCTACGACGAAGAGTTCACGACCACCGTGGATCGCGCACTGGCCGACCGCCCCGAGGCCACCCGGGTCGTCGCCTGGACCGACTCGCCACCGGGCCACGACACCGTCGAGAAGCTCATCGAGGACCACCTCGGGAGCCGGCCCGAACCGCCCGAGTCCCGGGGGCGGCTGATCCTGCTCACCTCGGGCACCACGGGAACCCCCAAGGGCGCCAAGCACGCCGGCGGCGGACTGGGTGAACTCAAGGCGATCCTGGACCGGGTGCCGTGGCGCACCGACAAGACCGTCGTCGTGGTCGCCCCGATGTTCCACGCCTGGGGATTCTCCCAACTGGTGTTCGCGGCGTCGATGGCGTGCACCGTGGTCACCCGGCGCAAGTTCGACGCCGAGGCCACCCTGGAGCTGGTCGACCGACACCGCGCCTACGGACTGTGCGTGGTGCCGGTGATGTTCGACCGCATCATGGACCTGCCCGACGACGTGCGGGCCCGCTACAGCGGGCGTTCGCTGAGGTTCGCCACGGCGTCGGGATCCCGCATGCGCCCCGATGTGGTGACCAGGTTCATGGATGAGTTCGGCGACGTCATCTACAACAACTACAACGCCACCGAGGCCGGCATGATCGCCACCGCCACGCCAGCCGACCTGCGGGCCGCACCCGACACCGCGGGCAGACCCGCGGTGGGCACCGAGGTGCGCATCCTCGACGCCGAGCACCGCGAGGTCCCGGTCGGTGAGATCGGCCAGATCTTCGTGCGAAACGGCTCACAGTTCGACGGGTACACCAACGGGGCCACCAAGAGCTTCCACGAGGGGTTCATGGCCTCCGGCGATCTGGGCCGATTCGATGATGCCGGAAGGCTTTTCGTGGTCGGCCGCGACGACGAGATGATCGTCTCCGGGGGCGAGAACGTCTACCCCATCGAAGTCGAGAAGACCCTGACCGCACACCCGGACGTCGCGGAAGCGAGCGTGATCGGAGTCGACGACCAGGAGTACGGTCAGAGGTTGGTGGCCTTCGTCGTCCTCACCGACGGCGCCGCAGCGTCCCCCGACGACCTGAAAGCACATGTCCGGGAGAACCTGGCCAACTACAAGGTGCCCCGAACCATCACCGTGCTGGACGAACTGCCCCGCAACAACACCGGAAAGGTGCTGCGCCGTGAACTTGAGGCTCAGGCGAAAACCGAATGACACGTGGACGCTGACCCGTGCCGCCCTTGAGTTGGCCAACTCCGCCAACGGCGTTCGACCCCTGGCGCGCAACGGGTACCTGTCCATCCCCGTCTTCGCATTCGGCTGGCCCACCACGGAACTGGCGCCGTTCTACCTGGCCGCGTCCGCGGCCGACGCGCTGCGCCGCGGCATCCGCGGCGACTTCTCCAACGGTCGTGGGCGCCTGGCGCTGCTGCTGCACGCCGTCTCGTGGGGCCTGCTGGCGCTGTTGACGCGACGCAACGTCAAGTCCGAACCGTTCTTCGACGCGGGCCTGCGGGAGGCGCTCGGGGATGACTACCGCGACGTCGCGGCCACATCGCAGCCGGCCCAGCAGGCCCGCAAGCACGCGGGCGTGGTCGGCACCGGCTTCTCCCGTCGCCGCTACGTCGAGAAGGCCGGGACCATCTCCTACGGCCCCTACGGCGGGGCCAACCTGGCCGACATCTGGCGGCGCGCCGATCTGCCCAAGGACGGGAAGGCGCCCGTGCTGCTGCAGGTCCCCGGCGGCGCCTGGACCATCGGCATGCGGCGCCCCCAGGCCTATCCCCTGCTGAGTCATCTGGCCGAACGCGGGTGGGTGTGCGTGTCGATCGCTTACCGGGTCAGCCCGCGCAACACCTGGCCGGACCACATCGTCGACGTCAAACGCGCGCTGGCCTGGATCAAGGAGAACATCGCCGACTACGGCGGCGACCCGGACTTCGTGGCGATCACCGGCGGATCGGCGGGCGGACACTTGACCGCGCTGACCGCCCTGACCCCCAACGACCCCGACTTCCAGCCCGGGTTCGAAGACGCCGACACCTCGGTGGTGGCCGCGGTGCCGGTGTACGGCCGCTACGACTGGTTCAGCACCGAGGGCCGGGGCCGCCGCGAGTTCATGCAGCTTCTGAGCTGGGTGGTCACCAAGGTCGGGCTGACCAAGAACCGGCAGCTGTACCTCGACGCCTCCCCCATCAAGCGCCTGCGCGCCGATGCGCCACCGTTCTTCGTCCTGCACGGCACCGACGACTCACTGATCCCGGTGCCCGAGGCCCGCGAGTTCGTCGAAGCACTGCGGGCGGTGTCGAACTCGGCCGTGGCCTACTCGGAGATCCCGCACGCTCAGCACGCGTTCGACATCTTCGGCTCGCCACGTGGGCATTACACGGCCGAAGCCATCGAGCGGTTCCTGTCCTACGTCCAGGCACGCAAGCACGTGACGTCGGAGGCTACTGCGCCATCGCCTTCTCGACTACCCTGAGCGGCTCGGAAAGCCCTGCCGCACGGCGGATTTCGACGAACTCCGCGACCATCGCGGCGGTCAGTTCGTGCGCGTCGTCAAGCGTGTCCCTGTCGGCCAGCACCGAGATGTTGAGCTGGTCGACATAACTCCACACCGTGATGTTCAGGCCGCTGGCCGCCGTGACCGGGCCGACGCTGTAGATCTCGGTGACCAGGGCACCGCCGACCCGCCCGTACTCACGTGGGCCGGGCACGTTGGAGATGTTGAGGTTGAACACCTTGTTGGCGACGTCCTTGCCCGACAGCCACCGGAACAGCGCCTCCATCCCGGCCGGCGGCACGTAGTCCGACCAGCGACTCACCAGCTCCGGGCCGATCAGGAAGTTGCTCTCCTTGGCTGTGGCGGCCGCCTCATGCGTGTGCTGCACCCGGCTCAGCGGGTCGTCGAGGTGCACGGGCACCGGCATCAGCACGCCCGTGAAGCGATTGCCCGAGATGCGTTCCGGAGAGAAGTCGAAGCTGACCGGCACCGACGCCAAGAGCGGTTGGTCGGCGTGACCGTCGTAGCGCAGCAGCAGTTCCCGCAGCGCGCCGGCCGAGATGCCCAGCACCAGGTCGTTGATGGACACCCCCAGCGCACTCTTGGTGTCCTTGATGTCGGCCAGCGACAACGAGGCGGTGGCGAACCGCCGCTCCGGGCTGATCTTGTGGTTCATGAAGGTCGGAGGCGGGGTGAACGGCCGGGTCAGTTCCGGGGAGAACTTACGGGAACTGCGCCGCACGCGCTGCACGCCTTCTGCGGTGTACTTCAGCGTCGAGGGCGCCTTGCCGATCTGACGGAAGTGATCGCGGAACGCAGACCGCACCAGCTGCGAGCGGGTGGGCGGCGGGTCGGGTGCGTAATCCGGACCGACGTCCTGGTCGGCCTCCGGGTCCATGCCCCGGGCCAGCAGGTTGGCCGAGGCCACTCCGTCTGCGAGCGCGTGATGGATCTTGTTGACCACAGCGATGCGGCCGTCGGCGAGACCGTCGATGTAGTACATCTCCCACAGCGGTCGACTGCGGTCCAGCTGCACGGAGGCGATCTCGCCGATGGCGACGTCGAGTTCGCGGCGCCCACCGGGAGCGGGCAGCGTCAACGGCCGAACGTGGTACTCCAAGTCGACGTTGCAGTTCTGCCGCCACATCGGGTGGTGGAATTTGAACGGGATGTCCACCAGCTCCCAGCACAGCGGTTCCAGCAGGTGCAGCCGACTTCGGATGACTTCGCGGAACTCGTCGATGCCGAAGCTGCGGCCCCCCAGATCCACCATCTCGACGATCGCGATCTTGAGGGTGTGCATGTGCACGTTGGGCGCTTCGCTGTAGAGCAGGAACGAATCCCACCCGGTGAGTCTCTTCATCGCACCCCTCCGTTTCGCCCCGCCCTAGCACGGGACATTACAGCGGAGGGTGGTTCAGATGATCTGTTTGGCCCCGATTGTGTGACGAGTGCGATGAATCTCATTGAGGAACAGCTTAATTGCCGTCGCGGCAGAACCCGTGCGCGCACCGTCGGTCATGTCGAACGCGTGCCCGGCGCCTGGGAGTTCGACGTATCCGACCGGCGATGTCGACACGTCCCGCAGCCGGTGCACGAAGGCGCGGGCCTGCTCGACCGGGATGATGGTGTCCCCGCTGCCGTGCACCACGAAGAACGGCGGCGCATCGCGATGCACCCTGGCGATCGGCGACGCATCGCGGAAGACCCCGGGGTTGGCGTCGATGCGCTGCTTGACGACGACGCGCTCGAGGAAGTCGACGAACCGCACCCGTTCCGTGGTGGACCTGTCCTCCCAGTCGTAGCGCCCGTAGATCCCGACGACCGCGTCGACCGACGTGTCCGACCCGTCCGCCAGATGTTCTTGGAACGCCGGGTCATTGGCGGTCAGACCGGCCAGCGCCGCCAGATGCCCGCCCGCCGAACAGCCGGCGATCGCCACGAAGTTGCGATCACCGCCGAACCTGTCGACGTTGGCGCGCGCCCACGCGATCGCGGCCTTGACGTCGTGCACGTGCTGAGGCCAGCGGTGGTTGGGCGACACGCGGTAGTCGACCGAAAGACACACCCACCCGTTCTCCGCGAGGTGCGACATCAGCGCGTACCCCTGCAGGATTCGGCTTCCGTGCACCCATGCCCCACCCGGGACGAAGATCATCACGGGTGCGCCTGCCGGCAGGTCTTTGCGACGCCAGACGTCCAGCAGCTGGGTTGGGCTGTCGCCGTAGCGCACCGATCCGCGGTGCAGATGCCGGCGGTGTTCGAGCGCCTTGAGCACCGGCGGGGTGCGCTCTGGCGCCGGCCACTCGATCTCGAGGTCAGCGGGTGGGACGACCCCGCGCAGCGCCGCATGGGAGACCGCGTGGGTCTGATCCCGCTGACTCCTGCGGAGTTCACCCGCGCCGGGGGCGAACCATGACTTCGCCGATGCGGCGACGATGTCCGGGGCGTGCCGCATGCCCCACACGCTCATCGCGGCGTACCCGCCGAGGGGTTCCAAGTGCCTGCCGACGACCGGCAGCTGCGTCGAGGCGAGGCTGGCCGCCAGCACGTAGTCGGAAGGGCGTGCGCGCAGCAGCCAGTTGGCGCGGGACCACAACGTCGGACCCGGAAACCGGGTCTCGGGTCTGACCGTCATTTCGCGAGAGTACCCCCGCACTACCCACCGGTAACGACAACTTCGCCAAACTGTCTACTCGACGTCACACCCGGCGCGTGTCGGGGCGCGACACGCCGCGCTGATCGTGAAGGCGAGCACTTCAGCAGGACTGGCCCGAGCTCCACAGTAGGGTCGACGGTATGGCGGTCGAGACCTCGCGGCACTGGGTGCATCCCGACCTTCGGCAGGCGGCCCGCGTCGTCCCGCGTTCACCGATCCGCGCCACCACGCTCCCGCTGTTCCGGATGGGGTCGCGACTGCAGAAGCGCCTGCCCGCCAAGAACCTTCTGGTGCTGACCACCAGCGACGGTGTCGAGATCCGCCTGCATCGCCCGGCCGGTCAGCGTTCACCGGGACCCGCGATGCTCTGGCTGCACGGCGGCGGCTATGTCATCGGCACGGCCGCCCAGGACGACCATCTCTGCCGCAGGTTCACCGAGGAACTCGGGATCACCACTGCCGCCGTGGAATACGGGCTGTCGCCGGAGCACCGCCATCCCACCGCGCTGGAGCAGTGCCACTCCGCGCTGACCTGGCTGGCGCGGCTGCCGTCGGTGGATCCGGACCGGATCGTGATCGCCGGCGGCAGCGCCGGCGGCGGCCTGGCGGCACAGTTGGCGTTCCTGGCCCGTGACCGAGGCGAAGTCACGCCGGTGGCTCAGCACCTGGTCTATCCGATGCTCGACGACCGCACCGGCAGGGACAACCGGGGCGACAATCCCGGCTTCCGCCTCTGGGATGCCCGCAGCAACCAGTTCGGCTGGCAGTCCTATCTGGGCGACGCCGATCCCGATGCCGTCGTGCCCGCGCGCCGCACGGACCTGGCCGGTCTGCCCCCGGCCTGGGTCGGTGTGGGAACCCTCGACCTGTTCCACGACGAGGATCTCGCCTACGCCGAAAGACTGCGCGCGGCCGGCGTGCCCTGCACGGTCGACATCGTCGAGGGCGCGTTCCACGGCTTCGATCAGATCGCCCCGCAGAAGCATGTCTCGAAGAAGTTCTTCCGCGCCCAGTGCGAGAGCCTGGCGGCCGCGCTGGCCTGAGCACCGCGGGGACGTCGGCAGAAAAACTCGACACGTGTCAACCCGGCGTCGCGCATGCTTGCGGCGTCTGTGACACTGTTGGCATGAAAGTGAGTGTGACCGCCGAGCAGAAGGCGTTGCGCGAGGCCGTTGCGGCCTTGACCACCAGGCATTTCACCGAGGCTCGGGTGCGCGAGCTGATGGCGACCGACACCGCTTTCGACGAGCTGGTCTGGCAGGAACTCGCGGACATGGGTCTCGTCGGACTCCTGATCCCGGAGGATCTCGGCGGCGCGGGTGCGAGCCTGTCCGACCTCGGCATCGTGGTCGAGGAGTTGGGCGCCGCGCTGTCGTGCGGACCGTTCCTGGCGACCGCAGTGCTGACGCCCGCACTGCTGCGCGCCGTCGGCGACGAAGCCGAGCAGAAGGCCGTGCTTCCCCGCATCGCCGCCGGTGAACTGATCGCGACCGTGGCCTTCGCCGAGGGGCGGTCGGCCTCCGTGCCGGTGGACCTGAGCACCACGGCCACCGAGTCCGGGGGGCAGTGGCAGCTGACCGGTGAGAAGAACTTCGTGCTCGACGCGGCTCCTGCCGGTGTCGTCTACGTGCTCGCCCAGACCAGCGAGGGACCATCGGTGTTCGCCGTCGAGCGCGCGGCGGCCGGTTTCGAGCCCGTTCCGCTGACCACCGTCGACCTGACCCGCAAACTGAGCTGCCTGCGCTTTACCGACACCCCGGCGCGTCTGGTCGGTGCGGCCGGCGCGGGCGCTGATGCGTTCGCCGCGGCGCTGCAGACCGGCGGCGTCGCGCTCGTCAGCGAACAGGCCGGCGGGGCCCACCGGGCCATGCGCATCGCCGTCGACTACGCCAAGACGCGCTTCCAGTTCGGCCGCGCGATCGGCAGCTTCCAGGCCGTCAAGCACATGTGCGCCGACATGCTGCTCGAAGCGGAGTCGGCGATTTCGGCCGCGCGCCATGTCGCCGCGGCGATCGACGCAGGTGCCGAAGACGCCGCCGCGGACCTCGCGCTGGCCCAGTCCTACTGCTCGGATGCCTTCGTGTTCGTCGCCGCGACGGCGATCCAGGCGCACGGCGGTATCGGATTCACCTGGGAGCATCCCGCACATCTGTACCTGCGCCGAGCCCGCGGCGACGCGCAGCTGTTCGGCAGCCCCGCCTCGCACCGCGAGCGCTACCTGACCTTGAAGGGGGCCTGATGAGCACCGACATCCGCACCGAGGTCCGAGAGTGGCTGGCCGCCAACTTCAAGCCCGGCATGGACCGTGCCGAATGGGCCGACCTGGTCTTCGAGAACGGCTGGGCGGTGCCCAGCTGGGAGCCCGAGTGGTATGGCCGCGGCCTCAGTGACGCCGAATCACGGATCGTGGCAGCCGAATTCGCTGCCGTGGGCGCCAAAGGCACCGGTCATGACCGATCCAACCTGTTCGCCTGCACGCTGCACGACCACGGCACCGAGGAGCAGAAGCGCCGCCTGATCCCGCCGGCCATCCGCGGTGAGAGCAGGTGGTGCCTGCTCTACAGCGAACCCGGCGCCGGGTCCGACCTCGCGGGCCTGCGCACGCGCGCCGACCGGGACGGCGAGAACTTCGTCATCAACGGCCAGAAGGTGTGGACGTCGTTCGCGGCGACGGCCGACTACGGCCTGCTGATCGCCCGCACCGACTGGGATGTGCCCAAGCACCGCGGCATCAGCTTCTTCATGTTCCCGATGCGCCAGGACGGCGTCGAAGTGCGTCCGATCCACCAGATCACCGGTGAGTCGGAGTTCAACGAGGTGTTCATCACCGACGCGTTGGTGCCGGCCGCGAACCTGATCGGTGAGCTCAACGGCGGCTGGGGGGTGCTGCAGACCGCGCTGGGTTATGAGCGCCGCCTGATGGGTGATCTGGCCCGCACCTCCCGCGAAGGCGGCAAGTCGCCCGTGCAGAACGCGAAGCCCAAGGACAGCCTGATCGACCTGGCCCGCACGTTCGGCAAGCTCGAGGACAGCCACACCCGTCAACAGATCGCCAGGATCGACTCGCTGGTCGCGGTGAACAAATGGAACACCGCGCGCGCCAAGGCCTCCGGCGGTATCGAGGGTATGACCTTGATGGCGCTGGGCAAGATCGCCATGTCACGGATCCTGCACGACACCGCGCGAGTGCAGACCGAGATCGTCGAAGCCGAGTCGATGCTGACGGGCCCGGACAACCCGGTCGGTGACGGCGTGACGTTCCGGACGCTGAACGCCTACTTCACCTCGATCGGCGGCGGCACCGACCAGATCCAGCGCAACATCGTCGGCGAGCGGGTCCTGGGCCTGCCGAAGGAACCGGAGCCCTACCGCGAGACCGCGTTCCGCGATCTGCCGCACTGATCACCGGACAAGCTCACCGCCGATGATGGTCGCCGAGACCATCTCGGCGACCAGCGTGTTCAGGACCTCCCGCGGCCCGGCCGACAGCACCACGAGGTCACCGGGCTGTCCGGCGGCCACGGCGCGGGGACGGGCCGGGTCCGACGCGTGGCCGAGGAACATCGTCACCGCCGTGCGTGGTGAAACACGTTCGGCCCCACCCAGAATCGCACCCGATGGGGTCTGTCGGCGCACCGCGGCACGCATCGCGGCCCATGGGTCGGCGGCGCCGAACGGGGTGTCGGTGGACAGCGCCACCGCGACGCCGGCCTCCAGCAGAGTCCCCACGCGCCACAGATCGGACTGCTGCGTCACCGGAACGTCGTTCAGATACTCGTCGCCCCGCTCGGCGACGAGGTTGGGCTGCGTCACGACCGTGACGCCGAGTTCGGCCAGATCCCCGAGCAGGTCGGGCGGTACCACCGCGGCGTGCTCGATCCGATCCCCTCTG
Source organism: Mycobacterium sp. ACS4331 (assembly GCF_001667265.1). Classification (GTDB taxonomy): domain Bacteria; phylum Actinomycetota; class Actinomycetes; order Mycobacteriales; family Mycobacteriaceae; genus Mycobacterium. The sequence goes on along the minus strand of NZ_LZHW01000009.1, from coordinate 66,051 downwards.
CGGGGGCCCGCGGCGCGCATCGCGGCAAGTGCCACCACCAGTTGGCTGTCGGTCACGCAGTGCACCGCGACCGCACGCCCGCCGTCATGGCAGCGCCGAACCCATTCGGTCAGTGCGTCCAGATCCAGCGTCGGGTCGTCCAGGATGACTTTGGTGGCACCGAACGTGACCCCGCCGACCCCCTCGACCTCCGGTGGCGCCATGCAGTGCAGGCGCTGCCGCAGTTCGCCGGAACGCCTTGCGGCAGCGAGGTTTTCGATGTCGGCGCGGCTCTGCCCCGGGGTGGCCTCCGTCAGCCCGGTCACGCCGTAGGACGTCAGCACCGCACTCAGCGGGCCCAGCGCGGGCACCCGCCGCGGCCAGTTCGCCAGCGCGTCCGTACGGAACAGTCGGCCGTCGGCGTGCTCGCGCAGCCCCACACGGGCCAGCGCAGCCGAGTTCAGCACCCACATCGCGCCACTGCGGTGCTGCACACGCACGGGCCGGTCCGGCACCAGGTCGTCGAGCACCGCGCGATCCAGCGGACCGGCCACCGAGTCGTGATAACCGACCGCGCGCACCCAGCCATCGGTGTCGGCCGGAGCGGACCGCAGTGCCGCGGCGAACTCGGCGCGAGACCGCGGCGGCCCCACCCGCACCGAGTCGAGCGCCGCGGCGGTGGCCAGAAGATGCACGTGGTGGTCATGCAGGCCCGGCAACACCAGACCGCCACGGGCGTCGAGCACCTCCTCCCCGCTGCCCGCCGTAAGGTTCGGGCCGACCTCGGTGACGGTGTCGGCGACCCGCACATCGACCACGGCGCCGTCGAGCAGCGCCGCCCGCCGGATCAGCACGAGGGACCGATCCGCTGGGCCACCAGAGATTCGACCTCGGCCTGCTGAGCCCCCAATTCGGCTGCAGCCGAAGGGATCGTGGCCGGTGCGGCCGCTGGGGCACCGACGACAGCACCGCGCGGATCCGCTGCGTAGGTGGCCGCGACCGCGGACATCGCCACCTCGACCAGCAGTCCCCCGCCGCGCCGCACCGCGTCGAGCACCGCGTGGGCGGCGGTGAGTCCGGTCAACGGGTCGGCGATGGCGTCACCGATGAACACCGGACTGTCGGCGCCGCGGCCCACGAGTCCGCCGGCCACGGCGGCGTCGTCACCGAAGGCCACGCGATCGCGGCCGGCCACATCCGTGCCGTACCCGGTGACGCGCAGCCACACCCGGCCCGGCAGGGGCGGAAGGTCGTGCGGCCCGAGGCCGCGACGCGCCAACGCATCGGGGCGTGACCCCTCCAGCACCACGTCGGCGGCCTGAAGCAGCCTGCTCAGCGCTTCCCGGTCTCGGTCGAAATCCACTGCATAGCACAGCTTTCCACCGTTCATCCAGTCGAAGAACCGGCGCGGTCCCAGCCGGGTGCCATCGGGCCGGCCGGGGCTCTCGACCTTGACCACGACCGCACCCGCCTGGGCCAGCAGTTGCCCGCACAGCGGTCCGGCCCACATCGAGGACAGGTCCACCACCAGCAGATCCGCGGGCGGCCGCGTCGGACCCGCGGTGCCACAGCCGATCACCCGCGGGGACGCGGCCTCGACCTCACCGAGGGCTGCCACCGGAAGGCCCAGCAGCACTCCGCGTTCCACGACCTCACCGGTCGGCCGGGCGGCGGCCCAGAGTTCGATGGCCGGCCACGGATCGTCCGCGGCCGCATCGGACTCGAGCAGCGCGGGGACCGCGGCGAGGTCGTCGTCGCGCGACAGCGTCAACGCGGTCCAGCCGTCGACGGTGCGCAGCAGTCGGGTGGCTCCTCCGGCGGAGACCCGGCCCCGCGGGGCCAGGTCGAGCAGCGCGGCCCGGCCGGAGAGCAGTTCCCAGGCGTCGACACGGCGGCTCAAGCCGTCGGCGTGGGCAGACAGGTCGTCGGCGACGGCCTGTGCGCGCGAGAGCACCGAATCGGTGATGCCGAGGCTGCCCATGGCGGAATTGTCCCTGCCCCTCAGTCGATCGCGTCGATCAGCCCCCAGGCCAGCGCGGTGTCGGCGTCGATCGTCTGACCAGACAACACCAGGTGGGCGGTGCGCCACCGGCCGATTCGTCGCGTGATGCTCACGGTGCCACCGGCGCCCGGGATCAGCCCCAGCGACAACTCGGGCAGACCGAAGACCGTGCCGGGGGTGCAGCGCACGGTGCCGCAGAACGCCGCCATCTCCAGGCCGCTGCCCAGCGTGCGGCCGTGCAGCTGGGCCCGGCAGGCGGGGCCGAGGCGCGCGGTCAGCGCATCGAGTGCCAGTGCGGGGCTGTAGCGCGTGCGGGCCAGGTGCGCGCTGGCCGGATCGTCGAACGTGCCGAACTCGGCGAGATCACCGCCGCTGCAGAACGACGGACCGGCCCCCGACAGCACCACCTCGTCGATGCCGGGGTCCAGCAGCGCGACGTCGAGCGCCTCGAGCAGCGCGGCCCGCGCGTCGGTGCTGAACGCGTTGTGCCGCTGGGGTCGGTTGAACAGCACGTGCAGCGTGTCGCCGTCACGGTGGGCCAGGACGGGATCGGGGTTCCTCGGGACCTGGGCCGGCCCGCGCTCGGTGAGCCAGCGCGCGAACTCCGAGCCCGACTGCAGCGTCGAATACGCCAATGATTCGGTGATCACGCCAGGCATCGCGGGCGCGTGCACATCGACGGCGCGGAGCACGTCGTCGCAGACCGCCGCGGCCTGCGGCCACCGCGTCAGCCGGTCGGTCAGGTCCGCCAGCGCCTCATCGACGGACGGCACGGCCACCGTGCGGGGATCCTGAGCCTGCCCCTCGACGAGGGTGAAAGTCGCGCGCTGCAGCCAGAACTCGGCGTTGGGGTGCGCGGGGTCGCCGGTCGCGATCACGACGCCTGCCGGACAGGCCCCCTCAGACAGGGGCGCGGGCTCCGACAGGTCGACGATGATCACCGGTTCACTATGACGCGCCGCCGCCGTACTTGGCGATCAGGGTCTGCTTGTAGAGCTTTCCGGTGTCGGTGCGCGGCAGTTCGGCCTCGAACGAGATGCTGCGCGGGCACTTGTAGTGTGCCAGGCGGTCCCGCAGCCAGCCCAGCAGCTCGTCGGCGAACTCGTCGGTGGCGTCGGCCGCATCGACGGTCTGCACGACCCCCTTGACGCTCTGCCCCATCTCCTCGTCCGGGATGCCGAACACCGCGGCGTCCATCACCTTGGGGTGCGTGACGAGCAGGTTCTCGGCCTCCTGCGGATAGATGTTCACTCCGCCGGAGATGATCATGTGGTGGCGGCGGTCGGTGAGGTAGAGGTAGCCCTCCTCGTCGACGTAGCCGATGTCGCCCACCGTCTTCCACCCGTGCGTGTTGCGCGACTTGGCGGTCTTCTCGGTGTCGTTGAGGTATTCGAAGTCGTTGCCGCCCTCGAAGTACACCTCGCCGGCCTGCCCGGCGGGCAGTTCGTTGCCGTCCTCGTCGAGGATGTGCACCACACCGGTCATCGCCTTGCCCACCGAACCGGGATGCGTCAGCCACTCCTCGGCGGTGATCAGCGTCGCGCCGATGGCCTCAGAGGAGGCGTAGTACTCGTCGACGATCGGCCCCCACCAGTCGATCATCTGCTTCTTGACCTCGACCGGGCACGGCGCGGCGGCGTGCATGACCCGCTTGAGGCTGGACACGTCGTACGAGGCGCGGACGTCCTGCGGCAGTTTGAGCATGCGGGTGAACATCACCGGCACGAACTGGCCGTGGGTCACCTTGTGCTTCGCGATGGCGTCCAGGCAGCCCTCGGCGTCGAACTTCTCCATCACGACCGTGGTGTGGCCGGCGGCCTGCACCTGCATCGACCACACCGAGGGTGCGGTGTGGTACAGCGGTGCGGGGCTGATGTACACCGAGTCGGGCGACATCCAGAAGCTGACCAGAAGCGCCATCATTCCGGGCACCTCGGCCGGCGGCAGATGCGGCAGCTCTCGTTTGATGCCCTTGGGCCGGCCGGTGGTGCCCGACGAGTACTGCAGCAGATCGCCCTCGATCTCGTCGTCGATCGGGGTGGCGGGCAGGTCGGCGACCGCCTCGGGGTAGCGGGCCCACCCGTCGAGGTCGTCGTCGGCGATGAGCAGCGTGGCGGGAAGGCCCGCGGGCAGCTCCGGGCCCAGGTTCTCCAGGATCTTGCGGGTGGCCGCCGAGCCCACGATCGCCGAGGCGCCGCTGTTGTCGATGATGTAGGCGGCCTCGGCGGCGGTCAGATGCGTGCTGATCGGCACGTAGTACAGGCCGGCCCGGCGCGCGGCCCACATCACCGCGTGAATGTGCTCGTTGTTCTCCATGAGGATCGCCACCGAGTCGCCCTCTGTCAGGCCCTGCCTGCGGAAGTGATGGGCCAGCCGGTTGGCGCGGGCCTCGAGATCGTCGAAGGTCACGACGGTGCCCGAGGGGTACATGATGATGGCCGGCTTGTCTGCCCCGATGTGCTCACGGATCTGCATGACAGCACTCTACTTTGACATCTTTGACAGGTGTCAAGAGGTGTGAGAACGCCGCGAGCGCCCACCCGGGGTACGGTTCCGATCTCCAGAACCCGTACGTGGGTGAGCGCTCGCGGAAAAGGTTTCTAGCTTTCGGACAGACGCGTCTTGAGCGCGTCGAACTCATCCTTGATGCCGGTCGGCAGCTTCTCGCCGACGAATTCGAACCACTCCTCGATCAGCGGCAGTTCGGCCCGCCACTCGTCGACGTTGACCGCCAACGCCTCATCGACGTCGGCCGCGTCGACGTCCAGACCCGACAGGTCCAGGTCGCCCGCGGTGGGCACGGTGCCGATGGCCGTGGACTGTCCGCCGGCCTTCTGCTCGATGCGCTCGATGATCCACTTCATCACGCGGCTGTTCTCGCCGAATCCCGGCCACAGGAAGCGGCCGTCGTCGCCGCGGCGGAACCAGTTGACGAAGAAGATCTTCGGCAGCTGGGACTCGTCGGCGTTCTTGCCGATGTCGATCCAGTGCTGGAAGTAATCGCCGACGTTGTAACCCATGAACGGCAGCATCGCCATCGGGTCGCGGCGCACCGTGCCGACCTTGCCCTCGGCCGCGGCGGTCTGCTCGCTGCCCAGCGTGGCGCCGATGAAGACTCCGTGCTGCCAGTCGCGCGCCTGCGTCACCAACGGCACCGTCGTCTTGCGGCGGCCGCCGAACAGGATGGCTGAGATCGGCACGCCCTGCGGATCATTCCATTCCGGAGCCAGGGTCGGGCACTGCGACATCGGGGTGCAGTACCGCGAGTTCGGGTGCGCGGCCTTCTCGCCGGACTCCGGCGTCCAGTCGCGGCCCTTCCAGTCGATGAGGTGCTGCGGGTCGCCCTCGAGGCCCTCCCACCAGACGTCGCCGTCGTCGGTCTTGGCGACGTTGGTGAACACGGTGTTGCCCGCCGCGATGGTCTTCATGGCGTTCGGGTTCGATGACCAGTTGGTGCCGGGCGCGACACCGAAGAAACCGAACTCGGGGTTGGTCGCGTACAGGCGACCGTCCTTGCCGAACCGCATCCAGGCGATGTCGTCGCCGACGGTCTCGGCCCGCCAGCCCTCGATCGTGGGCTGCAGCATCGCGAGGTTGGTCTTACCGCACGCCGACGGGAAGGCCGCCGCGACGAAGTACGCCTTGTTCTCCGGGGAGATCAGCTTGAGGATCAGCATGTGCTCGGCGAGCCAGCCCTCGTCGTGCGCCATTGCCGAGGCGATGCGCAGCGAGTAGCACTTCTTGCCCAGCAGCGCGTTGCCGCCGTAGCCCGAGCCGAAGCTCCAGATCTCGCGGGTCTCCGGGAAGTGGGTGATGTATTTGGTGTCGTTGCACGGCCACGGCACGTCCTTCTGGCCGGCCTCGAGCGGGGCCCCCAGCGAGTGCAGCGCCTTGACGAAGAATCCGTCGGTGCCGATCTTGTCCAGCGCGGCCTGACCCATCCGGGTCATGGTGCGCATCGAGACGACGACGTACTCCGAGTCGGTGATCTCGACGCCGAGCTTGGGGTCTTCGGCGTCCAGCGGGCCCATGCAGAAGGGGACGACGTACATCGTCCGGCCGCGCATGCTGCCGCGGTAGAGATCGGTCATCAGCGGCCGCATCTCGGCGGGGTCCATCCAGTTGTTGGTCGGCCCGGCGTCGATCTCCCGTTCCGAGCAGATGAACGTCCGGGACTCGACGCGCGCGACGTCGGAGGGGTCGGACAACGCGAGGAAGGAGTTGGGCTGCTTCTCGTCGTTCAGGCGCTGAAACGTGCCCGCCTCGACGAGGTGATCGGCCAGCCGCGCGTACTCCTCCTCGGAGCCGTCAGCAAACACCACCCGATCCGGCTGAGTGAGTTCGGCAACTTCGGCAACCCAGGCGAGCAGTCCCTTGTGCGTCGTTGGGGCCGAATCAAGGCCTGGGATGGTCGCTGACGTCATGAAGTTCTCCTGCTCAGGTTTATTCGTGTTTCACCCTCGAGGACGCAGACCCCCTCGCTTTGGGCGGATCGCGATCGACGGTCGTCCCTGGTTAGAGGTTAACGCGGGCGACACATGAGGGGACAATCGAGACCCTGTCCAAATACTCACAGGAACGATTCAGAAAACGTCAAGTGCGGTATTCGGTCTGGCTCGGCACCCTTCAACTGTTGCCCACCCTCCCAGAATGCCGGGAAAAGAACGAATGGTCCACATGCGGGCACGCCGCGGCAACACACCACCCGCAGGGTGCGCCGAATGCCGCGGCGGATCCGTTCCACGGTGCCGCGTCTCGCCATGAATCTGTGTGCCGGCTGCGCATGTCGCGCGGGCCGGGCGTGCCCGTCAGCCGCTGAGGTCCGGCTGCGCGGCAATCACAGACATCTCGTCCTTCTCGCGGCCAGCAACGTCTTCGCCCGCACCGTCGTGGCCCCCGGCGTTCAACTCCTGGCGCACCCGCGTCAGCGCGGCGAGCACGGGCGGCAACGCCGCATCGCGGGCCGCGACCGCCTGGGAGCGCGCGGCGGCGTGCTCCCGCAGTTCGGCGTCGATGCGGCGCAGGTCTGCCGCCAACCGGGCGTTGTCGACCTCAACCTGGTGGGCGAGCACCGACGTCATCGCCATCTCGGTGGCCAGCACCCGGGTGGCCACCGCCTCGTCCAAGGAGGCCCGCAGCGACGCGGCCCGCTCCCCGATCCAGCGATCGAGCACCGCGCGGTCGTGCAACAGCGCGCGGGTGCCGACCATCCAGGCCGCGACGGCGATCCCGACGAGGGTGCACCCCACCGCGCCCGCGACCGTCCACCCCGGCGCCAGGTCGGCGAACAGCCGACTCAGCGACAGGGCCACCCCCAGTCCGAAGCCACCGCCCACGAGAACCATCAGCCGGGTCTCGAGCCCTCGGGACTTCAACGGCGGACGAGCCACGGCCGGCACCGAAACCCGCGCGGGCGCGACCCGGTCCGGCGCCACCCCAAGCTCGACCGCGACATCGGTGAGGTGCTCGACGATCCCGGCATCCACCTCTCCCACCACGGCGGACATGCGCTGTTCGACGTAGCCGAGGAACTGCGGCACACCCCGCCGGGTGACCTCGGCCGCGTCCTCCTGAAGTTCGGTGCGCACCGAGGCACAGCGATTGCGGGCGAAGTACGACAACTGCAGCCGGGCCTGCTGGATCTGACTGCGAAGTGCCACCGCGCGTTCGGATTTGCCCACCCGCACCGCGCGTGCGGCCTCGGTGCGCTCGGCCTGCAGGGCGGCGATCCGGGCCTCACGACCAGGACTCTCCACCGCCACACGGTGTCGCCGCACGGCGTCACTGAGGCGAAACTCCCAGGCGCGCAGCCGGTTCCGTCGCTGCAGCGCGGGGTCTGACAGGGCCGCGTCCAGCGCGCCGAGCAGGTCGTCGACGCGTGGATCGCCCAGATCGGGCGCGGCCGCGACGCCGACCCATGGCACGCCGCGGTAGCGCTCGTCGTGGGCGTCGAGGATGTGCCGATCCTCATCGAGAACGTCTCGCCAGTTCGCGTGGGCGTCGATCTTGGTCACGGCCGCCACCACGACGTCGGTGTGTGCCGCCGCGGCGTCGAGTACCGCACAGTCGGACTCCGTCAGCGGGGCGACGGCAGACGCCACGAACACCACGGCGGTGGGCGCCTGCCCGGGCCGCAGATCGTCGGCTTCGATGAACTCGACATCCGGACGACGCGCCCGCAGCTGCACCACCGCGCTGGTGGCCCCGGCCAGCCACGGCCCCGTCACGAGCACCGCGGCGCGCCGGCGGATCGCCGGCGGCGGCACCTCGGGGGCGAGCGCGGCGACGAGTTCGTCGACCGGGTCAGTCGCAGCGCCGGTCATGCCCGGCCCTCGGACTCCAGCAGGCGCAGCGAGCCGCGGGCGAGGTCGAGCCCGCACTGCCGATGCAGGGTGGAGACGGGCCCGGCCGCGTACCGGCGCCAGCGGATCGCCTGGGCCCGTGGCGCCCGTCGCGCCGTGGCAGCCGCTCCGGCGGCCCGCAGCACGTCGGCCGCGGCGTCCATCAGCGCGAGAACGGTGTCGTCGGCATGCAGGAACTCGGCCGCGTCGGTGTCGGTCACCGCACGGGCTTCGAGGGCCTGGTGCGCGGCGACGAGTCTGCGGTAGCGCGCTGGGGCACCGGCCTTCCCGAGACCGTCGAGGAGACCGTCGAGACCACTGACGGCCCGGAACACTTCGCGAAGCCGGGTTGCGTCCGCATCCGGGTCACCGCGCACCGTCAGCACCGCGTGCGCGACTCCGAACAGCCCCAGTTCGGACACCAGGCGGGCCCGGCGTCCCGCAGACATCGGGTGCACGCCATCCACGAACGCATCCGCGGAGCTCATGTCGGCCGGGTGGGCCACCAGTGTGCGCACCGCCGCCAGCACCCGCTCGCCGACGACGGTCTCATCCACGGCGGCGCGCGCCGGCAGTGCCGCGAGGGGCACGGCCGACACCCCCGTCGTCGCCGTCAGGTGCGCGGCCAGTCGGTGTGACCGGGCCATCGGCCCGTCGCCGCCGAGGCCCGCCAGATCGGCCTTGTTGACCACCACGAGATCGACATCGCCACGATCGAGAATCCGACGGTCCTCCGGTTTGCACACCTCGGCCAGAACGTGGACGCGCACATCGGGGCGCTGCCCCTCGCCGGCCAGCGGATGCCCAGACGCGGCGATGACCGCGGTCACGGCGCGACGGCCGACGCCTCGGCGACCGGATATCCCGATCCGCAGGGGTGCGCGCAGCGCTTCGCCGAAGTTGCGCGTGATCGCCTCACTCATCTCGTGCCATGGTGGCACTGCTGCCCCGGGTCCGCGACCCGCTCCCCCTGTCGTTGTGGACAGAGCCGGTCGTGGACGGGCCCGCAGTGGCCCCCGCCACCATCGACGCTGCTCGCAGTGGCCCCCGCCACCATCGATAGGCAACTGTTGGGTATCAATCTGTCCCACGATGCAGGTCCCCGGACGCTCATGGGTCACGATGGGGGGATGCGTGCGCACCGTGGGGCCGAGTCAGCGAAACCTGTCGCTGAACCCTCCGAGCCCGCCCGTACCGACAGCTCCGCACCCCTCGAACACCGCCGAGTGACCAGTTTCCGGACCCGGCGCTCGACCCTGACCGACAAGCAGCAGCGCACCTGGGACCGTGTCTGGCCACAGCTGGGCACCCAGGCCCGTTCCGAGGCCGGGCCCGCCGGCCGGCTGGACACGACGGCCTGGTTCGGCCGCACCGCGCCGGTGGTCCTGGAGATCGGCTGCGGGACCGGGACCTCGACGTTGGCGATGGCGCAGGCCGAACCCGACATCGACGTCGTTGCCGCCGAGGTCTACAAGCGCGGGCTGGCCCAGCTGCTGTGCGCGATCGACCGGGAGGGCGTCACCAACATCAGGATGGTCCGCGGCGACGGCGTCGAGGTCCTCGAGAACATGTTCGGGCCGGGGTCGCTGACCGGGGTGCGGGTGTTCTTCCCGGACCCCTGGCCCAAGTCCCGGCACCACAAACGTCGCCTGCTGCAGCCGGCGACGGTCGCGCTGATCGCCGATCGCCTGCGGCCCGGCGGCGTGCTGCATGCGGCGACCGACCACGCCGGCTACGCCGCGCAGATCGCCGAGGTGGGCGACGCCGAACCACTGCTGCGCCGAGTCCCCGTCGAAGAGCAGCCCGGACTGCCCATCTCGGTGCAGCGCCCGACCACCAAGTACGAGTCGAAGGCGCACCACGTCGGCAGCGCGATCAGCGAGCTCGTCTGGGAGCGCCGATGACCATGGTGGATTCGGGCACCGAGGCCCCCCAGGGCGAGTCGGACGTCGAGACGGTCCGGCGCGTGCTGCTGGTCTGGGACGCACCCAACCTCGACATGGGGCTGGGCGCGATCCTCGGGGGCAGACCGACCGCCGCGCACCGCCCGCGCTTCGACGCCCTGGGCCGCTGGCTGCTGGCCAGGACCGCTGAGGTCATCGAAGCCATCGACGAGCCCGGGGTGAGCGTCGAACCCGAGGCCACCGTCTTCACGAACATCGCCCCAGGCAGCGCGGACAATGTGCGGCCCTGGGTGGAGGCGTTGCGTAACGTGGGTTTCGCGGTGTTCGCCAAACCCAAGATCGACGAGGACAGCGACGTCGACGCCGATATGCTCAACCACATCGCCCTGCGACGCCAGGAGGGGCTGGCCGCGCTGCTCGTGGCCTCGGCGGACGGGCAGGCGTTCCGGCATCCGCTCGAGCAGATCGCCCGCGAGGACGGCGTGGCCGTGCAGGTGCTCGGATTTCGCGAACATGCGAGTTGGGCGCTAGCGTCGGATACCTTGGAGTTCGTCGACCTGGAGGACATTCCTGGCGTTTTCCGGGAGCCGCTGCCGCGAATCGGCCTAGATTCGCTTCCAGACGAGGGGGCGTGGCTTCAGCCGTTCCGACCGCTGTCGTCGCTGCTCGCCTCCCGGGCTTGACGCGATTCGCCTGGTGAGAGACAACTACAGACTTTTGACGTGATTACAGCACGCACCGCGTGCTGATCAAGACTTTTGAGGAGCTTACGTGTTCGCCTGGTGGGGTCGAACGGTACATCGATACCGATTCATCGTCATCGCGGTGATGGTTGCACTGTGTCTCGGCGGCGGCATCTACGGAATGAGCCTCGGCAAGCACGTCACCCAGAGCGGCTTCTACGACGAGGGCAGCGAGTCGGTCAAGGCTTCGGTGCTGGCCGACGAAGTGTACGGACGTGACCGGCTCAGTCACATCGTCGCGATCCTGGACGCCCCCGAGGGCAAGAAGGTCAACGACCCGGTCTGGGCCAAGAAGGTCGCCGCCGAACTGGACCAGGTCCAGAAGGACCATCCGGACCAGATCCTGCAGTGGGTCGGCTACCTGAAGGACCCGTCGGCCGACCCGAGCGGATCGGGCTTCAACACCAAAGACGGCAAGCGGACCTTCATCATCATGCCGCTCAAGGGCGACAACGACGACGAGATCCTCAACAACTACAAACTGCACGTCAAGGAGGACCTCGAGAAGGTCGACGACGGCAAGATCGAACTCGCGGGCCTGCAACCGCTGGCCAACGAGTTGACCGGCACCATCGCCGAGGACCAGCTGCGCGCCGAGGTGCTCGCGCTGCCGCTGGTCGCGGTGGTGCTGTTCTTCGTCTTCGGCGGCGTCATCGCGGCCTTCCTGCCCGCCATGGTCGGTGGTCTGGCCATCGCCGGCTCGATGGGCATCCTGATGATCATCACGCACTTCCAGCAGGTGCACTATTTCGCCCAGCCCGTCGTGACGCTGATCGGCCTGGGTATCGCGATCGACTACGGACTGTTCGTCGTGAGCCGATTCCGAGAGGAGCTGGCCGAGGGGTACGACACCGAAACGGCGGTGCGCCGCACGGTCATGACCGCCGGTCGCACGGTGGTCTTCTCGGCCGTCCTGATCGTGGCCTCGCTGGCCGGCCTCCTGCTGTTCCCGCAGGGCTTCCTCAAGTCACTGACGTACGCGGGCATGTCCTCGGTGATGCTGGCCGCGATCCTGTCGGTCACCGTGCTGCCGGCGATCCTGGCGATCCTGGGCCCCAACGTGGACGCGTTCGGCGTCCGCACCCTGCTGCGGGTGCCGTTCCTGCGCAACTGGGGCTTCTCCCGGGCCATCATCGAATGGCTCGCGGACAAGACGCAGAAGACCAAGACCCGCGAAGAGGTCGAGCAGGGTTTCTGGGGTGTGCTGGTCAACCGTGTGATGAAGCGGCCCGTGGTGTTCGCCGTGCCGATCATCATCCTCATGATCCTGCTGATCGTCCCGCTCGGGAAGCTCGCGCTCGGCGGCATCAGCGAGAAGTACCTGCCGCCGGACAACTCGGTCCGCATGGCGCAGGAGGACTTCGACCGCACCTTCCCCGGTTACCGCACCGAGCAGTTGACGCTCGTCATCCAGGACGCCACGCCGGAGCAGGTCGAGCAGATCGCGACCCGCGCGTCCAGCATCCCCGGGTTCACCAACCCCGAGTGGACCGAACGCGCCGTCGCCCCCAACCCGGACGACCCCAGCGCCAAGGCCGAGAAGACCGCCGACAACGTCACGGTCATCCAGAACGGCCTCGAGGTGCGCAACGACGCCGCCAAGAAGATGGAGGAGTTGCGCGCCATCCCCCTGCCCAAGGGCGTGACGATGTGGGTGGGCGGTACGCCTGCGCTTGAGCAGGACAGCATCGCGACGATGTTCCACAAGCTGCCCCTGATGGCGCTCATCCTGTTGACCACGACGACCCTGCTGATGTTCCTGGCCTTCGGTTCGGTGGTGCTGCCCATCAAGGCCGCGGTGATGAGCGTGCTGACGCTGGGGTCGACGCTGGGCATCCTGACCTGGATGTTCGTCGACGGGCACGGCGCCGGGGTGTTGAACTACACCCCCACCCCGCTGACCGCGCCCGTGATCGGCCTGATCATCGCGGTCATCTACGGCCTGTCCACGGACTACGAGGTGTTCCTGGTGTCCCGCATGGTCGAGGCCCGCGAACGCGGGATGTCGACCACCGAGGCGATCCGCATCGGTACGGCCACCACGGGTCGGCTGATCACCGCGGCCGCGCTGGTTCTCGCGGTGGTGGCCGGCGCGTTCGTGTTCTCCGACCTGGTGATGATGAAGTACCTCGCGTTCGGCCTGCTGTTCGCGCTGCTGCTCGACGCCACCGTGGTCCGCATGTTCCTGGTGCCCGCGATCATGAAGATGCTCGGCGACGACTGCTGGTGGGCGCCGCGATGGATGAAGGTGTGGCAGAACAGGTTGGGCCTCGGCGAGATCCATCTGCCCGACGAGCGCAAGCATCCCACCGGCGAGCCCGATGAGGACGCACCCGTGAGTGTGGGTGTGGGCGCCGGCGTCGCGGACCGTCGTCCGCCGCACGACCCGACCCATCCCGCACCGGGCCTGCCGCCGCGGCCGCGCAGCGAGGCCCCGACCCGTGCGCTGCCCGAGGCCCCGTCCGGCGCAGGCACCCGTCGCCTCCCCAGCCCCGAACCCGATCCTGCCGAAAGCGACGTCCCGACAACACGTTTCAGCTCCGCCCGCAACGCCATGCGCAACGCTGTCAGCAACGCGGCACAGGCGGCGGGGTCGGTGACGCAGCGGAATCAGCCGCCGCGCCCGCCGGCGTCCGGGGAGCGCGAGATCGAATCATGGTTGGGCGAACTCCGCGGTAAGCCGGGAAGCTCTGCGCCGCAGCCCTATACGCAGTCCGGGCCGTCGTCTGACCCGACCCGGTCGATGGGGCCCGGCGATCCGTCGGACGCCACCACCGCGATTCCGGCGCAGAACCCTGCCGACGAGGAGCCCGCGACTCGGGCCATCCCGGTCAGCAAGCCGCGCCAGAGCGACACCGACGCCGCGACCGAGAAGCTCAACGCCCGTGGGGACGATGAGAAGACCTCGCGCCGGGGTGGGGGCGTCAGCGCGCAGGATCTTCTGCGCCGCGAAGGCCGCCGGATCTAACCGGTTCTCTTCACCGCGAGCGTGTCGGGGTCTCCCCGGCACGCTCGCGGTGTTTCGGCAGCTAGGACTTCTCCGGCACCTCGTCGGCCGGGGCGTCGATCACCGGGCCTCGGCCCTCGTCGAGCAGCGCCTCCTGGCGCTCCTCCTCGGCTTCGGGGTCCTCGGCGACCAGGACCCGCACCGCACTGTTGAGGAACGCGATGAGCGGCACCGCCAACAGCGCGCCGACGATGCCCGCCAGGACACCGCCGCCGGCGATGCCCAGCACGACGGCAAGTGGATGGATCGACACCGCGCGCCCCATCACCAGCGGCTGCAGGATGTGGGCCTCCAACTGCTGTACAGCGATGATCAGGCCCAACGTGATCAGGGCGTACAGGAAGCCCTTCGCCAGCAGCGCCACAACCACGGCCAGGAACCCGGTGATCACCGCACCCACCAGGGGGATGAACGCACCCAGGAACACCAGCGACGCCAGCGGCAGGGCCAGCGGGATGCCCATGATCGCCAGGCCCGTTCCGATGCCGATGGCGTCGACGAGGGCCACCAGGAACGTCGCGCGGATGTATCCGATCAGAGAGTGGAAGCCCGCGCGCCCGGCGTCGCCGACTCGTTCGCGGACACTGACCGGGAAGATCTTCTGCACGAAGGCCCAGATGTTGCGGCCACCGTGCAGGAAGAAGATCAGCGTGAACAGCACCAGCAGCGCGCCGGTGACGATCTCGGTGACGGTGGCCGCGGTCGAGAGGGCGCCGCTGGTGAGCTGCTCCTGGTTGTTGCGGATGGCCTCGATAGCGGCGTCGCCGGCGTGGTCGATCTGGTCGCGGCTGAGCCCCAGTGGACCTTCGATCAGCCACGTCCGGGCCGAATCGATGCTGCGGGTGACCTCCTCGGTCAGGCTCGGCAGACCCTTGACGAACTGGCTGACGACGAACGTCATGATGCCGCCCAGGATCGCGAAACCGCTGAGCAGCACCAGTGCCACGGCGCCCCCGCGCGGCGCACCACGCCGGTCCAGCCAGTCCACCGCGGGCAGCAGCAGCGCCGTGAGCATCGTCGCGAGCGCGACCGGAACGACGAGCACCAGCAGGTTCTTGACCACCCACAGCACGGCGATCAGCGCTGCGAACAGCACGAGGAGTCGCCATGCCCATGCGGACATCTTGCGGACCAGTGGTGTGACTGATGCATCTTCCGGCAGAGGCGATGACATCTGGTCAGCGTAGCCGCGGATACCGGGCGCGCCGGGCTTCCGGAACGCTCGGGAGCGCCCCGCGCCGTTACCCTGAACGGCGTGTCCCACGACGCGCCGGCCAGGGACGCCACCGACGAGGCGGGTTCTGGCCGCGGCAGGTACTGGTGGCTGCGCTGGGTGATCCTCGGTGTCGTCGCCATCGTGCTGACGATTGAGGCCACTCTGGTCTGGGATCAGCTCGCCAAGGCCTGGCGCAGCCTGCTCAGCGCCAACTGGTGGTGGGTGCTGGCCTGCCTGGCCGCGGCGATGCTCTCGATGCACAGCTTCGCGCAGATCCAGCGCGAACTGCTGCGGGCCGCCGGGGTGCGGGTGCGGCAGCTGCGGTCGGAGGCGGCCTTCTACGCGGGCAACGCACTGAGCACCACGCTGCCGGGCGGCCCGGTGCTCAGCGCGACCTTCATCTACCGGCAGCAGCGCCTGTGGGGCGCTTCGCCGGTGGTGGCGTCGTGGCAGCTGGTGATGTCCGGTGCCCTGCAGGTGGTGGGTCTGGCGCTGCTCGGGCTCGGCGGCGCGTTTCTGTTGGGCGCCAAGAACAATCCGTTCTCACTGCTGTTCACCCTCGGCGGGTTCATCGTCCTGCTGCTGCTGGCCCAGGCGGTGGCGTCCCGCCCGGAACTGCTCGAGGGCATCGGCGTGCGGGTGCTGGCCTGGATCAACCAGCTCCGCGGCAAGCCTGCCGACACCTGGCTGGACAAGTGGCGCGAGATCCTGCGCCAGCTCGAGTCGGTGAGCCTGACCCGTCGCCAGCTCGGCACGGCGTTCGGATGGTCGTTCTTCAACTGGGTCTGCGATGTGGCCTGCCTGGCGTTCGCGGCATACGCCGCCGGCGGCCATCCCTCGCTGGCCGGGCTGACGGTCGCCTACGCCGCGGCCCGTGCCGTCGGGTCCATTCCGCTGATGCCCGGCGGCCTGCTCGTGGTCGAGGCCGTGCTGGTGCCCGGCCTGGTGTCCAGCGGGATGACGCTGCCCGCCGCGATCTCAGCCATGCTGATCTACCGGCTGGTGAGCTGGATCTTCATCGCCGCGATCGGCTGGGTGGTGTTCTTCTTCATGTTCCGCACCGAGAGTCAGGTCGATCCCGACGTCTCGTCGGAACCGCCGGAGACCCCGGGGAGCGCGCCGGCGCCGGCCGCCGAGGCCGAACCCGCCGCGGACGCAGGCGACTCCGCACTGCAGGGTCCGTTGCCGCCAGGGCCGGAGGATCGGGGGCCCGAGCGGGCCGGACGCGCCGACGAGGATTCCTGACGTGGACCCGTCAATGCGCCGACCGTGATTTGATCTGCCCCATGACGCGTCCCCTGCCCCGCCGCCTGCTCCTGTGTGCCGCGACCGTGCTGGCCGCGACCGGCATGGTTGCATGCTCGTCGAACCCGGCCCCCACCGAGACCACCACCACCACGAGCGCGGCCCCGCCCATGGCGACCCCGCTGATCGGATCGGTGCTGGCTCCCCCGGTCCCGGTTCCGGCCACCGACGGACGCACGCACCTGGTCTACGAGCTGGTCCTGACGAACTCTCTGCCGGGCAACGCCACGCTCAACTCACTGACCGCCAAGAGCGGTGACCGCAGTCTGTTGACGCTGTCCGGCGACAACCTGAAGTACTGGACCCGGGCGCTGGGCGACACCGCGACGCCGACGACCGTGATCCCGGCCGGCGGCACCGCCATCGTGTGGCTCGACGTGGTCGTCGACAACGGGACCGAACCGCCGTCCGACATCACTCACACCGTCGATCTGACGGTCAGCAAGCCGATCCCGGGACTGGTGCCAGCCAAGCTGACGCAACCCGTGGCCCCGGTGACGGTCTCGACGCGCAAGCCCGTGGCCATCGACCCGCCGCTGCAGGGCGCCAACTGGGTCGACGCCAACGGGTGCTGCGACACCTCCTCCCACCGGATGGCGCTCAACCCGATCAACGGAGCGCTGTGGGCCGCGGAGCGGTTCGCGATCGACTACGTGCAGACGACCGACGACTTCCGCCTGTTCAGTGGCGATCCCACCAAACTGGAGAGCTACGCGTTCTTCGCCGCGCCGATCCACGCGGTCGGTGCGGGCAAGGTGGTGGCCGTCGTCGACAACCTGCCCGAGCAGGTGCCGTCCAAGTCGCCGTCGGGCCTGCCGCTCGACCAGTACGGCGGCAACCACGTCGTGCAGGATCTCGGCGACGGCAACTACGCCTTCTACGCGCACCTCAAACCGGGCAGCATCACCGTCAAGCCGGGTGACGATCTCAAGCCGGGACAGCAGATCGCCGAGCTGGGGAACTCCGGGAACACCACTGCCCCGCACCTGCACTTCCACGTGATGGACAACCCGGACCCCTTGGCCGCCGACGGCCTCCCGTTCGTCATCAAGTCCTTCCGACTGGACGAGCGACTGGCGTCGGCCGAGAGTGTGGACAAGCTGTTCACCGGGCAGTCGGCACCGCGGCAACCCGGGTTCGCCGCCCGCGACGAGGTCGAGGTGCTTCCCCTGGACCGGGACGTCATGACCTACTCTGTCGCGCAATGAGTCAACGCAGAGTTCTCCTCGCGGTCCTGGCGGACATCGTGTCCGTCGTGGTGTTCTGTGCGCTCGGACGGCGCAGCCATGCCGAAGGCATGACGCTGGCGGGCATCGCCGAGACGGCCTGGCCCTTCCTCACCGGCGCGGCTGTCGGCTGGCTCGCGTCCCGCGGATGGCGCGCCCCCACCGCGGTCGCCCCGACGGGCGTGGTGGTCTGGGTGTCGACGATCGTCGTCGGAATGCTGCTGCGCAAGGCGACGTCGGCGGGTGTGGCCGTCTCGTTCATCATCGTCGCCTCGCTGGTGACGGCGGCGCTGCTGCTGGGCTGGCGCGGCGCGCTAACCCTGAGCCGGCGCCGCGACCGTCAGCGTCGCACGTAACCCGCCCAGTGGGCCGTCGGACAGTTCGATGTGCCCGCCGTGCAGCGCGGCCTGCTGCGCGACCAGTGCCAGGCCGAGGCCGGATCCGCCCGCCGCGGCCGTGCTTCCCCGGGAGAACCGTCCGAGCACGATCTGGTGCTCGTCGGCCGGCAACCCGCAACCATTGTCGTCGACGATGATCGCCATCTCGTCGGCGTCGCGTCGTGCGGTCAGCACAATGCGCGACGCCCTGCCATGTGTGATGGCATTGCGGACCAGGTTGTCCACGGCCAGGCGCAGACCGCCCGGCCAGCCCAGGATGACGCCGTCGGTCGGTTCGGCGAAATGCGTGTCGACGACGATCTCGACGGTGCCGCCGGGGCGGGTGTTCTCCCGCGCCACCCGGTCCAGCAGTTCCTCGATGTCGACCAGTTCCCGGTCTTCGTCCTGTGCCAGCTGACCGGACGCCAACTGCCCCAGCGCGGTGATGGTCGCCTCGATGCGGCGCTGGGCGCGCGCCAGGTCGGCGACCACCTCGTCGCGCTCATGGGGCGGCAGATCGTGGATGCGCAGGGTGTCGAGGTCGGCCCGCATCGCGGTCAGCGGGGTGCGCAGTTCATGGGCCGCGTTCGCCGCGAAATCCTGTGCGGCCTGCAGCGACTGAGTCGTCGACGCCTGAGCGGCAGCCAACCGCAGCAGCATGCCGATCAGGGCCTCCGACAGATCCTCGGCCTCTTTGACACCGCGCACGGGTTCGATCTGGTCGACCCCGCCCTGACCGAGGCGCTGCGTCTGTTCGGTGAGCCTGCGCAGCGGACGCGTGGCCACGCCGCCGAGCAGCCAGCCCAGTCCGCCCGCGATCAGCAGGGCCACCACCGCGATGCCGACGTAGAGCGGGATGCGGGCACGGTTGAGCAGGATGCTGTCGGTCCGGATACCGATCGACATGAGGACGCCCTGCCGGTCCAACATCACCGTGCGGACGCGGTACTCGACCCCGTTGACGGTGACGGTGTCGGTGCCCGGCGGACGCGCAGGCAGCTGCAGTCCGCGCTGGAACACCACCTCGCCCGTCGGCACCGACCGACCCGTGAAGAACACCGCGTGCGCCGCGTCGTTGGATCGGCTGCCGCCGGTGCTGGCGTCGACGATGGCATCCAGGCGGCGGTCGAGTTGCGCCGCGTCATTGCTGGCCAACGCGAACGAGGTCAGCACCACGAGCGCTGCGACCACCGCCGCGGCGGCGATCGCGGCCGCGCTCGCGACCCGGGTGCGCAGCGACGCGCGGTAACGCAGCCATCGCTTCGGCGGTGCCGGATCGGTCACGGATCGGCCCGAAGCACGTATCCGATCCCGCGGACGGTGTGGATCACGCGCGGCACACCTTCGCGTTCGAGTTTGCGTCGCAGGTAGCTGACGAAGACGTCGGCCACATTGGTGTCGACGTCGAAGTCATAGCCCCACACCAACTCGAGGAGTCGCTGCCGCGACAGCACCACGCCTGCGTTGTCCACCAGCACCGCGAGCAGGTCGAACTCCCGCTTGGTGAGGTCGGCCCGCTCACCCCCGACGAACACCAGTCGCCGTGCGGTGTCGACGGTCAACGGCCCGACGGTCATGGCGTCGGAATGCTCCTCGGCATGGCTGGCCCGCCGCAGGAGAGCCCGCAGCCGCGCAACGAGTTCTCCGAGGTCGAACGGCTTGGTCAGGTAGTCGTCCGCGCCGGCCTCGAGACCGGCGATGCGATCGTTGACGGTGTCCCGGGCCGACAGCACACAGATCGGGATGTCGTTGCCCAGGGCCCGCAGTGCGGTCACGACCGCGACACCGTCCAGTTCGGGCATCTGCACGTCGAGGACGAGCGCGTCGTGCGATTCACTGGACAGCAGCCGCAGGGCTTCTTTGCCGTTGGCCGCGACCCGGACGTCGAACCCCGAATGGCGCAGCCCGCGCGCCACCGAGGTCCGAACGTCGGGATCGTCGTCGACCATCAAGACCGTGTGGCCCACACCTTCGCGTGCGGGCTCATGGGCCACAGGGGGCACTAGTCGTCAGACAGCGCGGGATCGCCAGCCGTCCCGCAGCGCTCCCGGATGTCGACCAGCGGCTGCCGGATGCCCTCCAGCTCGGCCCGGGTCTGGGGGTTGGCGTCCAGGTATTTCTTCACCTCGGCCCGGATGGTGTCGTGGTCGGCACCCTCGAGGCTGGTGAAGAACGCGTTGACGTCGGGATGGGTGAACAGGTACGCGGAGGTCGATGCAGACACGCCCGACGCGACTCCCGCCAGGTCTGCGGCGGTGCAGTTCGGCGGCGGCGGCGGATCGGCGAGCGCGGACGGTGCAGCAGCCATGAGAACCGCTGTGGTGAGCGCACCGGCACCCATAACGCCGATCACCGCGCGACGAGCGGAAAACATCATGTTCGAGCTCCTTAGACGGGGTGTGAAGGCCTTGTCGAACCTGCGACGTGCAGGCGACTTCGCTCATCCAAGCAGATTCGCTTGACACTTTCCTGCCTAGTCGTCAGGTGATTCGGAGAAAGTCGCGGATCTGCAGGTGGATCGACCCGTCCGGGCCGGTCAGCCGGGAGTGCTGGTGGTGCCGGTCGCGGCGGGCACCGCGGCGACCGGACCCGGCGCCGGCCCCGTGCCGGTCACCTGCGCGGCCCCGCCCTGCTGCGCGGTCTGGATGAGGCTCAGAACCTGGGGCAGCGAGATCGGCAGCTTGCACTTCGTGGACAGCGAGGACAGCGGCTGCTGGATGGTCTGCAGGTCCTTGGCCGCGTCGGGATTGGCGTCGAAGTAGGTCTTGAGTGCGACAAGTGACTGGGGGCCCGCGGCCTGCTGGGAGATCCGCGTCAGCACCTGGTTCGTGTCGGGGTGCGTCTCGAGATACAGGCCCGTGTTGTTGGCGACCGTGCCGATGGTCCTGGCCACCTGACTGGCCGCACACGGGTCGGGGGCCGCGCTGGCCGTCGGGCCCAGCAACAGCAGCGTGCCCGCGCCGCCGAATGCGGTCGCCATCAGCACAGCGCCCACCCTGCGGCGCGTCGTTTGTTCGGTCCTGCCCATGGGGATCACTCCTTACGGTTCGCGAACATCTATCGGGCCGCCCGGCCCCGATGTTTCAGCGCACAGGCCATCCGAGGTCCCCGACTCGATGCTGGCCACCTGCCATGGTGCCATCCCCCGTCCCGGGCGACGATCCTTCGGCTGCGCCCTGAGGCGGCCGACCAGCCGATACGCCGACGACGCGGGATGCGACACCGCGGGTGGCCAGAGATCGCGCGCAGGTCACGATGTGGCGAACATTACAGACCGGTCCTGCGCACGGTTTCCTCGTCAGGTGCTGACACAGGCTGCTGCGGTAGGCTCTGCCACACCCATTCCGGCAGAGGACGCGGGAGTCCACCATCCAGCAGTTCATGATGCGCCTGAGCAGCAACCTGCGCAGATTCCGCTGGCTGGTCTTCGCGACGTGGCTGCTCGCCCTGGTGCCCTCGATCTATCTGGCGCTGACCAATTCCGGCAATCTCACCGGCGGCGGCTTCGAGGTCGCCGACTCGCAGTCGCTGCGCGTGCAGTACGCCATCGAAGACCACTTCCCCGACCAGGGCGCCTCGCCGCTGGCCCTGGTCGCCGCACCGCGCGCCGACGCGACGTACGCCGACATGACCGATGCCGTCGCGTTCCTGCAGCGGGTCGCGCGCGAAGTCCCGAGCGTCGAGATCGTGCCCAACCCCGCCCAGCCGGCGCCGAGCCCGGACCGCCCCCACGTGGTGTCGCTGAAGCTGGATTTCGAGAACTCCGGTGCCGTCGACGTCGCCAAGCAGTTGCGCGCCAAAGTCGGCATCAACGGCGATCGGCCCGGCGAGATCAACGACGGCCGGGTCCGCCTCTACGTCATCGGCCAGGGCGCCCTGGGTGCGGCGGCGTCGGAGACCACCAAGCACGACGTCGCCGAAGCCGAGAAGTGGAACCTGCCGATCGTGCTGATCGTGCTGCTCGCGGTGTTCGGCTCGCTGGCGGCCGCGGCCGTCCCGCTGCTGCTGGGTGTGTGCACCGTGGTCGTCACGATGGGCGTGGTGTTCTGGCTGTCGTCGTTCATCACGATGTCGGTGTTCGTGACGTCAACGGTGTCGATGTTCGGCATCGCACTGGCGATCGACTACTCGCTTTTCATCCTGATGCGGTTCCGGGAGGAACTGCGGGCGGGCCGTGACGTCAGCCAGGCCACCGACGCGTCGATGGCGACATCTGGCCTGGCCGTGGTGCTCTCGGGCGCCACCGTGATCGCCTCGGTGACCGGCATCTATCTGATCAACACGCCCGTGCTGAACTCGATGGCCACCGGCGCGATCCTGGCGGTGGCCGTCGCGGTGCTGACGTCGACGACCCTGACGCCTGCGGTGCTGGCCATATTCGGCCGCCGGGTGGCCAAGCGATCCCGCCTGCTGCACTGGGGACGCGGTCTCGAGTCCACCCAGTCCCGGTTCTGGACCCGTTGGGTCGGCTGGGTGATGAAGCGGCCGTGGGTGTCGGCGTTGTCGGCGACGGTGTTCCTGTTGGCGCTCGCCGCTCCCGTGTTCTCCCTCGTCCTGGGCAACAGCATGCTCCGGCAGTTCCCGTCGGCGCACGAGATCCGGGGCGGGGTGGGCGCGGCGGCCGAGGCTCTGGGTCCCGGCGCGCTGGGTCCGGTCCGAGTCCTGGTGACCTTCCCAGACGGTGACGCGTCCGCGCCCGCGAACTCCGCCGTGGTCGACAACGTCGCGCGGAAGATGGACGAGGCCATCCACATCGTGTCGGTCTCTGCGCCGGCGATCTCCGACGACAAGCACAGCGCGCTGCTGTCCGGCGTGCTGAGCGTGGATCCGGAGGATATGGCGGCCCGCAGCACGATCGACTGGCTGCGCAGCGAACTGCCCCGCGCAGCCGGTGCGGAGAACGTCTCCGTCGACGTCGGCGGCCCCACCGCGCTGATCAAGGACTTCGACGACCGGGTCGCCAAAGCCGAACCCTTCGTCTTCCTGTTCGTCGCGCTGATCGCCTTTGTGATGCTGCTGATCTCGATCCAGTCGGTCGTGCTGGCACTCAAGGGCGTCCTGATGACGGTGCTTTCGGTCGCAGCGGCCTACGGCAGCCTCGTGATGATCTTCCAGTGGGGGTGGCTGGAGGCGCTCGGATTCGAGCGCATCTCCTCGATCGACAGCACGATCCCGCCGTTGGTCCTGGCCCTGACGTTCGGCCTGTCGATGGACTACGAGATCTTCCTGCTCACCCGGATCCGCGAGCGCTTCCTGCAGACCGGTGACACCCGCGACGCAGTGGCCTACGGCGTCAGCACGAGTGCACGGACCATCACCAGCGCCGCGCTGATCATGATCGCGGTGTTCGTCGGGTTCGCCTTCGCAGGCATGCCGCTGGTCGCCCAGTTGGGCGTGGCCTGCGCCGTCGCGATCGCGGTGGACGCGACCGTCGTCCGACTGGTGCTGGTGCCCGCCCTGATGGCGATGTTCGACCAGTGGAACTGGTGGGTGCCCCGCTGGCTGGCGCGCATTCTGCCCTCGGTGGACTTCGAGAAGCCGCTGCCCAAACTCGACCTCGGCGACCTGGTGATCATCCCCGAGGACATCTCGGCGCTGGTGGCGCCGAGTGCCGACCTGCGGGTCGTGGTCAAGTCGTCGGCCCGGCTGCGCGACCTGGCTCCCGACGCCATCACCGTCGCCGACCCGCTGGCCTTCTCAGGCTGCGCCGGGCTGCAGAGCCTGGCGGGCCGGGTCCGCGGCAGCGACGACGCCCTTCCACCGAAATCAACCCGCTCCGGCACCGTCAAGGAACGCACCGACCGCATCGCCCGGCCGGTCCATCCGGTGACGCGGTGGCGGGACCGTCTCGACGTCGCGCTCGACGCGTTGGCGACCGAGACCGAGTTGGGTCACCAGGACGCTGTGCTGGAACGCGTCGCTCCCCTGGAGACCACGACCGTCCAGTTGCCGACGGGCGACCGGCTGCAGATCCCGACGGGCGCCGAGACGCTGCGTCTCAAGGCCTATCTGCTGATGTCGCGCAATGAGGGCGCCGACTACGCGGAGTTTGCTGATCTGGTCGATGTCCTGGAACCGCAGACCGCTGCGCTGGTGCTGTCGGGGATGGACAGGTATTACTGTGGGCGAACACCCGCAGGTCTGTGGGTCGCGACCAGCCTGGTCCGCCGACTCGCCGAGCCCGACCCCGACGACGTCGAGGGCGCGTGGGCCGAACCGGGCAGGCGGGCAGAATGGGATCGGGTCAGACAGCGCTGCCTGGCCGTGGCCGTGGCGATGCTTGAGGAGGCGAGGTGACCTTGGCAGCAAGGGATGCCGACCGCAGCCACGGCAACGCAGTTCCGGGACGCGGCGCGGAGCGTCCGGTCGAAGTCTGGCCCACCTCGGCGATCCGTTCTGCGCTGCAGGACGGCGACATCAGTGTGTGGCAGCGCATCGTCCTGGCGATCAAGCGTGACCCCTTCGGCCGCACGGCCCGACAGGTGGAGGAGGTTCTGGCCAACGCCGACCTCGTCGGCGTCTCCAAGGCGATGCAAGAGGTGATCGCCCGCAGCCGCCAGCACCTTGAGGCCAATGAACGCGCTGAGGCCGCCCGGCACATCCGCGTCCTGATGGACCGCTCGGGCCTGTCCGATCCCGAGTTCGCCTCGCGCAGCGGGATTCCTCCGCAGGACCTCGCGGTCTATCTGAGCGGCAAGGTCAGTCCCCCGGCCTCACTCATGATCCGCATGCGGCGACTCTCTGATCGCTTCGCCAAGATTCAGGAACAGCGCCGCGGTCGGGGCTAGTCCCCTCGGATCTGCTCGACCACCGGCACACCACACCTGACATGCTCGACGTCGTGTCTGACGATCTCGAACGAATCCTGCGGACCACCCGCACCATCGCCGTGGTGGGCGCGTCGGCCAACCCCGCGCGGCCGAGCAACGACGTGTACCACTACCTGCGCGCCACAGGCCAGTACACGGTCTATCCGGTGAATCCGACCATCACCGACCTCGACGGCGACCCGGCATTCGCGAGCCTCGCCGACCTGCCCGTGGTACCCGACATGGTCGACGTGTTCCGGCGCGCCGAGGAGCTGCCCGGGGTGCTCGCCGAGATCCTGGCGCTCCCTCAGCGGCCGAAGACCCTCTGGCTGCAGTTGGGTCTGATCGATGCGGAGGTCGCCCGAGCCGCCGAGGCCGCGGGCATTGAGGTCGTGATGGACCGCTGCACCAAGGTGGAACACGCGCGCCTGCGCTGAACGGCGGAACACGCGCACCTGCGCTGAACGGCGGAACAACCGCTCCTGTGCTGACCTCAGGGATTGGGCGTGTTGATGGGCGCCACGTCGAGCACCGCCCACCGCCCCTCGGGTTTGCCGAGCGTGACCCGCAGCGCGAGCACCGCGCGCGTCGGAGCCGCACCGGGTGCGCTCTGCGTACCTCGCATGACGACCACCACGTTGGCGCCATCGGTGCCCAGCGCCTCCACCCCCGCTGAGATGGTCTGCGCCTGCGCCGAGATCCTCTTGCGGGCGAGGTCTTCGGTCGACTTGCCGAAGTTGGCCTTGAACGCCTCGGCCTGCGCGGGCGCCATCAGGGCCGCGGCCCGCTCGATGGAGGCCATCGGGTCCTGCGGCGAGAACGTCGCCGTCGCCTCCGACACCGCGGTCGCCAGGCGCACCACCTCCTGCGCGTCGGCGTTCATCTGACGGTCCGGCAGCGTCAGCCGCGTGTAGCCGACCACCACCGAGGCCGCCACCAGCGCGGTCGTGACGGCGACGACCGCCAGCCGCAGACCGGGGCCGTCATCGTCGGTGCCGGCGGTCACCCGATCCCGACGCCACAGCACCGCGTTGACGACCATCGCCTCAACGATCAGCAGGCACAGGATCGAGGCGACCGACACCCACCAGAGCGGCCAGGCGAGGAAGGATCCGATCGCCAGGAGCGCGATGACCGCCAGCAGTGGTGCGGCGATGTCGAAGGCCAGCACGCGCCAGGTGTTCCTCATCGCATGGACTCCAGACTCGAGATCAGCAGTCGCCCATCGACCTCGGAGACCCCGAGACGCAGATTCCAGCGCACGGTCTGGGGCTTGCCGCCGACGTTCTGACTCACCGACGACGCGATGATCAGCACGGTGTCGGTGCGGGACGCGACATCCTGCGGCAGTGCGGGCGGTGGCGGCGGCGCCCCCGGCTCGGTGTCGAGGTCGCGGTGCACCGACTCGTAGGCGATCGCCTCGATCTGCCCGCGGGTCTGCGACTGCAGGGTCTTGACCACGTCGGTGTAAGGGGTGACGGCGGCCTCGAAGTCGGCGTTGAGTTGGCCGACCGTGCCGTCGTGCAGTTTCTGCAGGCTGGCCTCGACGGTCGCGGCGGTCATGTTGATCAGGACACCGGTCCAGTCAGCCGCGGCCTGCATGACCCGGGTGCGGTGGTCGAGTTCGTCGACCTGGTCGCGATGCCCCGAGTAGATCAGCCCGGCCAGCACCAGCCCGGCGACCGCGACGACCGCGAGCACCGCCGAGGCGATCCCGTAGGGCGAGAAGACCGGCCCGGGGGGCGGCACCTCGGCGGCGTCAGCGCTGCTGGCGGGCTCGGTGACCTCGGCGTCAGGCATGGCCGTGAGGGTACCCGGCGACTTCTGGTAAGGATGAAACCGTGACGGTAGAAGCCAAACGCTGCGGCCTGGATCTGAGCCACGTCGACGACCACGCCCGCCCACAGGACGACCTGTTCGGTCACGTCAACGGCCGCTGGCTGGCCGACTACGAGATTCCCGCCGACCGCGCCACCGACGGCGCGTTCCGGTCGCTGTTCGACCGCGCCGAGGAACAGGTCCGCGACCTGATCACCGAGGCCGCCGCGAGCGGTGCCCCGGCGGGCACCGACCAGCAGCGCATCGGCGATCTGTATGCCAGCTTCCTCGACGAGGCGGCCGTCGAGAGACGCGGCGTCGCCCCGCTTCTCGACGAGATGGCCCAGATCGACGGGGCCACCGACGCCGATGCACTGGCCGTCGTCATCGGTGCGCTGCAGCGCGCCGGGGTGGGGGGTGGCGCCGGGGTCTACGTGGACACCGACTCCAAGAACTCGACGCGGTATCTGCTGCACGTCAGCCAGTCCGGGCTGGGCCTGCCCGACGAGTCCTATTACCGCGACCCACAGCACGCCGACATCCTGTCGGCGTACCCGGGCCATATCGCGCGGATGTTCGCGCTGGTCTTCGGCGGCACCGAGCAGGATCACGCGGAGACCGCCGAGCGCATCGTCGCGCTGGAGAAGAAGCTCGCGTCCGCGCACTGGGATGTCGTGAAGCGCCGTGACGCCGACCTGACCTACAACCTGCGCGCCTTCACCGACCTCGCCGACGAGGCCCCCGGGTTCGACTGGACGGGCTGGGTCACCGCGCTGGGCAGCAGCCCCGAGAAGGCGGCCGAACTCGTCGTCCGCCAGCCCGACTACCTGACGGCGTTCGCCGCGCTCTGGTCGGGCGCCTCGCTCGACGAGTGGAAGGACTGGGCGCGGTGGCGCCTGATCCGGTCGCGCGCCGGCATGCTGACCGACGCCATCGTCGCCGAGGACTTCGAGTTCTACGGTCGGACCCTCAGTGGCACCGAGGCCATCCGCGACCGCTGGAAGCGCGGGGTGAGCCTGGTGGAGGGCCTGATGGGCGACGCGCTGGGCAAACTCTACGTCGAACGCCATTTCCCGCCTGAGCACAAGGCGCGCATGGATGTTCTGGTGGCCAACCTGCGGGAGGCCTACCGCGTCAGCATCAACGACCTCGAGTGGATGACGCCGGAGACCCGGCAGCGCGCGCTGGCCAAGCTGGACAAGTTCACGGCCAAGATCGGCTACCCGGCCAAGTGGCGGGATTACTCGCAGCTAGTGATCGACCGCGACGACCTGTACGGCAACTGCCGGCGCGGCCACGAGCTCGAGTCCGATCGCGAACTCGCCAAGCTCGGCGGGCCGGTCGACCGCGACGAGTGGTTCATGACCCCGCAGACCGTGAACGCCTACTACAACCCGGGCATGAACGAGATCGTGTTCCCCGCGGCGATCCTGCAGCCACCGTTCTTCGACGCAGACGCCGACGATGCGGCCAACTACGGCGGCATCGGCGCGGTGATCGGCCATGAGATCGGGCACGGCTTCGACGATCAGGGCGCCAAGTACGACGGCGACGGCAACCTGGTGGATTGGTGGACCGACGCCGACCGCGCCGAATTCGGGCTGCGCACAAAGGCTCTCATCGAGCAGTACGACGAGTTCGTCCCCCGCGGACTGTCCGGCGAGCACCACGTCAACGGGGCGTTCACGGTGGGCGAGAACATCGGCGATCTCGGTGGTCTGTCGATCGCGCTACTGGCCTACAAGCTGTCGCTGGGCGGTGCGGAGGCCCCGGTGATCGACGGCCTCACCGGCGTTCAGCGGGTGTTCTTCGGCTGGGCGCAGGTGTGGCGGACGAAGTCCCGCGACGCCGAGTCGATCCGGCGCCTCGCGGTGGACCCGCACTCACCGCCGGAGTTCCGCTGCAACGGCGTGGTCCGCAATATGGACGCCTTCTACGAGGCGTTCGGCGTCGGCCCCGACGACGAGCTGTTCCTCGAACCCGAGCAGCGGGTGCGCATCTGGAACTGACGGCGCCTCGGCAGCGAGCGTGCCCACCGGGGTCCGCCCACACGCCGAACACAGATCGTCTGGACACAGAAATCGCCCGGAATCCATGTGATTCCGGGCGATTTCTGCGTTCAGCAGGGGGCTAGAACATCT
The DNA here is from genome assembly GCF_001667265.1 of Mycobacterium sp. ACS4331. Classification (GTDB taxonomy): domain Bacteria; phylum Actinomycetota; class Actinomycetes; order Mycobacteriales; family Mycobacteriaceae; genus Mycobacterium. The sequence goes on along the minus strand of NZ_LZHW01000009.1, from coordinate 37,183 downwards.
GCCAGTCCGACGCACCGTCGGGCTGGTTGTACAGACCCTTGCTGTTCTTGATGACGATGGGATCGCCGCTGCCGAAGTTGTCGAAGAACCACTGGGCGTTGGCCGGGCTCAGGTTGATGCAGCCGTGGCTGACATTGCGCTTGCCCTGGTCGCCCACCGACCACGGCGCACTGTGCACGAAGATGCCGCTGTTGTCGATGCGGACCGCGTCCTGCACCTTGAGCTTGTACCCCTCGGCCGAGTCCACCGGCACGCCGTACGTCGAGGAGTCCATCACGATGTCGGCGAACTTCTCCAGCACGTAGTAGGTGCCGTTCTTGGTCTCATGCTTGCCGTCGGGCTTGCCCATCGACACCGGGAAGGTCTTCTCGAGCTTCCCGTTGCGCATGACCTCCATCTGCTTGGTCTTGTCGTCGATCGTCGCGACCAGGTAGTCACCGGTGCGGAAGGTCGACTTGGTGCCCGCGGCGTCGATGGTCACGACGGTGTTGGCGGGCCAGAAGTCCTGCGGGCGCCAGCGCAGCTGTGTGTCGCTGACCCAGTAGAACCGGCCCGGCACCGGCGGCACCGACGAGATGTGCACGGCGTCCTGCGCCATCTGCCGGTTGGCGATCGGCACGGCGAAGTTGATGTAGATCGGCTTGGCCACACCGACCATCGACCCGTTCACCGGGTTGAAGGTGGGCGGCCGGAACGGCGGGGTGCCCTCGAACGGCAGCGGGTTCTGGCCCGCCGGTGTGCCCTCCGGGATCACGGCCGGCGCGCCGTAGTTGTTCAGCGGTGCCGGGGCGGCCGGGTCTTCGGCGGCCACGGGAGCCAGCGGATCAGCCGGCGGCGGCGGGGGCGCGAAGGGGTCGACGGGCGCGTCGACGGCCGGCGGCGGTGGCGGGTCGCCCGGGGTCACCTCAGGGTCTGCAACCGCGGGTGTCACCGCGAAGGACAACAGTGCGGCGGTGCCCAAAAGTGCGGCAACCGACTTCGCGGCGCGGCTTCCGATAAAGCTCGCCATGTACCAACCTCCAGTCATCGGCTCGGTCCAGTGTCGCACAGCCAGCAGACCAGCTACTGGTTGCACGGGCCGCCCACGACCCATCCAGACCCGACTCACATGGTCGCGACTTGAGCGTTTCATCGTCGTGACCACGAGCTTTGTTACAGCGTCAATTCCCGGCCGTGGTGTCGAACAGTCCGCGGCTGGCGGCAACAGCAGCGCAGGCACCGATCATCAGCAACGCCGAGATCGCGATCGTGACCGCAATTCCGGAGGTCTCGTAGAGGATTCCGCCAGCCAGCGAACCTGCCATGATGCCGATCTGGAACGCCGCGACGTACCGCCCCGATGCGGCATCCGGGTCGGCGGGGGCCGCGCGCATCGCGGCTGCCTGCAGCATCGGGGGCAGTGCGGTCGCCATCGCACCCCAGAGCATGATCGCCAGGCTGCCGGCCACCACCGTGGCGATGCCGTGGGCCGGGCCGAACGCCATCGCGGCCAACGCCGCGAGCGCCACCGAGAGACTGGCCAGCCCCGCCAGGACCGAGGCCTTGGGCCGTCGGTCGAGGGGACCCGCGAGCGCGGCCATGGCGGTCAGGCCCGCGACGCCGTACCCGGCGAGCAGCCAGGCCACCCGGGGCCCGTCCACACCCACGACGTCGCGGATGATCACCACGACGAACGTGTAGGCGATGAAGTGGGCGCCCACCCCGACGGCCGTCAGCCCGCAGAGCAGGTTCAGCCGCGACCCCACGAAACGGCGCGCACGACGGCCCGAACCGGCCTGCGCGTCAACCTTCAGTTCGGGCAGCACGAGCCGGGCCGCGACGGTGACGACGCCGGCCGCCAGCGCGATGACCGCGAACGCGGGACGCCATCCCCACAGTTGGCTCATGGCCGCGGTCAGCGGGCTGCCCACGACCAGCGCCAGCGCCGAACCGACGTACACCGCGGTCGTCGCGCGCCCGGTGTGGGACGGCGGGACCAGCCGGGCGCCGATGGGCGCGATCACCGACCACATCAGGCCGTGCGTCATCGCGCTGACCACCCGGGCCGACGCGAGCACCGCGAAGTCCGGCGCAAGCGCCGAGCAGGCCTGCGCGACGGTCAGGGTGCACAACGTGACCAGCAGGACCCGTCGTCGCGACCACCGCGCGGTCCAGCGCACCAACGGGACGGTCATCACCGCGGCGACCAGGGCGTATCCGGCCACCAGCGTGCCCACCAGGGCCTCGCTGACATCGAGATCCGCCGCGATCGCGGGGAGTGCGCCCACGGGCGCCAACTCGGCGGTGACGTAGATGAAGGCCGCGGTCGCCAGCACCGCCAACTGCACCGCGACGCGAGGCGTCCACGGGCGGGTCGGGTCGGGTCGCACGGCGACAGTCATCGTGGGGCCACGGTATCGACTTCGGCGACGCCGGTGTGGGACGCCGCCGCGCGGCGTCCCACTCAGGACCGCACGAGACGCGCGATGGCGGCGGACGCCTCGGCGAGCTTCCGGTCCGCCTCGTCCCCGCCCTCGGCCACGGCGTGGCTGACGCAGTGCCCGAGATGTTCGTCGAGCAGACCGAGCGCCACCGACTGCAGCGCGCTGGTCACGGCGCTGATCTGAGTGAGGACGTCGATGCAGTACTTGTCCTCGTCGATCATCTTGGCGATGCCGCGCACCTGCCCCTCGATGCGCCGCAGGCGTTTGGCGTAGTTCTCCTTGTTGGGCGAATAGCCGTGCGCGCCGACCTCGTCCGTCATGATCCGAGCATCTTCTGCATCTGGGCGATCTCGGCCTGCTGCGCATCGATGATCTTCTGCGCCAACGTCTTCGCGTCGGTGTTGACGCCGTTGGCCAGCTCGGCCTTGGCCATCTCGACCGCACCCTGATGGTGGGCGATCATCGACTCGAGCCACAGTGTGTCGAATTCGGGGCCCTGCAGCGTCTTGAGCCTGGCCATCGTGGCCTCGTCGACCATCCCGGCCATATCGCCGTGTCCCCCGTGACCGTCGTGGCCGGAGGACGGATGGTCCTCACCGCCGCTCCACTGCACCAGGAACGCCTTCATGGTGGTGATCTCGGGTTCCTGCGCCGCCGAGATCTGCTTGGCGAGTGCGAGCAATTCGGCGTTGGTGCTGCGATCCGGCACCAGGGCGGACAACTCCACGGCCTGCTCGTGGTGCGGGATCATGTTGGTGGCAAAGGCGACGTCGTCGGCGTCGAAGCCCGCGGGCTCGCCGGTGATCTCGACGGTCGGCACGTCGTGGCTGTGGTCGGTGTGCCCGTCGCCGGCCTCCCCCGGCGCCGCGTTGTTGCATGCCGACACGAAGAGAACGGCGGCAGAGGCCGCCAGGAGCGCGAGCAGACGGTTACGAGTCATGAACCCACCGTACCCGGTACCCCTGGAGGGTATCCAAAACTGATCGGAACGGCTGCTCAGCGGGCCATACTGGTCCGCATGGCCCCAGCCCCGGACATCAAACCCCGCAGTCGCGACGTCACCGACGGCCTCGAGAAGGCCGCCGCGCGCGGCATGCTGCGCGCCGTCGGCATGGGCGACGAGGACTTCGCGAAATCCCAGATCGGCGTCGGGTCGTCCTGGAACGAGATCACGCCGTGCAACCTGTCGCTGGACCGCCTCGCCAAGGCCGTCAAGGAGGGCGTGTTCGAGGCGGGCGGATTCCCGATGGAGTTCGGCACCATCTCGGTGTCCGACGGCATCTCGATGGGCCACGAGGGAATGCACTTCTCACTGGTCAGCCGAGAGATCATCGCCGATTCGGTCGAAACCGTGATGCAGGCCGAGCGCCTCGACGGTTCCGTGCTGCTCGCGGGCTGCGACAAGTCGCTGCCCGGGATGTTGATGGCCGCGGCTCGACTGGACCTGGCCAGCGTGTTCCTCTACGCCGGGTCCATCCTGCCCGGTCGGGCCAAGCTGTCCGACGGCACCGAGAAGGACGTCACCATCATCGACGCCTTCGAGGCGGTCGGGGCGTGTGCCCGCGGCCTGATGTCGCGTGAGGACGTCGACGCGATCGAACGGGCCATCTGCCCCGGCGAGGGGGCATGCGGCGGCATGTACACCGCCAACACCATGGCCAGCGCCGCCGAGGCCCTGGGGATGTCGCTTCCGGGGTCGGCGGCCCCGCCGGCCACGGACCGCCGCCGCGACGGCTTCGCCCGCAGGAGCGGCATCGCCGTGGTCGAACTGCTGCGCCGCGGGATCACCGCGCGCGACATCCTGACCAAGGAGGCCTTCGAGAACGCCATCGCCGTGGTGATGGCCTTCGGTGGGTCCACCAACGCGGTGCTGCACCTGTTGGCCATCGCCTACGAGGCCGGCGTCAAGCTCACGCTGGAGGACTTCACCCGGGTCGGCAACAGGGTGCCGCACCTGGCAGACGTCAAACCCTTCGGCGCCTATGTCATGAACGACGTCGATCGCATCGGTGGCGTCCCCGTGGTGATGAAGGCCCTGCTGGACGCCGGTCTGCTGCACGGCGACTGCCTGACCGTGACGGGTCAGACCATGGCCGAGAACCTCGCCCACATCGCGCCGCCGGACCCCGACGGCAAGGTGTTGCGGGCGTTGTCGGCGCCGATCCATCCCACCGGCGGCATCACGATCCTGCACGGGTCGCTGGCCCCGGACGGCGCGGTGGTGAAGTCGGCGGGCTTCGATTCCGATGTCTTCGAAGGCACCGCAAGGGTTTTCGAGCGCGAGCGGGCCGCACTGGACGCACTGGAGGACGGCACCATCACCGGCGGCGACGTGGTGGTCATCCGTTACGAGGGGCCCAAGGGCGGGCCGGGCATGCGCGAGATGCTGGCGATCACGGGCGCCATCAAGGGCGCGGGCCTCGGCAAGGACGTGCTGCTGATGACCGATGGGCGGTTCTCTGGGGGCACCACGGGCCTGTGCGTCGGGCACGTCGCCCCCGAAGCCGTCGACGGCGGACCCATCGCGTTCGTGCGCGACGGAGACAGGATCCGCCTGGACGTCGGGAGGGGACTTCTCGACATCCTCGTCGACGCGGACGAATTCGAGTCCCGCAAAGCGGGTTTCGAGCCACTGCCGCCCCGCTACACCACCGGGGTGCTGTCGAAGTACACCAAGCTGGTCGGCTCGGCCGCCGTCGGCGCGGTCTGCACTTAGCCCAGACCCGCTCCAGCAGAGCGGATTCCGAATCGGACCACATCACAGGGCCCGTAACTGGCTCGTCTCCGCGACGACACGGACCGGTAATCCGATCCGGCTTACCTGTGACCCGTGACCGACAAATTCCATCTGGGCTGGTTTCTGAACTTCGTCGCCGACGAGTGGAAGGGAACCTGGGGCGACGGCGGGAAGGATTTCACCGGCGACTTCTACGTCGAGGTGGCGAAGTCCCTGGAGCGCGCAAAGTTCGATTACATCCTGATCGAGGACAAGCTGATGGTGTCAACGGCTTACGGCGGCACCATGGAGTACGACCTCAAGCACGGGGTGAACCCTAAACACGATCCGGTGCCACTGGCTGTGCTGATGGCGGCTGCCACCACGAGGATCGGCGTGGTGCCCACCATGTCGACCAGCTTCTACCCTCCGTTTCTGTTGGCCCGCCTGTGCAGCACCGTCGACCACATCGCCCGAGGCCGGTTCGGCTGGAACGTGGTCACCTCGGCCGAGGACCGGTCCGCCCAGAACTTCGGCCTGGACCGTCTGTATGAGCACGACGAGAGGTACGCCCGGGCATCGGAGTATCTCGACCTGGTCAGCCGGCTCTGGGAGTCCTGGGATCCGGACGCCGTCGAACGCGACCATCTGACCGGGACGTACGCCAACCACAAGAAGGTCCACACGGTCGACTTCGAGGGCAAGTACTACCGATGCCGCGGTCCGCTGAACACCGCGCCGTCGCCGCAGTACCGGCCCACCATCGCTCAGGCCGGGGCATCGCCGCCGGGACGCGCGCTTGCCGCACGGTACGCCGACACGATCGTCTCCCCCGCCAACACCGTGGAGGCGATGAAGGAGTACCGCGACGACATCCACGCCCGGATGCGGGCGATCGGCCGCGACCCGTCTGAATGCAAGGTGCTCTATCTGGCCTCCCCCGTCGTCGCCGACACCCACGACGAGGCGGTCGCCAAGCGGGAGCGCTGGTTCAACGACCCGGAGAACATCGAGTACATGCTGGCCGAGCTGTCCTCGATCACCGAGATCGATTTCGCGGCCTTCGATCTCGACCAGCCGCTGCCGGAGGACCTGACCACCAACGGCGAACGCGGCACCCTTGCGGCGTTCATGGCCGGCGGCGAGGACAAGACACTGCGGGAACTCGTCACCGGCAGCGGGCTTTTCAGCCACACCCCGTTCGTCGGCACCCCAGCCGAGGTGGCCGAGGAGATGGGTGAGGTGATGGCAGCGGTCGGCGGCGACGGCTTCCTGCTCACCACGCCGGTGATGCGCCTGAACCGCCGCTATGTCGCCGAGATCACCGAGGGACTGGTGCCCCAGCTGCAGCGCCGCGGGCTGACCCGCACCGAGTACACCACCACGATGCTGCGCGACCACCTGCGCGAATTCTGACCCGCCGGGCACCCTCCGGCCAGACCTGTCGGTCTGACCTGCCGGTTAAGATCGCTGCGCTATGACTGAGATCGACCAGCGCACCCCAGCCCCCGCCCAGCCGCCGTTCCGCTCGTTCACAAGCGTCATCGGCTCAGCGATCTTCGTCAGCCGCTGGCTGCAGGCACCGCTGTACCTCGGGCTGATCATCGCTCAGGCCGTCTACGTGGTGGTGTTCTGGAAGGAACTGATCCACCTGGCCAAGGACTTCAACCATCTCGACGAGGCGTCGGTGATGCTGATCGTCCTGGGTCTGGTCGACGTCGTGATGATCGCCAACCTGCTGATCATGGTGATCATCGGCGGTTACGAGACGTTCGTCTCCCGGATCCGGATGGACACCCATCCCGACAAGCCCGAATGGCTCAGCCACGTCAACCCCAACGTGCTCAAGGTCAAGCTGGCGATGTCGATCATCGGCATCTCGTCGATCCATCTGCTGAAGTCGTTCATCAACGCCGAGAACCTCTCCCCCGAGACGTTGAAGTGGCAGACCATCATCCACATGGCCTTCATCGCCTCGGCCATCGGATTGGCTTTCGTTGACTGGATCTCTGCGCGGGTCGCGTCTCTGAATCACTGACTCGCCCAGCACTGCGGCACACTTCCTCCATTTTCATGGAATGTGTGAATGCGTCCCACCGTGCCATTCCTGAGCGCCGATTCGCCGAGGGCCCACCCCCCACACACAGGCCCTCGGCGTCGACGTCATCAGGCTAGGAAATCTTGGTGCCGCCGCGCGTCCACCGAACGTACGAATCGCGCTGAGCAGCAGGTTCTTCACCATTGATGGGACAGCTGGGGCCAAAGTCAATGGTGGGATCATATCGGTTCCCATTCGGCCCAACGCCGTGTAATACGTACGTACTAATCGACATTCACGCTGTAATCCCAACGTATCAAAGACCTCTCCGAACCTTTTTCGACACCGGCTCACGGCGTAACTTTTCGGCCACCAATCCATTCCGAAAAGAATTCGTTCATGCAATTTTTTTCGGCCGCCGAAAAGGAGAAACCCATGCGGACAGTGATCATCGCCGGCATTGCGGGCGTGCTCGCCAGCGGCGGCATCGCAATGGCCGGTCCGGCCACAGCAGGATGCCAGAGCGCCTTCATCAGCATCTTCGGCGGAGGACAACGCTGTGACGGGCCCATCGATCAACTCGGGAACTTCACCCGCTGCGACAGCGGCCACGGCATGGGCTTCGGCGGATCGAACTGCTATGTCGTCAACGTCAGTGACCCGGCCCAGGCGCCGCGCATCCCCTGACCATGGAAACAGTCAACGCAGCGCCAACGTGGGGGCCGCAACACCCTCGGAGGAGGGGTTCAACAGCGGTCATCGGCCAGAGTTCCAGTCGCGCAGCGGACTTCTATCCACAGCGTGTGCCCCGCTTGGACAACCTCCGGCCCGGTCGGCGACTCACTCAACTGGCGCACAAGCGCATGCCTGTCCGGCCCCGGGTCGCACACGATGCTGACGCTCACCGCCTCTGGCGCCCCGCTGACGACCAGCCGCAGGAAGGTTTGCGCGGCCTCCGCCGCACGCTGCAATGGAACCGCGAACTCCTCGATCTGCTCATCGGCGAGGTCGGGAAGGTCACCGGCGAGGTCCACCTGGACCTCCACGCCCCGCGCCTCCGCCTCGTCGACGAGGGTGCGGAGATGCTGCATCAGCGGATGGCCAAAGGCGGTCGCCTGGTCGAAAAGTACACGCAGGCGGCGCGACTCGGCCCGCGCCCGGCGCTGCAGGTCCCTGGTGACCGGCGCCCCGGTGCTCAACTCGCGCAGCAGCGGCAGCACGTTGTCGACCAGGTCGGCATACCGCCGCTGGTACTCGGCGCGGACCGCCTGCTGGATCCGCAGACGCGCGATGACCCGCCGGCTGGCCTGCGTTTCGCTCTGCACCTCCCGAGCGGCCTGCTGCACGAGTCCGTTGAACACCAGCGCGAAAATCTGGACGCTCAGGATGCTGGCCGTGCCCAGGCCGATGTTGACCAGCGCCGCAGCCGACGGCTGACAGATCAGCACGACCACGGCGCCCACCACCCAGTACCCCGTGACGATCGCCACGCCGCGTCGCACCGGAAGGTCGAGCAGCATCGGAATCAAGCACCACCCGATCGCATTCTGCGCCCAATGTGCGTGCCCACCGACCAGATTGGGCGCGATCACCATGGGCTGCAGGACCGCGACTGCGAGCAGGGCGGCCGCCGCCGCCCACCTCGCGCCCAGGGTCCGGCTGCGGCACACAATCCTGGGGACTGCCGCCAACGTCGCGACGGCGGCGACGATCACCAACAGGATGCCGAACCAGCCGGAAGTCCCATCGACGCCGGCGTAGGGCACCGCGAAGGCCAGATTGAGCAACGCGTACGCCATCAGCGCCAGACCGTAGCGGACACGGACACGTTCGATGAGGCTGTCCGGGTCCGACGCATGGCCCGCCGAGGACTGCGTGGGCCATGCCGCCCAGGACAGCTCGACGTCGGTGCCGGCGCCGGGCGCCGACCGCACGGTGGCTCGGCCGCCGGCCCGCTGCATTCTTCCGAGGATCGAGTCGGTGACGCCATGGCCGAGCCGGGGCGCATCGGGGTCGAACCCCACCCCGTCGTCGGACAGCCGGACCGCGGTGGAGGTGACGGTGATCCGCAGCAGAGACGCCCGTGAGTGCCGGTCGACGTTGTTCATCACCTCGCGCGCCGCCGCGATCACCGGTTCTGCGGACAGGCCCTCCACCCACAGCTCGTCGACTCCGTCGAACTCCACCGGGGTCTGCAGATGGGTGGCACACTCCCGCAGAGCCCGCACGATCTCGGCACGCGGGGGCGGGGCGTTCCATCCCCCATCCGAGAGCAGACCGAGATCCCGACGGGCCTGATCGGCCAACCGCTCCGGCGGGATCGCCGCCCCCTGTCCCGCCATCATCAGCGTGGATGCGGCGGTGTCATGGAGCAGCGCCAGCTGCTCTCGTTCGAAGGACCGGACGGCCGCACCGACCTCTCGATCCGTCTCGGCCGACTGGCGTGCCGCTCGGGCCTGGTCGACCGCAGCGGCGATGCGCAGGACCATGTATCGAATGAGCGCGGCTGTGCACCACTGGAGCGCGAAATAGTACAGTGCGGCAACGGAACTCACCTGCCCCCAGCCGAGGACCGCCGCGCTTCCACAGGCGTAGCTGATGGCAATTCCCAGCGCCAGTGGCAGGCTCACGCGCGGCCGCACCGCCACCGAGAACCCGATGACCGCGGTGCCGGCGATGGCCAGCGGCGCGTTGTTGGAAAGGTGGAAGTCGTTGTCCGGCACGAGAAACGGAATGGCAAGGCAGACTCCGATCACCAGGCCATAGTCGACCACTGCGGGCCCAACACGCACCGATCGGCTTGCGATGCGGTACAACGACCACACCGCGACGACGCCGAGCAGCCATCTGCCGGGCGCACGTGCGGCGGAATCGGGGTCAGCCAGTGCCACGATGGCGACCACCGCGTTGACGACCCCGCGCATCAGCAGGCCGACCATCGCAGCACGCCGACCCAACTGCCGGCGCGCGGCATCGAATCCCGCCCGCTCGCCGGCACCGTTCAGTTCGCCCATGCGCAGACCATACGGCGGTGGATCATTGGCCGGAGTTCCGTTTTTGTCATCCCCGTCAACGCACCCGCGTCGCGGAAGCCATTTGTCGATTACGATCTGTCCTTCGAAAGCCGTCCGAATGAGCAGACGGACGAATTGGGGCGTGGACCAAAGGGGTGATGTCGTTGAATGTGCAACCAGTTACGATTGCCGTGATTGACGATCATGACGTGGTGCACGCCGGTATCGAAGCTTGGTGCGCCGATGCAGAGCCGGAGATCAATCTGCTGGCCAGTTTCACCACGCCCAGCGGATTCCTGACCTGGCACGACGAGCACGCCTCTGCGGTCGATGTGGTGCTTCTCGACCTGCAGATCGAAGGCAACAGGCCGGACTTCGACACATTGGCTGAATTGTGCAGATCGGGACACCGCGTCATCGTCTATTCGCATCTCACTGCCGACGAGGTCATATTGACCTGTCTCGATCTCGGGGCCGTGACGTACCTGACCAAGTCGGAGGGAAAGCGCCATCTCATCGACGCCATCCATGCCGCACATTCCACCACGCCGTACGTCGGGCCGCGAATGGGAAAAGCATTGTTGAATGACAACACCCTGGGACGCATTCGGCTCTCCGAGCGTGAAAAGGAGGTGCTGATCGCCTGGTTCCAGACCGAGAGCAAGGATTTGGTGGGACAGCGTCTGTACATCGCGCCGACCACGGTGCGGACACACCTCCAGCGGGCGCGCGCGAAGTACGCGTCCATCGGACGGCCCGCACCCACCAAGTCGGCGCTGCTCGCCCGCGCCATCGAGGACGGGATCCTGAGCCTCAACGACCTCTGAGCACCCGGACACGCCGAATGCCCGCACCGGTCATCATGACTGTCGTCCGAAGGGTCGATAGCGCAACCGCACCGGATGTTGGTGTGATGAGGCGGATACGGCACACACAGCACCAGGGGGTCCGATGGGCGTGGTTGGCGCCGACGTCGACCAGCTTCGGACGCTCGCGCACACCCTGCGGCAGGCCGCCGACAGACTCGAGTCCGCGTCCGGTTCGGTCACCAGTCAGCTGTCCGGGGTGGGTTGGTCAGGCCCCGACGCCGACCGGTATCGGTCGCAGTGGCACGGCGAATCACAGGGCCTGATGCGCTCGGCGGTCGCCACCCTGCGTGAAACCGCAAGCGCCGTCGAACGAAACGCCACCGATCAGGTCCAGGCGAGCCGCGCCGATGGCGGCGCCGCAGTCACGGCCTCCGGGCTTCCTCCGTCGTTGACCCACATCCTGCCCTACCCGATGATCGACACCTCGAACGACAATCCGCTGGTTGACATTCGCGACTTCCTCAGGTCAAACGCGTTGTGGCCCATCACGTGGGACGCGCTTCTCGGCCGGTTCGACGACGTGGCGGCGGTGCCGCTCCTGGATGCTCTCGGCCTGGTCGCGGACGACCGGATCAGCGATGGCGAGAAGATGCTCGACGCGGCAGGCTCGGCGACCGACGTTGCGGGCGGCCTGCTGAAGTCTCAGGGCACCCCGGTGGGCTATCTCTCCGGTGTCGCGTTGTCGCAGTGGGGCGATGTGCTCACCGCGGCTGCGCGGACCGACTTCAGCGAGTCCGGTCTACGGACCACAGTGGACTATCTCGCCGAGCATCCGGGGGATGCCTTCGAGGCCGCGCGCCGCGCCGTTGTCGGATACGTGCCGAAGCTGTTCTCAAATCTGTTGCCCTGGTGAAGGAGTCAACCCCCATGGAAGAGACCGCACTGCTCACCGATGACGAGATCGTCGCCCTCTGTGTCGCCGACGGCCGGCCGTGGCCGCTCGGGCTGCCCACCGTCACGGCCACCTCTGATGAACTGACCCGGGCCGGGGTGCGGGGGATGCGCTCGCTGATGGTGCGCCGGCTCGCGGGCGGCGACGCCGCCCAACCCGGTGTACGTCCGCACGAGTTGATCGCCCAGGACGTGGCGGCCTTCCTCGACGCGACAGTGCGGATCGGCGCCTATCTCGCCCCCGCGGCGAACCATACGGCGCTCGGTGGCGCATCGGTGACCGCGGCGCGCACGCAGGACGGCTGGGTCGTCGACTCCACCACCGCCGCAGGCGTTCACGCCCTGCGGGCGGCGACCGGCGACGAGGCCGCGGAGGCGGTGATCGAGCTCGCCGAGAAGACCTACCGCGGAGACTTCTTCGCAGACACTGCCGCGGGGGCGAAGTGGGCGTGCGTGGTCCGACTGGGCACGCACGCCGACGACCGCCTCGTGCTGGGCCGGGAGAGGATCAGCGGCACGGTCTGCGGCGCGGCCGTCATCGAGTGGGATGCGCAGTTGATCCGCACGGCGTTCGAGCTGTCGACCGCGTGAAGGTCGCACCGCGCTGAGGCTTCGCGGGCGGCTCCACGCCGGACTATCCGGTGCCGAAAGTGGATGCGCCGCTGAGCACCGCCCAGATGATGAACGCGGCAAGGCCGACCACGATCACCACCACGGTGACCAGTCCCGCGATGATGACCTTCGGGCTGACACCCAGGCCCCCCTCGGCAGGTTTACGTTGCGCGGCCACCGGTCTGCGCGCAGCGCCGCCGGGAACCCGTTGCGGCCCGGTGTGGGAGTGTGCCGCCAGGACCGGGCGAGGACCCGTGGTGCGCGGCGATCCCTGTGCGTGCCGACGGGTACGGCGCTCATGGTCGATCGCGCACCAGGGACAGTGCCGCGCGGCGCTGGGCACCCGATGTCGACCGGATGGGCACCCGGTCAACGAGATTCCCAGCAGGTGCTCCCGCCACTCCCGCGCGGTCGGCCGGGCCGCGGGATCCCGCACCCCATCGGTGAAGGCGCGCACGAACAGCTGTTGGACCTCCACTGGCAGGAAGCTCAGGGGTGGTGCCAGCGGATGGGTGTGCAGCAGCGAGTCCGGCCCGCCCGCCCAATTGCCCGACCGTGCCAACGTCAGCGCGTCGGGCTGTTCGCCACCGCCGACCCAGGTGCCCCGCATGAAGGGGTGGTTACCGGCCATGAGCAGTTGGTGGATGTGCACGGCGAGCGCGAACAGGTCGGAGGTCTGGTGGCGCGGCTGGGTTCGCAGGTTCGCGCCGGCCAGCTCCGGGGCGGTGAACTCGGGTCGCCCGACACCGCAGAGGAATCGTCGGCCCGCGGTGTCGGTGAACTGCATCGAGTCGCAGTCCACCAGCGTCACCTGGGTGGCGTCGGAGACCAGGATGTTGCGTTCCTGGAAATCCCCGATCACCGCGTCCACTCGATGCACGACCTCGACGGCGAGGCACAGGTTGGCGGCCGTGTTGACCAGGTGTCCCCAGGTGGCGTGCCGCGTCCACTGCGGCGCGCCGGGCAGGGGGTCCTCCCGGTTGGACGGGTTGCTCATGATGTGGATCTCGACCGAGGTCTCGGTGGAGATGCGGGGCATGACGAAACCGATCGGCCGGTCGCCGTCGAAGATCAGGTCGGAGGGCCAGGTCAGCACGACAAAGCCGTTGGGCTGCACGGCGCCCCGTGGCGGTGAGGCGATCATGGCGGCGACCTTGTCGAGCTTGGCCGGCAGCTCCTTCAGTTCGGGGTGAAACACCTTGGCGGCCAGGTCCGGCCGCTCCAGCACGCCGTGCACCGTGCCCTCGCCCGCCTTGGCGAGGACCGGATACAACGTGATCGGGACACCGGTGGACAGCAGCGCGCGCTGCGCTGCGGATTCGATGGGGCCGGTCGTCATCGCCACCACCGGGGGCGACGCTTCGCCCGTGACGACTGCGAAACCGGCTGCGGTGCAGGATTCGTCATAATGTCCTCCGGTGACGGCGGGTCGGACCACTGCGTGCGGAACGGGCCGGGTGAGACGACGGCCGATTCCGGCTCGGTCGCCGCCAACACCAACGTCTTGTCGTCTCCGGTCTGGTCGTCGGTGATGCCTCGCAGCAGCGCCGCAAGCTGATCGGCGCCGGTCCCGGCGCGAACGTGCTGCCACGAGCCGCGGAAGAACGGCTCGTAGGGCTCGCCCGTGGCGATGTTGGTGATCTTGTAGCTCATGCCGTCGGTGCTGAGGGCGAACGCCGTGACGCCGGTGCGCACGGTGGTGCGAAACGCATTCTCGAGGGCTCGTTCGGACTGAAGGAACGACGTGGTGTTGGCGTACTCGTCCTTCGGCTCCACCAACAGCGTCTCCACCCCGCCGTCGAGGTCGGCTGCGATCACCCCGTCGCCGATCTGCCCGAAGCTGGCCAGCCTGCGGTCAACCACGGCCACGCTCAGGGTGGTCGACAGCAGCACGACGTCGAGGCCGAGCGCCCCGGCCTGGGCCGTGACGCGCTCCAGCGCGCCGTCGAACAGCCACCGCAGCATCTGCTTCGCCCGATCGGGGGTGGCGATGCGGTAATCCTCGATGAATCGAGGCTGCAGGGCACGGTCGAGCACACTGCGGCAGGCGGCGTGCGCACCCCACGCCGACGTCCCGGTCACCGATCCTGCTCCGTCGGCCACCGCGGCAACGATGAAATCGCCTGCAACGCCGTAACTGTAGGCATCGTCACAGCCCAGACCCCGGCGCTCATGCTCCTGTCCGGTCACCGAAGCCCCGCACACCGCCCAGCCGAAGCCGTCCTGCCGGCCGTCCCGGCAGACCGTGGTCATGCGCTCGTCCACCCGCTGACCGATGGCAGCGCGATCCGGTCATTCATCGACCCGAGGGCCTGGTCATCCCGGGCGAACTCCGAGGAGTTCGACACACTGCTCAGCGATGCCGAAAGCCACTCGAACAACTCGGCGTACTTCAGGCCGTCCAGCGGGGCCGGACTGCGCTGCACCGACAGTCGCGACAGCTGCTGATAGTCCACCCGCGGGCCGGCGCCGACAGCGAAAACTGTGACGCCACGAGCGCTTTCGGCGGCGTTGAGGCGTGCCACGGCCTGATCGAAACCATCGAGATTCGGCTTTCCGTCCGTCAACACCAGGATCCAAGGCCGGTAGTACTGCAGCCCGGCGACCTTGTAAGCGTGCTTGCGGTCTTCGATGATGTCCAGGGCCAGGTCGATGCCCGCGGCCATGTTCGTGGTGCCCGACGCCGTGAACGGCACGGGGTGCAGGCTGCGCGCCTCCTGCATGGGAACCAGAACGGTGGCCACGGTTCCGAACGTCACGACGGCCACCTCGACGCGCTTGCTGGCCAGCGTCTCGTTGTGCAGGTAACTGGTGAAGGCCGCGAATCCGCGCTCGAGCGCTTGGATGGGCTCACCCTGCATCGAGCCCGACACATCAGCCAGGACGACGCAGGCCACCCGGGGATCCGGGTTGGCGTCATTGAGTTCGACCGACCATTCCCAATCAGACACCACCGCAGCCCCTTCCCGACTCCGTCGGATTCCGGGGAGATCTTCTCACTGGTCGGTGTTGCGTGGGCCGGATGGGTTGGTGGTGCCGTAGGTGGTTCCCGCGGCGAACCGCTGCGTGGATTGGGCCAACACGTCGGCCACCCGGTCCGGGGTGCCCGGAGTCGATTCCGACTCCGACGGGAAGATCCGCGCCGTGGCGGAGCCTTCGGGCTCGGCGGGAGCCGCGATCGCCGTGGTGGACGCCACCGAGTCCGCCGAATCCTCCTTCGCGGCCTGCACCACGGCACGCTGCCGCCGAACCGGTTTTGCGCTGACCACGGCACCGGTGACGAAGGCGATCACCAGCAGCGCCAATCCCACTGCACACAACGCCACGTCGAACGTACTGGTGATCTGTTGATTCAGGGTGTTGCCGTAGACATCGGTGATCACGGCGGGATTCAGCGGAGGTACCCGGGGCACCAACGCGACGCCGAGAATCACACGGCACACCGTGAGCGCAAAGAGGACTCCATAGAGCAGCGTCAGCAACAGCCGCGGGGCGGCGACTCTGCGAGAGGTGTTGACGTACAGCCACATCGCCAGCAGGGCGGCGGCGAGGTCGAACGACATCAGGGTGGCACCGATGTAGGGCGGGTCGGGAAGATCCAGCACTGCGGACAGCATGAGGTCGGCGATCCGCTGCAGGGCTGTGCCGCCACACCACACGGCGATGAGCAGCAGGCATTTTCGCGCTGCGGCGCGCCAGAGATCGGCTCCCCCGGCGGACGCGGCGGCCAACACGACGCCCCCGCCGACGATGGCGGCCGTGGCGGCCCAGGCCAGGTAGCCCTCGAACCCGACGCCCACCGTCGACGTGTTCTGCGCGATACCGTGGAACGCGTCCAGTTCCCGCCCCACCGGCAGGACCCAGACGAACACGCCTGCCGCGCATGCTGCCACGGCCAGCAGGGTCGTCGCCAAACGGGCCGCGGCATTCGACGCGGTGATCCATCGAGCCGTCAGGATCATCGGCAACAGGTTCACCACCCCGTAGAGCACCGCGGTCACCGCGACGACCAGATTCTGTACGCCCGTGTCGGCGTCGCCGATGTCGGGCACCACAAAACGCGTGCGCCAGTAGATGTTCGCCAGCACCGCCACCACCGCCAGCGCCAGTGCCGAGTGACCGATGATCCGGCACAACCGGGTGGCGGTCTCAGCGCAGTTCGCCGCGGATGTCACCGACAGCACGGGCTGGGCAGCCAGCAGAGCACCCGCCAGCCCGATCCACGCCCCTGGGCCGACGCCGGGCGGCACCTCGGCGGTGCCCCCTGTGCTGAAGGACTCCACCACGGCCCAGACCAGAAACCCCAGCACCAGTGCGATATACGGAACGCTCAGGATCAGTCGCAACCGGTTCAGCGCGCTCGCGTCGCCGTCGGCGCGCGCGGGTCCGGCATGGCTTCGCACCAGCGCGGTCAGCGCCACCAGGGTCACCACGACCAGCAGGCCGAACATCCACCCGGACGATTCCGAGATGCCGATGCCGAATCGAATGTTCCAGGGCAGCAGCGCCGCCAGGACGAGCAGCGCGGCCGCAACGCCGTCACGGATCACGTTCGGCCGATGAGCTTGGTTCGTCAACACAGTCCCCGCGCCTCTGTCACCCGTTGCCGAACAGGCTGCCACCGAATGGCAGTTTCGGCAGTTCGGGCAGCGTCGGAATGGGGATCGAGGGAACTTCCGGTGCCGACGGCACGTCCACCGGCGGGGGCGGTGCGACTGGCGCGGGAATCGGCAGCTTCGGGATCGGCAGTTCGAACTTCGGAGCCGGCGCCGGGACCGGAATGTCGGCCGGAGCCTGAACCGGCGCTTCGATCACCGGCTTCGGCGCCTCGATCACCGGCTTCGGCAGGTTGATCACCGGCTTCGGCAGGTCGATCACCGGCTTCGGGACATCGATGACCGGCTTCGGCGGATCGATGACCTTGGGTGGGCTGACCGGCGCCTGCACCGGTGGCTCGAGGATCGGCTTGTTCACACCCGGAAGCTCAATCTTCGCCGGCGGCTCCACCGGCGCCTGCACCGGCGGCTCGAGAATCGGCTTGTTCACACCCGGAAGCTCAAACTTCGCCGGCGGCTCCACCGGCGCCTGCACCGGCGGCTCGAGAATCGGCTTGTTCACACCGGGAATCTCGAGGGGCCGCGGCGCGTCACCCAGTTCGGTGCCGGGCAGCTTCCCTCCCGGAACGTCAGTCGTCAGGTCGGTGCCTGGAGTGGTCTGGGGCAGTTTCAGATCGGGTGTGGCGATCGGTGCTGATCCCTCGGTACCGGGCAGTGACTGCGCAACCTCAGGCGACAGAGTCTCGGTGAGAATCGATGCCGGGCTGGACTTTTCGGCTCCTGCGGTGGTCGGCAACGATTCGAGCACCTTGGTGTCGACGATCTTGGAGCCCACGGGCAGCATGTCGGCCACCGTCGCAGTGGGCAGCTCCGTGGTGCCCTTCTCGAACAGTTGCACCGGGATCGCGTCGGTGTCCGGAACACCGTCGGCGACGTTCTTCGTGGCGCTGAAGAGCGGCCCTGTGTCCTTCTGAACCACCGCGACGGCACCCAGATCCGACAGATCGGAGATGCCGCCGAACGCGGTGTCCGCGGCTCTGCTGATGCTGTTGGCCGCCGCTCGATTGCCCGGCGACATCATTTCCGCCGCAGTCTCACCCATCATCCGAACATTGCTGACGAATGCCAGAACCTGGCAGGGGCTCCAGCGACTGAAGTCCGGGATCAGCCGGGTGAGGTATTCCGGGGCCTGCGCCGCGACGCCAGGTCCGGGGATGCCGCCACCGGCCAGCGGCGCGCTCTGCAGTCCGATGGTTCCGTCGTTGTAGTACTTGATGATCGGTGCGCCGGCATCGCCCATGGCGCGCGTCGAACTCACCAGCTTAGGGCGCAGCGTGCGAGCGTCGGTCACCTCCCCGGGCGCCGGCAACTCCTCGATCGCGGTCCAGGCCGGCGGGTCCGGCATGGTGCCCTGACCGGGCGCCACTGGAAAGTACTTGCCCGCCAGCGAATCATCGGTCAGTCGAACGGCCTGCGCGTCGACTGCAGGCCGAATTCCGATCGCAACGCTGACCGCGAGGGCGGCGAAGCCCACCACCACGACTGCTGCCACGGTGCTGCCCAGCAGCAGCACTCGTGGCCGGTGCACCGGCGCTTCGCCCTCCTCGACCTCGAACTCGTCGGGGTCGCCCACGCTCATCAGCCGCATCGGCGTCTGCAGGGGCACCGCCGACGCCAGGTGGGGGTCCTCCTCGTCGTCAACCTCCGAGTACGCCAACTGATGCGCCTGCGGGCTCATCACCGTCTCCGCCGCGCTGAGCGAATCACCTTCACTCTCTACGTGAATCGAGTGCTGAGCGCGGAATCCGGCCAGCGCCGCGCCGCGCGCCACGGCATATTCGTGCCCCTCGGGGACATGCAGCGGGACCGGTGACGCCTGGCGGAGGACATCGGTCTCCGCACCGTCGCCAGGGGCGCCCAGCAGAATCACGCTCGTCGCCCCGCCGGGCTCCTCGCTGAACCGTTCCAACAGCGTCCGGAAGGCCGCGTTGCGGTCGCCGCCGACAACCTGCTCGACTGCGATCAGCGCTGTGACGTCGGCGTCGGCGTCGACGATCGACAGTGCCGCGGTCTCGCCATCGCTGACCAGTGCGGCCGTGATCTCCTCGCCGACCAGCGCGTGCGTCGCAGCGGTCACAGCAGTCGAGTTCGCCACCGTCGAGACGTGCGCCAGCCCCGCTGACGTCAGGGCAGCCACAAGTGCCGCGGCCCGGTCACTGTCCGAACTGCAGACGGTGGTGCCCACGAGTCGATGCCCGGCTTCGGCAAGCAGGTGGTCCGTCGACACCAGCGTCGACACCAGCGAGTCGGCGGTCACGTCGATCAGATCGATGTGTGACTGGTCGATCACCGCATGTGGTGGTGCCGCATCAAGCAGTGCGATCTGCGCCGTCGCCCTGTCCACCGCCACTCCGAGCGTGACATCCATTGACAAACCCCCGCCTCTCCAATCACGCCGCCGAATTGTGCAGCGCTGTTCGCCGCGGTGTGCTCACACCGTGAACTCCGGTTCTCACCGAATCAGCAAACGTCCTTCAGCATCTTGGGCTAATCCTGACATCGGCGCCACCCGCACGGGTATCGAACGTTCGGCGGACGCCCGGGCACTGGAACCGCCTCTACCCGAGGAAGCCTGCTGCCGACAGGTGGGCGTACAACCCGACGACCACCAGGCCGATCACCAGGTACACGACGCTGATGAGGGTGGCGGCCAGGGCCAAGCTGGCGCCGCCCTCCCCGGAGAGCCGGATCTGACGTTTCGCCAGGCAGGAGAGGGGAAGCGTCAGCGGAGCCACCACCAGACCGAGGAACAGAGCAGCCACGAACGACACCGCGGCGAGCCGGTTCAGCGGCGCGACCTGTGCCACCACAGCAGGGGTCGCATTCGCCGAACCAGGGGCGGCGGTCAGGTGGCCCGCGCCGTACCTGCTGGGCGGCAGCGCCGATTCTTCCAACGCCTTCCCTCCTCGATCCGGGCACAGATCGGCCCAGTCACGGTCCACTCTGCTGCCCGGCCGCGGGCGCCGACAATCGTACGATCGGGCGACACAGATCGTCGCCCGCCAAGTGTGGCAAAGAATTAGGGTTCTCTCCCATCGGTCCCTGCCGCGCGCTGTGCGGGCGCTGCGTCCAGGTACCGCACATCACGGTCGTATTCCGGCCGTATAACGCTGCACGCGATGCGGCCCGGACGGAGACGGTC
This sequence comes from Mycobacterium sp. ACS4331, assembly GCF_001667265.1. Lineage (GTDB taxonomy): Bacteria > Actinomycetota > Actinomycetes > Mycobacteriales > Mycobacteriaceae > Mycobacterium. The sequence continues at coordinate 16,862 of NZ_LZHW01000009.1, read as the reverse complement.
GATGCCAGGACAGCCAGACGCGGCGGGGATTTCATGTCCCGACTGCGGTTCCGGCCTGCCCCCGACCAGTCGGTTCTGCGCCGTATGCGGCCACACCCTGAGCGTCCGTACAACCGCGCCACTCCATCCGGGGCGCACGCGGGGGCCGGCTGCGTCCAGCCGGTCGGCCACTGCGCCGCAGGCACATTCGGCCAGCGCGCCGCAGGCCCCGAACGAACTGCGCTCGGCCGGTCAAGGGGTCCGCGGTGCGTCATTCCTGCTGGACCTCGCCGCCATGATGAGTCCCGCACTTCCGCTGACCACCGCCGCCGCCGTGCTCGGCGTGGCCGAAGTGGTCTACATCGTCATCCCGGTCGCCTTCGTCGCGGTCTGGTTGTGGATGCAGATCTGGCAGGGGCTCAGCGGAAACACCTTCGGCAAGGCCATGTTGGGCCTGCGCCTCGTCCGAGCGGATGATCACCAGCCACCGGGCCTGTCCGCCACCCTGGTGCGCAGCCTCGTCCTCGTCGGCACGTTCGGGCTGGCCGCGCTCCCGCCACTGCTCTCGTCAGGCACACAAACGGGACTGCACGACAGGATCTCCGGGTTGACCGTGCTCGACGTGGCCTTGGGCGTCAATCCGCTCGGCACCCGTCCGCAGACCACCCTGCGACGCACGCCCGATCGGGGCCTGACTCGAGTCCACTCACCGATTCCGGTCCCGGTGCCGAGGCAGGGGTAGATGCACGCCAAGATCATCCTGTGCCGTGCCGACGGCAGCCGGGCTCAGGTCGCGATCACCGCGGACGCCACCGCGTCGGTCGGTGACGTGGCCGCCGCATTGGCCGCCAGCGACCCAGTTCAGTCCCGACGACCCGGCGGCACCGGGCTGACCCTCAAGGTGGAGCACGCGTCGTTCGACAAGGCCGGTGCGGCAAGGGTTCTCGACCCGAGCCGCAGTCTCATCGACTCCGGCCTGAGATCGGGTTCCTCGGTGAGCATCGCGCCCACCCCCACCGCTCCGCCGCGTCGTCGGCGCGGACGCGCGGTCGCGGTGCTCAGGGTCCTGGAGGGGCCCGACGCGGGCCTGGAGTTCCCTCTGCCGTCCGGCAATTCGTCGATCGGACGTGGTGCCACCAACGACATCTGCCTGAGTGACCACGGAATCGCCGACATCCACGCCGTCGTCAGCATCCGCGACGGCATCGAGATCGTCAACCTGGCCGGCCCGATGGGCGTACGAATCGGTGGCCAGCCGGTGCAACGGGCTCCCGTGGGCGCCACCGACGTGCTGCAGCTGGCCGACACCGCGGTCGCCGTGCTGCTCACCGTGCGGCCCGGCACCACGCAGAACGACAGCGTGGCCATCGAATTCAACAGGTCGCCCCGGGTGGTCGCTCGGTTCGACGATCAGGAGCTTGCCGCTCCGAAACCACCGCAGCTCCCCGAGCCCACCCACTTTCCGATCGTGTCGATGCTGGCTCCGCTGGCCATGGGTGTCGTCCTGTTCGCGGCGACGCGCAGCATGCTGTCGGTGGTGTTCATCTGTCTGAGCCCGCTGCTCATGATCGGTATGTACGTCGACACCAAGATGCAGGAGCGCAAGAAGTACCGGCACGAAGTGGGACGGTTCTCCGACTCGCTGCGGGCGCTGGCGCAGAAGCTGACCGAAACCCAGCGCGTCGAACGTGCGGTGCGGTTGACCGAGGCGCCGGCCCTGAGCCAGGTGGTGGAAGCGATCCATCGGTTGGGGCCGCTGCTGTGGACTCACCGCCCCGAGCATGCGGGCTTCCTGACCGTGCGGCTGGGCCTCGGTGACGCTCCGTCCCGATGCCGGATCACGGTGTCGGACACCGGAGACGCGGAAGTCAGGTACGTCCAGCAGCTGGACGATCTGCGGCAGGAGTTCAGCAGGGTCACCGACGTGCCGATCGTTGCGGACCTGCGCGAATGCGGGGCGCTGGGCATCTGCGGCCCGCGGGCGGTGATCGACGGCGTCGCCCGGGGCGTGGTCATGCAGCTGCTGGGGTTGCACTCGCCCGCCGACCTGACCGTGACCGCGTTCAGTTCGCCGCAGTCTCGGACGTCGTGGGAATGGCTGGAGTGGCTGCCGCACACCGGCTCCGCGCACAGCCCACTGTCGAGCAACCATCTCACCGACAGTGTGGGCGGCGGTCAGGCCCTCCTGGCCCGACTGGAAGACCTGCTCAAACATCGCAGGTTGACCGCCGAAGCCGGGGGCGACTTCGATTTCGGGCCCATCCGGGCCGACTCGTCCGACGACCGCCGCGCCGCACCGTTCACACCCGCGGTGGTCGTCCTGGTCGAGGACACCGCACCGATCGACCGCTCTCGGCTGACCCGGCTCGCTGAACAGGGCGGAGCGGTCGGGATCCATGTGATCTGGGTGGCGGACGAGCTCGCCGGGCTGCCCGCCGCCTGCCGCACCTTCCTGCTGGTGGAGTCCGCAACCGACGGTGCGACGGTGGGCCACGTGCGTCACGGTCAGCACAGCTTCCCCGTCGCCTGCGACAGCATCGAGGTCGCCGATTCCCGACAGATCGCGCTGCTGTTGGCACCCGTCGTCGACGCCGGCGCCACCGTGGAGGACGACACGGATCTGCCTCGCTCCGTCTCCTATCTGGCGCTCACCGGCCAGGGCATCGCCACGGAGCCGACGGTGATTGCCCAGCAGTGGATGTCGAACGCGTCGGTGCTCAACCGCAGTGGTCCGCCGCGCCCCACCGCGGAACCGGCGAACCTGCGCGCCCTGGTGGGCTCCGCAGGCGCGCGGGAGGTCCATCTCGACCTTCGGGCACACGGCCCGCACGCCCTCGTCGGCGGAACCACGGGTTCGGGCAAGAGCGAATTCCTGCAGACGTGGATCATGGCCATGGCGGTCGAGCACAGCCCGGACCGGGTGAACTTCCTGTTGGTGGACTACAAGGGCGGCACCGCGTTCGCCGACTGCGTCGGGCTGCCGCACACCGTCGGTCTGGTCACCGACCTGTCCCCGCACCTGGTCCGGCGCGCGTTGACCTCGTTGGGCGCCGAAATCCGCCGGCGGGAGACCCTGCTGAACCAGAAGCAGGCCAAGGACCTGCTCACCCTGGAACAGCGGGATGACCCCGACACGCCACCGAGCCTGGTCATCATCGTCGACGAGTTCGCCGCACTGGCCTCCGAAGTTCCCGAGTTCGTCGACGGCGTCATCGACGTCGCTCAGCGCGGCCGGTCCCTGGGGCTGCACCTGGTGTTGGCGACCCAGCGTCCCGCGGGCGTCATCAAAGACAATCTCCGGGCCAACACCAATCTCCGCATTGCACTGCGCCTCAACGATGTCGATGACTCCGTCGACGTGATCGAGGACCCTCTGGCCGCCCACTTCCCGCCCGAGATCGCCGGCCGCGCGGTGGCCAAGACTGGGCCGGGCCGTCTCACGACGTTCCAGACCGCCTACGTCGGCGGACGCACCAGCGAGCAACCCCAGAAGGCGCCGATAGACATCTGGGAGTTCGTGTTCGGCCGGCGCCGCCCCTGGAACAACCCCCACGAAGCCGAGTCGGTGGCACCACCGTCGGGACCGACCGACATCGCACGGATGGTGTCGACGATCAGGGCCGCCGCCGTCCAGTTGCGCATCCCGCCGCCCCGGCGGCCGTGGCTTCCCTCGCTCGAGAGCACGTACGCGCTCGAAGATCTTGTCCGACAGTCCGGCTCGGGCGCGTTGGTGATCGGAAAGACCGATGTTCCGACCGAACAGACGCAGCCCATCGGCACCTTCTCCCCCGACGAGCAGGGGAACATGGCCATCATCGGCACCGGCGGCGCGGGCAAGTCGACCGCGCTTCGGACCCTGGCGATCTCCGCGGCGCTGGACCCCACCGACGGCCCGGTGCACGTGTACGCCCTGGACTTCGCCTCAGGAAGCCTGAAGATGCTGGAGGCCCTGCCGCATGTCGCAGCGGTGATCGGCGCCGACGACGATGAGCGCCTCGGGCGGGTGCTGCGCCGGCTGATCTCGTTGCTGGAGGACCGCATTCGCAGGTTCAGCCGCGTGAACGCATCCACGATCGGCGAGTACCGCCGGCTCGCCGACCCCGACGAGCCCCGCGTGCTGCTGCTTCTCGATGCCATCGGCCCGTTCCGTGAACAGTACGAACACGTCTCCCACACGCCGTTCTTCACCATGCTCAGCCAGCTCGCCTCCGATGGCCGGATGCTGGGCATCCACGTCGTCATCACCGCGGACCGGCCCGCGGCGATCCCGTCGTCGCTGGCGTCGACGATCCAGCAGCGGCTGGTCATGCGACTGGCCTCCGACGACGACTACCTGCTCGCAGGTGTGCCCGGAGACATCCTGTCGGCGACCTCGCCGCAGGGCCGCGCCATCATGGACGGACTGGAGATCCAGGTCGCAGTCTTCGGCGGCGACGCCAACGTCGCCGTGCAGGCCCGCGCCATCGACGAGCTGGCGGCCCGGATGCGCGCACAGGGTTTCCGTCCGCCCGCTGCGGTCGAACGGCTTTCCGAGCACATCCAGCTCACGTCTCTTCCACACACTGCCGCAGCGGGTGCGGCCGTGATCGGTGTTGCCGACGAATCACTTTCGCCGATCGGAATCGATCCGTCCGGTGTCTTCATGGTGACCGGACCACCCGGCAGCGGACGTTCGACGGCGTTGGTCACGCTGGCGCAGGCGGTGCGACGGCAGCGGCCGGACACCAGGATCGTGTATCTGGCGCCCTCCGGTTCCAACATCGCGGCCCTGAACGTGTGGGACGACACCGCCGTCGGCCAGGAGTCGGTGATGCGCCGCGTCGAGGAACTCGCGACGGTCGACAGCACGCGGTCAACGAACCTGATGATCGTCATCGAGAGGGTGGCGGACTTCGGTGGGACGGATGTGGAGAACGATCTTGCCCAACTGGTCAAGTCGCTCATCGACACTGCGTTCATCGTCGGCGAGTCCGAGGTGTCCACCTGGGGGCAGGCGTGGCTGCTGGCGCAGCCGTTCAAGTCGTCACGGCGCGGGCTTCTGCTGTGGCCCAACGGCATGGACGCGGACGGTCTGCTGAGCACATCCATCGGTGCGGTGCGCCGCAGTGAATTCCCGCCTGGCCGAGGAGTTCTCGTCGAGAGGGGTAAGGGGGTGTGGTTGCAGGTGGCGCAACCGGATGTCTAGACCAGCACAATCACGACTGAAACCACAACGATCACAGTAGGGAGCAGAAATGGCATTCATCGGGCAGGACGTCGAGCAGGTTCAGCGGCTTGCGACGCAGCTCAATTCGAAGGCGGGAGACATCGAGAACGTCATCTCGCAGTTGTCCTCGGCGGTGAACTCCGTCGAGTGGAAGGGCCAGGACGCAGAGCGCTTCAAGTCCGACTGGCAGAGCCAACACCTGCCGCAGCTCAAGAAGGTCGTCGAGGCGCTGAAGAACGCGTCGCAGACCGCCAAGCGCAACGCCGCCGAACAGCAGCAGACCAGCAGCAAGTACTGATCACCGCATCAGGTGCACGCGCCTCTCGCACTGCGGGGCGCGTGCACCTGTGCTCATTTCCACTGGAGGGGTCATGACCGCTGTTGGCGCTGACGTCGAACAACTTCGCGCGACGTCGAAGCAGTTCACCCAGGCCGTCGAGAAACTGCAGAGTGCCGTCAAGGGACTCAACACCATCGCGTCGAATCAGTCGATCTGGCGCGGCAGGGACGCAGATCAGTTCCGAGCTGAGTGGAAGGCCCAGTCGCTCACGTCGTTGAACGCCGCGATCAAGGCTCTCCAGAATGGAGCGGATGCCCTGCGGCGCAACGCGGATCAGCAGGAGGCGGCAAGTCGTGCTGATGGGGGTGCCATGACCGGCGTTCTCGACGGCACCGGAACGAACGCGAAGAACGGCGCTGCCCCGAACGGCGCTTCCGAGTTGTACAAGACCCTGCGCACAATGGACGACTCCTACGACGGTGTCATGATCCAGGAAGTCGTGGGACCAGACGGCCAGAAGCGGCTCATCGTCTATCTCGCGGGAACAGACTTCGAGGACAGCAAGCGCAACGCTGGTCGTAATCTGTCCCTCGCTGCGGGGAACGTCGACGATGAGACGGTCAAGAAGATCGATCGCGCACTGCGTGAAGCCGGCTACGACCCGTCAGACAGATCCAAGCAGCCTGAGATGATGTTCGTCGGATACAGCCAAGGCGGTATGGAGGCTCAGAACCTTGTGGCGTCCGGTCGTTACAACGCGACGTCCCTGGTGACCTACGGATCTCCGCTCGTGCACGCCGACCGCGAGGGGGTCGCCACAGTCCATCTGCGGGCTCACGGCGATAACACGCCCAACCTGCCGGCCGAGGCCATGGCCGCCGCACGGCGCGACCCGATCAGCTTCGCACTGTTGCGGGCCGACGTGATCAACGGTCCCGGCGATCGCACACCGCTGCTCAGTCCGCTTGCGGGCGAATCGAAGAACCTCTATGAAAGCGACGGCGGCTCCCAACAGGTGGACTTGAGTAACCCGATGTCCGTTGTGGAGGCCGGCCTGACCGGAAACCACGGAGACGTCTCGGTCTATACCGACGTCGGTGCGGATTTCGACAAATCCAGTGATCCCAAGTTCTCGGCCCAGAGGGACACCATGGACAAGTTCCAGGGCAGCGTCACCTACACGTGGGAAGGTGACAAGGCTCCAGCGAAGTCCAGCGGCGGCGGTGGGGGCGGCGACACCTGGTGACCGACCCATACCCCCGCTGGGTGGACCCAAATCCACCCAGCCCTAACAACACCCGGGCGACAGCCATCCTGGCCGCCGCGGGACTGGTGTTGACCGCGGTTGTGGTCGTCGTCCTCATCGCCGTGGTGCTGTCGGCATCGTCTCGCCGGTCACACCTCGACGACGCGCTACTCGTGGCCGCGAACGCACCGTCGGAACAGGCCTTCACTCAGTCGGTGCTCGTGATGCCCGTGTCGATCTCGGACCAGGCGCGGCAGCGGACCGCCGCTCTGCTGGAGCAGATTCCGGTCCGGACCGATCGCGGCGCACGCCCCGTCTCCGGGCTCCAACCCGGACTCTACGGGACCACCGGTACGACCGCTGGATGCGACGTGGTGACGCTCGCCAACCACCTCGATATGGATCCCGCGACCGGACGGGCGTGGGCCCTGACGCTCGGACTCACCCCGGCACAGGTTCCGTACTATCTCAACACCCTGACCCCGACGATCCTGACCGCCGACACGTGGGTCACCGTCCACACCCTCTCCGCAGACGGTACCGCCGCGAAACAGGCTGTGCTGCAGGCTGGCAACGCCGTGTTGATCGATCCGCTCGGGGTCCCGCGAACTCACTGCGCCACCGGCGACCCGCTCACCCCGCCCGCGTACGCCAATCTCGGAGACTACCGGTTCGACGGCGAGAAATGGGCCGACTTCACGCCGCAGAACGTGGTGGTGGTGCAGTACTCCTCGGTCGATTCCAGCCGCTCGGCAACGGAATTCACGCTCATCGACGTCGTCACCGGTGAGCCCGTGGTGCGCAGCGTCGCGCCGTCCATCGAGTTGGGCGGCACGACAATGCCGCTGCCGGACCCCGCGGTTATGAATGTGCCGCCGAACCGTGCGCCCGGCACGGACGGAGTTGTGCCGCTACCGGAGACTTCGACGATGCCAACGCCTTTGGGTGATCCGACACCCGAGCCACCGCCGCCATTTGCGGCTCCACCGACCGAACCCCATGAACCCATCCGTAACTGCGGCGCCATACCGTCCATGCCGAACCTGGTGCTGATCAACTACAACGTCGACGCGATCAGCTGCCCGGACGCCCTGAATGTGATCACACGGTTCCATCAGATCCAGCAGAAGTACGCCACAGTGGACGACTGGGACTGCGGGATCCTGGGCGCGGCCGAGGCCGAGCAGATGGCGCATGTCGTGAACTGTCATGGGCCGCGCGGTGAACTGCGGGCAGAAGAGCCCTGATGCACCAACAATCATCCACAGAAGGGGAATTCGATGAGCACTGATCCGCGGGGCGGGTACACCGGCGCACGGGAACACGAGAACATCCACCTGCTGCCCGGGGAGACCCGCCTGATGGGCGCGGACTTCACCGCGTCGCCACTGCTGCGGCATATCAAGACCGGCCTGGTCATCACCCACGATCGCGTGGTCGCCCGCTACCCCCAGTACATGTTCTTCATCATCAAAGTCGGGTACGCCGAATCCAGCATCCCCATCCAGCAGGTCTGCGAGGTGACCACCGGTCGACTGCTGTCACGGCGGCGGGTCCGCATGGCCCTCTTCTCGGCCCTCGGTGCGCTGTTCGTTCTGATGTCGACGGCATCGCTGGGCGGGCCATTCGGGATCATCGGGTTCCTGATCGCGCTCGTACTCCTGGCATTCGCCGCGCTTCTGGCGTGGTTGGCCCGCGGTTTGGCGCTCACGGTGGGGCATTCCGGCAGCGGCGAGATCCGAGTCGATGTCGACGGCCTGGAGTTCGACGCCATGCTCCAGGCCGGCAGGTTGATTCAGCAGCTTGTGCTGGATCGGGACGCCGCGACGCCCGTCCGTCAAACGCCCCCTGTCGTCCACACACCGTCACCGGCGCCAGCAGTCAGCCAGGCATTCGCACCGGCGCCCTCAGTCGTCGAAGCACCACCAGCCTGGAGCAGGCCTACGGTTCCCGCTCCAACACCCGTGCCACCTCAACCTCAGGCGGCCCAGTCGTCGCCACCGCCACCCTCCATCTGGCGCGGCTAGCGTTGACCTCCACCCAGGGTGGAGTCATCGCACTCCATCCATCGACGGGGCGGATTCCGGCGAAACAAGTCATCTCTCGGCGAGCACGCAGACGCTACTTCACCAGGGCCAACGCGAAGCCGTCCCAACCCTTTCCGCCGACGGTCTGGATCGCCGCGGTGTCCAGGTCCGGGTGCCGGCCCATCATCTCGAGCATCTGCCGCACCGCGGTGGCCTGGGTGTCGTCGACCGCAGGCGAAAGGATGCGCCCGTTGCGGACGATGTTGTCGACGACGATCACCGTGCCCGGGCGGCCCAGGTCGATCGCCCACTGCACATAGGCCGAGTTGTTCTCCTTGTCGGCGTCGATGAACACGAAGTCGAAGGTCCCGGTCAGGGTGGGCAGGGTGTCCAGGGCCGCACCGACGACGATCTCCACGCGGTCGGCGACCCCCGCCCTGGCGAGGTTGGCGGCCGCCACCTCCGCGTGCCGTGGTTCGTATTCCAGCGTGACCACGCTGCCCTCGGGGCCCACGGCGCGGGCCAGGCTGATCGTGCTGTATCCGCCCAGCGTGCCGATCTCCAGCACGCGCCGCGCCCCGGCGATCTGCACCAGCAGGCCCAGCAGGTGCGCGGACTGGGGTGTGACCTCGATGGGCGGCAGGGCGGCCGCGGTGCTGGCGGCCAGCGTGGCCTCGAGCGCGGGGTCCTCCCGCAGCACGATGCGGTTCAGCAGGTCGTCGACGTCGAACGGTGTGGGATCACTCACCTGACCAACCGTAGTCAGCGCACCCCCTCCTTGGCGTAGACGACGCGCAGCACGTGGCCGACCTCGGGACCCATCACCACTTCGACGAGTTCGCACAGCGTCGCGCAGAACTCCGGGCCATGCGCGGGTTCCGCCTGGCACAGGTGATGTGCGATCTCATGCAGCAGCACGAGCTCGCGCAGCGCCCACCGGGTGGACTGCTCGGGCACCGCGATCACGGCCCCGCCGTCATGGACCTCGTAGTGCGCCGCGCTCGCCCCGCGCCGGGCCCGCACCGCCAGCGGACCGGCCTGCCAGCGCTGCGTCACCGCCGGCATGGTCAGCACCTCGTCGACGTAACGCTGGACGGCATCGAGGGAGGCGAACCGGGCCTCGGGCGGCAGCGTCAGCGAGGCACCGAAGAAGTCGATGGCCCGCGAATGATGTTGTGCGGCACGGTCGAACATCGTGCGGACAAACCCCTCGGCGGCGTAGACCTTGGAGCGCTGACTGTCCCGGCGGGTCACCGCTGCAGCGGGGTCCGCGCACCGGGCAGCTCCGGGCTGGCACCGAGCCTGGCGTGCTTGCCGGCGCGGTCCCCGGCCCGCCGGGCCGCCGACGAATACCCCGCGCTGGCCCGCGAGGCGTACCACGTGCCGCGGGCCTTGGACGTCTTCCGATAGTGGTCGACAAGCTCGAGTTCCTTGTTGCGCAACGCGATCGCAGTCCCGGCCGACGGACTCTCGGTCGCCTGAGCCTCCTTTCGCGCCTCCTCCCTCGCGGCCGCCAGGCGCTGACCGATGCGCGCACCGAAGGCCAGTTGGAAGTTGAGCCGCGCGGTGATCGTCGGGGTGGGCCGATGCGCGCCGGTGGACAGGTAGGCGTCGCAGGCCTTGACCATCTGCACCACCAGGCTGGCGTACAGCGCGTGCGTGGTGTCGAGATCCTCGGCGAATCCGTAGGCGTACACGAACGCCGAGTTCGAGGCGACATCGCAGCGCACGTCGTTGGCCGCGGCGATCACCGCGAACAGTTGGACGTAGGTCCGCAGGCCTTTGCTTCCCGCCTCGCCGATCGTGATGGTGCGCTGGGTCGGCGTCTGAGCGGCCTCCCGCTTGGCGGTGTGCGAGCGGGCCACCGCCAAGTCGATCGACGTCGCGGTCGCCAGGCGCTGCGCGGCCGTCATGAACGCCTCGGCCTCGTGGGCGTTGTCGGTCCCCTCGGCCTGCCTCAACAGCGCGGCGATGCGCGCGAGCATCTTGTCATCGCTCACGGGACCAGCACGACCTTCCCGCGTGCGTGACCGGTCTGCAGGTACCGGTGGGCGTCGGCGGCCTCGGCAAGGCCGAACACCTTGTCCACCACCACCCGCAACTGACCCGCGGCGGCCAGCTTGATCAACTCAGGGCGCGACGCGTCCCTGATCTCCTGTCCGCCGTCGGCCCCGCTGAGCGCCGCGATGCCGAGTTCAGGAGCGCGTCCGAAGCCGGCGATGGTGGCGATCCGGTCCCGGTCGGCCACCAGCTCCACCGAGGTGTCGAGCGCCTCATCGGTGCCCACGAGGTCCAGCGCGACGGTTACCCGCTCCCCCGGACCCAGCAGATCGCGCACGCGGTCGGCCAGACCGGGGCCGTACTCGACGGGTTCCGCGCCGTAGTGCCGAAGCTGATCGTGGCGCGCAGGGCTGGCCGTCCCGATCACGCGGGCGCCCCGCGCGGCGGCCAGCTGCACCGCCATCAGTCCGACGCCGCCGCTGGCGCCGTGCACCAGCACGATGTCCCCGGCCCGCACGTCGGTTCTGGTCAACAGGTGCCACGCGGTGCCGCCCGCGAGCAGCAGACCCGAGGCCTCCTCCGCCGTCAGCGTCGCGGGCTTGTGCCCGATCTGCTCGGCGTCGGCGACCAGCCGCTCGGCGTACGCGCCACGGACGCCGGTGACGATCACCTCGTCACCCACCTTCAACGGCCCGGTGTACCCCTCGGCGTACGGCGGCGCAGAAGCGATGATTCCCGCGGCCTCCATCCCCACGGGCATGGGCAGCGCGGCGGGGTCGTTTCCCATCTGTCCGCTGTAGAGCTTGTAGTCGATCGGGTTGGCCCCGGCGGCGTGCACGTCGACCACGACCTGGCCGTTGCCGACCTTCGGGAGCGGGACATCATGGAGGGCAAGCACTTCCGGACCGCCGTAGCTCTCGGCGACAACGACTTTGGGCATGACCTCGAGCTTAGCGGCGTGGTCCGACATTCGGGGCGGCCGCAGCGGACCCGCTCATTCGCGGACGAACCCGTCCAGAGCGGTCGTCAGCTGCCCCGACAGCGGCCCCGGTTTGGCGTAGTCGGCCAGATTGTCGGTGGGGTCGTCACGCAGGACATGGTTGACGCCCTTGAGTTCCACGACCGTCAGGTCGGTGTGCGCGAGCGCCGCTGCCAGTGGGCGCAGACCCTCACAGCTGGCCTGCGCGTCGGAGTCCGAACACGTCAGCAGCACCGGGGTGCCCGCCGGGATCTTGGCGGCCACCCCCAATGGGTCGACGGCGTCGGTCTCGCGCACGACCTTCACGTTGCCCGGGTTGAGGATCGCGCCGAGTCCGTCGGGCAGTTGACCGGGCGGCAGCGTGCCGTCGGTGCGAACCTGCGCGACGGCGGCCGTCCACGCGGCCACCACCTCGTCGGCCTGCTGCTGAGTCTTCGTCCCCTGTTTGACCGCCGCCGCGACGTCGGCGGTCACCCGCCCCGTGATGAGGTCGAGGTAGCGGCCCGGCAGTGGTTGCAGCAGGCCCAGCGAACGCAGTTTCGGCGCGTCGGATGCGGTGTCGACGGCCAGCGCCATCGCGTGCGTGGCGCCCTCACCGAGTCCGTACGCGGAGAGATGCGCCGTGTCGGTTCCGGGCTGGTCGGCCAGGAATCGCAGTGCGGCCCGGGCACCCGCGGTGTACACCGCACTGCCGACCTCGGCGGGTTTCTTGGCATACGGTCCCAGCCCGGTGCGTCCGGTGCCGATCTTGTCGTAGCGCAGCGTCGCGACCCCGAGGCCGGACAGGTGCTCGGCGAGTTGGCGCATGTTGCCGACGGGGCCGACGACGGCGTTGTCGCCGTTGCGGTCGGTCTGGCCGCTCTCAGAGATCAGCAGCGCGGCCGGGCCGGGCGCGGCATCGCGCTGGTGCCGGTAGGTGCCGTGGATCGTCAGGCCGTCGGCCTCGAAGGTCACCTCGTCCTCGACCCACGCCTCGTCAGTTTTCGGCGACGAGCACCCCATCAGTACGACCAGCGAAAGAAGCAGGGCCGCAAGAACTCTCACAGTCGAGCCTCGATCCAGGACACCACGTCGTCGAGCACCAGATCCTGTTCCGGCTCGTTGAACACCTCGTGGAACAGGCCGGGATAGATCTTGAGGTGGACGTCCTCGGAGGCCACACATTCCACCAGGCGTTCGCTGCCCCGAGCCCGAATCAACCGGTCGTCGGAGCCGTGCACCACCAACAGAGGCTTGGTGATGGCCTGCGCACGCGCGGGCATGGACTGCCCGACCGTCAGCAGCGCGCGGGCGACGCCCGCGGGCACCTTGCCGTGCCAGACCAGGGGATCGGCGTTGTAGGCCGCCACGACCTCGCGGTCGCGCGAGACGGCGTTGGCGTCCAACTGCTGAACTGGGACGCCGGGCAGCACCGCGCCCACCGCCTTCCCGATCACCGCGAGCGAGGGTTTGACCTCGTCTTGGGCGGCGATGGCCGGCCCGGACAGCACCACCAGGTCATAGTCGTCGCCGTGCTCCGAGGCGTAGGCGAACACGACGGCGCCGCCCATGCTGTGCCCGAGCACGGTCTTGGTCAGCCCGGGATGTTCGCGGTCGGCGATGCCCACCAGCGTGGCGAAGTCGTCGGTGTACTCCGAGACGTTCCTGACGTGGACGCGCCTGCCGCCGGAGCGGCCGTGGCCTCGGTGGTCCAGCGCATAGGTCACCAGACCCGCCTGGCCGAACCGCTCGGCAACGTGGTCGTAGCGGCGAGCGTGCTCGCCGAAACCGTGGGCCAGGACGACGACGCCCGTGGGTTCGATGTTCGGGGTCCAGGTGTCGTACACGATCCGGACGCCGCCGACTCCGTCGAACGAGCGCTCGTCGCGCGTCGTCTCTGTCTCAGCCACCCGGTCAGCGTAGCGACCGGTTGTCGGTGGGTCTGCGTAAGCTCGGGACCGTGAGCGTGCTCGCAGAAGACCCCGACACATTCCTCACCGATGCGCAGCAGTACCACAGGGAGCTGCTGGCTCACTGCTACCGCATGACCGGCTCACTGCACGACGCCGAGGACCTGGTCCAGGAGACCTATCTGCGCGCCTGGAAGGCGTACGAGCGGTTCGAGGGCAAGTCGTCGGTGCGCACGTGGCTGCATCGGATCGCGACCAACACGTGCCTGACCGCGCTGGAGGGCAGGCAGCGGCGCCCGCTGCCGACGGGCCTGGGTGCACCGAGTTCGGACCCGGTCGGCGAACTCGTGCAGAACACCGAGATCACCTGGCTCGAACCGCTGCCGGACGGTGGTGCCAGCCCGGCGGACCCGTCGGTCATCGTCGGATCCCGGGAGTCGGTGCGCCTGGCGTTCATCGCGGCGCTGCAGCATCTCTCACCGCGGCAGCGGGCGGTCCTGCTGCTGCGCGACGTTCTGCAGTGGAAGGCCGCCGAGGTGGCCGAGGCCGTGGGCACCTCCACAGCCGCCGTCAACAGCCTGCTCCAGCGGGCCCGCGCACAGCTGGAGGCTGTCGGCCCCAGCGAGGAGACCACGCTGGCCGCCCCTGAGTCCCCCGAGGCCCAGGAACTGCTGAGCCGCTACATCTCGGCCTTCGAGCGGTACGACATCGAGGAACTGGTGGCGCTGTTCACTGAGGAGGCCATCTGGGAGATGCCCCCTTTCGTCGGCTGGTACCAGGGCGGCGCGGCGATCGGCGCGCTGATACACCACAACTGCCCGGCCGAGAAGCCGGGGGACATGCGCCTGCTGCCGTTGACCGCCAACGGGCAGACCGCGGCGGCCATGTACATGCTGGACCCGCAGACCGGTCGGCACCTGCCGTTCCAACTGCATGTCCTCGACGTCACCGACGGTGCGGTTGCGCACGTGGTGGCGTTCCTGGACACGTCGATGTTCGAGAAGTTCGGCCTGCCCGACGCGTTGTGACGCGCAGGCTCAACCCGCCTGGACCGAGTCCCACGCGTCGTGCAGTGCCTGAGCGCTGGCGTGCAGGCCGTCGTGCTCCGACTCCGACAACGGGATTTCGAGCACTTCCACGGCACCTTCGGCGGTCACCACCGTCGGCAGCGACAGACACACGTCGTCGATTCCGTAGATCCCGGTCTGCAGGGTCGAGACCGGGAGCACGCGGTGCTGATGTCCGCGAATGGCTTCGATGATGCGTGCAGTGGACAGCCCGATCGCGAGGTTGGTCGCGCCCTTTCCTTCGATCACCTCGTAGGCGGCGTTGACCACGTCCGAGGAGATCGCCATCTGGGTCGCCTCGTCGAAGATCGCCACGCCGTCTTTGCGGAAGTGTGCGGCCGGCACGCCGCCGATGGACACCGAAGACCACAGCGAGATCTCGGAGTCGCCGTGCTCACCGACGATGAACCCGTGCACATTGGCGACGGCCAGGTCGGCAAGTTCGGCGATCAGGTATCGAAAACGGCTGGAGTCCAACACCGTTCCCGAGCCGAAGATGCGGCCGTGAGGCAGGTCGACCGACTGCGCGGCGGCGTAGGTGATGACGTCGACGGGGTTGGTCACGAACACGATCACCGCGTGCGGTGACAGTTCGAGGAGCTTGGGCGTCAGGTCCTGCGCCATGGCGACGTTGGTCGCCGCGAGGTCGAGTCTGGTCTGGCCGGGTTTCTGTTTGGCACCGGCAGTGACGATCACGATCTGCGAGTCCGCCGTGACCGTCAGGTCATCCCCGCCGGAGATGCGGCAGTGCGGGACGAACTGGCTGCCGTGGTTGAGGTCGAGCACCTCGGCACGGACCTTCTTGGCGAAGATGTCGTAGAGGGCCAACGAGGCCGCCGACCCGCGGATCAGGCACGCATACGCGATCGCCGTCCCGACGCTGCCCATCCCGACGATCGACACCTTGCCGTTGCGGTGTGCGGTCATCGCTCAATCATCGACCCTTTCGGGCCCGCTCACGGCGCTTCGGCAACCAAACCGAGAAAACGTAGCGGTCCATCCCACAAACTAGTGAAGAGTTGCGTCACTAGCGCAGCATCGCTACGGTTATTATCAAATCGCTTCGCAACCGCGAAGAAAACCGTAGCGTCTGTGAGGGTGGTGTTGAGTGTCGGCAACAGGGCTTTCGACAGGAGGGCATTCGACCGGAGGGCTGCCGGGAGGACAGCGCCGCCGCAGCAGCTGGGTGCGGGCCGCACTGGTGGCCGGAGTGACAGTCACCCTGGCGCTGCACAGTGCCGGCCTGGGCCACGCGGACGCGGACGCACCTGACTCGAGCTCGTACGGCGAGTGCACCCCCGGCTTCACGCTGCCGTCCTACGACGTCGGCGAGGTCGCACCGGCGGAGGAATTGCAGACCTACCCGCTCAAACCGCTCAATGACGGCCTGGTCCAGGCCACCGAGCCCACTGCCGACGAACTCGGCCGCCTGCCCACCAGCAACGACGACGTGGTGCGCACCGATCCCGGGAGCGCGGAGGGCATGAAGGCGCGGTGGAAGCGCTACCTCCAGAAGCAGCAGCAGTCCGGCGGCACGCCGATGACGTGGGCGGATTGGCAGAAGGCCTACATCAAGGCGATCACCAACAAGGACACCGCCGATGCCTTCGCCGAATTCCTGGGCAAGTACTGGGATCTGCCCTCCGACGCGGGCTGGAACCGCGGACCGCAGTTTCCCCTGTCCAACATCGATCCCGGCGTACCGCGCGGGCGGCAGGTGGGCATCGGGGTCAACCCCGGGCCGAGCATGTCTTGGGGCCAGCAGCAGGAGTTCCTGAAGCAGTTCACCGCGGCGGGCAAGTTCGGCGTGAAGTACATCATGACGTTCGGTGCCAAGCCGACCGACGAGACCAGGCAGTGGATCGACCAGCAGGTCGAAGGCCTGCGGTCCTCCGGGGCCACGGTGCCCGACGGGTTCTGCACCCGATACGTGCCGACCGTCGACGGCAATCCCTTCGACGACTTCCCGGACTCCGCGGCCGACGCCCGCAATCAGGCGACCGTCGAGGACGAACTCGCCGGCGATTCGGAGGACTTCCCCGATCCGCCCGAACCGCCGGACGAGACGACGACGCCGCCGCCGTCGTCACCGCCGCCACCTCCTCCTCCGCCCCCTCCGCCGGCGCCGCCGACGCTGCCGCCTTCGGGGCCGGGGCCCGCGGTGCCGATACCACCACCGCCCCCGTCG
>NZ_LZHW01000008.1 GCF_001667265.1 Mycobacterium sp. ACS4331 | reverse complement strand
CAGGCCTGCCCGAAGTGCCCGCAGTGCCCGCCGGCGCACCGGCGATACCCGTTGCCGCACCGCCTGTTCCGGTCGTACCCGCGCCGGCCCCGGCCGCCCCGGCGGCCGCGCCGGCTCCGGCCGCGCCGGCCCCGCCGGCAGCGCCCATGGTCGAGTCCGCGCTCGCCCCCGAAATCCCGCCGGCCCCGAGTGAGGCCGCGCCACCACCTCCGGTCGCACCGGTCGACGCCGCGCCTGTCGAGCAGGCCGCCGCCGTGCCGGTGCAGGAGGCCGCTGCAGGGGCACCACCGGTGCCCGTTGAGGGAGCCGCAGCGGCCGTACCGGTGATCGAGGAGGCTGCGGCGGCCGCACCGGTCGCCGCAGCCCCTCCGGTGCCGGAATCCGTTGCCGCGCCGATGATCGAGACCGCCGCCACTCCCCTGGCCGCACCGGCCGGAGCGCCGGTTCCGGCCGCACTGCCCGCAGTCCCCGCCGCTCTGCCCGCCGTTCCGGCCGGGCTCCCGGCGGTGCCGGCGGCCCTGCCTGCGGGTGCCCCGGTGCCCGCGGTCGCGGTGCCCCCGATTCCCGCCGTTCCCCCGCTCCCAGCGGCCGCGCCCGCTGCCGCCGCGGCGGCCTCAGCTCCCGCTCCGGTGCCCGCCCCCGCGTCCGCGCCGGTCACGGGTCTGCCCGCGCTGCTGCCCACCGGGGTGCCCATCCCCCACGATCTGGTGTGCGAGGGAACCGCGTGGTCCGCTAAGCACAGCGAGTGACCCCGGGCGGAGCCAACAGATCAGCTCAGATCAGCCCTGCCCGCAGGCCGCCATCACCAGTTCGCGCACGCGTGCGGCGTCGGCCTGCCCCTTGGTGGCCTTCATGACCGCACCCACGATCGCACCCGCGGCCTGAACCTTTCCGCCCTTGATCTTCTCCACCACATCGGGATTGGCGGCCAGCGCCTCGTCCACGGCGGCCTGGATCAGACTGTCGTCACGCACCAGCGCGAGCCCGCGGGCCGACATCACCGCCTCAGGCTCACCCTCGCCGGCCAGCACACCCTCGACCACCTGCCGGGCCAGCTTGTTCGACAGCTTGCCCTCGTCGACGAGCTTGACCACCGCGGCCACCTGCGCGGGCGTGATGGCCAGGTCGGCCACGGCCACCGCACCCTCATTGGCCTTCTGCACCAAGAAGTTTCCCCACCAGGCCCGAGCGGCCTCGCTGGACGCGCCCGCCTCGACGGTCTCGGCCACGAGTTCGACGACACCGTTGTTGACCAGGTCACGCATCACCTCGTCGGAGACGCCCCACTCCTGCTGAGTCCGCTTGCGCGACAACCACGGAAGCTCGGGGATGGTGGCCCGCAGACGCTCGACCAGTTCAGCACTCGGCGCCACCGGTTCCAGATCCGGCTCGGGGAAGTACCGGTAGTCCTCCGCGGTCTCCTTGGTGCGGCCCGGACTGGTGTACCCGTCCTCGTGGAAGTGCCGGGTCTCCTGCTTGATGGTCCCGCCGGCTTCGAGCACCGCAGCCTGACGCCGCATCTCGTACCGCACCGCGACCTCGACGCTCTTGAGCGAGTTGACGTTCTTGGTCTCGGTGCGGATGCCGAACTCCTTGACGCCCTTGAGCTTCAGGGACACGTTGGAGTCACACCGCATCGAGCCCTGGTCCATCCGCACGTCGGAGACACCGAGGGCGCGCAGCAGATCACGCAACGCGGTCACGTAGGCGCGGGCGATCTCCGGTGCCCGCTCACCGGCACCCTCGACGGGCTTGGTGACGATCTCGATCAGCGGTACACCGGCCCGGTTGAAGTCGGCCAGCGATGTGGTGGCTCCGGCGATGCGACCGGTGTCACTGCCCAGGTGGGTCAGCTTGCCGGTGTCCTCCTCCATGTGGGCGCGTTCGATCTCGACCCGCCACGTGCTGCCGTCATCCAGGGGCACGTCGAGGTGGCCGTTCACAGCGATCGGCTCGTCGTACTGGGAGATCTGATAGTTCTTGGGCTGATCCGGGTAGAAGTAGTTCTTCCGGGCGAATCGTCCCCACGGGGCGATGTCGCAGTTCAGTGCCAGGCCGATCCGGATGGCCGACTCCACGGCCGCCTCGTTGAGCACGGGCAACGCGCCGGGCATGCCCAGGCACACCGGGCACACCTGGGTGTTGGGCTCGGCACCGAAAGTCGTCGCGCAACCGCAGAACATCTTGGTCGCCGTGGACAGTTCGACGTGCACTTCGAGGCCGAGGACCGGGTCGTACTTGGCGACCACATCGTCGTAGTCGAGCAGCTCAGAAGTGGCAACAGTCATGCCGGAGAGTCTAGTTGTCGGCTCAGCCGAAGAATGCCGCGGCGTCGTCGTAGCGCCACTGCGGCACGAGCTTGAGCTGCGCGGTGGCCTCGGCCAGCGGAACCCGGCCGATCTCCTCGCCACGCAGCGACACCATCATCCCGTACTCCCCGGCGTGCGCGGCGTCGGCCGCGTTCACACCGAACCGGGTGGCCAGCACGCGATCGAAGGCCGTGGGCTTGCCGCCACGCTGAACGTGCCCGAGCACCGTGACCCGGACCTCCTTCTTGATCCGCTTCTCCACCTCGGGCGCCAACTGCTGGGCCACCCCCGTGAAGCGTTCGTGTCCGAACTCGTCGGTGCCGCCCTTGCGCAGCTGCATCGACCCCTCAGCGGGCTTGGCGCCCTCGGCGACGACGCAGATGAAGCTTGACTCACCGTGCTGGAAGCGCTGTTTGACCAGCCGGCACACCTCCTCGACGTCGAACGGCTGCTCGGGGATCAAGGTCATGTGCGCGCCCGAGGCGAGCCCCGCGTTGAGCGCGATCCAGCCGGCGTGGCGACCCATCACCTCGACGAGCATGACCCGCTGGTGCGATTCCGCGGTGCTGTGCAGACGGTCGATCGCCTCGGTCGCGATCATCAGCGCGGTGTCGTGCCCGAATGTCACGTCGGTGCAGTCGATGTCGTTGTCGATGGTCTTCGGCACCCCGACGACGGGCACCCCCTCCTGCGCCAGCCAGTGCGCGGCGGTCAGCGTGCCCTCTCCACCGATCGGGATCAGCACGTCGATCCCGTTGTCCTCGAGCGTCTGCTTGATCTGGTCCAGCCCGGCCCGCAGCTTCTCGGGGTTGACCCGTGCGGTGCCCAGCATCGTGCCGCCCTTGGCGAGCAGCCGATCGTTGCGGTCGTCGTTCTTCAGCTGGATACGACGGTCCTCCAGCAGGCCGCGCCAGCCGTCCTGGAACCCGACCACCGTTGAGCCGTACCGCATGTCCGCTGTCCGCACGACGGCCCTGATGACCGCATTCAACCCTGGACAGTCGCCGCCTCCGGTGAGCACTCCGATCCGCATGGGTTCCATCTAACCCTCTTTGCGGGCCGGGTGACCCGGCGAACGGGGTTACAGTGCGCTCGGAAGCGGTCCGCGGGCCGCCTCGTAGGCCGCGCCCACGCGGTAGAGCCGGTCGTCGGCCAGCGCAGGCGCCATGATCTGCAGCCCCACCGGAAGGTTGTCGTCCGAGGCCAGACCCGAGGGCACCGACATTCCGCAGTGACCGGCGAGGTTCAGCGGCAGCGTGCACAGGTCGAACAGGTACATCGACAACGGATCGTCGACCTTCTCCCCGAGCCGAAACGCTGTGGTCGGGGTGGCCGGCGACACCAGCACGTCGACGGACTCGTAGGCCCGGTCGAGGTCGCGTGCGATCAGCGTGCGGACCTTCTGGGCCTGGTTGTAATACGCGTCGTAGTACCCCGCCGACAGGGCGTAGGTGCCGATCATGATGCGGCGCTTGACCTCTGGGCCGAAGCCCGCCGCCCGGGTCAAGGCCATGACCTCCTCGGCGCTGTGCGTGCCGTCGTCACCGACTCGCAGGCCGTACCGCATCGCGTCGAACCGCGCGAGGTTGCTCGACACCTCCGACGGCAGGATCAGGTAATACGCGGGCATCGAGTAGTCGAAGTGGGGGCAGTCGACCTCGGTGACCTCGGCGCCCAGCGCACGCAGCTGGTCCACCGCGGCGTTGAACGACTCCAGCACGCCGGGCTGGTAACCCTCACCGCTGTGCAGCTGGGCCACGACACCCACGCGCACCCCCTTGAGGTCGCCGGCCGCGCCGGCTTTCGCGGCCGCCACCACGTCGGGCACCTGCGCCTTCACCGAGGTCGAGTCGCGCGGATCGTGCCCCGCGATCACCTCGTGCAGCAGCGCGGTGTCCAGCACGGTCCGCGCACACGGGCCTCCCTGGTCCAGCGACGACGCGCACGCGATCAGGCCGTACCGGCTGACGGTGCCGTAGGTGGGCTTCACACCGACGGTGGCGGTCAGCGCGGCGGGCTGACGGATCGAGCCGCCGGTGTCGGAGCCGATCGCCAGCGGGGCCTGGAAGGCCGCGAGTGCCGCGGCGCTGCCGCCGCCGGATCCACCGGGCACCCGCTCGGCGTCCCACGGGTTGCGGGTCGGGCCGTACGCGGAGTTCTCGGTCGAGCTGCCCATCGCGAACTCGTCCATGTTGGTCTTGCCCAGGATCGGGATGCCCGCGGCGCGCAGCCGCTCGGTCACCGTCGCGTCGTAGGGCGAGACCCAGTTCTGAAGAATCTTCGAACCGCAGGTCGTGGGCATGTCCTTGGTGGTGAACACGTCCTTGAGCGCCAACGGCACCCCGGCCAGCGCCGACGGCAGCTGGTCGCCCGCGGCGACCGACGCGTCGACCTCGGCCGCCGCGGCCAGGGCCTGCTCACCGGCGACATGCAGGAACGCGTTGTACTCGGCGTCGGTGCGCTCGATCTGGTCCAGGCACGCCTGAGTGACCTCCGTCGAGGACACCTCCTTGGCGGCGATCTTGGCGGCCAGATCGGCCGCGGACAGCCGAACCAGGTCAGAGGTGGTCACTGGCTCTCTCCCAGAATCTGCGGGACGACGAAGCGGCCCTCGGCGGCGCTCGGCGCGGCGGCGAGTGCCGCCGACTGGGTCAGACCCGGCACGACGGTGTCGGGCCGGGTGACGTTGACGTCCTTGAGCGGGTTGTCGGTGGCCTCGACGTCCGTGACGTCGACAGCCTGAATCCGGCTGACGTGCTCGAGGATTGCGTCGAGCTGACCGGAGAAGCTGTCCAGTTCGTCGTCGGTCAGCGCCAATCGGGCCAGTCGCGCCAAATGGGCGACGTCATCTCGGGAGATCTGCGACACGAGCGTCAAGCCTAGCCGCAGCCCGGGTGACCCAACGCCGCTGCCTGGTGCATGCGGGCGTGCGAATCTGTTCGGTGTGGCGTGGGCCGGGCTGCCGATCGGGTTGGTGCTGCTGACTGTGCTGGTCCTGCACCTCGGTGCGCTGGCACTGCCCGGGGGCACGGGATTCGAGCGGGTGCTGGCCGGCGGTGTCCTGACCACCGCGGTCGTCGTGCTCGGGACCTGGTCGCTGGCCGTCATCGGCGCTCTCGGCGCCGCCACGCTGCTCGCGGTCCTGGCGCTGGCGGCCCTCGTGGCGGTCGGCGCGGCGCGCATCCGGGGCGCCTCGGTGGGCATCGGCTGGCCCACGGCCGTCAGTTGGTCCACCGCCCCCGTCCTGGCGGTCGCGGGGGTCGCGGTGCTGGTGGCCGTGGCCAGCGCCTGGCTGCTGCCCGTCTGGCAGTGGGACGCGCTCGGGTACCACCTCCCGTTCGTCAACCTCGTGCTGCAGCACGGAACCCTGGCCGACGTCCCCGTCGACGTGCCGTATCTGTCCACGTACCCGCACGTCGTGGAGTGGGCGTTCACCGCGTGGCGGGCCCTGCTGCCCGACGACCGCCTCGTCGAGGTGGGGCATCTGCCGTTCGGACTGCTGGGCGTCATCGCGATCGCGGCCGTGGCGCAGCACTTCGGTGCTCGAGAAGACCTCGCTCTGGCCGCGGGCGCCGCGTGGCTGACGCTGCCCGCGGTGTTCCTGCAGCTGCCGACCAACTACACCGACGTCGCCTCCGCGGCGCTGGCGCTGTCGGCGATCGCGTTTCTGTTGGCTCATCCCGACGGGTCGCGGGTGCTGCTCGCCGGTCTCGCGATCGGGCTGTTCCTGGGCACCAAACCGCAGGCGCCACCTGCGGCCGCGGTGCTGCTCGGGGTGCTGGCCGTGGTGGGCTGGCGGGCCGGGCTCCGGCGCGAGGTCGCGCTGGCCTGGCTGGTCGCGCTGGCGGTCGGGACGCCGACCTACGTCATGAACGTCGCGCGCCACGGGAATCCGGTCTGGCCGGTGCGGATCGACGCCGGCCCGCTGCACCTGCCCGGCACCACACCGATGGCCGCCCTGCTCAACTCGGGGGCGGCCGCTCCGCGCGCCCACGGCCCGCTGCCGGTCCGCGTCCTCGAGTCCTGGACCACGCTGCTTCCGCCGGTGCCGGCGTTCGACATGCGCCTCGGCGGCCTCGGTCTGCTGTTCCTGCTCGCCCTTCCGGTCGCCGCCGTTCGCGCCGTCCGCACCCGATCCTGGGCGGTGGCGGCCTGTTTCGCCGCGACGCTGGCCACGCCGGATCCCGCGGTGGCCCGCTACGTGCTGGCGTTCGCGGGGCTGACGCTGGCATTCGCGGCGGGCGCAGTGCCCGCCCGGGGCTGGTTCCGGGGTGCGGTGGCGGCGGCGATCGCCGTCGTCGCGGCTGGCAACCTCGTCGTCGCCCACGCGGGCCTGACGGGCGAGGGTCCGCCCCTGACCGCGTATCCGGCGATGAGTCCGGCCGAACGGCAACGCGCGGTCGGCGCCTCGGGTCCGCCCATCGACTATCTCGACGCGCTGGAGGACATGGCACCCGGTCAGATCGCGGTCGTCGACACCGGTGCCGAACTCCCCTACCTGGCGTGGCCGGGCGATCTGTCGCGCGCGGTGTTGTTCGCTCCCGTCGATCTCGATGCCGCGGGCGCGGACCGGCTGCTCGACCGCCGGGACGTCGGCCTGCTCATCGTGGGTGACGACGGCGTCCTCGGCCGGGCCGTCCGCGCCCGTCCCGACCGGTTCGAACTCGCCTTCCACTGCAGGTCAGCACCCTGCACCGGGTATCTGCGGCGCTGACCGCCGCCGCACCCCGGCATGCCCGGCGCGCGGCGCTGTGGAACAGTGTCCGCGTGCCGTCCTATCTACTGCGGGTCCAGTTGGATGACCGGCCGGGCAGCCTCGGCTCCCTGGCCGTCGCGCTCGGCTCGGTGGGTGCCGACATCCTGTCCCTCGACGTCGTCGAGCGCGCATCGGGCTATGCCATCGACGATCTGGTGGTCGAACTGCCCGCCGGCGCCATGCCGGACATGCTGATCACGGCGGCCGAGGCGCTCAAGGGGGTGCGCGTCGACTCCATCCGGCCGCACACCGGCCTCCTCGAGGCGCACCGCGAACTCGAACTCATCGACCACATCGCCGCAGCCGATTCCAAGGCCGCCCGGCTCCAGGTGCTCGCCGACGAGGCGCCCCGCGTGCTGCGGGTCGGTTGGTGCACTGTCGCCCGGCTCACCGACGAAGGCCTGCTTCGGGTCGCTGGAAGCTCGGGAGCCCCTGAGACGCAGGTGGATTCGGCACCGTGGCTGCCGCTGGAGCACGCCGCCGCCCTGGACGCCACCGCCGACTGGGTGCCGCAGTTGTGGCGCGATATGGACACCACGCTGGCCGCCGCACCCCTGGGTGATCCACACACCGTCGTCGTGCTGGGCCGGCCCGGCGGGCCGGATTTCCGGCCCTCGGAGGTCGCGCGGTTGGGCTACCTCGCGGGGATCGTCGCGACGATCCTGCGCTGAGCCGCATTCACTGCAACGCGCCCACCGCCGGTGGGTCCCTGCTGAGGTCGACCGTCGTGCTGATCGGACCCTCGGTGCTGTAGGTGGTGGGTCGGCCGTCGGCGGTGTCGGCCGCGATGGTGTAGTGCACCTCGCCGCTGACGTCGACACCGAACGACCCCGACCGCAGCGTCTGCGTCAGCCGGCTGACGTCGACGGGACCCCGGATCCGCGCCGTCGCGCGGTTCATCGGCGGGTCGGTGGTCAGCTCGACGCAGCGATAGTTGGCCTCGGGGTTCTTCACGCATGCACCGAGCCAGGTTTCGACCGCCTTGTCGACCGCCGCGCGCCCCGCGTCGTTGATCGCGAAGCGAGGGCTGGTGAGGTTCTGCAGGTCACCCATGCGCAGCCCGTCCAGCAGCAGCGGAGGCACCTGGACATCGAGATACGGGTTGCTGGAACCGAATTCGAGATACCCCGGAAAGACATAGATGTTCTCGACGTCACCGATCGGCTGCCCGAACAGCGTCAGTGTGTGCTCGGGGCTCTTGTCGGAGTACTTGGGCACCATGACGTTCAGGGTGGCGCTGTCGAGCTTCCACTGGTCCCCGCGCTTGCGGACCACGACCTCGGTCTCGGAGGGCTTGCCGCCGAACTCGGCCCTGGCCTTGATCATCGCGAATCCCTGCGCACCGGGTTGGTCGGTGACCTCGACACCGGTGATCGGCCATCGCTGGATCTGTTTCTTCAACACGTCGTCGGTGAGGAACGTCGTCGAGGCCGGTTGGGCGTCGCTGAGTGCCAGCGCGGCCTGTGCGTCACCCCGGGCCAGCGCGTCGAGGTACGCCCGCACGGTGTCGGCGGGGCGGGGGGCGTTGCCCGCGCGGATCAGCACGACGGCGACCACGACGCCGATGACGAGGGCCACCGTGAGGATCGAGGACAGCGCGATGATCAGCGGCCTGCGGTTGGGCTTGGGCGGCGGCACGGGTGGATACCACGGCGGCTGGCCCGGCGGCGGTGGATACTGCGGCGGGTACGGCGGATAGGGCCCCACGGGTTCAGCTCCGCAACGTGACGACCGGCGGATCCTGGCTGACGTCGGCCTCTCCGCTGATGTAGGCCTTGACGTCGCCGGAGCGTGTCCCGTTGCCGCCCTGCGCGCTGACCTGGTAGCTCGTGGTGCCGCTGACCCGCACCTTGAGATCCGAAGGCAGGTAGTCGGCGATGCTCAGATCGTCGATGTTGCGCGACCACGTCCACTTCGCCGTACCGTCGACCAGACCCGAATCACGCACTCCCTGAGGGCAGTTCGCGGGCTGCAGGGATGTCGACTTGGCGCACTGCTCCAGGGCGGCCTTGAGCGCGTCCTGCACCGCGGTGCGCCCGGTGTCGTTGAGCGAGTACTGGAAGGACACCGAGGTGCCCGAGGAGTAGCCGTTCATCTGGTCGAGCAGCAGCGGGAACTGCCGTGACTCCTGCTCGATGTTCGGGTTGGTGTTGCCCACGTCCAGCCATCCCGGGAACACGTAGGTGGGCTTGGAGACATCCACCGGCTTGCCGAAGAAGGTCAGCGTCTTGGACCCGGCATCCTCGGTGACCAGCGGGGAGAACGTCAGCTTGATGGCGCCGGTCTTGAGCTTCCACCCGTCGTCGACGCGGTCGAGGTGGATCGTGACGTCGGAGACCTTGTCGCCGAAGTTGACTGCGACGTGCACGCTGCCCAGGCTGCCGATGCCGTCGTCGCTGAGGATCCGGATGTCCTTGATCGGCGAGTGCTCGATCTGTTTCCTGAGCACCTCGTCGGTGAGGTGGGTCTTGTCGGCAGGGGTGTCGACCGCGTACGCCAACGCCGCCTCGGCGTCCCCTCGCGACAGCGCCTCGAGGTACCCCTTGACGGCGTCACCGGGACTGCCCGCCTTACCCGGCCCGCCGGAGGTGACCGCGACCACCGTCACGATTCCGGCGACGAGCACCAGGACCGCCGCCACCACGCCGCCGATCACCCACGGGGTGCGACTGCGCTTCGGTGGTGGTGGCGGGTACCCGCCGGCGGCCCAGTGTGGGGGCTGGTTGCCGAACTGCGGCGGAGATCCGTACGGATTGGGCGGCTGCCACTGGCCCGGCTGCTGCCACTGCGCGCCGCCGTACCCCGGGTCATTGCTCCAGTTCGTCACAGCAACACACCGCCCACCCGGCTGGCATCCACACGATCCCCCATCGTCACGTAGAAGTGGACCACTGACGTGGCCCCTTCGGTAACCCTACCAACGCGGGCGGCTCCCATCTGCACGAACTACAGACCCGCGCGGGCTCCTTCTAGCTAACCTGCGGCCCCTCTTCCAGCAACCGCCGGAAACCGTCCTCGTCCAGAATCGGCACCCCGAGTTCGACCGCCTTGTCGTACTTGGACCCCGGTGAGTCGCCCGCCACGACGTAGGCGGTCTTCTTCGACACCGATCCGGCCGCCTTGCCACCGCGCGCGAGGATCGCCTCCTTGGCCTCGTCGCGCGAGAACCCCGGCAGCGATCCGGTCACCACAATCGAGAGCCCCTCCAACGTCCGGGGCGTGTTCTCGTCGCGCTCATCGGCCATCCGGACACCGGCAGCCCGCCACTTCTCAACGATCGAACGGTGCCAGTCCACGGTGAACCAGTCGACGACCGCGGCCGCGATCGTCGGTCCGACACCCTCGACCGCGGCCAACTGCTCCTCCGTGGCCGCCTCGATGGCCTCGAGGCTGCCGAACTCCCCGGCCAGGGCCCGCGCCGCGGTGGGCCCGACGTGCCGGATGGACAACGCGACGAGCACACGCCACAGGGGCTGCTCCTTGGCCTTGTCCAGATTGCCCAACAGCCTCTTGCCGTTGGCCGACAGCTCACCCTTCTTCGTGGTGAACAGGTCGGTGCGCAACAGATCCTCGGCGCTGAGGGTGAACAGATCACCCTCGTCGGGAATGACTCCGGCCTGCAGCAGTGCCACGGCCGCCTCGTACCCGAGGCCCTCGATGTCGAAGGCGCCGCGACCGGCCATGTGGAACAGCCGTTCCCGCAACTGCGCGGGGCAGCTTCGGGAGTTCGGGCAGCGGATGTCGGCGTCCCCCTCCTTGGCGGGCGCCAGCGGGCTGCCGCATTCGGGGCAGTTGGTCGGCATGACGAACTCCGTCTCGGAACCGTCACGGGCATCCACGACCGGCCCGAGCACCTCGGGGATGACGTCACCGGCCTTGCGGATCACCACGGTGTCGCCGATCAGGACACCTTTGCGCTTGACCTCGGAGGCGTTGTGCAGGGTCGCGAGCCCGACCGTCGACCCGGCGACCTTGACCGGCTCCATGTAGGCGAACGGTGTCACGCGGCCCGTGCGGCCGACGTTGACCCGGATGTCGAGGAGCTTGGTGGTGGCCTCCTCCGGCGGGTACTTGTAGGCGATCGCCCACCGCGGCGCGCGCGAGGTGGCGCCGAGCCTGCGCTGCAGCGACACCTCGTCGACTTTGACCACCACGCCGTCGATCTCGTGCTCGACGTCGTGGCGATGCTCGCCCCAGTACGCGATGCGCTCCTCGACCGCGGCCAGCCCCTGCACCCGGGCCGTGTGCTCCGACACCGGAAGCCCCCACGCCTTGAGCGCCAGGTACGCCTCATGCAGGCTGGCGGGCGTGAACCCCTGGGCACGGCCCAGTCCGTGGCAGATCATCCGCAGCCTGCGCCGAGCGGTGACCGCCGGATTCTTCTGGCGCAGCGACCCGGCCGCACTGTTGCGCGGATTGGCGAACGGAGGCTTGCCCTCCTCGACGAGGCTGGCGTTGAGCGCCTCGAAGTCGGCCACCCGAAAGAAGACCTCACCGCGGACCTCGAGCAGTTCCGGCACCGGGTAATCGGGGTGCTCGGTCAGCCGGTGCGGGATGTCCTCGATGGTGCGCGCATTGAGCGTGACGTCCTCGCCGGTGCGGCCGTCCCCGCGGGTGGCGGCGCGCTCGAGGCGGCCGTCGCGGTACACCAGCGCCAACGCGACGCCGTCGATCTTGAGCTCGCACAGAAAGTGCTCGTCGGCGCCGATCTCGGTCTGCAGGCGCGTGGTCCAGGCCGCCAACTCGTCGGCGTTGAAGACGTTGTCCAGACTCAGCATCCGCTCGAGGTGGTCGGCCGGGGCGAACTCCGTGGCGAATCCGGCACCGCCGACCAGCTGGGTCGGCGAGTCCGGCGTGCGCAGTTCGGGGTGCTGCTCCTCGAGGGCGATGAGCGTGCCCAGCAGCGCGTCGAACTCGCCATCGGAGATGATCGGGGCGTCCCGGACGTAGTAGCGGAACTGGTGCTCACGGACCTCGTCGGCGAGTTCCTGCCACCTGCGGCGCAGATCCGCCTCGTCCGCGTCGGCCTCGGTGTCGGGATCTGTTGCGCTCACCCTGGCAGGCTATCCAACGGCACTGACGTAGGCTCCGCCCTGTGCCGCATCCGATCATGTTCAGCGATGACGATTTCGGGCTGGCCGAGGTGCGCCGGATCGCGCTGGCGCTGCCGGGTGCGTCCGAGAAGGTGTCGTGGGGCAGGCCGGTGTTCGGCGCGCCCAAGATGTTCGCGATGTACGGCGGCAGCCGCAAGACGGCCGGCGAGATGGTCACTATGCCGCATGCGCTCCTGATGAAGGTCGACGAGTCGGAGCGCCCCGCACTGGAACAGGACGACAGGTTCTTCTTCCCGGCCTACCTGGGTCCGTTCGGCTGGCTCGGCCTGGACTTCACGGTGGCGGAGGTGGACTGGGACGAGGTCGCCGAACTCATCGACGCGTCCTACCGGCTGACCGCGGCCAAGCGACTGATCAGGGAGCTGGACGCCCGTCAGTCCTGATCCCGTTCCACCAGCGCCCGCAGCGCCTCAATGCGCTGATCCCACGTCCGCGACAGGGTGTTGAGGTAATCGGCTGCCGCCGTGAGGGATTCGGTCTGCACCGACCAGATCCGCTCTCGGCCGCGCTTCTCGCTGCGCACCAGTCCCGCGTCCTCGAGCAGGGCGAGATGTTTGGCAGCGGCCTGGCGGGTGATGGACTCGCTCAGCGCGGACGTGGACTTCGGCCCGCCTTCGCACAGGCGGATCACGATGCGCAACCGGTTCGGATCCCCGAGCGCGTCGTAGACCGGCGCGGCGACCGCGGTCACGCCCACGACTCGGCGGTGACGTAGCGGGCGACCATTCGAAGCTGCTCGGCCCAGCCCTGGTCGTTGTTGCCGAAGGCCGTGGCGCGGAGGTTCTCGGGCACCGCGTCGAACCCCGACTCGACGATCTCGAGGAGGACGCCGTCGTCGACCTCGCTGAGGGTGAACTCCACCAGCGTGGTCAGTTCGGCATACTCCTCACCGGGAACCGGGTTCCAGCGGAAGGCGAACCGGCGCGGCGGCTCCACGGCCACGATGTGCAGCGGAAATCGTTGGCCGGTGTACTCGCTCTGCTTCTCGGCGACAGCCTCGTCGACCGCGGTCTCCCCCATCACGCACTGCACGGTGGCGCCCGCGACGAACGGGCCCTCGATCACCATGCCGAACCACGTGCCGAATTCGGCCGAATCGCTGATCGCGCGCCACACGCGGTCCAGCGGGGCCCGAAGCAGAGCGCTCTTCTCAATACGATCACCGGGCATGATGCGCAACCTCCTGGTTTCCTTTATGCCGGGGACGGTAGTCCGTCCGCGACATATGCGCAACCGTTTGTTTGCGTTTGGGGCCAGACGGTCAGATCGACTCGGGGTCTGCCGCGAATCCGTCGGCCACCTTCTGGCACAGTTCGACGGCCCGCCGGGCCCAGTCGGCGGTCGCACCGGCCAACCCGCACGCCGGTGTGATGCCCACCTGCCGGGCCAGCACACCGCGCGGAAATCCGAGACGGTCGGTGATCGTCGCGGCGGCCTTGGCGACCTCCTCCACCGCGGGCCGCGTCGCCGGCGCCGCGGTCGGGACCACGCCGAGCAGCACCGTGCGACCGGACTCGAGGAACTCACCAAGACCGTCGAGGTCCCCCGCGCGCAGCACCCCGGTGTCCACCCCGACGGCATTGACAGCGCTGCGGGACAACACATTCCACGGAACACCAGCGGCGCAGGTGTGCACCGCCACCTGCGCTCCCGCAGCCGCCACACACGTGTCCAGCAGTTCGACGGCCACGCCCACCTCGGTTGGGCGCACCGGGCTCAAACTGGTGACACCCGTCAGCTGTCCGGTCAGCGCCGCGGCCAGCAGGGGCTCGTCGAACTGCACCACCACCTCGGTCTCCAGCCGCCGCGCGAGCGTCGCCCGGTGTGCGGCCACCCCCTCGGCCAGCGACCCGGTGAGGTCGCGCACCGCGCCCGGATCGGTGATCGCCCGATGCCCGTTGGACAGTTCGAGTTCGGCGGCCAGCGTGACCGGTCCCGGCGCCTGCACCTTCACCGGCCGGCCCGACCCCCGCAGTCCCGCGATCTCCCAGGCCTCCTCGAGGGCGTCGACGTCCTCGTCGAGCAGGCTCGACGCGCGACGGGTGACCGCTCCCGGGCGGGCCACCAGACGGTATCCACGGGGCACCGTGTCGATCGCGATGTCGACGAGCAGCGCGCCGGCCCGCCCGATCAGGTCGGCTCCCACTCCCCTGGCCGGCAGTTCGGGGAGATGCGACAGCGAATGCAGTTCGCCCACAACCACTTCTGCCGCCTGGCGGGCCGCGGTGCCGGGCCACGAGCCGATTCCGGTGGCGGTGGCGAAGTTGTTCACCGGTCAACCGTAGGGGATGGCGGTTAGTCTCCCAAGGGTGGGCAGGTTGGGTCTGACCGCACCGGTCCTGGTCTGGTGCCTGATGGCGGGCGCCACGACCGGGTGCACGCTGACCGTGGCCGGCCTCGGCGCCAAGCCCACCGCGGAACCACCGCTGTGGGAGCCGGTCGTCGACGTCGACGCCGCGATGCTCGACCTGCCGCAGATGCGCGGTATCACCGGAGCAGGTGAGGATCTCACCGTCATACCGTCGATGGACTCCGACTACCCCGTCGACATCGACCTGCTGGCCCGGGACGCACCACGGCCGTGCCGGTTCATGTTCGCCGAGACCGAGGTGTTCGGGGCCTACCGCAACGGCAGCACCACGGGGGTCATCGACGACTTCCACAAGGTGACGTATCAGAACCCACCGGAGGCGGCCCTGATCTCGCAGGCCGCCGCGGCCTATCCAGACGCTGCGACCGCACGACGCATGTTCTCCGATCTCGTCGCGAAGTCCACCGAGTGCGCCCAGACGTCGTTCGGGCAGGTTTATCTCGGCGATGTCGTCAGCGAGGACGCCACCCTGCACACCAGGGCTTCGGCCGAGTGCGGCCGGGACTATCAGCTCAAGTCGGTGGTGCTCGCCGAGGTCACGTTCTGCCCCTACGCCGAATCGGTGCCGCGGATCGTGATGACGAACCTGTTGCGCAACGTCCCCGGGTGACGGTCACACCCGCAGGACCGTCGGGCCCAGCGCCTCATAACGCCGCGCGTCCTCGGCGGGCAACTCGGTGCCGGTGACGATCGTGTCGAAGTCCCCGATGTCGGCGAACCGGCAGAAACTCGTCACGCCGAACTTCGAGTGCGCGGCCACCAGCACCCGCCGCCGCGCCACCCGCACCGCCGTCTGCTTGACCGCGGCCACCGCCGGGTCCGGCGTGGTCAGGCCATGCTCGAGCGAGATCCCGTTGGTGCCCAGGTAAGCGACGTCGATCACGAGGCTCCTCAGCATGTCGACGGCCCAGTGGTCGACGGTGGCCAGGGTGCGGCCCCGCATCCGTCCCCCCAGGAGCAGGACCGTGACCGTGGCGCTGTCGGCGAGGGCTTCAGCGGCCAGCAGTGAGGACGTCACGACGGTCAGGTCCTGATCGGCCAACCGTTCGGCGATCAGGCGCGGACTGAAACCCTCGTCGAGGTACACGGTCTCGGCACCCTGGAGCAGCGCCGCTGCACCCGAGGCGATTCGGTGCTTCTGCGCCAGGTCGACCTGGCTGCGGTACTCGACACCGGATTCGAATGCGGCCGTCTCGAGTGGAATCGCGCCGCCGTGAACACGTTTGAGCAGCCGACGCGAGGCCAGGACCTTCAGGTCGCGCCGAATCGTCTCCGTCGCGACGTCGAGTTCGTCAGCCAGTCCCGCGACCTCGACGCGGCCCCGGGTCCTGGCGAACTCGACGATGCGGGCCTGTCTGCTCTCCGAATCCACGGCGACACGCTACTCGGCGGCGGCGAGGATCGCCTTCACATCCTCGGGAGTGCTCGCGGCACGCAGCCTGGTCACCTCGTCGGCGTTGAGGAACACGCTCGCGATTCGGCTCAGAAGCGCCATGTGGTCCTTGCCCGCACCTGCGATGCCGACCACGAACTCGGCCGGCTTGCCCTTCCAGTCGATCGGTTCGGGGTACCGGACGAACGAGATGCCGGTGCGACGGATGGCGCCCTTGGCGTCGTTGGTGCCGTGCGGGATCGCCAAGCCGTTGCCCATATAGGTTGACACCGACTCCTCCCGCTCGTGCATCGCATCGACATAGGCGGGCTCCACCGCTCCGGCGGCCACCAGGAGCTGACCCGCCTCATCGATGGCCTCGTCGGCGTTCGAGGCGTGGCCGCTCAGGACGATCGAGTCGATCGCCAGCACATCGGCACCGACGCCATCGGCCTCCGCGCCCTCTTCGTCGGCCGGCGCAGCCGCCGGAGGCGCTGCGGCGCCGTCCCGACCGAGCAGTTCGACGATCTCGTCGTAGCGCGGGCTGTTCATGAAGTCGTCCACCGAGACGTGAACGGCCGACGGGGTTTTCAGCCGCGCTCGGTCGGTCAGATCGCGGTGCGTGACCACCAGACCGTAGGTGTCGGTCAGGTTGGCGATGGACTGGTTGCTCACCTTGATGTCACCGAGTCCCGCCTTCTGCACCTTCTTTCGCAGCACCGAGGCCCCCATCGCCGACGAACCCATACCGGCGTCGCACGCGAACACGATGCTGCGGATCGGCCCCGCGGGCGCCGCGCCGGCCCCGACCAGAGCCGAGGCCACGCTGGACTTCCTGCCCTTGAGCGCCTCCATCTCCGCGGTCGCGCCGGCCAGGTCCGGTTCGTCGGTGGCGCGATCGGTCTTGAGCAGCAGCGAGGCGACGGCGAAGGACACCGCCGTGGCTCCGAGGACCGCCAGCGTCACGCCGATGAAGCTTCCCGACGCGGTCTGGGCGTAGATCGCGATGATCGACCCCGGCGCGGCCGGAGCCCGCAGCCCGGACCCGAACAGCACATTGATGAAGACCCCGGTCATGCCGCCGAGAATGGCGGCCGCGATCAGCTTGGGCTTCATCAGCACATACGGGAAGTAGATCTCGTGGATGCCGCCGAAGAACTGGATGATCGCCGCGCCGGGCGCCGAGGCTCGGGCGACTCCTCGTCCGAACACCATGTAGGCCAACAGGATTCCCAGACCAGGACCCGGATTGGTCTCCAGCAGGAACAGGATCGACTTGCCCGTCTCCAGGGCCTGGGTGGTGCCCAGCGGCGTCAGGACGCCGTGGTTGATGGCGTTGTTGAGGAACAGCACCTTGGCGGGTTCGATGAAGATCGAGGTCAATGGCAGCAGATCGTTGTCGACCAGGAAGTCGACGGCATTTCCGGCGGCACGCGTGAACGACGAGACGATCGGACCGATCCCGAAGAAGCCGAAGATCGCCAGGAGCATGCCGAGGATGCCGGCCGAGAAGTTGTCGACCAGCATCTCGAAGCCGGGCCGGATCCTGCCGTCCCACAGCGCGTCGACCTTCTTCATGAGCCAACCACCCAGCGGGCCCATGATCATCGCGCCCATGAACATCGGCACGTCGGCGCCCGCCACCACGCCGATGGTCGCGATCGCACCGACCACCGCGCCACGGGTCTGATAGACCATCCGGCCACCCGTCGCGCCGATCAGGATCGGGAGCAGATAGGTGATCATCGGGCCGACGATGCCCGCGCCCTCGTAGTCGCCCCACCCACCGATCTTGGCGACCCATCCGCTGGGGTCACGCAGGTCGTCGAACAGGCCCGGCAGCCATCCGGTCTTGATGAACAGGGCCGTGATCAGCCCCCATGCGATGAAGGCGCCGATGTTGGGCATGACCATGTTCGACAGGGAGGTGCCCAGCTTCTGCACCCGAACCCGAACCCCGGTGCGCGTTGACGACGCTGTCGTTGTGGTGGACAACTGCTGCCTCCGATCCCTGGAAGTGATGCCGGTCACATCACCGCTACGAGCAGTAAACTCCACAATCGGGCATGTTGGCAAGCATTCGGGCAGAAATGGGCACCGTTTGAGGTGGTTTTATGCCCGCATCCGCGCTACAGTGCTTAACGGGCCCCCGTCTGTGAGCTGGCCCACATTTCTGACGGAAGGACGACACCATGCTGGCCCTGCGCTTCTACGCCCCCGAGGATGTCCGCCTCGAGGATGTGCCCGAGCCGACGTGCGGGCCGGATGAGGTCAAACTGCGGGTGCGCAACTGCTCCACCTGCGGCACCGACGTCAAGATCTTCTACAGCGGCCACCAGAACCTGTCGCCGCCGCGCATCATCGGCCACGAGATCGCCGGCGAGATCGTGGAGGTCGGCGCCGACGTGAACGCCACCTACGGTTCCGACTGGAAGGTCGGCGACCGGACCCAGGTGATCGCCGCGGTGCCCTGCGGCGAGTGCCACGAATGCCGCAAGGGCTGGATGGCCGTCTGCCAGAACCAGACCTCGATGGGGTATCAGTACGACGGCGGCTTCGCCGAGTACATGATCGTGCCCAGGCAGGTGCTCAAAGTCGACGGCCTCAACCGCATTCCGGACAACGTCGGCTTCGACGAGGCCTCGGCCGCCGAGCCGTTCGCGTGCGCGATCAATGCCCAGGACCTGCTGGGCATCGAGGAGGGTGACACCGTCGTGGTGTTCGGGGCGGGGCCCATCGGCTGTATGCACATCCGCATCGCGCGCGGCGTGCACAACTGCGGGCCGGTCTATCTGGTCGATGTCAACGAGGCCCGGCTGAAGATGTCCGCCGACGCCGTCCACCCCGACGAGACCATCAACGGCGCCGAGGTCGACGTCGTCGAACGGGTCATGGAGTTGACCGGCGGGCGCGGCGCCGACGTCGTGATCACCGCGACCGCGGCCAATGTCACGCAGGAGCAGGCGATTGCGATGGCGGCCCGCAATGGACGCATCTCATTCTTCGGCGGACTTCCCAAGACCAACCCGACCATCACGTGCGACAGCAATGTGGTGCATTACCGACAGCTGCACATCCACGGCGCCAACGGCTCTGCGCCCGAGCACAACAAGCGCGCGCTGGAGTACATCTCGACCGGTCAGGTGCCGGTCAAGGATCTGATCACCCGGCATGTGCCGCTGGCGAAGGTGCTCGACGCATTCCAGATCGTGAAGAACGGCGAGGCCATCAAGGTCACCGTCGAACCCTAGCCAATCCCCCGCGAGCGTCCGTGTTGGTACAGCGCCACGCCGGGCGGATTCAACCGGTCGCTGCGGTGTATGCGGACGGGTCTGACAGTAGTCGGTCGAGTTCTTCGGCGGGTGTGCG
>NZ_LZHW01000007.1 GCF_001667265.1 Mycobacterium sp. ACS4331 | reverse complement strand
GGCGGCGGCGGGGGGGGGGGGCGACGGCCTGGCCGGACCGCCGAAGCGGCCCGCGCCGCTGACCGGGGCACTGAACGCAGACGACGACTGCTCGGTGCGACGCCAGTCGATGAGCTCCTGCGGAATCTCGCGCAGGAAGCGGGATTCCGGGTTCAACATCGGCTGGCCCCACGATGAGCGGACCTTGGCGCGGCTCAGGTACAGCCGCTGCCGCGCCCGGGTGATGCCCACGTAGGCCAGGCGCCGCTCCTCGGACAGTTCGGTCGGATCTCCCAGAGCCCGCATGTGCGGGAACATCCCGTCCTCCCAGCCGGTCACGAAGACCACCGGGAACTCCAGACCCTTGGCGGTGTGCAGCGTCATCAGGGTGACCACACCCGAACCGTGTTCGGGAATCTCGTCGGTGTCCGCCACGAGCGACACCCGCTCCAGGAACTCGGCCAGGATCCCGGTCTCCGGGACGTCCTCATCGAGGGCATCCTCGTCGTCGGCCGCCAGCGCCTTGGCGTTGGCCCGGTCGATGCTGAATTCGTGTGCGACGCTGACCAGTTCGTTGAGGTTGTCCAGGCGCGCCAGATCCTGGGGGTCGCTGGAGGCCTCCAGTTCACGCCGGTACCCCGTCTGCTCGAGCACCGCCTCCACGAGTTCACCCAGTTCGTCGCCGAGCTTGGTGCGCAACCTGTCGAGCAGTTCCACAAATGCCGCAATCGCCTTCTCCGAGCGCGAGTTGAGCATCGGGACCCGCCCCTCGGCCGCGGCCTGAAGGGCGTCGTTGAAGCTGGCGCCGGTGTTCTCCGCGTAGACCGCAACGCAGGCCTCGGCACGGTCACCGATGCCGCGCCGCGGTGTGTTCAGGATGCGGCGCATGCTCACCGAGTCACCCGGGTTGTCCAGCACGCGCAGGTAGGCGACGATGTCGCGGATCTCCTTGCGCTCGTAGAAGCGCACTCCCCCGACGACCTTGTAGGGGATGCCGGACCGGATGAAGACCTCCTCCAGCGCGCGCGAGCTGTTGTTGGTGCGGTAGAACACCGCGACGTCGCTGTAGTTGATGTCGCCGTTGTCGGCCAGCGCGTCGATCTCACCCGCGACGAACCGGGCCTCGTCGTGTTCGTTGTCGGCGACATAGCCGACGATCAGTTCACCCTCGCCCGAGTCGGTCCACAGCCGTTTCTCCCGCCGACCGGCGTTGCGGGCGATGACGGCGTTGGCCGCATTCAGGATGGTCTGTGTGGACCGGTAGTTCTGCTCCAGCAGGATGGTCGTCGCGTTCGGGAAGTCACGCTCGAAGTCCTCGATGTTGCGGATCGTCGCGCCGCGGAAGGCGTAGATGGACTGATCCGCGTCGCCCACCACGCACAGCTCGCCGGGCGGCACGCCGTCCGGGGTGGTCTCGACGCCCACCAGTTCACGCACCAGGACGTACTGCGCGTGGTTGGTGTCCTGGTACTCGTCGACCATGATGTGCCGGAACCGGCGCCGGTAGTACTGGGCGATCTGAGGGAAGGCCTGCAGGATCCCGACCGTCTCGCCGATCAGGTCGTCGAAGTCCAGCGCGTTGGCGGCGCGCAGCCTGCGCTGGTATTCGCCGTAGACCGCCGCGACCGTGCGGTTGAGGTCGTCGGAGACGTCGGACAGCTCGGCGACGGCCTGTTCTGGATCGACGAGTTCGTTCTTCAGATTGGAGATCGAGTTGGCCAGCAGGCGCGGCGAGTAGCGCTTGACGTCGAGGCCCATGTCCTTGGCGATCATCATCAGCAGCCGGCGCGAGTCGTCGGCGTCGTAGATCGAGAAGTTGGAGTTGAGGCCGGGCAGCAGCGACGCCTGGTTGCGCAGGATGCGCACGCAGGTCGAGTGGAACGTCGACACCCACATGTTCCTGGCGCGCGGGCCGATCAGCTGGACCACGCGTTCCCGCATCTCAGCGGCGGCCTTGTTGGTGAAGGTGATGGCCAGGATCTGACCGACGCCGACATCGCGGGCGGCCAGCAGGTAGGCGATCCGGCGGGTCAACACCGCCGTCTTGCCCGACCCGGCGCCGGCCACGATCAGCAGTGGACTGCCCTCATGCAGCACGGCTTGGCGCTGCTGGGGGTTGAGGCCGTCGAGAAGCTGATCGATTTCGGTGCTGATGCTCATGTCGTCTGTAAACCTACCGCCGTCCGCAGACACTTTTGTCCTGGCACGGGGGGTGGTGGCACACTCGGAAAGTGGCCGAAACCGATCAAGTCCCCGACATCGATCAGTTGCGCCTGGAGATCGACCGCCTCGACGCCGAGATCCTCGCCGCGGTGAAGCGCCGGCAGGAGGTCTCGCAGACGATCGGCAGGGCGCGGATGGCCTCGGGCGGCACCCGACTGGTGCACAGCCGCGAGATGAAGGTCATCGAGCGGTACAGCGAACTGGGCCCCGAGGGCAAGGACCTGGCCATGCTGCTGCTGCGCATGGGCCGCGGTCGCCTCGGCCACTAGCTCATTTCGCGCCCAAACGAACATTTGGGCGCAGAAACGGGCTCATTTCGCGCCCAAATGTTCGTTTGGGCGATTCGGGTCAGCTCGTCAGCGCGATGTACTTGGTGTCGAGGTACTCCTCGATGCCCTCGGTGCCACCCTCACGCCCGAAGCCCGACTCCTTGACCCCACCGAACGGTGCGGCCGGATCGGAGATCACCCCGCGGTTGACGCCGACCATGCCCGACTCGATGGACTCCGCGACCCGCAGCGCACGGTCCAGCGACTGCGTGAAGATGTAGGACGCCAGGCCGTACTCGGTGTCGTTGGCGGCGTTGATGCCCTCCTCCTCGGTGTCGAACCCGATCACCGGGGCGACGGGCCCGAACACCTCCTCCTTGAGGATCCGGGAGTCCGGTGCGACGTCGGTCAGCACCGTGGCCGGGTAGAAGTTCCCGGGTCCGCCGGGAGCGACGCCGCCGACGGCCACGGTGGCGCCGCGCGCCACGGCGTCGGACACCAGGTCGGCGACGGTGGCGACCTGCTTGGCGTTGACCAGCGGCCCCAGCGTCGACGCCTCGTCGAGGCCGTTGCCCAGCGTGTACTCGCTCATCCGCTTCACCAACTTGTCGGTGAACTCCTCGCGGACGGCGTTGGCGACGTGGAACCGGTTGGCCGCGGTGCAGGCCTCACCGCCGTTGCGCATCTTGGCCAGCAGCGCGCCCTCGACCGCGGCGTCGATGTCGGCGTCGTCGAACACGATGAACGGTGCGTTGCCGCCGAGCTCCATCGACGTCCGCAGCAGCTTGTCGGCGGACTGCTTGACCAGGGCCTTGCCCACACCGGTGGACCCCGTGAACGTCAGCTTGCGCAGCCGGCCGTCGTCGATCAGGGCCGTGGTCAGGTCGCCGGGCTTGGAGGTGGGCAGCACCGAGAGCACGCCCTTGGGCAGGCCGGCCTCATCCATGAGCTTGGCCAGCAGCAGCATCGTCAGCGGAGTCTCCTGCGCGGGCTTGACGATCATGGTGCACCCCGCGGCGACGGCCGGACCGATCTTGCGGGTGCCCATCGCCAGCGGGAAATTCCACGGCGTGATCGCGTAGCAGAGTCCGACCGGAGCCTTGGTCACAATGATCCGTCCGGTGCCCGCGGGGCTCTGGGTGTAGCGGCCGTCGATGCGGACCGCCTCCTCGGCGAACCAGCGGAAGAACTCCGCGCCGTACTTGACCTCACCCTTGCTCTCCGCGAGGACCTTGCCCATCTCGAGCGTCATCAGCGCGGCGATGTCGTCGGTGTGCGCGGTGATCGTCTCGAACACCGAGCGCAGGATCTCGCCGCGTTCACGAGCCGGTGTGGCCGCCCACTCGTCCTGGACGGCGGTCGCGGCCTCGACAGCGGCGATGCCGTCGGCGGCAGTCGCGTCGGCGACCTGGGTGATCACCTCGTCGGTGGCCGGATTCAATACGTCGAAGGTCGACGACCCGGCGCGTTCCTCACCGCCGATCCACAGACCCGTCGGAACCGTCGACAACAGCTTTGCGATGTCCATGCCTCCATCATTCACTAGGTTTGAGCCATGGCCGCCGACTATGAGCCGATCTCCGGCTCCCCCGCCTGGACTGCGCTGGCTCGTCACCACGATCAGGTCGGTGACCGGCATCTGCGAGATCTGTTCAACGAGGATCCCGACCGCGGCCGGGAGCTGACGCTGAGCGTCGGCGACCTCTACATCGACTACAGCAAGCATCGGGTGACCCGGGAAACC
This sequence comes from Mycobacterium sp. ACS4331, assembly GCF_001667265.1. Classification (GTDB taxonomy): domain Bacteria; phylum Actinomycetota; class Actinomycetes; order Mycobacteriales; family Mycobacteriaceae; genus Mycobacterium. The sequence goes on along the minus strand of NZ_LZHW01000007.1, from coordinate 142,429 downwards.
CTGCGCCTGCTGGTGGAGCTGGCTCGCACCGCCGGGCTTGAGCAGCGTCGCGATGCGATGTTCGCGGGCGAACACATCAACACCTCCGAGGACCGCGCGGTGCTGCACACCGCGCTGCGCCTGCCCCGCGATGCTTCGTTGACCGTGGACGGGCAGAACGTCGTCGCCGACGTCCACGCCGTGCTCGACGCGATGGGCGACTTCACCGACCGCCTGCGCAGTGGCGACTGGACCGGAGCCACCGGCAAGCGGATCACCACCGTGGTCAACATCGGCATCGGCGGGTCCGATCTGGGCCCAGTCATGGTGTACGACGCGTTGCGGCATTACGCCGACGCCGGGATCTCCGCTCGCTTCGTGTCCAATGTCGACCCCGCCGACCTCGTCGCCACACTCGACGGACTTGACCCGGCCACAACGCTTTTCATCGTCGCATCGAAGACGTTCTCGACGCTGGAGACGTTGACCAACGCCACCGCGGCGCGCCGCTGGCTGACCGACGCACTCGGTGATGCGGCGGTGGCCAAGCACTTCGTGGCGGTCTCGACGAACAAACGGCTGGTCGACGAGTTCGGCATCAACACCGACAACATGTTCGGCTTCTGGGACTGGGTCGGTGGCCGGTATTCGGTGGACTCCGCGATCGGCCTGTCGGTCATGGCGGTGATCGGTCGGGAGGCGTTCGCCGACTTCCTGTCCGGCTTTCATCTGGTCGACGAGCACTTCCGGACCGCGCCATTGACCGAGAATGCTCCGGCGCTGCTGGGGCTGATCGGAGTGTGGTACTCGAATTTCTTTGGCGCACAGTCCCGTGCGGTGCTGCCCTATTCGAATGACCTGTCGCGGTTCGCGGCGTATCTGCAGCAGCTGACCATGGAGTCCAACGGCAAGTCGGTGCGCGCCGACGGTTCGGCCGTGTCCACCGACACCGGGGAGATCTTCTGGGGCGAACCTGGCACCAACGGCCAGCACGCGTTCTACCAACTGCTGCATCAGGGCACCCGCCTCGTGCCCGCGGACTTCATCGGCTTCTCCCAGCCCACCGATGACCTGCCGACCGCCGACGGCACCGGCAGCATGCACGACCTGCTGATGAGCAACTTCTTCGCCCAGACGCAGGTGCTGGCATTCGGCAAGACGGCCGAAGAGATTGCCGCAGAAGGCACTCCGGCCGAGGTGGTGCCGCACAAGGTGATGCCCGGCAACCGACCGTCGACGTCCATTCTGGCCACCCGGCTCACACCGTCGGTGGTCGGGCAGTTGATCGCTCTCTACGAGCACCAGGTGTTCACCGAGGGCGTGATCTGGGGTATCGACTCGTTCGACCAGTGGGGCGTGGAGCTGGGCAAGACGCAGGCCAAGGCGCTGCTGCCGGTGCTCACCGGCGACGACTCACCCGAGCAGCAGTCCGACAGTTCGACGGATGCGCTGGTGCGCCGTTACCGCTCGGAACGCGGCCGGGTGGGCTGAGCCGGGTGGGCTGAGGTCTTTCGCGCCGAAAGTTGACTTATTCACGGGCCGTCCTGGGAAAACGCGTCAACAGGTCAACTTTCGGCGCACAGAACGCAGCTATCAGCCCGTCCAGCATGGCCAGAACGAGAGCAGGCCCACCAGCAGAACCCGCTAAGCGAAAAGCTTCCCGAAACGCACCGGCGTGGCCTTCATCAGCGCAACCAACACCGTCCACGGCCAAGCCGGCACCACGGCCCTCCCCCGCTCGCGCTCGATCGCAGCGACCATCGACCGCACGCCGGTCTCGTTGTCCACCATCAACATCGTCGACGCCGACTTGGCCGTCATCTCCGATTCGATGTAACCGGGTTCCAGCACCGTGACGGCGATCGGCCCCTTGGCGTACTCCGCGCGCAGCGACTGCCCCAGCGAGCTGACGCCGGCCTTACTGGCCGCATACGCCGCCTTGACCCCCGGCACGCCCCTGTTGCCCAGCACCGACGAGATCAGCACGAGGTGTCCGGACCCGGCCTTGTGGAACATCTCCAGCGAAGTCTCGATCTGCACCAGAGCGGCGACCAGATTGGTCTCGATGGTGGCCTTGTTGGCCCACAACTTGCCCGATCCGAGCACCGCGCCCTTACCGACACCGGCGTTGACGATCACGCGGTCGATACCACCCAACTCCTCCGCGAAATCGGCGAACACCTTGGGCACGGCCTCGTGGTCGTTGACGTCCAGGGCCGCGACGGCGACGGTGATGCCGGGATGCCTGGCCGTGAGCTCGGCCTTGAGTTCCTCCAGGCGATCGGTGCGCCGCGCGCACAACGCCAGGTCACGACCCTTGGCTGCGAACGCGCGCGCCATTCCCGCGCCCAGCCCGGAACTGGCGCCGGTGATCAGAATCCTCTGCCGCGTCATCCGGGCAGCTTAACCAGGGCGCAATCGGGCCAACGCGGTGATAATCGACATACCTGAGGGGGTCGATTCCAAGCGATGGCTGACGTGGGGACGCTGACCTGCCGCAACTGCGGCATGACTGACCTGCGCCCGGGTGCACGGTACTGCGAGCACTGCGGTGCGCGCTTGAGCCAGACCGGAGCAGCCGGAGAGCACAAGCAGGTCACCGTGCTGTTCTGCGACGTCGTCGGGTCGATGCAACTGGCGGCCCGCCTGGACCCCGAAGAGCTGCGGTATCTGATGCACAACCTGTTCAACAGGTCGGCCGCTGTCGTGCAGCGGTACGGCGGCACGGTCGACAAGTTCACCGGGGACGGCTTGATGGCGTTGTTCGGTGCGCCGATCGCGCTCGAGGACCACGCCACGCGCGCCTGTATCGCGGCCCTGCAGATCCAGGCCGTCGCCAAGGACCTCGCGGCCGAGGTTCGCGAGCGCGACGGCGTCGACCTCCGACTGCGCATCGGGCTCAACTCCGGCGCCGTCGTCGCAGGCGAAATCGGCTCCGGCCCCGACAGCTACACGGCCATCGGGCAGGCGGTCGGAATGGCGCAGAGGATGGAATCGGCCGCCCCACCGGACGGGGTCCTGTGCTCCGAGTCGACGGCGGTCCTGGCAGAGGGCGTCGCACAGCTCGGTCCGGTACAGCACGTCGCCATCAAGGGTGAGACGGACCTGGTACCTGCTCGCCAACTGCTGTCGGTCTCCACCGAGCGGCCGATCGTGGGGCGCGACGAGGGTCCGATGGTGGGACGGGCGGGCCAGTTGGCGACGCTGATGGGCGCGTTCGACACCGAAAAGGGGTGTCTGGTCGAAATCATGGGCGCCCCCGGATTGGGCAAGAGTCGACTCATCGGCGAGTTCGCCGCGCTCGCAGGACAGCAGGGCGCCGACGTGGTGATCGGCCGGTGCGACGCGCACACCGCCGATGTGCCGCTGTGGGCCCTGTCCCGCATGCTGCGCGCGATGTTCGGCATCGCACGCCTCGACGACGCGGCCGCCCGCGCACAGGTCCTCAATCGACTTCCGACATCGATCGCCGACGACGCGGCAGGCGTCGGCATCCTGTTCGAACTTCTCGGGATCGCCGCCGGCGACTCCCCACCGGTCGGGCTGAACCTCGACGCCAGACGCCGGTGGCTCGTCGAAACGATGCTCAAGGCCGTCGAATTCCGGCCACTGCGAACGCTTTTCATCCTCGAGGACCTGCACTGGATCGACGCCGCCAGCGATGCGACGCTGGCCGACTTCGCCTCGACCATCTCGGCCACCGCATCGATGCTCGTGGTCAGCTACCGTCCCGAATACCAGGGCGGCCTGCGGGACCTGTCGGAGGTCTCGGTCACGCTCGAGCCGCTCGACGAGACCGCCACGCTCGAGATCGCGCACGGTCTGATCGGTCGCGACGCCTCGCTGGCCGGTGTCGCCGAGTTGGTCGCCGCCGCGGCGTCGGGCAACCCGTTCTTCGTCGAAGAGATAGTCCGCGACCTGGTCGGCCGAAATGTGCTGACCGGCAGCCGAGGAAGCTACCGCTGCGAAAGCCAGGTCGACGAAATCGCGGTTCCGGCAACGATTCAGGCGGTGCTCGCCTCTCGCATCGACAGGTTGTCGGTCGAGGGCAAGGCGATCCTCAACGCCGCGGCCGTCATCGGCTCACGTTTCGAACTGCGGTGGCTCAACGCGCTGCTTCCCGATGTCGATCAGGGCCAGCTGGCCGAGCTGGTGTCGGTCGAGTTGATCGATCAGATCGAATTCGTCCCTGACGCGCGGTACGCCTTCCGGCACCCGCTGGTGCGCACCGTGGCCTATGAATCGCAGCTCACCGATGTCCGGACCGAGGCGCATCGCCGCGTCGCGCAGGCCATCGAGGCCGCGAACGAGGCGAATCCCGACGAGGTCGCGGCGCTGATCGGCGCGCATCTGGAGGCGGCGGGCGATCTTGTGGGTGCCTACGGCTGGCACATGCGGGCCGCGGACTGGCTGCAGTCGCGCGACATCATCGCCGCACGCTCCAGCTGGACGCGGGCACGGGACCTGGCCGACCAGATGCCGGCCGACGTCGAACTGCGCCAGATGCTGCAGACCGCACCACGGGCCATGCTCGCCTGGACGGAATGGATGTTGGGGTGTGATCCGGAATCGGAGACCAACTACCGCGAGTTGCGGGAGTTGGCCGCACAGTCCGGCGACACCCGCTCCCAGATGATCGGCATCGCCGGTCGGATGACGGCGCTGTGCACCAACTACGGCAAGCCGATGGAGGCGGTCAACCTCGCAGCGGACCTCCTCGAGATGATCGACACCGTCCCCACCGACGTCGAGGCCAAGGTCGACCTGCTCTTCACCGTCATGTGGGCCCAGTTCATGGCGTGTGACTATCCGGCGACGCAGCAGACCGCCACGCGCCTGCGCACCGTCGCGGGGGATCTCGTCAGCAGCGCGACGGCACGGGCCTACGCCGTCGCCGGACTGACCCACCTGGTCACCGGCGACGACCCCGAGCAGGGCCGTCGTGATCTGCAGGTCGGCCTGCAGCAGGCCCGGACGCTCGATCCCGCGACCTATGCGATGGTCATGGCGTTCAACTGCGGGCTGGTGGCCGTCGGCGTCGAGCCGGCCACGGTGAGCACCCTGCACGCCGCCGAAGAGGCGCTGCAGGAGGCGGAGCAGTTCGGCGACAACTTCGGCATCATCTGCGGACTGTGGGCCCGCGCCCTGATGCTGCTGCGCCTCGACCCCACGGCGAGCGACCTCGCGGTGCGCCTGTTGGAGCGGGCGCGTGCCGTCATCGCCAAACACCGGACGGCCGTCATCACCGCGGGCCCCATCGAAGCCGATCTGGCGATCGCGACCGCCCGACACGGCGACCTCGACGGCGCGATCGACCTCATCCGCGATGAGATCGGCCGACAGTTCGAGAACGCCAACTTCACGTTCGTGGGCTTGACCGCGAGCACCCTGGTACAGGTGCTCGCGGCGCGCGGACGCGAGGAGGACATCGCCGAGGCCACCATGCTCACGGCCGGTCTGCGCGCGGTGGCACAGCAGACCGAACTGCTGGCCCTGGACAACTGCGTGCTGTTGAACGAGTCGATCCTGGCCAACGCCGTCGGGGACGCCGAAGCCTTCCGGACCGCGTTCGCGGCTCGAGAAGAGGTCCGCAGGAAGCTGTGCGCACAGGGCGAATTCATGCTCCTGCGGCCGCTTGAGGTGCCCGCGACGGAATGAACCGGCCCGGAACGGCAGGTCGGGGCATAATTGGAGGGCTTTCAGCTTCGTCGATCTCGGGGGACTCGAATGGGCGATTGTTCGGCATGCGGCCATGACCTGCGCCCATCGGCGAAGTACTGCGACCAATGCGGGGTTCGGCTCTCGGCGGACCCGGTCCCCACGCGCACCCAGGTCACGGTGTTGTGCGGCGACATCGCGGCGCCGACGACGGCCGCCGGGCCTGGATTCGACCGGTGCGCGGCCATCGTGGCCCGTTGCGGCGGGACCGTCGACGCCTTCACCGGGGACAGCTTCCGCGCCTGGTTCGGAGCGCGCACCGCGCTCGCCGACCACGCGCTGTGCGCCTGTATGGCGGCGCTCGAAATCCAGTCGGCCCTCGACCATCCGGGCCGCTTCGGGCTGAACTCGGGCGAGGTGGTGGTCGGAGACCAGGGCTCGACCAAACATCTGCTCGACGTCGCTCGCAAGATGCAGGCCGCGGCGCCGTCGGGCGGCGTGCTGTTGTCGAACACCACGGCACTGCTGGTCGCCGACAGGGCCGCGTTGGGGCCGCTGCTGTTGATCGAAGTCAAGGGCGACGACAACCCCATCCCCGCACACCGACTGCTGTCGGCGCGCGCGGGCCGGCGCTTGAACTACGGCTGATTCGGTGCTGAACTGGGCCCGATGAAACCCCTGGCACTGGTACTGGCAGCCGTCGTCGTCCTGCCCGTCGTCCCCGCCGCGCACGCCGACCCGGTGAGTCCGCTCTACACACTGGTCGACACCGCCGTGCAGCGTCTGCAGACCGCCGAACCGGTGGCCGAGTTCAAATGGGTCAACGGCGGGCCGATCACCGATGGCCCGCGTGCCCAACAGGTGCTCGACGCGGTCGGTGCCGACGCCGCGGCACGCAATGTCGATCCCAGCTATGTGCAGACCGTGTTCCGCAATCAGATCGATGCCACCGAGGCCATCCAGTACACCCGGTTCGGCCAGTGGAAGCTGGACCCGCTCACCGCGCCGCGGACTGCGCCGGACCTTGCCGCCTCACGCACACAGATCGACGGCTACAACCGGGCGATGGTCGAACAGATTGCCCTGCAGTGGGGTTCGCTGCAGGCGCCCACCTGTGCGGACGATCTGGAGCGAGCCGTCACCCAGGTGGTTCAGGACCGCGGTTTGGATCCTCTGCACCAGCGAGCGCTGGACACCGCAACCGGATCGTACTGCCAAACTACTTGAGCAGCTTCGACATTCGCCGGTCAGCGAGAATCTTGCCGCCGGTCTGGCACGTGGGGCAGTACTGAAAGGACTTGTCCGCGAAGGACACCTCCCGCACCGTGTCCCCGCACACCGGGCACGGCAGCCCGGTGCGCGCGTGCACCCGAAGCCCCGACCGCTTCTCCCCCTTGAGCGTTGCGGCCTGCTGACCCACGGAGCGAGTCACCGCGTCGCCCAGCACGGAGAACATCGCATCGTGGAGCGCGGCCACCTGCGCCTCGGTGAGCTTGCCCGCTGTCGCGAACGGCGACAGCTTCGCCACATGCAGGATCTCGTCGCTGTAGGCGTTCCCGATGCCGGCGATCACCTTCTGGTCGGTGATCACCGACTTGATCCGGCCCGTGTTGCCCTTGAGCACCGCGGCCAGGTCCTCCGGGGTGAGTTCGAGTGCGTCGGGTCCCAAGGCCGAGATCTGCGGAATGCTCCAGGCGTCACGCACCAGCCAGACCGCGAGCCGTTTCTGCGTGCCCGCCTCGGTGAGGTCGAAGCCGGTGCTGTCCTCCAGGTGCACGCGCAGCGCGATCGGGCCCTTGCCGGGTTTGAGCGGCGCCGGGCTGAGCTTGTCCGACCAGCGCAGCCAGCCCGCCCGCGACAGGTGCGTGATGAGGTTGAGCTCCCCCACCTCGAGGCCGAGGTACTTGCCCCAGCGGTTGGCGCCCGTCACGGTCTGACCGGTCAACGCGGTCAACGGCGGGTCGTAGGTCTTGAGCACCGACAACGCACCGACGTCGACGCGGCTGACGGTCTGTCCCACCGCGTTGTGGCGCAGGTAGTCGGCCAGGGCCTCCACCTCGGGCAGTTCTGGCATCTGTCCAGTCTGCCGCGTCGCACCGCGGGCGCAAGCCAAGTCACATCTTTCGAGTGCGAGGAAACGGGCACTCCAGTGCCAAAGTTGTTAACGTAGTCGTAACACCTGCTGGGGAACGCTCATGACTGAATCGCAACAGCGCCGTCGTCGGTTCTGGGTCCTGTGCGCGCTGGGTCGCAACTCTCTGATCCGCCGCCACGACCGCCTCGAGGCGCTGGTCACGGTGTGCCTGCTCGCGCTGTTCGTCGCGGCCATACCGACGGCGATGCTCGTCGGCCGCGCCATGAGCGCCGCCGAGGCCGAGCAGAACCAGGACTACATGGACTCGCTGAACAGGGTCGAGGCCACCGTGGTCGCCGTCCGCAACGGTGCGCCCAGCCGCGTTCCGCATCTCACCCGCAATCTCGACGTGAAGTTCTCGTGGGGCTTCGACGAACGCACCGAAACGGTCTCGGGCGTCGGAGCGGATCATCGGCCCGGCGACCGCATCACCGTCTGGCTCGACTCCGCGGGCCAGATCGCCGATCCTCCGAGAACCCCCGCGGAGATCGGCAGCGCGGGCCTGGGTGTGGGTCTCGCGCTGTGGACCAGCATGACGCTCGCGAGCCTTGGCGCGATGGCGGCCCTGCGCGCGGAGATGGACCGCCGGCGTTATGCCGCGTGGGACCGCCAGTGGCGGGTGTTCAGCAGCGGGAACGGCCGCGCCAACCGGGATCCCTGACTCAGTTCGGCGCGCGCAGCAGGTAGGTGTCCATGATCCAGCCGTGCCGGGCACGGGCGTCCGCACGCATCGCCACGATCCGGCGGCCCACCTCACCGACCGTGCCGGCCACCAGCAGTTCATCGGGGGTACCGAGGTAGGCGCCCCACCAGATGTGCGTCGCCGGCGGGCATTCCATGAACGAGCACTCCGCGTCGAGCATCACCACCGCGGCTCCGTCGAGGCCGTTCTCCCGCAGCTGACGACCGGTGGTGATCAGCACCGGTTCACCGACGTCGTTGAGCGGGATGCGGTGTCGCGCCGTGAGCGCCTGGATCGCCGTGATGCCGGGGACGACGTCGTAGTCGATGTCGACGTGCCGCCGGACCAGTTCGAGGATCCGCAGCGTGCTGTCGTAGAGCGACGGGTCGCCCCAGGCCAGAAAGGCCCCGACGCCGTCGGGACCGAGTTCGGTTTCGATGGCGCGGGCCCACACTGCGGCGCGGGCTTCGTGCCAGTCGGCCACCACCTGCACGTAACCGGAGCCGTCGTCGGCCTTGGCCCGCTGGGGATCGGCAAGTTCGACGAACCGGTAGTCGTCGCCGTCGATGAAGCGCGCGCAGATGTGCCGGCGCAGCGCCACCAGGTCCGACTTGGCCTGCCCCTTGTCCATGGCAAAGAAGACTTCGGTGTCGTTGAGTGCCGTCACGGCCTGCGCCGTGACGTAGTCGGGATCTCCGGCGCCGATGCCGATGACGTGGATGGTGCGCACATCGGAAGGCTAGTGCAGGGGTCCGGGGTCACGATTTCAAGTACCCGGTACCGGCGGTATTGACAAGTGTCGACGGCGGCCTTACGTTCACAGTCAGCTACGTCACATAGACCGCCACACAGAAGGTGTGCACTGATGACCACGTCCACGCCCCATCGGGCCGCTGCCACGACTCCCAGCCGCGAGGAGTTCTCCGAACGACTCCTCAAGGGGTCGGTCAAGAAGTCATACGAGCCCGTCGTCGACATCGACTGGGACGCACCGCTGGACCCGGACAAGTACTTTCTGCCCCCGCAGGTGATCACGATCTTCGGCACGCCGGCCTGGGATGCCCTGACCCGTGAGCAGCAGATCGAGCTGTCCCGTCAGGAGCTGGTCAACATCCTCTCGGCCGGCATCTGGTTCGAGAACATCCTCAACCAGGCGCTGCTGCGGGATCTGATGCACAAGAACCCGACCGCCAGCAGCACGCACTACGCCCTCACCGAACTCGGTGACGAGACCCGGCACATGGTGATGTTCGGCAAGGCCATCGACAAGGTGGGCGGTATTCCGGTGCGGCCCAAGCTGTTTCAACGCATCATCATCAACTCGCTGCCGCTGGTGTTCCGCGGACCAGTGCTGTGGACGGCCGCGCTGGTCGGCGAGGAGATCTTCGACTCGCTGCAGCGCGAGATCATGGAGGACCCCGACCTGCAGCCGATCGTGCAGCGCCTGATGCGCATCCACGTCACCGAGGAGGCCCGCCATATCCAGTTCGCGCGCGACGGTCTGCGCAAGACCGTGCCGGGGATGCCGTGGTACCGCCGAACCCTGATCGCGAACCTGCACGGTGCGGGCGGACCGTTCTATCGGATGCTGTTCACGCTGCCGGTGCAGTACAGCCGGGCGGGCCTCGACGGCTCGGAGATGCGCAGGATCGCCCGCAGGAACCCGCATTTCCACGCCAAGTGCGTCTCGGGGTTCGCCCCGCTGGCGGCGTTCTTCGAGGAGGTGGGCCTGATGGGCCGCGTGGGCAGGCGGATGTGGCGACGGGCCGGATTCCTGTGACATCGATCGTCCTCGGCGCGGACGTGGGTCTCCCCGGTGTCGTACTGCCCGACGCCCGACTGCGGGACGCACACTTCGACAACGCGACCGACAGCTGGACGATCGCCGCCCCCGACGGCAGCACTGTCACGGCCCGCACGCTGATCGACGCGCGCCCGTCCGGCGATGCCGTACTCGCGGTGCACGGCATGCCGAACCTGTTCCGCGTTCCCGGTCCCCACACCGCCGCGCAGGTCCGCTTCGTGCAGCAGTGCCTGAACCTGCTGGAACAGTCAGGATCGACGCGGATCGAGGCCAAATCCCGCGTGGTGCTGCGATGGTGGCGACGGGCGACGCCGCGGGGACGGTTCCACCTGACCGGGTCAGCCCCCGGCAGCGACGATCTCTACCGTGGTTCGGTGTCGGTCGCACTCGCCGACAGCGTCGTCGACGCCGACGCCCGTCTTGCCGGCCATCTGGACGCGATCGACGGCCGCTACCACTGGCGGGGCACGATCTCCGGTGAGATCCCCGATGATGTGCTCAAAGGCCAACGCACCCTGACGATTTCGACGACCAGCCATTCAGCCCAGGCGCGCGTCGTCGAGCGGACTCCGTGGGGCGGGTACACCGTCGCCGGGGTTGGCGCCCCGCCCTTCGCGCTCGACTGACCATCCTGCGCCGCGGTCGATCCCGCTCCCAGGAAACTGACAGCGAAGTGTCCGATCATGATGCTCTGCCAACTCGGCCTGAGCGGAAGGACACCCGTGTCGACATTCCAAGGTCTTCCCGCGCACCCTCTTTTCGTCCATTTCATCGTGGTGCTGGCACCGTTGACTGCGCTGCTGGCGATCGTGTGTGCGCTCTGGCCGGCGGCACGACGTCGCCTGGTGTGGCTGGTCGCGGCCCTGGCGGTGGCGGTACTCGTCCTGACCCCGCTGACCACCGAGGCCGGCGAGGCGCTGGAGCATCGAGTCGACGGTTCGGCCGCCCTGGAGATTCACGCCGAACTCGGCGACACCATGCTGTACTTCGCCATCGCATTGGTGGTGGCCGCCGGGCTGCTGGTGTTCGCCCACCTCCGCGACAAGCCCGACCGAACCACCAAATCTGTTGTCTCCGTGTCCATCGCCGCGTTGGTGATCGTGGCGTCGGTGGCCACCGCGGTCCAGGTCTACCGCATCGGCGACTCCGGTGCACAGGCCGTCTGGGGCGAGCAGAACGCGGAATCGGAATCCGAAAACTAGAACGTGTTCTAGCATGGCGGCATGCGGTTCACCTATGCCGAGGCCATGACCGACTCCTCGTACTACATTCCGCTGGCGAAGGCGGCCGAGGCCGCCGGTTATCACGCGATGACGATCGCCGACAGCGTCGCCTACCCCTTCGAGTCGGATTCGGTCTATCCCTACACCCCCGACGGGAACCGCGAGTTCCTCGACGGCAAGGAGATGATCGAGACCTTCGTGCTGACCTCGGCGCTGTCCGCGGTGACGACGACACTGAAGTTCAACTTCTTCGTCCTCAAGCTGCCGATTCGGCCACCCGCCCTGGTGGCCAAGCAGGCCGGGTCGCTGGCCGCGATGTTCGGCAACCGGTTGGGCCTGGGCGTCGGCACCAGTCCGTGGCCCGAGGACTACGACCTGATGGGCGTGCCATTCGCCAAGCGCGGCAAGCGGATGGACGAATGCATCGACATCATCCGCGGACTGACCACGGGTGAGTACTTCGAGTACCACGGCGAGTTCTACGACATCGAGAAGACCAAGATGACCCCGGCGCCCACCAAGCCCATTCCGATCCTGATCGGCGGCCACGCCGACGCCGCGCTGCGTCGCGCCGCCCGCAACGACGGCTGGATGCACGGCGGCGGTGCGCCCGAGGAACTCGACGAACTGCTGGCCACGCTGAACCGGTACCGCGCCGAGCAGGAACCCAGGGACGATTTCGAGATCCACGTGATCTCCGGCGACGCCTACACCCCCGACGGCATCAAACGCCTGGAGGACAAGGGCGTGACTGACGTGATCGTCGGCTTCCGCTACCCGTACATCATGGGTTCCGACCCCGAGCCGCTGGACACCAAGATCCGGCACCTGGAGAAGTTCGCCGAGAAGGTCATCGCGCGGGTCTGATCACAGGTCGTTCCAGACCGGGGCCCGCTTCTCACGGTGCGCCAGCGCGGCCTCGGCCGAGTTGCCCGTGAACGTGCTCAGCACCTGGGTGCGGTTCTCGATCTCCTTCGCGTGGCGCAGGCTCGGAGCGTCCAGCGCGGTGTTGAGCCCGGTCTTGGTCTGCCAGACGCCGTAGGCGTTGTTGGCTGCGATCTCACGGGCCTTGGCCTCGGCGACGGCCATCAGTTCTTCCGGCGACGTCAGGTCGTTGACCAGGTGGATCCGGTACGCCTCGTCGGCGTCGATGATGCGGCCAGTCAGCATCAGTTCGCGGGCGATGCCGGCGCCCACGATGCGCGGCAGCAGGTAGCTGGTGCCCATGTCCATGGACGAGAAGCCGGCCCTGATGAACACCGAACCGAAGCGTGCGGTGCTCGATGCGATGCGGATGTCGCAGTGCAGCGCGTACGCCAGACCACCGCCGACCGCGACGCCGTTGACCGCGGCGATCACGGGCACCGGCAGTTCGTAGAGGCGGGTGAGCTGATCGGCCAGCCGCACCTGCCCGTCGTAGGCGGTCTTGAGCGCGGTCCGGGCGCGGCCGGTCCAGGCCTCGCCGGTGCCGCTCAAGTCCGCGCCGGCGCAGAAGCCTCGGCCCGCCCCGGTCAGGATCGCCGCCCGGTACCGCCCCGATTCGAGCTCATCGAGGGCGGCGTCCATGCCCGCCATCAAGGCGCCGTCGATGGCGTTCAACTTGTCGGGACGGTTCAAAGTGACGACCGCGATGTCGCCGCTTGCCGCATTTTCCGTACCTTTGAGGGACCTGATCTCGACTTCCGTGGACACCCTGCCGACGATAGAGGAACCGGGGACTAAGGTGCCCGCATGCGCGCATACAAAGACGTGTTCGACGCGAGTATCACCGACCCGGCAGGGTTCTGGGGCCAGGCGGCCGAGGCCGTGACGTGGACCCGGGCTCCGCAGCGGATTCTCGACGACACCAACCCGCCGTTCTACCTCTGGTTCCCCGATGCCGAACTCAACACGTCCGTCAACGCCCTGGACCGGCACGTCGCCGCCGGCCGGGGTGAGCAGGCCGCGCTGATCTACGACTCCCCCGTCACCGCGACCAAGCGGGTCTACAGCTACGCCGAACTGCTCGACGAGACCGCGCGCTGCGCCGGGATGCTGCGCAGCCTCGGGGTGGACAAGGGCGACCGGGTCGTCATCTACATGCCGATGATCCCTGAGGCCGTCATCGCGATGCTGGCCTGCGCCCGGCTCGGCGCCGTGCACTCGGTGGTGTTCGGCGGGTTCGCCCCGCACGAACTCGCCGTGCGCATCGACGATGTGCAGCCCAAGGTCGTGGTGACCGCGTCGTGCGGGATCGAGCCCTCCCGCATCGTCGAGTACAAGCCGATGCTCGACGACGCCGTGGCGATGTCCGAGCATCCGCCGGCGCACTGCATCGTGGTGCAGCGCGACCGGCATCGCTGCGACATGGTCGAGGGCCGCGATGTGGACTGGCATCACCTGATGGCGACGGCTTCGCCCGCCGAGGCCGTGCCGGTGGCCGCGACCGACCCGCTGTACGTGCTGTACACCTCGGGCACGACCGGCAAGCCCAAGGGCATCGTCCGTGACAACGGCGGGCACGCGGTGGCGCTGCTGTGGAGCATGCGCAACATCTACGACATCGAGCCCGGGGACGTGTTCTGGGCGGCCTCCGACGTGGGCTGGGTGGTCGGCCACTCCTACATCGTGTACGCGCCGCTGCTGTACGGCGCGACGACGGTGCTCTACGAGGGCAAGCCCGTCGGAACCCCCGATCCCGGGGCGTTCTGGCGTGTGATCGCCGAGTACGGCGTGAAGGTGCTCTTCACCGCCCCCACCGCCATCCGGGTCATCCGCAAAGAGGATCCCACCGCCAAACATCTTGCCGAGCATGACATCTCGAGCCTGAAGTATCTCTTCGTCGCCGGCGAGCGGCTCGATCCAGACACCTACCACTGGGCCACCGACAACCTGGGCGTGCCCGTCGTCGACCACTGGTGGCAGACCGAGACCGGATGGGCGATCGCCGCCAACCCCATGGGGGTGGAGCAGTTCCCGATCAAGGCCGGTTCACCGACCAAGCCGATGCCCGGGTACAACGTGCAGGTCCTCCACGACGACGGGTACCGCTGCGAACCCGGCGAAGAGGGCTCGATCTGCATCGCCCTGCCCCTGCCGCCCGGCACGCTGCCGACGCTGTGGAACGCCGACGCACGGTATGAGGCCTCGTACCTGTCCGAGCATCCCGGCTACTACCTGACCGGCGACGGCGGGCGGTTCGACTCCGACGGCTACCTCTTTGTGATGGGCCGCACCGACGACGTCATCAACGTGGCCGGGCACCGGTTGTCCACGGGCGCCATCGAAGAGGTGCTCGCGACGCATCCGTCGGTGGCCGAGTGCGCCGTCATCGGCGTGCCCGACGAGATCAAGGGGCAGGCCCCGCGCGGTCTGGTCGTGCTCAAGGCCGGCGCCGAACCGCAGGAGTTGACCTCGGAACTCGTCGCGTTGGTGCGCGAGGAGATCGGTGCCGTCGCGGCCTTCAAGATGGTCGATGTGGTTCCGGCGCTGCCGAAGACACGGTCCGGCAAGATCCTGCGCAAAACGCTGCGGGGCATCGCGGCGGGCCGTGACGAGCCGGTGCCGTCGACGATTGAGGACGCGTCGGTGCTCGATGCGCTGAGGACGGTGCTGGGACAGTAGGTCTGGCTGTCCCTGTTCGGCTGGGGCCGCCAGGTTTGGCGGCCCCATCTCTCTCCGGGGAACCTCTCTGAAATGCCCGCCTCGGAGCGAATTTCACGCATCGGTGCGCCTCGACAGGCACCCACTGCGCCCAGAACACAGGCGCATCGCCCCCGCCACTTCCCGAACCACCCCTCCGAAATGCCCGCCTCGGAGCGAACTTCCCACACCGGCGCGCCTCGACAGGCACCCATCGCGCCCAGAACACAGGCGCACCACCCCCGCCACTTCCCGAACCACCCCTCCGAAATGCCCGCCTCGGAGCGAATTTCACACGCTCTTAGGTCGCAGCGGCCACTCAGGTGTCGAACTCCCTCGCCAGAAACGCCTTCCGGGCGGCCATGCGCAGTGCCAGAGATCGGTGATCGATCCGGTACTCGGTGGAACGTGGCATAGCTCCCGGGCCGTAAGTACCCCACCCCAGTCGAACCACCCGGCCCCGGCGTCGGTCCCAGCGCAGTGCGTCGGAAACCGTCTGGGCGGGTGGCCGTGAACCGTGAAACCCTGACGGGCGAGTTCGGCCACCATGTCGCTGACGGTCATGGGACCGCATGTGTAGATCATGTCGATGAGCACGTACCGCAGATCCGTGCCCCGCAGTCGAATTGTCATGCCGCACCATGGCACACACCACCGACATCTTCCCGACCCGTCGAAATTCGCTCTGAGGCGGGCAATTCAAAGACGCACCCGACAGCCCCGCGTGAAAAGGTCCGACGCCGAATCCTCCCCCCACCCGTCGAAATTCGCTCAGAGGCGGGCAATTCAGAGAGGTGCTTCCGGAGAGGGCGAGACTCTGCCCAGCTGGTCCAACCGCTTCTGGATGGACACAATGAGTCGCTCGTCGACAGCGAGCTCCAACCCGAGCCAGGAGCAGACACCGACAGAATTTGTACGCTGACCCCATGCCCGTCACCGTGGACACCGTCGACGTCGCCGACGAACCAGAGACATGGGAGAAGGCCGGGTTCATGGTGCAGAACGGAGTCTGCCGCGTCGGCGGGGTGTGCATCCGCCTGGTCGGCCGCGACCGCGGCAAAGGCATCGTGGCCTGGGCGCTGCGCGACCTGCCGGCAGATGCGCCGAACAACCTCGACGGCATCCCGCTCACCACGGCGGCGGA
This sequence comes from Mycobacterium sp. ACS4331, assembly GCF_001667265.1. Classification (GTDB taxonomy): domain Bacteria; phylum Actinomycetota; class Actinomycetes; order Mycobacteriales; family Mycobacteriaceae; genus Mycobacterium. Next base: position 126,184 of record NZ_LZHW01000007.1, on the reverse strand, counting down.
GCCGACGGAACCCGTCACGCACGCCAACGGCGCAGCCTCAATCGACCACATCGTGCTGCTCACCCCGAACCTGACGCGCACCATAGAGACCCTGGCGAAGGTAGGTCTCGAACCGCGCCGCGAACGCGACGCTGAACTCGGCGGACGGCAGGTCAAACAGATCTTCTACCGCCTGGGGGAGCCCATCCTGGAGATGGTGGGCTCGCCGGACACGGCCGAAGAGGGGCCGTCGCGGCTGTGGGGCATCACCTACGTCGTCGACGACGTCGACGCGACGGCCGAGTTCTTCGGTGAGCACAGAACCCCGGTCAAGGACGCGGTGCAGCCTGGGAGAAGGATCACCACGGTGCAGCACCGCGCCTTCGGAATGTCGGTACCGACGGCAATGATCTCGACGCCTATTCTCTGAGTCCATGGACACCGATCCCGTCATCATCCACACCGATGGCGGCTGCCGACCAAATCCCGGACCCGGCGGTTGGGGCGCGGTGCTGCGGCACCGCGACCACGTGCGCGAGATGTTCGGCGGCGAACCCGGCGCCACCAGCAACAACCGGATGGAACTGATGGCGCCGATCATGGCGCTCGAAGCGTTGACCCGGCCGGTGCTGGTGTATCTGCACACCGACAGCACCTACGTCCGCAACGGCATCACGAAGTGGGTGTTCGGCTGGGAACGCAACGGCTGGCTGACGGCCGCCAAGCAGCCGGTGAAGAACGTCGACCTCTGGCAGCGCCTGCAGGCGGCCTGCGCGAGGCACCAAGTCGAATGGTTCTGGGTCAAAGGCCACGCAGGCATCGCCGACAACGAACTGGCCGACCAGCTGGCCACCCGCGGGCTGGAGCAGGCGGTCAGCGGGTCGGCTGTCTCCTACTGATAGAGAGTCAGTTCCCGACCGACGCCAGCAGGCTCTCACGCAGAGTCGTGGTGGGACGCCCGATCAGACGGGAGAGCTCACCCGTCGTCTCGGCAAAGTAGCCGTCGGCGATGTCCACGTCCGTCCGGGCGAACAGGTCGGCCACCGGCTCCGGCAGCCCAGCTCCGCACAGAATCTTCGCGTACTCGTCGGAGGGCAGGTCCTGGTAGACGATCGTCTTCCCAGACAGTTCGGTCACCATTGCAGCGAGTTCGGCTCGGCTCCACGCGGTGTCGCCGGTGAGCTCGTAGGCCGTGTTCTCATGGCCGTCTCCGGTCAGAACAGCGGCAGCGGCGGCCGCGTAGTCCGCGCGAGCTGCCGAGGCGGTGCGCCCATCGCGTGCTGAACCGAGGATCACCCCCGCCTGCAGCGCCTGGTGTACCGCGGGGAACACGTTTTCGGTGTACTGCCCATTGCGCAGGATGCTGAAGGGAACCAACGAGTCGCGGATGTACTCCTCAGTGACCTTGTGGTCGGGAGCCAGCGCGAGCGGCGCTGAATCCGCATGCAGGAAGCTCGTGTACACCAGCAGGCCGACGCCGGCCGCTGCAGCGGCATCAACCACCGCACGGTGCTGCGAAACCCTCCGAACCGGATCATTCCCGGAGACCAGCAACACCTTGTCGGCGCCGTCGAATGCACGGGCCAGCGTGTCTGGTTCGTCGTAGTCCGTGAACCGTACCTGCACTCCCCGATCGGCGAGATCGGCCGCCTTCTCCGGGGTGCGCGCAGCCGCGACGATGTCGCCCGCCTCATACCCCTTCTCCAGGACGGTTTCGATGACGAGCCGCCCGAGCTGTCCGGAGGCTCCGGTGATGACGATCATTGTGGTCTCCTATCGGTGAATGTTGGCGGGCACTGCGCCGAGATCACCTGCTGCGCAGGGCCGGTCGCAGCATCACGAACTGGCTGAGGGCCTCGAAATCGTCGACGGCCTGTGGACTGACCACCGAAGCAGGGGCGGCGCCCTGCAGGATTCGTTTGACGGGAACCTCGAGTTTCTTGCCGGTGCGGGTGTGCGGCAGGGCGCTGACCAGGATCACCTCGTCCGGCACATGCCGGGGACTGGCACCGGCGCGGATCGCTGCCCGAATACTCTGGGAGAACTCGTGTTCGTCTGTGACGGCGTCCGCCGGGACCGCGAACAGCGGCATCCAGTAGCCGCCGTCCGGCAGTTCCACACCCACGATGAGGCAGTCGCGGACACCGTCGAGATGTTCGACCACTTCGTAGATCTCACCGCTGCCGATACGGACGCCCTGCCGGTTCATCGTGGCGTCGGAACGCCCGTGGACCACGATGCCTCCGCCTTCCGTCACGGTGATCCAGTCCCCGTGCCGCCAGACGCCGGGGAACTGATCGAAATATGCGTCGATGTACTTGATGTACTGCGGGTCCTGCCAGAAGCAGATCGGCATCGACGGCATGGGGCGTGTGACAACCATTTCGGCGGTCTGGCCGACGACGGGCTGCCCGTGTTCGTCCCACGCCTCCAGACGCACACCCAGCAGCGGTCCCTGAATCTGGTCTGCGAACACGGGCTCGGTGGGAACACCACCCGCGAACGCCGAACAGATGTCGGTCCCCCCGCTCGCCGAAGCGAGCCAGACGTCGGGGAGGTGCCCCTGCACCCAGGCGGCTGTGCTGGGCGGCAGCGGCGAGCCGGTGCTGCCTATCGAGGTCAAGCGCAGTCCGGGTGCCACCTCGCGGGGCGGGGTCGCGAGCTTCTGCGCAGCGATCAGGCCGGCGGCGCTCGTTCCGAGGAAATCGAGTTCTAAACGCTCGGCGATGCGCCAGAGTTGGCCTGCATCGGGCCAGGCGGGACTTCCGTCATAGGTGGCGATCGTCGCCCCGCAGAGCAGACCCGACACCTGGACGTTCCACACCATCCAACTGGGCGTGGCCAGCCACAGGAACATCGAACCAGGAGTCAGGTTGGCGTGCAGCGCCAGGAACTTGGTGTGCTCCAGTGCGATTCCACCATGGCTGTGCACGATCCCCTTGGGCCGACCCGTCGTCCCCGAGGAGAACAGCACCCACAGCGGGTGATTGAAGTCCACGGGGGTGAACTCCGGCTCACGGCCCTGGGCGACGATGTCGGCATAGCGGATTGCGGTGGGCGATTCGAGAAGCCCCAGGTTGTCGACCCACACCACGGTGTGCACGGATTCCAGCTTCCGGGCGAGATCCTCAGCCGCCTGCCGACGATCAAAGCGCTTGCCGCCGTGATGGTAGCCGTCGGTGGTGATCAGGATCTTCGGTTCGAGCTGAGCGAAGCGATCCGCCGCGCCTTCGGCTGAGTACTCCTGCGCGCATGCCGCCCACACCGCACCGACCGACGCCGCGGCGAGCATGCTGACCACGGCCTGAGCGATGTTGGGCAGGTAGGCGACGATGCGGTCGCCGGCGACGATGCCCTGCTCCCGAAACCAGTGCGTAAGAGCGCCCACGGCATGGCGCAACTCGTTCCCGGTCATCGTGGTCAGTTCGCCACTCTCGTTCAGGGACTTCACCGCAACGTCATTTGTGCAGTGCTGGAGCGCGTTGGCCGCGTAGTTCGTGGTGGCGCCGTCGAACCATGTCACTCTCGGCATCCCGGCCGTCTCATCGAGCACCCTGACCGGGTCGGTGATGTCGAGTTCGAAGAAGTCGCGCACCGACAGCCAGAACTGGTCCAGTTCGGTCGTCGACCACTGCCACAGTTGCCGGTAGTCGCTGAACTTCCACCCCCGCTCGGTGGCCAACCAGGACAGATAGCGGGTCAGCTCGCAGTCGCGGACCAGCTCCGCCGAAGGCGTCCACAGCGGCTGCGACGCATCAGGCGCCACTGTGCGATCCAGTCATGTGTGCGGCCAGATCCTCGGGCATGACGAAAGACGGCGGTGGCGGTGGCCCCCAGTTGAACAGGCTCTGGGCGCCGTCCCATACGCCGGGCTCCCACAGCGCGTCGTCGACGATGCAGTCGAGATCCGAGTAGTACTCGGAGAAGTTCCCCGCCGGATCCCGCAGGTACCAGAAGAAGTTCGAACCCACGTGGTGCCGACCCAGACCCCAGACGTGACGCGCTGGGTCCTTCTCCAGCATCGACATCGCACCCCGGCCGATCTCGTCGATGTCGTCGAGTTGCCACGAGGTGTGGTGCAGGAAGTTGACCGGCGCCTGCTGCACCAGGATGTTGTGGTGGTCGGTGGAGCACCGCATGAAGGCGGCGACCGACGGGATGACGTCACTGATCTTGAGGCCGAGACCGTCGGTGAAGAACCTCTGGGTGGCCTCCTGGTCGGTGGAGCCGATCACGAAGTGACCGAGCTTGCGGGGCTTGACGGGCCCCTCCCTCAGAATGCCCGGCGCCCGGCCACTTCCGCGGTCGATCCGTCCCGGGCCGTTGTACGGCGTCGGCGGCACTGGGTCCTGATCCAGCGTCGGCATGACCTCGACGACGGCGGTGAAGCCGGCAATGGGCTCACGAGCCTCGATCCGGTCGCCCGTCACCGTGCAGTCGACGCCCAGGCTCTGCAGTTGACGACTGATCCGTCCGATGTCGTCCCGGTCCGCTGCGCCGATGGTGATCTCGACAACCTGACGACGCGGTGCATGCATGAGGCGAAGCTGCTCACCTCCATCGGTTGTGGCGAAACTGTTGTCCCCCAGCGGAGTCAGACCGAACTCCTGGTAGTAGGCCGCGGTTTCGGCGACGTTGGGCACTCCGATGGTGAGACGTCCGAGCCGATGCAATGCCATTGTTTGACTCCTGATCAGGCGTGGTTGCGGGAGGGGTACGGTGTGCCGGGGCGGCAGGTGGAGGTGATGGTGCCGATACCGTCGACCCAGGTGGTGAGGACGTCACCGTTGCGCAGGTAGACAGGCGGCTTGCGGGCTCCACCGACCCCGGCGGGGGTGCCCGTGAAGATCAGGTCTCCCGGCAGAAGCGGCACCACTTCCGACAGTTCGGCGACAAGTCGAGGGATCGAGAAGATCAGTTGGACGGTGTTGCCGTTCTGCATCACAGTCCCGTTCACCGAACAGCCGACGTCGAGGCGGTCGCGATCCTTCAATTCGTCCACGGTGACCAGCCACGGCCCGGTGGGCGAGAAGTTCGGGAAGGACTTGCCCAGGGAGAACTGCGGTGCAGGACCCGCCAGCTGCCGCGTTCGCTCCGAGATGTCTTGGCCGACAGTGAGTCCGGCGATGTGATCCCACCCGTCCTCCTCGGCGACCCGATGGGCGTGGGTGCCGATCACAGCGACCAGTTCCGCCTCGAAATCGACTGTGTCGGTGGGAAGCTCAAGCACGTTGTGCGCCCCGGTGACTGAAGTCGGGAATTTCGTGAACACGGTCGGCTGGGTCGGCAGATCGACCCCGCTCTCCCTGGCGTGGTCGGCATAGTTGAGCCCGATCGCGAACACCTGACGCGGGTGCGGCGAGGGCGCACCCAGCCTGGCCGGGTCGACGGCGAACCCGTCGCTCGGGTCGACGTCGGCAGCCCAGCACACGAAGTCCTCCCACTGCGGGAAGATCCGCTCGGGTTCGTCGGCGAAGCTGCCGTTGCTGGCCTCGGAGACGAAGATCGCACGCTGCCCGTCGGTGAGAGCAGCGCGGCCTTCGTAGTTGGCGAATTTCACTTGTCGGTCCCCAGTTCGTTGTTTGCCAGGATCTGACGCAGGGCCTGAAGGAGAACCGCCGCGGGGTCTTCGACCGCACCGATGCTGCGGAATCCGATGAACCGGTCCGGACGGACCAGGACAGCACCCTGCCGGGTGATCTCGCGCTTACGCAGCCATGCGAAACGCACATCGACCAGGTCGGCGTCGTCGGCTCCCACCGTCACCGCCTCCAAGGGCAGCTCCGTGCCTTCGGCAATCTTGCGTGCCGCGTCGACCCAGGCCCCACCGTCCTCACCCGCGACCAGGACGAACTTCCCGCCGTGGGCGAGGTTCTGCAGCGGGAAGACCTCGCCTCGCCGCGAGACCATCGCGTGCGGAAGCGGGCTCCCGGGCCTGGTGCTCGGCTCGTACAGCCTTATTTCGTCAATGGCCACAGGGGCCGGCGAGCCGTCGTCGACGACCGCATCCGAGGTGTGGGTGAAGCCGTATTCCAGTCCGTGGTGCCGGAATTCGCCGGACAGAGTGGCCAGCGCGTTGCTCACGATGTCCGCGCGCTCGTTGTGCTCCGGATGGGATTGGTCCCAAAGGATCTCGAGCTCACTCCAGTTCTCCTCCGGCGACTTCTCGGGAGACAGCCCCAGTGCGGCCTCGAACGCGATCCGGTTCCGAGTGCACCGCACGGAGTTGGCGATGTTGCGCTCCAACACCGGTCGTCGCTCGATTTCGTAGGTATCCAGCAGTGCCTCGCGAGCGCGCCCAGACAGCACTTCGGCGAGTTTCCAGCACAGGTTCTGCACGTCGTGAACTGCGGAGTTGAGACCGAGACCGCTTGTGGGAGGGTGCTTGTGGGCGGCATCGCCGGCGATGAACACTCTCCCCACTCGGAAGCGGTCCGCGATGACGCCTTCCATCGTCCACACCGAGACCGCGTGGATCTCCGGGTCGAGGTCGGGCAGTCCGAGCAGCGACTTCATGCGGTCGATGACCTTCTCCCGGTCGCCAGCGTCAGGGTCGCCGAACGGGTAGCCGATGTGGAAGACCCATTCCTCGGACTTGGTGCCCCAGTTGTCCGGGCCCATCGGGCACATCACGCCACCGCTGAGTGCGCCGCCGTAGAGGTCGGGGTTCACCAGCGCCCGCAGCAGAACGGAGTCGTCGTCGAGCACGCCGGACAGGTCCGCGGACATGTGCACGGAGACCATGCTCAGGATGTCGCGTTCGCCCTGAAGCGTGATGCCCAGCATGCCGTTGATCGTCCGACCGCCGTCGGCGCCGATCACGTACTGCGAGTCGACCTGATACTCGGCTCCGGTGGACAGGTCCCGGATGGTGCTGCGGACCCCGTCGGGCCCCTGCTCCAGGCCGACGAGTTCATGGTGGAAGCGGACGCCGCCCGGGTTCAGCTCCTCGGCGCGCGCCTTAAGGATCGGCTCCAGGCGAATCTGGGGCAGATTGGCTGTGGGGCACGAGCTGGCGTCGATGTACTCGGGGTCGCGGTATCCCGCACCCCAGAGTTCGAGCTTGCCGATCTCACGGCCAGCGTTCGGGTTGCTGCCACGCACTGCGGCGTAGACACCGGTGGCCGCCAGGTTCTCCTGGGGGGTGCCGAGGCGACAGATCTCGTCGGCGGCGCCGACCTCGGTGTAGATCTCCATGGTGCGCTGCCCCAACACGTGGGCCTTCGGCACCGTTGAGGTGGTGGGAAGCGCGCTGACCAGCAGCGAGCCGACTCCCAGCGTGGAGAGCAGCATCGACGCGGACAGTCCGGCGCCGCCGCCTCCCACGATGAGTACGGGAACAGTGCTGTCAGACATGACGAATCCAATCTCGATTCGCGGCGAACTCAAGGTCCATCCGCGGGGGACTGACGATCATTCGTTGTACACCTAGTTTTACGCTATTTAAGCTTAATTTCGAAATTTCACCGAAAAACGTGATTCATGGGCGCTCGCTGTAGAGTGGAGCGGATGGCTCCCTCGAACCCCAAGCAGCCAACCGCCAAGCAGACACTCGCCGAGAAGGTCTTCGACGCCGTCCGTGACGAGGTTCTGTCGGGCCGCATCCCTCCTGGGACGAAGCTGAAGCTCGTCGACTACAGCCAGCGATTCGACGTCAGCCTGTCGGTCATCCGCGAAGCGATGGGCCGTCTCGCCGAGCAGGGTCTCCTGCAGGCGAATCCGCAGCGGGGCTTCAGCACCCTGTCGTTGTCCACCGACGACCTCACCGATCTGACCCGCGCACGCGTCATCATCGAGTCGGCCACTTTGCGCGAATCGATCTCCAACGGCGACTTGGCCTGGGAGGCTGCGGTCGTCGCCGCTCACCACCGGTTGGCGTCGACTCCGGTGAACGACGCCGACGGCCTGATCACCCGAGAGTTCGCCTCGGTTCACCGAGAGTTCCACGTCGCCCTGCTCGCCGGCAGCGGGAATGTCCACCTGGAGTCGGTCGCGACATCCCTCCGCGACCGTTCGGAGCTCTACCTGCATTGGTCTCGCCACCTGGGTGCCGACGCCGGCAGAGACATCGCGGCAGAACATCGAGAGCTGATGGAGCTCGCCCTCGCTCGCGACGCCGAGGCGGGGGCGAAGTCACTGGAGTGCCACATTCAACGCACCACCGATTCGCTCATCGAGTATCGCCGCAACGCAACCGGTTCCGGCGATGTGGAGTCCGCGTCCGAAAGATGACCCCCGACTCTGGCATGCACACACGTCACGGCACCAGAACCGCACGACCGGTGATCACGCCCGACCGCAGATCGTCGAACGCCTCGACGGCCCGCTCCAAGGGATAGGTCGTCGTCTCGACCGAGATCATCCCGAGCCTGGCCAGTTCGAGCACCTGATACTGGTCGACCCTGGTGCCCGCGTACGAGCTGCGGACACTCACGCCGAACGGGACGGTTGTGGGCCACGGCGCCGCGGTGTAGGTGAACCCGCCGCCGGCTATTCCGACGAATCGCAGGGCGCCGTCCGGTGCGACGACACCGGTCGCCAAGTCGACCGAGGACTGGGAACCGACGAAGTCGAACACGGCATCGGCGCCGTACCCGCCAGTCAGGTCGAGGATCTGCCGCGCGGCCGTCTGACCGCTGAGGAGAACCTCGTCGGCCCCCAGGTTCCGGGCGTGGTCGAGCTTCGAGGCGTTGATGTCGACCGCGATGATCCTCACCCCGGAGGTGGCTTTCAGGATTTGTACGCCCATGTGGCCGAGTCCGCCCACCCCGATCACCACGGCCGTGCCTCCGGGTGTCAGCCGGTGCCGGGCGCCGTTGACGGCGTGCATCGGCGTCAACGCCGCGTCTGCAAGGGGGGCGACGTTCGTCGGGTCGAGTCCACCGAGCGGGTACAGGTGGCGCGCATCGGTCTTGATGTACTCCGCCATGCCGCCGTCCGAGTTGATCCCGGGGGCCGGCGGCATCGAGAGCCGTCCCGCCGCGACGCAGACATTGTCACGACCTTCGATGCACGCCCGACATGTTCCGCACGACCACACGAAGCCCACCAGGACGGCGTCCCCCTCGGAGAAGCCAGTGACTCCCGGGCCGGTCGCCGCCACGTGTCCCGCGGTCTCGTGGCCGAGGGTCATGTTGAGCAGCGGCCATTCCGGAAGGTCAAGGAGATGCAGATCGGAATGACAGACTCCGGCACCGGCCACCTTGACCAGCACCTCCCCCGGTCCGATGTCCGGCACTGGGGCGTCTCGAACCTCGATTCGACCGGGTTCGACGATTTGAAGGGCACGCATGTTCACTTCACTCCCAACGTCTTCAAGGGTTTTGCGGGGTCGTCATCGCAGGCCCGGCGCCGTCACAGGTCCAGCACCAGGCGGGGGCACGCGGCGCGGGAGACGCAGATCATCATCAGCTCGTTGGCCTCGCGTTCAGCGGGCGTGAGAAGGGTGTCGCGATGGTCCACCTCGCCTGCCAGCACACCTGTTTCACATGTGCCGCAGAGACCCTCCTGACAGGAGGATTCGACCTTGTAGCCGTCTCTGGCCAGCGCATCCAATATCGACTCGGTCGCCTCCACAGTCAGAACCTGACCGGTCGAGGCAAGCTCGATTTCAAATGCCTGATCGGTTTCACGCACCGTGTCCTCGGCGGGTTCGAAGCGTTCGATGCGCAGCCTGTCCCTGCTGTCGCCCGAAATCCGCTGTTCCACTGCGGCAAGCAACGGCGCCGGGCCGCAGCAGTAGAGGCGTTCGTCCGCGGCGATCGTGCGCTGCGCACCCAGCAGCGCGTCCAGGTCGATGACGCCGACCTCGTCCTGCGGACGCACGGTGACCCGATCCCCGTACTCGGCCACCAACTCGTCGGCGAACGCCATCGAACTGCGCTGCCGCCCACCGTAGGTCAGGTGCCAGTCGGCGCCGGCCGCGTTCACCGCCGCAATCATCGGCAGCAGCGGTGTGATTCCGATGCCGCCGGCGATGAAGGTGTACCGTTCGGCGGATTCCAGCCGGAAGTTGTTGCGGGGAACACGCACTCGCACTGTGGCTCCGGGCAGCAGCCTCTCGTGCACCTCTCGGGACCCGCCGCGGCCATCGGGTTCGAGCTGCACCGCGATGCGCCAGCTGTCCTGCTCACCGGGGTTGCCGCACAACGAGTATTGGCGGACGAGGCCATCACCGAGCACCAGATCGATGTGTGCTCCCGGTTCCCAGCACGGCAGCGGCCGGCCGTCGGGTCGCCGCAGGGTGAGTGCGACAGCCCGGTCGGCCACGTCCTCCCGCACCGAGACGGTCAGTTCGAGTTCCGCGTTCACTGCACTGCTCATTTGGACAGGCTGGGGGCCGTCACGTTCGAGGTGAGGAACTCAGCCGCGGCGGCGCGCTGTTCCTCACATCGGGGAACAGCCAACGACAGCCAGAACCCGCCGTGTCCCATGCCGTCGAACCGGCGCACCGAGACATCCACGCCCGTCGCACGCATCCGGTCGGCGAGCAGGATGGCTTCATCGCGCAGCGGATCGCATTCGTTGGCCAGGATCAGCGTCGGAGGCAGTCCCTCCAGGTCCGCGGTGTCCAGCGCGAGCCGGGGGTCAGTGCGGTCCTCGGGCGCAGGCGCGTACTGCTCCGCGAACCAGTCCAGGTCGGCCCGGGTGATCACGGGACCGCCGGCGAACTCGGCCCGCGACGGCGTCTCGATCGAGAGGTTGACCAGCGGATAGATCAGCAGCAGCGACTCCAGGTCAATGCCGTCGGCCTTGGCCCTCAGTGCGGCGGCCACGGCCAGGTTGCCGCCGGCGGAGTCACCGGCGAGGGCGATCCGAGTCGGGTCGCCGCCGTGCGCACCGATGTTGTCGACCGTCCACCGCAGGGCCGCGTAGGCATCGTTGTGGGCCGCCGGGAACCGATGCTCGGGAGCGCGCCGGTAGGTTGCCGACACCACGATCGCACCCGTGCGCGTGGCGAGGTCGCGCGCGGGCTCGTCCGCGATCGCCAGATCGCCGCCGACGAACCCTCCGCCGTGGAAGTACACCACCACAGGCGCACCCGGTCCGCTGCCCTCGGGTGTGTACACCCGCAGGCGCTGCTCGGGATCGTCGCCGTAGGCCTGCTCAGCGACCTCGACGCCGGCCCTGGGCGGTGCCTGCATCTCGAGGAACGAGGACACCACCGCCCGGGCGCCCTCGACACCGAGTTCCTTGAGACCTGTCACGCCCTGCTTGGCGGTCATCTCGTCAAGGAACATGAAGGCCGGATCCAGGGCCGGGGCACCGACGGCATCCGTCAACTCCGACGAGGTCGCCGCGAATCGGAGACCGCGGAAGTCGTTGTGCACGACGTTGTCACAGATTCCCCGATAGCGCGGGACACCACCGATGTACAGCAGAATCTTGCGCGGCTTGCCGGGAACGTTGGCGCCCATGTACCACGACGACTTCGACTCGACCATCAGCGTCATCGCACCCATGGCGTTGGTTTCGACGTCCCACTGCTGCTGAGCCTGGAGTTCCACGTCGAAGACGCGTTGGCCGTGCGCATCCATGTGGCGCAGCAGGTCGGCGGCGAAGTCCACGTGGTCCTCGATCGCCAGCGGAACCGTGTAGGTCACCGCCGGGCTCTGCGGCCCGGTGATCATGAAGAGGTTGGGGAACCCGCGGGACATCAGCCCCAGATAGGTCTCGGGTCCGTCCTTCCATGCGTCGGCAAGGCGCTGCCCGTTCCGGCCGGTGATGTTCATCGCCATCAGCGGCCCGGTCAACGCATCGAAGCCGACCGCCAGGATCAGGACGTCCAGTTCGTGGATCGTGCCATCGGCAAGCCGCACACCGCTGGGGATCACACTGTCGATGGAATTGGAGGAGATGTCGACCAGCGTCACTGTTTCCCGGTTGTAGGCGTCCAGATAGTCGGTCTCCAGGGGCGGCCTCTTGGTGCCGTAGGGCTCATCCTTAGGGCACAGCAGTTCCGCGGTCACGGGATCCTTCACACGTTCGCGGATCTGCTCCCGGATGTATTCGGCCGCAGTGTCATTGGCTTCACGGTTGATCAGCAGGTCGGCGAAGGTGTCCATGAGGAAGCGGAACCCGCCCTTCTGCCACCGGTCGCCGTAGACGGCACGCCTCTCCTGCTCGCTGGCCGCCAGCGCCGACGGGAGGATGTCGTGGTAGGGCATGCCGAAGAAGTTGTTGCGCGACTCCTCGCGGATCTCGGCGTACCTGGCCTTCTCGGCCGCCTCCTCGACGGGGTCAATCGGGTGGTTACGCATCGGGGTCACGAAGTTCGGCGTTCGCTGGAACACCGTCAGGCTGCCGGCGATCTTCGACACCTCGCTGATCACCTGGACGCCGCTGGCACCGGTGCCGATGACGCCGACCCGTTTGCCTTGCAGGTCAACGCCGTCCGGCCACGAGGACGTCATGAGCGTCTGGCCGGCGAAGCTGTCGACACCCGGGATGTCGGGTTTCTTCGGGCTGGACAGGGTTCCGCTGCCGGCCACGAAGAACCGTGCCGTGTGGGTGGTTCCGGCGTCGGTGGTGACACGCCACAGGTCGGCACCGTCATCCCAGGTCACGCTTGTCACACGGGCGTTGAAGGTGATGCTGCGGCGGATGTCGTAGCGGTCGGCGACGTGTTCGATGTACCGCAGGATTTCGGCCTGGGCGGGATAGCGCTCCGTCCAGTGCCATTCCTGTTGGAGCTGCTCGTCGAACGAGAAGGAGTAGTAGACGCCCGCGATGTCGACTCGCGCACCGGGATAGCGGTTCCAGTACCACGTTCCGCCGACATCGGGGGCTGCCTCGAATCCGCGGACATCGAGTCCGAGTTGGTCGCGGAACTTGTGGATCGCGTACATTCCAGCGAATCCCGCACCGATCACAATCACGTCGTGATGGCTCGATGCAGAAGTGCTCGTGAGGTTGGTACCCATCGTTCTTTCTTCTTGAGGTTGTCGGGGTTCTTCAGCGGATCAGCGGCCGGAGTGGATGGTGACCGGCATGGCCCCGATATTGCGGATGATGTTGTTGGGGCGCCAGGTGGGGTCTCCGACTTCGAACGACTCCACGCGGTTCGCCAAAGCGGTGAACAGCGTGCGTGTTTCGAGCTTCGCCAACCCCATACCGAGGCAGCGGTGGATCCCGCTGCCGAACCCGATATGTCCTCGAGTGTCGCGCGTGATGTCGAACGTGTCGGGCGACTCCCATCGTCGCTCGTCACGGTTGGCCGAGGAGTAGCTCAGGAACACCCGATCACCTGCGGGAAGGTGGACCCCTCCGAGGTCGACGTCCTTGGTCAGCAGGCGGGCGAATCCCCGGGCAGGCGCCTCGAACCGCGTTGCCTCGTCGGCGATGTTGTCGATCAGCGTGCGATCCTCTCGGACCTTCTGCCATTGATCGGGGCTCTGTCCCAGCTGCCACAAAGCCGTGGACAGCGCACTGATGGTGGTGTCCATGGATGGCACAAGGAAATCGAAGATCAGGAAGGGCTGCTTATCGGCCGGAATGTCGTGTTCGTTGGCCTGCACCAGGATGTCCGACCACCAACCGTCGGGATCCATGCCGCCATTGGTGGCCATGCCCAACAGGTATGCCATCAGGTCTTCGAACACGGCGAAGGCCGACTGCGCCCGTTCGTTGAGTGGGCCCGCAGCGTCGAAGGTTCCTGCGGCCCAATCAAGGAGCTTGCTCCTGTCACCCGGCGGGCATCCGAGCAGATCGGGTACGACCGAGAGCGGGAACTTTACTGAGAACTCGCTGACGCCCTCGAATGTCCCCTTCTCCACCAGTTCGTCGATCAACGCATCCGCCCGCCGCTGGAACTCGGGCTCCAACTGCCGCAGCGCACGTGGCGTCAGACGCGCTCCGAGCACCCTCCGTAACGTCGCATGCTCGGGCGGTTCAGCGGTGAGCAGGTTGCGCTGCGCCGAGTTCATGATGTCATTGAGCGCGAGACCCGAAGCCGACGAGAAGGTCTCCCAGTCCTGCAGCGCCGAATGCACCTCGGCATAGCGCGGCGCGATCCACGCCGTGTGGCGCTCCATCCAGACCGCCGGCCCGAGATCACGCAACTGCCGGTACGTCGGATGGGGATCGAGAATCACCTCGTCGGAGAAGATGTCGACGTCGGTCGTGGGAATGGCCTGGGTACTCACAGTCGCTCTCTTTCACAAGGCTGTAACGCGTGAGTACGACCATAGAGTGACTCAAGTCACTTTATTGTCGCGCCAGCGCACAGCTCTGTCGTTGCAGCGCACGATCGAAAACGGCATGCACGGAGTGCCATGACTGTGAAAACACCTGCCGTAGCAGGGAACTGGGAGCTACGCCCGACCTGCGGCCCGGAACTGTCTCGGGGTCATGCCCGTCGCACCCTTGAAGACCTGCGTGAAGTGCGAGGCGGCCAGGAAGCCCCACTTACGGGCGATGGCGGAGATCGGCAGGTGGCTCAGTTTCGGATCGACCAGGTCCGCCTGGCAGCGCTCCAACCGTCGGTCCCGGACCCACGCCGACATCGTCATGCCCGTGGACTCGAACAGGTAGTGCAGTTGCCGGACGGAGATGAAGTGTGCCTCGGCCACCATTTTGGGGCTGAGCTCATCGTCGGCGAGGCGCTCCTCGATGAATCCCTTGATCTGTTCGATGGTCACGCTTCGGGGTGCGTATGCCGGTTCGATCGACGGATCGACCGATGACAGCATCGACTCGACGAGGTTGACGACCCCGTGCGCCAGTTTGTACTGCCCCGAGCAGCCGATGGTGTCCACCCGGTCCTTCAGGGTGATCAGCATCGGCCACACCGCCGCGGGCACTCCCCGGTCTGCGTCGACGGCGGTGGCGGTGAGACTCGCCAGGTTCTTGCGGGGATAGTCCAGGACCCGGTAGGGGATCTTTACGCAGACGCCCCGGTAGTCGTCGTCGGCCTCGATCGCCACTGGGCGGCACGAATCGAAGAAGCAGAACCGACCAGGACGCAGGACCGCCGTTCGGCCGTCCTGGCTCACCCGGAACTCGCCGGACACCTGCAGAGCGGCGAGGAAGTAGGGCTCATCGTCCGGCTGAACCATTCCACGATCGCGATACGCCGCGTGTCGGCCGGCGGCGACGTCCACGAACTCGAGGTCTGCGAACGAACGCGACTTGACCGCCCCCTGAAACGACCCCGGCTTGGGGATCTCCACCTGGCAGCTCAACACCGAGGTGGACAGCGCCACCTCCCAACCCCTGGAATCAATGACGGTCATCCGAGATGCCTCCCGAACAGCGCCTCGACGCAGGACAGCGAACGAGCCTGCACCTGCGCGGGCAGCGCAGGACACACACCCATCCACACTGTGTCGCTCATCACCTCAACGATTGTAGAACGTCACCCCCCGCTCACTGGCCGCGCTGCGGCACCAAGAGGTCCTGCCAGGTGCGTTCGCCGGCGCCCACTGCCAGATCAGTCTGCGCGTAGCGCTGCCCGTCCGACCCGATGTAACCGCCCGTCGCCGGGTCGTAGTCCGCCACCGCCAGCGGCGGGGCGACCGCCGGAGTCACGACATCCGCCGCTGACGGATCTCGCGGTTGCGGCACGGCCTGGCCCGACAGGGTGGCGTTCGGGTCGCCCTTCCACGCGAATCCGTCGTTGAGGGGAACGTACTCGATGTCGCTCTCACACATCTTCACTGTGGGCGCCCTCTTGCCGGGGCGCGTGACGCAGGGCAGGTTGCGCGCACCGCGCACCGCGTTCATCGCGTCCTGGGGAATCCGGCAGTAGACGTCGCCCTCCGGCCGGTCCGGGTAGTCCGTCTGGCCGGGAGAGCGCTGCTGCTGCGGCGGGAGGTAGCCCGTCACACACGCTGGCGGGAGATTCAGGTTGAGTTTGAAGGACAGGTTGATGCCCTTGTAGTCCTGCTTGGTGTTGCGGTTGGCCAATCCCGCACCCTGCAGCACCTCCACTCCCCGCGGCAGTAGAACCAGCAGCTGCTCGATGTGCGGCTGATAGGTGACCGCCACCGGTCCGATGCTGACCAGATTGGCCAGCAGAACCGGCAGGGTCGGCTGCACCCGCTCAATCAGCTGCCGGATCTCCGTCGCGGTGCCGGGTGCTTCCGCGAGGATCCCTCGCACACCCTGATCCTCGGTCCGCACCTGGTCGGTGATCTCCGCGACGCTGGCCGCCCAAGCCTGGATCTCATCAGAGGTGTCGACCTGGGTCTGCAACAGCGGTCCGGAGTGGTCGACGACGTTCGTCAGGTCATCCAACTGACGACGGGCATCTGATGCGAGCCTGTTGGTGCCCTTGACGATCCGCGAGAGCTCGGGCCCCAGACCGCCGACCGCGGTGTAGGCCTCATCGATGGCCACCTTGAGGTCATCGCCCGGAATCGCCTGCAGCCCTCGGTTGGTCGCGTCGAGCAGCTCGCTGATGTCGGGCGGGACTGTCGTCCGCTCGGCTGGAATGACGTCGCCCTCTTTGAGATTGGGGCCCTGCCCACTGCGGGGAAGGAGTTCGACGAACTGTTCACCGACCGCGGTCTGGCTGCGCACCTTTGCGTCGAGATCGACGGGAATCGGCACGTCCGACCGCAGCGACAGTGTGGCCGCCACTCCGGTGTCCGTCAGGTCCAGAGCCTGCACTCGGCCCACTTCGGTGCCGCGATAGGTGACGTTTGCGTCGTCGTACAGTCCAGCTGCCGCCGGCAGCAGCACGGTGACGCGGTAGTGACCGATGCCGAAGAGGAGATTCGGCAGGCCCAGGTAGTTGAAGCCGATCAGCCCGCCCGCGAGCAGGGACATCACCGCGAAGAAGACCAGCTGAAGTCGGACTCGTCTGTTCAGGTGCATGTCACGACCCCTGGTCGTAACGGTACGGCGCCAACAGTGGGTTGGCGGCGGTGTACGGGCTGGGGATCTGACCGATGGTGCGCCCCCACTGCATCTCCAACTCGGTGAGGTCGCCCTCGAAGCGGGTGCCCGTGAAGAACGATGAATCGATGCGGCTCAAAGTGAGATCCACCAGCAGCGTGATGTTGGCGAAGTCGCCTCGGAACCACTTGGTGAGGTTCTCCTGCACGAACGGGTACGTGGTGAAGAGACTCAGGGATCGGGTCAGCGCCGGCCCGGAATTGGCGAGTGACTCCAGCACGGGCCCGAGGTCCTCGAGCTCAGCGGTCACAGCGTCCTTCGTCTGTGCGGTGGAGTCGGCAGCCAGCGCGCTGAGCCTGCCGAGCAGGTCCAGGGCATCGATCAGCTTGTCGCGCTTGGTGTTCAACACCGTCACCGCATCCGGAATGGCCTCAAGGGCCTTGTCCATCATCGGCCTCTGAGAGGCGAACTGTGCCATCAGGCGGTTCAAGCTCTCGGTCGCGGCGATGATGTCGTCCGTCTGGTCGTACATCGCACCCGCGAAGCTGTCGACCTGGTGCAGGAGGCCGCGCAGGTCGTCCTCGCGTCCGTTGATCGCCGTGCTGAATGCGTCGTTGATGTCCTGCACCTGTCCCAGACCGCCGCCGTTGAGCAGCATCGACACGGCCGCCAATGTCTGTTCTGTTGAGGGGAATTCACCCGCTGATGACAGTGGAATCACCGACCCCTCCCCCAGCCTGCCCTGAGGTGGCTGGTCCGACGGCGGGGCCAACTCGAGGTGCAGCGAACCCAGCAGGCTCGTCTGCCCCACCATTGCAGTGCAGTTGGCGGGCAGCTCGACGTCACCATTGAGTCTCATCGTCACCAGCGCGTGCCAGCCTTGGCGCTCAATCCTGGTGACGGTGCCGACATTGACATCTCCGACGCGAACCCGCGAATTCTCGTGGATGTTGTTCACATTCGGCATCTGCGCTTGGACAATGAACGCTCCCGGTCCGTCGCCCTGCGTGCCGGGCAGCGACCAGGAGTTCAAGCCGCGCCAGCTGCAGCCGGACACCGCGACCAGCGCGACGGTCACCAGGGCCACCAACCTGCAGTGTCGACCACCGGTCATGAGCCACCTCCGGAGGGCACCATCATCCCCGCGAGCCCGACGGATGGGTCGGTCTGCTGGGTCGGCCGCGGCTCCTCGGCTGGCAGAGGCGGCCACTCCACCTGCGGCGGAACGTAGTCTGGTCTCATCCAGTCCTCGCTGTAGGTGATCTCATTGGGCCGCGCCCGCGTCCCCACGACCGGATTCATCCCCAGCGGCGGGAAGTTGTACTGCCGGTTCTTCACGATCGGAGCCAGGTACTGCACACAGAGTTTCGCGGACTGCTCCGCATTCATCCGTGATGCCGCTTGGACGGCGCCGCACAGAAAGTTGATCGGATTCGCGAAGTTGTTGACCGCCAGAGCTCCCGTGAGGGTCGCTTGGGCCGGATTGTAGGAGTTGATGAAGTTGCCCAGCGTGGTCGGTGCGATGTGGAGCAGCTGCTTGAGGTCATCGAGGCTGTCGACCAGCGTGGAGGACACCGCGGAGAGTCGTTCCGTGGTGGTGCCCAAGGCTTCCCGGTTGTCGCGGACGAACGCAGCGACCTCACTTGACGATTCGTCGAGCACCCTGATGACGTGGGCGACTTCGTCCGGATCGTTAGCCAGTTGGCCCGTGACCGCAGACAGGTTTCCGTTGAGCTGCCGGATCAGGTCGGTACTGTCCTGCAGTGCCGTCACAAGCAGCGACAGGTTCTTCACGCTGGTGAAGATGTCGTCGCTGTGGTCGCCGAGCGCAGAGACCACCTGGGACAGTTTCACGACGGCATCCCGGATGGCCGGGCCCTGTCCCCGCAGATTGTCGGCGGCCGTGCTGACGAAGCCGCCGAGGGTGCTGACCCCGCTTGGCTCTGTGGGCTGCAGCGTCTCGGTCAGCCGTTCAAGCTGGGTCCGGAAATCGTCCCACTCCAGCGGGACCACGGTTCGGTCACGGTCGATCACGGCGTGGTCGACCATGACGGGCCCGGATCGATACGGCGGCGTCAGCTGGACGGCTCGCGCCGCCACCAGCGTGGGCGACAGAATGACCGCTTTGGCGTCGGCGGGCACCGGGTGTGCGCTGTCGACCCAGAAGGAGACTTTGACCTGCGTGGGCTGCGGTTCGATGGCCTCGATCCGCCCGACGGTCACCCCGCGGATCCGCACGTCGTCGCCGACGTAGATGCCGTTGCTGTTCTCGAAATAGGCGACGACGTTGGTCCGGTTCTGCTGGCGCAGTTCACGCACCGCGACGTAGCCTCCGCCGACGGCGAGGACGGCCAGCAGCAGAGCGAGAAGTCGCTGGCCGGTTCTGCGGCTGATCACTGTCCATCCTCATCAGGCGATGCGTCGGGTGTCGGGGGTGCTGGGGGTCCCGGCGGCGGCCCGCCGGGAGGCGGAGCAGGGATGGGTTCGCGGTAGGGGTACCGGGGATCGTCTGGATTTCCGGTGATGGCATCGGGCAGCGTCATATGCGGTTCACCCCCCTGTCCGGTTCGGGGATAGGGAATCGGCAGGGCCGGGCTCGCGGGCGCACCGACCTGTGGGTCGTTGCGTTCGGAGGGCAACAGCACATTGGGGTCCAGGCCCAGGTCTGAGAAGGCGGCGTCGATGAACGGTTGAACGAACTGTCCAGGAAGGAGATTCGAGAGGTAGGCCTTGAAGAAGGGGCCCGATCCCAACGACTCACCCAGCGCCATGGCGTAGGTCGCGAAACCGCGAATCGATTTCTGCACCTCGTCTTTCCGGTTCTCGATGATCGTCAGCACCGCACTGAGCTTCTCCAGCGTCGGCTTCAGGTTCTCGCGGTTGTCGGCGATCACCCCCTTGATCTCATTGACCAGTGCCGTGATGTTCGTGGAGATCTCGTCCAGAGCGGCGCTCTGGGTTCGCAGCTGCGCGAGGAGCTCGTTGGTGTCACGGATGAGGCCCACCACCTGCCCGGTGCGCTCGCCCAGCACCACGGTGGCCCTGCGTGCGTTCTGCAGGAGGTTACGGAGCTGCGCATCCCGTTCGCTGATCACGGTCGACAGACGGCTGACGCCGGCCACCGCCACCTTCAGATGCTCTGGTGTGTCGTCGAGCGTCTCCGTCAGGGTCTGCAGCGCTGTCGACAGCTGAGTGGTGTCGAGTCCGCTGACCGTGGCGGTCAGGTCACCGATGGCGTCCGGCAGCTGATACGGCGACACCGTCCTATCCATCGGGATGGGGGCCGTGAGTGATCCGTCGCCTCGCGGACTGACTTCGAGAACCTTGTTTCCCAGGAGGCTTTTCGTCTTGATCGACGCCTCTGAGCGATCACCGAGGTGGATGTCGTCAGCGACACCGAATCGCACCAGGACTCCGTCCGGCTCGAGGTCGATGCTCTCCACGACACCGACCTTGGCACCCGACACCTGCACCGGTGCACCGGTCGTGAGACCGCCCAGCTCCTCGAAGTAGGCGGCATACGTCGTGGTGTCCGAGAAGATCGGAAGCCTGTCGTAGTTGTACGCCCCGACTGTCAGGAGGCCCACACCGACCACGGTGATGGCACCCAGGAGGGCCAGGTTCCGTTCGTGAAATGGTTTCATCGGGGTGTGCACCTGCCAGTCGGCTGCCCTGCGACCTTGACGTAGACCGGCTGGCCGGACTTCCCATTGACCTTCAGGATGAGATCGCACAGGTAGAAGGAGAAGAAGTCTCCGTTGAGGCCCTGTCGGCCGAGGACGCGGTACGACTCGGGGAGCGTCGCGAGCAGACGGTCCACGTATTCGTGGTCCGCCACGACGATCTCGGCAGTTCGCTCGGTTTCACGGACAACCTTCTGCAGCGACGGTCGGGCCTGGACCAGCAGAGCGGCGACCGAGGCAGCGGCCTCGTTGCCATAGGCCACGCTGTTGCCGAGGTCCTCGTTTCGGGCGGCGAGGCCGTGAACAAGCTCCGACATCGATTCGACTGCCTCGGCAAACTCCTCGCTGTGCTCCCCGAGAGACCCGAGCACGGTGCTCAGATTGGTCACGACCTCACCGATGAGCCTGTCCCGGTCGGCCAGCGTGGAGGTCAGCGCTGCGGTCTGGGCCAGGATGGAGTTGATCGTGGGGCCCTCTCCCTGGAAAGTTCGGATGAGCTGGCCGCTGAGGGCATTGACCTGCTCGGGGTCCAATGCACGAAACAGCGGCCGGAATCCGCCGATCAGGGCATCCAGATCAAGGGCGGGCGAGGTGTTCTCCAGAGAGATCGTGGCTCCCGACACCAACTTGACCGGCTTCCCAGGCCCTTCGGCGAGTTCGAGATAGCGGCCACCGATCAGGTCGTTGTATCGGACGATCGCCCGTGTCGCCTCGGTGAGGACGACGCTGTCGTCGGCGGTGAACTCGACCAGCACCGTGGCGTCGGACTGAACCCTGACGGACTCGACCTTTCCGACCTCCACACCGGCGATCCGCACGAAGTTTCCCGGTTCGAGTCCGCTGACCGATGCGAACATCGCTCGATAGCTCCGCTCGGGTTGGAACCTGAGCTCAGCGAAGATCGAGACCAGGCCGAACATGCCCAGCAGGCATACCAGCACAAAGATCGACAGGCGCCACACGATCCCAGATATTCTGAGCCGCAACGTAATTCACCTCCTCATGGACACAGACGATGCAGTTTCTGTTCTGGTGAGCCCTCAGGGCTTGGGGAAAACCCCGGGATACAGCGGCGTGCCGTCCGGCGCGTATTGAGGGGCACCGTAGGGCGGCGCACCGGGGTACGGGATCGGACCAGGTGCCGGCCCTCCCAGCTCACGGACGCTCGGCGGCTCCGGCACACCACGGGTGACTGGGAAGTAGTTGGCCCAGCCTGGGAACCCGATGCCGGGGTTCGGCCGATAATCCAGACCGGTGCCGAAACCGGTGTTGGCGATGAGCGCACGCACCGGCCAGTTGTCTGCGACGTCCGGCAGTGACCCGCAGCCGGGCTTGCCTCCCGGTCCGCCTTTGGCCGCGACGACGGGCAGGTTGTCCGGGTAGCGGTATGGGTCATCGCCCAGCAGCAGCGCGGAATCCATGATGAGCGACTTGCCGTCGGCCCCGCCCGTGTAGTCGGCATGCCCCGAATCCAGTGTCTTCTTCGCACCCACCAGCAGGCAGGTCAGTGACGGGTTGTACGTCATCAGCAGATCCGTGGTGGGCTCCAGGACATTGATGGCCGTCACGAGGTTGTCCTTGTTGGGGGCGATGAGGTCGATTCCGGCCTGGGCCATTCCCGCAGTGGCCAGCAACAGCGCATCCAGTCGGGTCTGTTGATCGGTGACGGTCGCACTGGTGGTGCTGGCGGCGTCGAGGATCGTGAGGATGTTCTGCGCTGCCGCGCTGTAGGTGTCGGCGACGCCCTCCAGCGTTCGCCAGTTCTCGCGAATGGTCTCGGAACGCGAATTGAGCTCCATGAGAACCTCATTGGCGTCGATCACGGCTTCACCCATCTGTTGGCCCTGCCCCCGCACTCCTTGGGCCACCGCGGACAGCACGGCGTTCAGCTTCGACGGCTCGATCTGCTTGATGAGGTCAACGAGATGCTGGAACACGGTGTTGACCTCGACGGTGACGTTCTGGGACTTCAGGACCGCGCCGGCAGAGAGATGCTCTGCGCTGGGCTCGCTCGGATAGATCAGCTCGACATACTTGGCGCCGAAAAGGGAGGTGGCGTTGATCCGCGCGTCCACATTGCTTGGAATACGGTCGATTTGGCGAGGGTCGATCTCCAGCTCGATCCGGGCCTGGTTGGTGCCACCGCCCACAGTGAGCACCCGACCCACCTGAACCCCCCGCATCTTCACCTTTGCGTAGGGTTCGAGCACCAGACCGGTGCGGTCGGCGGTCAGCAGCACCCGAAGTCCCCGACTGAAGGACCCGTTGAATGCTCCGAGACTCAGTGCGACAAAGCCGACGATGAGGAACGCCAGCAGCAGTGCCAGCCATTCGGACGAAACACGATGATGCCGCATCACGCTATCCCGACAGGTTGAAGTTGCCGGTCTGGCCATACAGCGCCAGCGTCGCGAACAGGACGAAGAAGGCCGATGCGATCAGTGAGGTGCGCGTGGCCCGCCCGACGGCCTCGCCGACACCGGCGGGTCCCCCACTCGCGTTGAACCCGTAGTAGGTGTGCACCAGCATGATCACCACCGACTGCGCGATCGTGATCATGAAGGAGTTCAGCATGTCGCTCGGGATGAGGAACGTGTTGAAGTAGTGGTCATAGACGCCGCTCGACTGCCCGTAGAAGACGGTTGTACCGAACCTGGCGGCCCAGAACGCCATCAACAGCGCAACGCAATAAAGGGGAATCACGACGATGACGCCCGCAGCCACCCGCGTGGCCGCCAGATAGGCGATGGGGCGGATGCCGATCACCTCCAAGGCGTCGATCTCCTCACTGATGCGCATTGCACCCAGCTGGGCCGTGGCGCCTGCGCCGATGGTGGCGGCCAAGGCGATCGCGGCCACCACGGGCGTGATGAGACGAACGTTGAGATAGGCGGAGGCGAATCCGGTGAGTGCCTCCACACCGACCTGGGACAGCTGGTTGTATCCCTGCGCCGCAACGATTGCGCCGTTCGACAGTTCGAGGAACGACACCACCGCGACGGTTCCGCCTACCATCGCCAATGCACCGGTGCCGAAGGTCATCGCGGCGATCTGCCGAAGAAGCTCGGCACGATAGTGCACAAGCATGTCGATCGTGGCCTGCAGCGTCTGACCGAAGAACCTCGTCTGGTCCCCGACTGCACGCAGGCCCTGTCGCAGACCGTCCAGTCTTGCCAATGCCCGCGGAAACCGCTGGTGCAGAAGGAATTCCGTTGTCCCTGACGTCATAGCGTGACCTTGAATCCAATTGCCGTGACGACAAGGTTGATGATGAACAGGATCACGAACGAGAACACCACTGTCTCGTTCACTGCTCGACCCACGCCCGCGGGCCCACCCGCAACCGAGGTTCCCTGGTAGCAGGCGACGAGACCGGCGGTCAATCCGAACAGGACGGCCTTCACGATCGAGACCACGACGTCTCCCACACCCGTGATGAACGTCATGCTGGCGACGAACGCGCCCGGGGTGACGTGTTGAAAGAACACGGAGAAGAAGAACGCTCCGACCAGCCCGGTGAGTGTCACCAGTGCGGACAGCAGAAAGGCGACGATCGTGGCGGCGAGAACCCTCGGCACGATCAGCGACTGAATCGGATCGACCCCCATCACACGCAACGCGTCCAACTCTTCGCGAATGGTGCGGGCCCCCAGGTCCGCACACATCGCCGCGGCCCCTGCGCCCGCGACCACCAGAACCGTCACGAACGGTCCGATCTGGTTCACTGCGCCGAGGGCGGCACCGCTGCCCGAGTAGTCCGCGGCCCCGAGTTCCAACAGCAGGACGTTGATGGTGAAAACCGTCAGCACCACGAACGGGATCGCCAGCATGAGCGTGGGAAGCATCGAGACCCTCGCGACGAACCAGGTCTGGGTGAGCAGCTCCCGCCAGGCGAACGGCCGTCGAAACATCGCCACAAACGTGTCGAGGGCCATGGCGGAGAACCCGCCGATCCCACGAAGGGGTTTGAGTGCTGCTCCGGATGACCATCCGAACCTGGAAGCCCGTTGCACAGCGCCCTCCATGTTCATTCCAGACCTCCTTCCAGCCGCTCGGACCACGTGCCCGAAGGCTCAGTGAGGCGCTAGAACGTGTCGAGCCTCACCGGGCCGGCTTATTGTTATCGACACCATGAGCAAAAATCAACATTTGATCTAAATATCGATATTTTGACGTGGATCGGCCGCGCGCCGCCCACCGACCGTGCCTTGCACCGCGGCCGGCGGTAGGCCGGCGTCCATCGAGTGATCTCTTCCCGAGCGGCTCGATTTCGTCGTCGCCGCGCGCGCACCACCCGGGTCGGGAAGCCCTCCGACCTGGCGTCGATCACCGCATTTCTCCTGCCCCGACGAGACGGAGTGGATCAACGACCAGTTCTGGCACATCGGCGGCGCCGCCCACATGGGCCAGTGAGGGCGACCGCGGCGAGAGCGCGGCGTTCCGCGAGGTTTAATCTCCCCGGACCGCCACCGCGCACTCATCGCCTGAGCTGGCGAATCTGCACTGACGCTAAGCCGGAGGGTCCAGGGATTCGGTGATCCGATCGAGCAGTCGTGTCAGCTCGCGTTGTTCCTCGGTGGTGAGGCAGCTGAAGATCTCCCCCGCGACGACGACGTAGTCGCGGAGCCAGTTTCGCGCCTGCGTCTCCCCTGCGGGCGTGGTCGTCAGGCGGATCGCGCGCCGGTCGCTGTCGTCGACACCGCGGGCGACCAGTCCGTCGCGAACAAGTGCCTCCACCAGCGTGGACGCCGTGCCCTGGCTGATTCCCACCTCGCGGGCCAGATCCGCGAGCCGGACCGGCTGCATCCGAGCCACTTCGGCGAGCAGTTTGGATCTCGGAGTCGAGACGCCATGTTCCCCCAGGCGGTCGTCGAAGGCCCGCACCACCGACTTTCCTGCGCGTCCGAACGCATCGGCGAGGCGCCCCGCGCGCTGCGCCGATGCACCTGACGCAGCGCGTCCACCCGTCGTCTCATTCACGTTGACGAAATACTATCAGTACCCATATAGTTTGACATCAAATGATTTGATATGGAATGAATGGAGACGCAGATGAGACTTTTCGTCACGGGCGGCAGTGGATTCGTCGGGCAGCACCTGATCAGGCGACTGGTCGGCGCGGGGCACGAGGTGCGGGCGCTCGCCCGCACGGACAGCGCCGCCGACCTCGTCAGCCGGGCCGGGGCGCAGCCAGTTCTCGGCGACCTGTCGGAACTGGTCAACGGTGATCCGCCACCGCAGTGGACGTCGACACTGCACGGGGTCGACGCCGTCGTGCATGGCGCTGCCTACATGGCGTTCTGGGGTCCCGACGACCTCTTCCGCCGGGCCAACCTCGAGCCCAGCGTTGCCCTGCACCGGATCGCCGCCTCATCTGGAGTGACAAGGTTCGTCCTGATCAGCGCCGCCAGCGTGGCCAGCGGCACCCAGCGCGCGCCGGTCATCGACGAGCGCACCGATGAAGGTCGGCCCAATATCGCCTACAGCCGCATCAAGCTCGCCACCGAGCGCACCCTGCTCAGCGCGGTCACACCGACGATGACGACGGTGGCCCTTCGGCCGCCGTTCATCTGGGGTGCGGGCATGTCGACCCTGGACCAATTCGTCGCCTCCGTGGAAGCCGGTCAGTTCAGCTGGATCGACAACGGCAGGCACACGGTCGATTTCGTCCACGTCGACAACCTCACCGAGGCCGTCCGACTCGCACTCACCCGTGGCCGTCCCGGTCGCGCGTACTACGTCACCGACGGCACGCCGATGCCGGCCCGCGATCTCTTCACCCCCCTGCTGGCCACCCGCGGTGTCGACGTGAGCGCAGCCCGCAGTGTGCCGTTCGCGGTGGCGGCTCCCCTGGGCGCACTCCTCGACGCGGGGGCACGCCTGCTGCGCCGGCCCGAACCGCCGATGCTGACGAACTGGATCACGACGTTCATGGGTCGCGACCGCAGCTACGACATCACCGCCGCGCGAAGCGAACTCGGCTACACCCCATTCGTCACCCTGGCCGACGGACTCGCGGAGATGGCGGACTCCTACGCCCGCTGAACTACTCCCAGCTGACCTCATCCGGAGACTTGTCCGGCCGCAGCCCACGCCACGACGGGTGCCGCAGCCGCCCGTCGGAGGTCCGTTCGCCGTAGCGGACCTCGCCGACGAGGGCGGGTTCGACAAACGTGACGCCGCGGGCGTCGGGTCCGGTCAGCTTCCGGTTGAACGGGGTCTCGTCGGTACGCAACGGAGCGAGCAGCTTCGTGAGCTTGGTCAGCTCCTTGTCGCTGAATCCGGTGCCGACCCGGCCGACGAAGTCCAGGCCGGCGTCGCCGGGGATTCCCATCAGCAGCGCCCCGATCCCGCCGGACCGGCCGCCCTCACCGACCCGCCACCCGCCGATGACCACCTCCTGGGTGTTCCAGTTCTTGTCCTTGATCCATGACGCCGACCGCCGCCCGGGCTGATACGTCGAATCCCACTTCTTGGCGACCACGCCCTCCCACCCCCGCTCGGCAGAATGCGCCAGCGCCTCCGCACCGTCACCGGAAAGCTGTTCGGGGACAACGAGGTCGGTGTCGATGGCCAACGTCTCCAACAGCTTGCGACGGTCCCGATACTTGACGTTGAGCAGCGACCGTCCATCGAGGTGGAGCAGGTCGAACGCCCAGAACTCGATGTGGGTGGCACGGGCGCGGTTCTGCATCTCCCCGAAGCTGGGCACGCCCGAGGCGTCCAGGGCGACCACTTCTCCGTCGAGCAGGACGTGATGATCGGACAGGTCGGCGGCGATGGCGGCCAACTGCGGGTACTCACCGGTGATGTCACGCCCGCTGCGCGAACGCAGTTGCATCTCACCGTGGTTGGCATTGAACAACGACCGGTAACCGTCCCACTTGCCCTCGAACGCCCATTGCCCCGCCTTGAGTTTCGCGACGGAGCCGTGCGTCGCGAGCATCGGCGCCAGATCGGTGGGGGCCGGCTGGGGCTGTTCCTTGGTGCGATGGGCCAGCCAGTTCTTCCCGTCGGTCTGGATCAGCGCGTAACGCCCGGTCACCTTCTCCCCGTGCAGGGTGACGATCACCTCACCTTTGGCCTGTGCGTCATCGCCCCAGTCGCGGAACTTCTCGACCTCGTACGTGCCCGAATCCCAGATGATGACTTTGCCGCCGCCGTACTCCCCCTTCGGGATATCACCCTCGAAGGTGGCGTACTCCAACGGATGGTCCTCGGTGTGCACCGCCAGATGGTTGACCGATGGCGTCTCGGGCAGGTTCTTCGGGATGGCCCAGGACACCAGCACACCGTCACGTTCCAACCGGAAGTCGTAATGCAGGCGACGTGCGTGATGCTCCTGGATGACGAACGTATTGTCCTTTCCCGCAGCGGGTCTGGACTTCGGAACCGGCTCGGGGGTCTTGCCGGCATCGCGCATGGACCGGTAGGTGCTCAACCGGTCGGAGGCGGGCATCGGCGGGTCCAGTCCGTCAAGCAGATCCCCATCCCGGGCCACGCGCTCAAGGACTTCGGCATACCCGAGTTGCCCCAGATCCGGGTCGTCGAGCTCGTCCCAGGTGCGTGGCGTCGCGACCGTGGGCTGCGCACGCCCCCGCATCGAGTACGGCGCGATCGTGGTCTTCGACGCGGAGTTCTGACTCCAGTCCACGAACACCTTGCCCGTGCGCAGGCTCTTGGTCATGGTCGCGGTGACCTGTTGGGGCATCGACTGCTCCAACTGCTGGGCGACCCGTTTGGCCAGCACCACCGCTCCGCGTGAACTGACGGGTTCGTCCAAGGGCACGTACAGGTGCACGCCCTTGCTGCCGCTCGTCACCGGGAAGGTGCGCAGCCCCAGATCGTCCATGAGTTCACGCACCGCTCGGGCGACGTCACACACCTGCCGCATGGGCACGTCCGGACCGGGGTCCAGGTCGAACACGAGGCGCGTCGCGGGTCCCGGCTTGCCGTCGACGAATCGCCACTGCGGCACGTGCACCTCGAGAGCGGCCTGCTGCGCGATCCAGGCCAACCCGGCCGGGGTGTCGATGATCGGATACGTCGTGGTGCCGCTGTTGTGGGTCACGCTCGCGCGGTTGAGCCAGTCCGGCGCCGAGGAGGCCAACTGCTTCTCGAAGAACTCGGCCTTCTCGACACCGTTGGGCCATCGCTTACGCGTGGTGGGCCGGCCGACGATGTGCGGCAGCATGACGTCGGCGATCGTGGTGTAGTAGTCGAACACCTCAGCCTTGGTGGTCCCGGTCTCGGGATACAGCACCTTATCCGCGTTGGTGAGCTTGACCTGCGGCTCCTTGGAACCCATACCTGCCAAACGTATACCTTGCTAGCGTTTGAACATGGCTCACGCGCGCTGGACACCCTGGTTGGGCGCCGCCGCGTCCGCAGCCGCGCTCATCCTGGCCGCGCCCGCCTCGGCGGATCCCGAGGACCACGTGCCGTGGTGCTCGGGTGATCAGACTCCGATGGACAGCGCCTGCCGGACAGCGCCGTCGCAGGTGTTCACCCATGACCACAATCCGGGCGCCAATCCACAGACCCCGATAGGCCTGGACCCCGGGCAGGACGCGCTAACCCCCTAACCCCGTGGACTTGTTGGTCCATACTGGGAAGATGCGATCCATTTGGAAGGGTTCGATTGCCTTCGGCCTGGTCAATGTGCCGGTCAAGGTCTACAGCGCGACCGAGGATCACGACCTGAAGTTTCATCAGGTGCATGCCGTGGACAACGGCCGGATCCGGTACAAGAGGGTCTGCGAAGTGTGCGGCGAAGTCGTCGAGTACAAGGACATCGCGCGGGCCTTCGAATCCGACGACGGGCAGAGCGTCGTCATCACCGACGAGGACATCGCCACGCTCCCCGAGGAGCGCAGCCGCGAGATCGAGGTGCTGGAGTTCATTCCGGCCAGCCAGCTGGACCCGATCCTGTACGACCGCAGCTATTTTCTCGAACCGGACTCCAAATCGTCGAAGTCGTACGTGCTGTTGGCCAAGACCCTCATGGAGACCGACCGGGTGGCCATCGTGCATTTCGCGCTGCGGAACAAGACCCGGCTTGCGGCGTTGCGGGTCAAGGACTTCTCCAAGCGTGAGGTCATGGTGATCCACACGCTGCTGTGGCCCGACGAGATCCGCGATCCCGACTTCCCGGTGCTCGACACCAAGGTCGAGATCAAGCCGGCCGAGTTGAAGATGGCCGGGCAGGTCGTCGATTCGATGTCGGAGGATTTCAACCCCGATCAGTTCCACGACGACTACCAGGAACAGCTGCGCGAGCTGGTCGAGGCGAAACTGGAAGGCGGAGAAGCCTTCACGGTTGAGGAACAGCCCACTGAGCTCGACGAGTCCGACGACGTGTCGGATCTGCTGGCCAAACTCGAAGCCAGTGTCAAGAAGCGGCGGGGCCAGTCCGACAAGGGTTCTGACTCCGACGCCGATGACGAGCCCGCCAAGAAAGCCCCGGCAAAGAAGGCCGCCGCCGAAAAGCCACCAGCCAAGAGGGCACCGGCCAAGAAGGCGGCCAAGAAGGCCCCCGCCAAGAAAGCTGCATCGAAGAAATGACCAGGCCCGGACCCCGCGACCGGTTGATCAGCACGGCGATCGCCATGGTGCAGGAACGCGGTGTGCACGCCACCGGACTGTCGGATCTGCTGAAACGCAGTTCGGCCGCCCGCAACTCGATCTACCAGCACTTCCCTGGGGGCAAGGAGGACCTCATGGTCACCGCCACCCAGACCGCGGGTGCGATTGTCGCGGCCCGGATCGACCGGCTTGCCGCGACGACCGATCCCGCGGGCATCGTGTCCGGGATGATCGCTCGGTGGATCTCCGAGTTGGAGGCGGCCGACTTCGGCACCGGCTGCCCGATCGCCGCGGCGGCACTCGCGAGCCCCGACGAGCCGGCGATCGCCGCGGCGGCGGCCGACGCCTTCGCGGCGCTGCGTGGCCGGATCAGCGCGGCCCTGGTGGCGGCGGGCACATCGGGAGAGGCCGCCGATGTCAAGGCGTCGGTGGCGGTCAGCGCGATCGAGGGGGCGCTGCTGCAGGCCCGTGCGGCGCGTTCGGTGCAGCCACTGCGCGATGCCGAGACCGTGTTGGTCGCACTGCTGCGCGACTGACGCCGCTAGGCCGCCAGCGTGTTGACCGCACCGCGGAACACGAAGGGCAGTGCCGACGAGGCCGGAACCACCGCGCGGCGGCCCAGCGCGGGCGTCGTGCCCATCACCAGGGCCCGGGTGAGCCAGCGATACCGCCGGGTGATGCGGTGCCAGTCCCGCTCGTAGTCGGCGGGACGCTCGGCCGCGATGGCCGCCACGGCCGCGCCCGCCTGCTTGACCGCCAGGCTCATCCCCTCACCGGTCAGCGCGTCCTCGTAGCCGGCGGCGTCGCCCACCAGCAGCACGCGGCCCGCGACACGTCGCGCCACCACCTGACGCAGAGGCCCGGCGCCGCGCTCGCGATCCTGCCTGGCCCCGGCCAGCGTGCGTTCGAGCCACGGAAACCAGGACAGGTCGTGGCGGTGACTGCTCAGGATCGCCACCCCCACCAGATCCGGCTCCACCGGTGTCACATAGGCCTCTCCGTACGGCGACCAGTGCACCTCGACGAACTCCGACCACGCGGGCACGCGGTAGTGGCATCGCAGCCCGACCCGACGGGGCCGCCCGACGGTGACACCGATGCCGACCGCACGGCGCACGGCGGAATGCAGTCCGTCCGCACCCACCAGATACCGAGCGCGCACTCCGGCCGCGGAGACACCGTCGGCATCCTGGCTCACCGCACCCACCTTGGCCGCGACCCATTCGGTCCCCACCTCGTGCGCGCGGGCCGTCAGTGCGGCGTGCAGCGTGGTCCGGCGCACCCCGCGACCGGGCCCGCCGGCGAACCGCGCCTCGACTCGCCGCTCGCGATCGACGTAGGCGATGCCCCGAAACGGCATCCCGGCCGGATCGACCCCGAGATCGGCGAGCACCCGCAGACCGCCGGGCATCAGCCCCTCACCGCAGGCCTTGTCGATGGGCGAGTCACGGGGTTCGGCGACGATCACCGACAGTCCCCGCGCCCGCGCGTGCAGAGCCGTCGCCAGTCCCCCGGGGCCGCCGCCCACCACCAGGATGTCGGCGTCATACCCGGGCATCGGTGTACCCCAGCGCGATGTTCTCCACCCGGATCCGCACGGTGAGCAGCACCGCGTTGGCGACGGTGAAACACAGCGCCGTCACCCAGGCCGTGTGGACCAGGGGCAGCGCGACGCCCTCGACCACCACCGCGACATAGTTCGGGTGGTGGATCCAGCGGTAGGGCCCGCGCTGCACGAGGGGTTTCCCGGGCAGCACGATCACCCGCGTGTTCCACCGCGGCCCGAGCGTCGCGATGCACCACCACCGCAGCACCTGTGCGGCCACCACGAGCACCAGCATCGGCCAACCCAGCCACCGCAGGAAGGGCCGGTGGGCCAGCCACACCTCGAGCACACAACCCGCCAGAAGCGCGGTGTGCAGGACCGCCATCGCCGGGTAGTGCCCGCGGCCGAACTCCCTGCCGCCCCGTTCGAACGCCCAGCGCGCATTGCGTTGGGACACGACGAGTTCGACCAGTCGCTCGACGGCGACGGCCGCGATCAGCACGTAGTACGGGTTCACCAACGCAGCAGCACCAGTTCGGAGCAGAAACCGGGGCCCATGGCGACCATCATGCCCAGCGATCCCGGTGGCGGCGGGTCGGCGAGGTTGGCGCGCAGCACGTCCAGCACCGACACCGACGACAGGTTGCCGTGCTCGCGCAACGACTCCCGGGTGCGGTCCAGTGCGATCGGGGGCAACTCCAGCACATCCTGGACGGCCTCGATGACCCTGGGACCGCCGGGATGACACACCCAGGTGTCGATATCGGAAGGGGTGAGGCCGAATTCGGCCAAGAACAGGTTCACGTCCTCACCGAGATACTTCTCCGCGACGTCCGGAACCCCCGCCGACAACACGATCTTGAAGCCGGAAGTGCCGATCTCCCAACCCATCACGTTCTCGCTGTCGGGATAGAGCCGACTCCGGGTGGCCAGCACCTGTGGCCCCGGCGCGCCCCGCTGGGCACCGGCGGCCACGACCGCCGCGGCACCGTCGCCGAACAGGCTGGTGGCCACCAGGTTTGCCAGGGAGTGGTCGTCGCGCTGCATGGTCAGCGAACACAGTTCCACCGCCACCAGGACGGCCACCTGCTGCGGGAACGCGCGCAGGTAGTCGTGCATGCGGGCCACCCCGGCGGCCCCGGCAACGCATCCCAGACCGAACAGGGGCACGCGTTTGACGTCCGGTCGCAGGCCGACCTTGGTGGCCAGTCGGGCGTCGATGGTGGGCACCGCCAGCCCCGTGACCGTGGTCGAGAAGATGACGTCGACCTCGTCCGGCCGGATTCGCGCCTCCGACAGCGCGTTCTCCAGGGCCTGCTCGGCCAGACCGACCGCCACGTCGACGAACACCTCATTGGCTTCGGTGAATCCGCTCAGCTGGCTGTACCGTGCCAGCGGCATCGCCAGATTGCGGGCCTCGACACCGCTGCTGCGTGCGAACCGGGTGAACTCCGCACCGGCGAAAGTGGTGAGCGCAGAGACCACTTCGTCCTGACTGTGGCGGTGCGGCGGGAACTCCACGGTGGCGGCGACGAGGCCGGGACCGGGGTCCGGTCCGATCGTGTCGTCAAGGGTATGGCTTCGGGGTTCCACATAGGTGTCTACGTAGGGAACACCGGAAAAGTTCAGCCCAGCGTGCGGCCAGCCGAACTCAGGTAGCCCTCGGCCAGCGCACAACTGCCCTGGGCGTAGCTGGCCAGCTTGGTCTGCGCTTCCAGCGCGTGGTCGTGCGTGCCCATCCACGCCAGCAGCATCAGCCGTCGCACCAGCACCAACGACGCGAGCATGTCCTCGTCGGCACGGTCCACCGGCGCGACGGTGCGGTACCCGGTCAGCCAGGCGTCCTGCCACGCCGGCAGCGCTGGATCATCCTCGATGAACGACACCGCGGCTGCGAAGTCGTAGAAGAACCAACTGAATCCGCTGTCGTCGAAGTCGATCACCGTGAGGTCACCGGCGTCGATGAGCAGGTTGGCCAACCGTAGATCGGCGTGCACCAGCCCGAAGCGGTTGGGGCCACAACCATACTCACGCAGGCGCTCTCGCAGAAGCCGCTGCGCCCGGTCGAGGACGGCTCTTTCGGTCTCGCCGACGCCCGCCGAGTCCTGCCATCGGCCCCACCGGGGTGCCGCGCCCAGGCAGGCGTCCCAATCCCAGGCGAACCGGTCGAATCCGTCGGGCCGGGACCATGTCCGTGAATGCCTGTGCAGCACAGCGGTTATCCGGCCGAGTTCGTGAAAGTCGGCCTGCCCCAGCGCGTCCTCCGCCGGATGTGCCCCGGTGACCCACTCGAACCGCACCACATGGCGCGGTGCGCCGTCGACGTCCACCGTCACCACCCGTCGCCCGTCGGCGGCGGCCAGCGGCCTGGGCACGGCGACCGCACCATCGGCGCTGAGGGCGTCGAGCCACATCAGTTCGGATTCGATCTGATGGCGCTCGTGGTAACCACCGCGGTGCACGCGGACCACCGACCGTTCCCCGGTCGCGGAGTCGGTCAGCAGGTAGGTGGAGTTCTCTGAGCGGTTCATCAGCTCCAACGGCGACCCCGGTGCGACCGCGTGTTCGGCGAGGGCCTTGGCCGCAATGCTGAGATCGAGATCTGCCGCGTCCGGACACACGTTGGTGAACCTACCCGGCCTTGCTAGCGTCGCGCGATGATCCTCGACAGATTCCGACTCGACAATCAGGTCGCCGTGGTCACCGGCGCGGGACGCGGCCTGGGTGCGGCCATCGCGGTGGCGTTCGCCGAAGTGGGCGCCGACGTGGTGGTGGCGTCACGAACCCAGACCGAACTCGACGCGGTGGCCGACCAGATCCGGGCACTGGGCCGCCGCGCGCACGTCGTCGCCGGCGACCTGGCGCACCCCGAGGCCACCGCCGCGCTGGCCGAAGCCGCGGTGCAGGCCTTCGGACGTCTCGACGTCGTGGTCAACAACGTCGGCGGCACGATGCCCGCCCCGTTGCTGAACACCTCGACCAAGGATCTGCGGGACGCGTTCACGTTCAACGTGCTGACCGCGCACGCCCTGACGACCGCGGCCGTCCCACTGATGCTCGAGCACTCCGGTGGCGGCAGCATCATCAACATCACCTCGACCATGGGCCGGGTGGCCGGTCGCGGGTTCGCGGCATACGGCACCGCCAAGGGCGCGCTGGCGCAGTACACCCGACTGGCCGCACTAGACCTGTGCCCGCGCATTCGGGTCAACGCCATCGCGCCCGGCTCGATCCTGACCTCTGCACTGGATGTGGTGGCCTCCAACGACTCGCTCCGCGAGCCGATGGAGCGCGTCACGCCGATGCGGCGCCTGGGCGATCCGGCCGACATCGCCGCGGCCGCGGTGTATCTCGCGTCGCCGGCGAGCAGTTACCTCACCGGAAAGACACTCGAAGTCGACGGCGGGATCACGTTTCCGAATCTGGACCTTCCCATCCCCGACCTGTGACGGGGCGCAGCGATACACTGCGGAGGAACTGTCCGAAAGAAAGGACTTCCCATGCGCGTGCTGCGTTTCATCATCCCCGCCCTGGTGGCTGGAGGTGCCGCGGTCGCCATCGCAGCGGCGCCCGCAGCGGTCGCTGCACCTGATTGCGAGGCCACCGGCGGCAGTGGCGGCATCCAGGGTGGCCAGAACACCGTGTGCTCGTCACCGGGCAACGTTCAGATCGACTCGCGTCCGTCGGTGTACGCCATGCCGTGGTACGGCGACCCGTTCTTCGGCGCCGGGATGGTCTTCTGACCCGCCCGTGACGATGGTTCCCGCATCATGCGGGCCATCTTCAGTTTTCGGCTCTCCTAACTTTCTGATTCGCTGACCCGGATTTAGAGTGGGCGCGTGGCGCTCACTCGACAGACCTCGTCGCGGTTCAGCTGGTACCTCCTGGGACCCGCGTTCGTCGCCGCGATCGCCTACGTCGACCCCGGCAACGTCGCGGCGAACGTCAGCGCGGGCGCGCAGTTCGGGTTCCTGCTGCTGTGGGTGATCGTGCTCGCCAACGTCATGGCGGGTCTGGTGCAGTACCTGTCCGCGAAAATCGGTCTGGTCACCGGACGTTCGCTGCCCGAGGCCGTCGCCGACCACACCCGTCGCCGCACGCGCATCGCCTACTGGCTGCAGGCCGAGCTGGTGGCGATGGCCACGGATCTGGCCGAGGTGGTGGGCGGCGCGATCGCGCTGTACCTGCTGTTCGACCTGCCCCTGGTGCTCGGGGGCCTGATCACGGGTGCGGTGTCGATGGTTCTGCTGTTGGTGCAGGACCGCCGCGGGCAACGGATGTTCGAGCACGTCATCTCCGGTCTGCTGCTCGTCATCGCGATCGGGTTCCTCACGAGCCTGTTCGTCGAGACCCCTCCCGCGGCGTCGGTCGCCTCGGGCCTGATCCCCCGGTTCGACGGCGCCGAGAGCGTGCTGTTGGCGACGGCCATGCTGGGCGCCACCGTGATGCCGCACGCGGTGTACCTGCACAGCGGCCTGGCCCGCGACCGGCACGGTCACCCCGAACCCGGCCCGCTGCGCCGGCGTCTGCTGTCGGCCACCCGGTGGGATGTCACCCTGGCGATGCTGGTCGCCGGATCGGTCAACATCGCGATGCTGCTCGTGGCGGCGACCAATCTGCAGGGCCGCGACGACACCGACTCCATCGAGGGTGCCCACGCCGCGGTGCGCGACGCGCTCGGGCCGACGGTGGCGCTGTTCTTCGCGATCGGCCTGCTGGCCTCGGGCCTGGCGTCGACGTCGGTGGGCGCCTACGCCGGCGCGATGATCATGCAGGGCCTGCTGAAGGTCTCGATCCCGATCTTCGTCCGCCGCCTCGTGACGCTGATCCCGGCGCTGATCATCCTCGGCGTCGGCTTCGATCCCAGTCGCGCCCTGGTGCTGTCGCAGGTGGTGCTGTCGTTCGGCATCCCGTTCGCGCTGATCCCACTGGTGCGCCTGACCAGCCGCGCGTCGGTGATGGGCGCCGATGTGAACCATCGGATGACGACGGTTTTCGGCTGGCTCGTCGCCACCGTGATTACCCTGCTGAATGTGGTGCTCATCTGTCTGACGATCAGGGGCTGACGCATTCGGTCGGCCGTCCATCGCTACTTCGCGTACGGGTCCAACCTGTGCGCGCAGCAGATGGCGGCCCGATGCCCCGACGCCACCGACCCCACACCCGCGGTGCTGGCCGACCATGACTGGCTGATCAACGAACGCGGCGTGGCCACCATCGAGCCGTTCCACGGATCGCAGGTGCACGGCATCGTGTGGGACATCTCCGAGACCGACCTGGCGGCGCTGGACCGCGCCGAGGGGGTGCC
This sequence comes from Mycobacterium sp. ACS4331, assembly GCF_001667265.1. Classification (GTDB taxonomy): domain Bacteria; phylum Actinomycetota; class Actinomycetes; order Mycobacteriales; family Mycobacteriaceae; genus Mycobacterium. Next base: position 89,244 of record NZ_LZHW01000007.1, on the reverse strand, counting down.
CGTGCGGTACCGCCGGGACCGATTGACCGTGCAGGCCACCACCGGGCCCGCCGACGCCTGGGTCTACATCGACCACCGCGTGGAACCCGGCCCGCCGCGGCCCGGCTATCTGGAACGCATCATCGACGGCGCGCGCCACCACGAGCTGCCGCAGCGCTGGATCGAGTTCCTGCACCGCTGGGATCCGGCCGGCTGGCCACACCGCGTGGCGCCCGACACCCCGGGGCCGCAGACACTGTCGGAACTGTTGAGTGATCCCCATGTGCACGAGGAGCACGTGCTGCGCTCAAGGTTCGGCTTCATGGCCATCCATGGCGGCGATCTGGAGCGCATGACGGATGTGATCGCCGAGCGCGCCGCCGAGGCCGCGGGCGCCTCGTTCTACACCGTCCGGCACCCGGTCGACTACCCGCACCACCTGGCGTCGGCGCGGTTCGATCCGGCAGAGTCGGCTCGGCTGGCGGAGTTCCTCGACCACGTCGACGTCGTCGTGTCCGTGCACGGGTACGGCCGGATGGGGCAGAGCACCCGTCTCCTCGCGGGCGGCGGCAACCGGACACTCGCCTCGCACGTCGCGGGTCACCTCGACCTGCCGGGCTATCACGTGATCACCGACCTCGACGACATTCCGCGCGAACTGCGGGGTCTGCATCCGGACAACCCCGTCAACCGCGTGCGCGGCGGCGGCGCCCAACTCGAGCTGTCGCCGCGAGTGCGGGGCATCAGCCCGCTGAGCCCCGTGGCCGCCGCCGACGGGCTGCCGGTGGTGACCTCGCGGCTGGTCTCGGGACTGGCGGCCGCCGCGTCGACCTGGGTGTGAGTCAACCCACGCACCTCGACCCATCCATCCGCGCCGCGGCTCCGAACACCTGATGTGAACACCGGACGATCCGTTGCCGTCATCGGAAGTGGAGTCGCGGGCCTGGCGGCCGCGTACACGCTGTCTCGCCACGACCGCGTGACGCTGTTCGAGGCCGACGACCGTCTCGGCGGGCACGCGCACACCCACCACCTCGATCGCGGGGACGGCGTCATCGAGGCCGTCGACTCCGCATTCCTGGTGCACAACACCCGCACCTATCCCACGCTGTGCCGAATCTTCGACGAACTCGGTGTGCGTACGCATGACACCGACATGTCGATGTCCGTCCGGGCCGACGCCATCGGCCTGGAATATGCCGGTGCACGAGGTCTCGGCGGCCTAGTCCCCGCGCCGTCGAACCTCGTGCGCTGGCGCTACCTGGCCATGCTGGCCGAGGTCAAGCGGTTCCACCGGGCCGCCAGCGCGCTGCTGCACGAGGACGTCGACTCCGACCTGACGCTGCGGGCCTTCCTTGACCAGCACGGCTTCTCGGCGTTCTTCACCGAATACTTCATGACACCGCTGGTGGCCGCGGTGTGGTCGTGCGCCCCCGACTCCGCGCTGGACTACCCGGCCCGGTACCTGTTCGTCTTCCTCGAGCACCACGGCATGCTCACGGTGTTCGGATCCCCGACCTGGCGCACGGTCGTCGGCGGTTCGGCCACCTACGTCGAGGCGATCGCGGGCCGTCTCCACGAGGTTCGGCGCGGGACACCCGTGCAGGGGTTGCGCCGCACGACGTTCGGCGTGCAGATCCGGACCGCCCGATTCGGCGCCGAGGAGTTCGACGCCGCCGTCATCGCGACCCATCCCGATCAGGCGCTGGCACTGCTGGACGAGCCGACTGCGTGGGAACGCGCGGTGCTCGGCGCGATCGGCTACTCGACCAACCACGCCACGCTGCACACCGATGAATCGGTGCTCCCCAGGCATTCACGCGCCCGGGCGTCCTGGAACTACCTGATGACCGACCGGCGCGACCAGGTCGTCGTCACCTACGACGTGAGCCGACTCATGGGGCTGTCCGGTCCGCGGCGATTCCTGGTGACGCTGGGCGAGGACGCGCCGATCAGCCCCGGCTCCGTGCTCACCGAGATGACCTACCACCATCCGCAGTACACCCTGGAATCCGTTGCCGCGCAGGGCCGATTGCCCTCCCTCAGTGATGACCGAGTGGCGTTCGCGGGCGCGTACCACGGGTGGGGATTCCACGAGGACGGTGCGGCGTCCGGGGTGCGGGCCGCCGACGCCCTGCTGTGCGCCGGGAGCAGGTTGTGAGCACACCGGCGATCTACCGCACGCGGATCACCCACCTTCGCCGCGCCCCCGTACACCACCACTTCGAGCATCGCAGCTACAGCTGGTACGTCGACATCGACCACCTGCCCGAACTGCCCCGATGGCTGCGGCCTTTCGCGCGCTTCGAGGCCGCCGACCACTTCCAGCCCGGCCCGGACACGCTGCGGGGTCGCGTCGACGCCTTCCTGGCCGAGCACGGCGTCGACCTCCACGGCGGACAGGTCACAGCACTGCTGCAGGCCCGAGTGCTCGGATACGTCTTCAACCCGTTGAGCGTGTTCTGGTGCCACGACCGCGCGGGCCGCCTGCGCGCCGTCATCGCCGAAGTGCACAACACCTACGGGCAGCGGCATGCCTACCTGCTGCCCGCCGAGCACGACGGCGTGGTGGTGCCCAAGCGCATGTACGTCTCGCCGTTCAACGGAGTCGACGGCCACTACCTGGTGCACGCGCCCCGACCCGCGGAGACCCTCGACGTCACGGTGTCGCTGCACCGGGCCGGCCAACCCGCATTCGTCGCCACCATGCGCGGACGACGCCGCACTGCCAGCACCGCACGCATCGCCTGGCTCCAGATCGTCGCCCCACTGGCTCCGCTGTTGGGCGCGTTGGGAATCCGCGTCCAGGGCATCACCCTCGTGCTTCGCCGCGTCCCGATCGTCCCACGTCCATCAGCCGTCCGCGAAAGGACTCAACTGCCGTGACCATCGACCTCTCCAGCACCGACACCTCAGCGATCGACGCCGATCGCTGGCCGGGCGTGGCCTCGGTCCCGAGGGGGCCGGTGGCCGCGTTGTCCGGACTGGTCGCCGACGACCTGCTGCAGCGCGCGGCGCGCCGGTTGCCGCTGCGCCTGCTGTATCCCGATGGATCCGTGATCGGCGCGGCCGACCCGACGCTGCCGACGCTGCGCCTGCTCCACCCGGATCGGTTGGTGCGCCGCGTGGGCCGCAGCGGCCTGATCGGGTTCGGCGAGTCCTATATGGCCGGCGAGTGGACATCGGACGATCTGGCGGGCGTGCTCACGGTCTTCGCGACGTCGGTGGCGGACCTGGTTCCGCGGTCGTTGCAGCGGATGCGGCCCATTGCCCTTGCGCGCCAACCGAAAACCCATCACAACAGCCGGGATCAGGCCCGCCGCAACATCGCCGAGCACTATGACCTGTCCAATGACCTGTTCGCCGAGTTCCTCGACGAGACCATGACCTATTCCAGCGCGCTGTTCGACTCGCTGCCCGCGCAGTGGACCGAGCTGCCCGCCGCGCAGCATCGCAAGATCGACCGGCTGCTCGACACGGCGCGCGTCGGACCGGACAGCCGAATCCTTGAGATCGGTACGGGCTGGGGCGAACTGAGCCTTCGCGCCGCGGCCCGCGGCGCGGAGGTGACGTCGGTGACGCTGTCGGCCGAACAGCAGCACCTGGCCCGGCAACGCGTCGCGGCCGCCGGTCTGTCCGACCGCGTCACGATCGAACTCTGCGACTACCGCGACGTGACGGGCTGTTACGACGCGGTGATCTCGGTCGAGATGATCGAGGCCGTCGGATATGAGTTCTGGCCCACCTATTTCCGCACCCTTGACGCGTTGGTGGCGCCCGGTGGGCGGGTCGCGATCCAGGCGATCACCATGCCCCATTCGCGGATGCTGGCCAGCCGCAACACGCACACCTGGATACAGAAGTACATCTTCCCGGGCGGTCTGCTGCCGTCGACGGAGGCCATCCTGTCGATCACCGAACGCGATACGTCACTGCGCACCGTCGACATGTGCTCGCTGCGTCCGCACTATGCCGAGACCCTGCGGCTGTGGCGGGAACGGTTCACGCAGCGCCGCGACGCCGTGGCCGCACTCGGCTTCGACGACGTCTTCTGTCGCATGTGGGAGCTGTACCTGGCCTACTCCGAGGCGGGGTTCCGCTCCGGCTACCTCGACGTGTACCAGTGGACCTTCGCCTCGAACGGAGGACGGTGGTGAACTTTCTGGTCGTCTCGGGTGCCTCGCTGGCGGCGGTCATCGTCGTGTTCGGGGTGACGTTCGCGATCAGTCGGCGGATCAACCGCGCCAACGTCGTCGACGTCTGCTGGGGCCTGGCCTTCGTCGCCGTCGCGGCCGTCGCCGCGGTGCTGGGCGACGGTGATCTGGGCAGACGGATACTGCTGCTGGCGCTCGTCGCGGTCTGGGGGCTGCGTCTGGCGATCCACATCCACGGCAAGACCGCCGGGAAGGGTGAGGACCCGCGCTACCGGGCCCTGCTGAAAGAGGACTTCTCGGCGCGCAACGTGCTGCGTCGGGTGTTCGTCATCCAGGGCGCCTCCGCGTGGTTCGTGTCGCTGCCGGTGCAGGTGTCGGCGACCGCCGGTCCGACACCGCGCGCCCTGTGGCCCGTCGCGGCGGTGGGCCTGGCCCTGTGGTGCGTCGGCCTGGTGTTCGAGGCGCTCGGTGACCATCAGCTGAAGACGTTCAAGGCCGACCCCGCCAACCGCGGCCGGATCATGGACCGCGGACTGTGGGCCTGGACCCGCCATCCGAACTATTTCGGCGACGCCAGTGTGTGGTGGGGCATCTGGCTGGTGACCATCACGGGTCCCCTGGCGCTGCTCACGGTGTTCTCACCGGCGCTGATGACCTACTTCCTGGTGTACGCCACCGGGGCGCGACTGGCCGAGAAGTTCATGGCCGGACGGCCCGGATTCGACGAATACTGTTCGCGGACTGCCTTTTTCGTGCCCCGACCACCGAAGCGGGGGTAAATGACCACGATCACCTCCCCGCCCGCTAGGCTCTCAGACGTGACAGCTGACCTCGACGCACTGCTGCGCCGGGTGGCTCGGCGCGACGCCGAGGCGTTCGCTGCGTTCTATGACGACACCAAGTCTCGGGTGTTCGGACTGATCAGCCGCGTCCTGCGCGACCCCGGCTACGCCGAGGAGACAACGCAGGAGGTCTACCTGCAGGTCTGGCGCAGCGCCGACAGCTACGACCCCGCCTCCGGATCGGCACTGGCCTGGCTGCTCACCCTGGCCCATCGCCGCGCCGTCGACCGCGTACGCAGCGAGGAGGCCGGCGGCAGACGGGAGTCGCGGTACGGCGCGGCCACCGTCGAACCGCCGGTCGATGCTGTGAGCGAGTCGGTGCTGATCCGCGACGAGCGCCGACAGGTCGTCAGCTGCCTGGACAGCCTGACCGACCTGCAACGCGAATGTGTCGAACTCGCCTATTACGACGGGTTGACCTATGTGCAGGTGTCCGACCGATTGTCGGCCAACCTGGCGACCATCAAGTCACGCATGCGAGACGCACTGCGCAGCCTGCGCAACTGCTTGGGGACACGATGACGACCCCCGATGACATCCTGACCGTGGCGGTGCCCTACGCACTGCACGCGATACCCGAGAGCGAACGCGATCACCTCGAGGCCGCGCTGGCCGACTCCGAGCACGCCGATCAGTTCTTCGACGAGGTGCGGGCCGTGCGGGAGGCCATGGCACGCGTGTCGACCTCGACCGCGGTGGAACCACCCCCGCGGCTGCGCGACCGCATCCTGGCCGCGGCAGCCGAGGATCCCGTCCGGCGTCTCCCCGGGACCGGACGGCGTTGGCGCGCAGCGGTGCTGGCCGCGGCGGCGGCAGTCGTGATCGGGCTGGGCGGGGTCGGCGTCGGCGCGGTCCTGCGGGAGTCGCCGCAGCCGACGACGGCCCAGCAGGTCTTCGCCGCACCCGACGTGCAGACCGTGTCGGGTCCCATCCCCACCGGCGGCAGGGCGACGTTCGTGTTCTCGCACGAGCGCAACGCCGGCGTGCTGGTGATGAATGACGTCACTCCTCCGCAGGACGGCACCGTCTATCAGATGTGGCTGGTCGGCGACGACGGTGCGACCTCCGCTGGCACCATGGATGCCGCGACGGTGTCGCCGTCGACCACGGCCGTCGTGCCTGACCTGCGCAACTCGACGGCCTTGGCGTTCACCGTCGAACCCGGAGCCGGGTCCACCTCGCCGACGGGTGAGGTCTTCGCGGAGTTGCCGCTCATCTGATTCTGGTTCCGGTTCAGCCCGCGAGATTGCACCCAGGGCTGTTGCGGGCAAAGGATCACGACCCTGAATGCAATTTCGCGCTGGCGGGATCACCCCAGAGTCGCCTCGGCCGCGGCCTTCAGCACATCGCGGATGTCGCCGCGCCGCCACGCCCGCCGCTGCCGCATCGCGCCGTTGCCTTCCTGCACAATGCGTTTCAACTCCGACTGCGCATAGTCGAAGTCGCCGGCCTGCTCCAGCGCGGGCCGCAGTTCGTCGATGAACGCCGCCAGCATCGCGTGCGTCCTGCCCTCCAGACCGTCGCGCGCACACCGCCAATAGGCCGCGCGCAGAACGGGTTCGGAGATTTCAGGCGCCGGCCTGCCCGCGTCGATGTGCGCACACGCCGTCATCACGCAGGCTCGGGCCAGGGTCGCGAGCAGGGCAGTCTCGGCTGCGGTCGCCGGGACGTCGGCCACGCGGATCTCGACCGTCGGGAACTTCGCCGACGGGCGCGCATCCCAATAGACCATGCCGTCGTCGAGCATGGCCCCGGACTCCTCCATCTGCGCGACCAGCGCGTCATACTCCTCGGCGGAGTCGACGGCCGGCGGCGGACCCGCGCTGGGCCAGCGCTGCCACAGGATGCTGCGCCAACTGGCATAACCGCTGTCCGCCTCACGGTAGATCGCGGAGTTCGCCGACAACGCCAGCAGCAGCGGCAGCCACGGCCGCAGCCAGGTGCAGACCCGCACCGCGCTGTCCCGGTCGGGCACGGCCACGTGGACGTGACATCCGCTGATGCCCTGCTCGTGCGCGATCATCCCGAACCGGTCCGCGATCTGGTGATACCTGGGGGTGTCGGTGATCGGGAAATGGCGGGGGATCGTCGGCGGCAGTGCCACCGCGAGCAGTTGAGCGCCGCACTGATGGGCGGCCTGGGCGGCGGCGCGGCGCAGTCCGACGATCTCGTCGAGCAGATCGTCACGCATCTCGTGGACACCGGTGGCGGTCTCCACCTGACAGGTCGTCAGTTCCAGTTGAAGTTCGACGCCGCGCTCGCGGGCAGCGTGCGCGACGTCGGCGTTGTGGGGTAGCGGTTGGCCACTGCCGGGATCGACGAGAAGAAACTCCTCCTCGACCCCGACAGTGGGCACTCCGTCATTTCTTGAAGGCGTCTTTCACCTTCTCACCAGCGTCTTTGAGGTTGGCCTTGGCCTGATCGAGCTTGCCCTCGTTCTCCGTGCTGCGATCACCGCTGGCCTGGCCCAGCTTCTCCTTGGCCTTGCCGGCTGTGTCGTCGATCTTGTTCTTGAACTTGTCTCCTGCACTCATGCGCGCAGGGTTGACCAAAGCCCTACTCGCCAAACCTGGCCCCGCTAGCATCGGGCGTGATGGCCACTGACTTTCGATTCGCGGTAGGTATCCGGTCGGCCCGCTCGCGCGCACAGCTGCAGGAAACGGCCTGGCGCTACGAGGATCTCGGCTTCGACGTGCTGAACATCCCCGATCACCTGGGAGCGCCGGCGCCGTTCCCGGTGCTGGCCGCGGTGGCGCAGTCGACGTCGACCATCAGGCTGGGCACGTACGTGATGAACGCGGCGTTCTACTCCCCCGCGCTCCTGGCCCGCGACGCCGCCGGCGTGCACGCACTCAGCGACGGCCGACTCGACCTCGGTCTGGGCGCCGGCTACGTCCGCGAGGAGTTCGAGGCCGCGGAGATCCCCTTCCCCAGCGCCGGGGCCCGCGTCGCGCACCTCGAGCACGTCGCCGAGCACCTGCGCCGGCACCACCCCGAGATTCCGCTGCTGATCGCGGGCAGTGGCGACAAGGTGCTCACGGTGGCCGCGCGGCATGCCGACATCGTCGGACTCACCGGCACCGACCGCATCGACCTGGTGCGCTCGGTCGCTGGGGAGCGGTACGCCGATCTGGTGCTCGACCTCGCGATCACGGCCATGCCATCGGACAACTCCGGCGTTCCTGACCTTTCGATGACCAGGCGATACGCTCCCGGCTTGAGCGATGAGCAGCTGATGACCCTGCCCGGTGTGCTCTCCGGGACAACCCGCGACGTGGCCGACCGGCTGCGGCAGTTGCGCGCCGAGTACGGCATCTCGTCGTTCTCGATCCAGAGCAGGGACGACGTGTTCTTCGCGAAGGTGATCGCGGAACTGCGCTGACGGCCGTCCGGGCTCTCCAGCGCGTGAGGTGCCCGTTCGGTTACGCGCGACGCAGACGGTACGCTGTGCCAGCGCGCCCCCGTAGCTCAGGGGATAGAGCACGGCTCTCCTAAAGCCGGTGTCGCAGGTTCGAATCCTGCCGGGGGCACATTTCTATTTTTGCAGTTCAGCGGGCTTTTCCGGGCGATTGCCCTACTGCTGATCGCCCCTCTCTGGTCGGTGTATGGTCGGTGCTTGCTTGGTGTTCGATGGCACCAGGTGGCGTGTGATCGTCTTCCGCGCCGCTGTGTCCAGCCGTTTGGCCACGTCATCAAGGTCGCTCGGGAACAGCGCGGCGTAGTGATTCAGCGTGGTCGCCGCCGATTCATGGCCGAGAAGCCGAGCCACTGCCACGACGGAAGCCCCAGCCTGGATCGCGAGCGAGGCGGCAGTGTCGCGCAGGTTGTGCGGGGTGATGTCGAGGTCGAGGGCCTGCACGGCGTCGTCGAGCACATCGCGGCGGAAGTTTCGGTTACGAAGCGGCGTGGCAGTCGCGGACGGGAAGACAAGGCCGCATGACTTCTGCCGGCCCTTCCAGGCCCTCAATTCATCCGTCACCACTTGCGGAATGGGTACCGTGCGCGCCTGGTGATCCTTGACCGGGGAGAACTCACCCCGAACTGCTTCTTCTGAGTACGCACGGACAACCCGTAGGGCGCTCGCATCGAGGTCGACGTCGGTCCACTGCAGCGCGGCCAACTCTCCCCAGCGCAGCCCGCAGTATCCGGCGACGAGAACCAGAACCCTGTCGCGCGGCTCTTTCAGACGGTCCGCGAGCTGCCACAACTGTGCATGTGTGAGCGGTCGAGGGTCATTGCCCTGGACCTTCGGCAGTTTGATTCCGACAGCAGGATTGCGATGGATCGCGCCATCGCGTACGGCGTAGTCGAAGACTCTGCGCAGAACTCCGAGGGAATGGCGTGCTGTGGCGGCGGACTGCCGACGCGAGATGTCGGCAGCCCAAGCCTGTACCTCGGAGGGACGTACCGACACCAACGGCCGCCGCCCAAAGGTGCCAGCGATCTGTTTGTTCATTACGCCGCGTATCTTCCGCTCCGTAGCCGGCTGTCTCGCGGGCTGAGCGGCCAGCCAGATTTCGCACCATTCACGGACCGGCTTCTCCCCCGCCTTGGGGTCGGCCCACGCACCACTCTTCAGTGAGTCAACTTGTTTGCGTTCCCATTCCTGCGCGTCACGCTTTCGCGAGAACGTCCTGGACGCGACATACCTGCCGCGGAAGTACACGCGAGCGCGGTAGACACGGGTGCCCTTCGGTCCTATCCGAGACTCGATCATCGTCCTAGCAGCCCAAGCGCGACTCTCGGCGCGAGTCGAGCCATGCGTCGACTTCGGCCGAGTCCCAGCGCAAGGCTGTCCCGATCCGGATCGCCGGAGGGCCTTCGCCTTTCAGGCGCCAGGCCCGGATACAGCCGACCGACACTTTCAGCCGATCCGCAACTTGATCAATCTTGAGCAGTTCACCATCACGTGACACCGCATGTGCGGAAGCACCCGTGTTTCCTCCCCTACGCATGCCGACTCCCATTAATGAGTTGCTCACGCGCCGGCCGCGGCCGGCTTGTGCCTGAGTTCTGTTGTTCCTCAGCGTTCATGTCCAAACGGTCGCACTAGTTGGCGGAGGCAAGGTCCATCAGCGCACGGCTGAGCAGTTCGAGAGGATTGGAAACCAGATGCGCTGTCTCCTTCAGATGTCTGCGAAGCACAGGGTCGGGAACGTACGGAGCTCTGAATCTGACCTCGACACCGTCAACCGAACTCACTCCGACGCCGGTCGGCGCGCCGATCGGGCTGATGTCGGATTCCGTCGAGAACTCACCCAGGACTGCCGCTGCGGCCTCTCGAGTACGAACGGAGAAGCACACCCGCAATCCGCAGTTGTCACGGGTACTCGTGGGGATGCTGTCCGCTGTCGGGCGCTGCGTGCTCAAAATGACGATGATCCCAGCGGATCTGCCGCGTTTCACCAAGTCTCGAACGATCGAATCAATCTCTGCACCTGTTGCTTTCGTTTCCCGCGTTGGGAACGATTTACCATCCAGGTACGTCTGGCACTCGTCGATCACGACGACAACCACCGGATGCGTAGTTGATGGTCCAGCGGACCACAAGTTTGACTCGCCGAAAAGGTCACGCGAGCAGCGCAGCCGGCAGCGCATCAACTCTTGAACGTCCTGCAATGCACCCTTTACCACCTCCAGGTCCCCGGCTTCATCGCCGCTGATGTACCGATAGGCCCGCGAGGCCAGAGGTTCGAGGTCGTAGCCCTGCTTACCGTCGATGAGCAACCACTGGACATCCTCGCGCCTAGCCAAGGAAGCGAGTGCCATCGACAGCCACGCGCTCTTGCCTCCCCCGGGAACTCCCCCGACTACAACTCCGCTCACGTTCCGACACGCCCCAGCGACCAGCACGCCACGTTCGTCTACACCGAGGGGAAGTCGCCAGCCGTCAGCGATCAGCGGTTCGGACAGAACAGTGAGAGCTCTTAGCGGATCACGAACGCGCAACTGCAACTCCACGACCCCAGGACGCGGCTCAACTACCACGACACGCTCCACGCGTAGCGCGGCACTGAGCTGCCGGGAACGGCGGATCCAGTCGTCCCGGCTTTGGCCAGGGGCGATGATGACTGTTACAGCCAGGCCGTACGGTTGGGCGTTCATTTTGACGACTACCGGGATGTAGCGGACTGCACGACGATCGAGCTGACCCTCTCCCGTGACGAATGCCGTGACCCGCCGACATCGCGAACGCCGAATATCGGCATCGACCGCCAACCCGAGAATCTCGACCATGTCGGCCCATCTGTCAGCGTTGGAAAGTATGGACATCGCATACCTCAACCCCGCTCCATACCTCCGAATCTGTAGGCATTTCCGAACCCGACCAACAAGTCGCACAGCAGGAATCGCCAACATCGCAGCACCGCCGCACAGCAACGCGGCGTTGCCGAGGCCTACTAAGGAAGCCCACCAAAGCGCCACAAGCGTTACACCGCACAGCACTAAGAGCCTATGAGCTCGCATGATCTGCGTCTGCTAACTTTCGGGCGGCCCGATCTGCTGTCGCCAGCCTATAAGCGGCGCCCTCTGCTCCTGGATGTTGCCGAAACCACTCCAAATCAATCTCTTTAAGCTCAGCATCAGGTGGAACCCGCCACTCCCAGTCACACGGATACGGTGAGGGCCACGCGGTGCGATCGAATATGTCGAACCCCAGCATCACCTCGCGCACGGCATCGTTCGCCCGCATCTTGTGACTGGCGGGATAGCGTAGACCCATACGCTCCGCAGGAGGGGAATTCAAGTACCACGCCATCCGGCACGATGCCGGATCTGGGTGACCACACCACTCGATGAAGCGATTGCAGTCACGACACACCAAACCCCTAACGCCGCGGTCAAGGTGATCGTGATCGATGTACACGCCGTAGTTCAACTCGCAAACGCTGCAAAGCGTGCCAAACGAATCCACAAGCTTGGAGTACATCCGTCTTCTTGATGCGTTCCTGAACGTTGGCGGATGATTCAGGGAAGAACGCCGGTCGGATGGACACGGTGTGCTGTTCAGCACCGCTATCACTCGTCTGATGTCATCTGCAGATCTGTACATCGGTATTTCAGGAGATTCCGGAGTAACGCGGGTCTGCACTAAATGCGCTCGGATAATCGACGCCTGACGATGGATGGGAAACGCTGCCAAGAGATCGTCACCTTTAGACACTGGTATAGCCCTCACTCACCACGCAAGCTGGTCCCCAGACGACCCCGTTCGCGTCGATCGCAACCACGATGGGACCGTCGTCAAACGGGTTGAAGTACATCAGGTCGTGATCTGGCATCGGCTGGCACTCAAATCCTGGCCTTTCCAACACCTCTGACAAAATCGGGCCAGCGCGAAGCCTGTCATCGACTGGCATCGCCTGGGTCGCTGTCGCGTCACGGACTCGAGTTCGAGCTTCCGCCGACTGCGGTGATGCACCGTGCATCACCGCGCTCCGAACCACCGCAACGCTTGTGATGACCGCACATACAACCAGCACAGATGCCATCCAACGCGTTAGCCTGACGGGGCCTCGCGTCCAGGCGATAGCTGCGCGGACGCGTCCCGCGGCCGACAATCTGAATGGATCGGAGTACTCCGACTTCCTTCGTGACCGCCAGATCACTCGCCACCCCCTCGGCGAGACCCACTGCGCAGCAGTTGATCAACGGTTCCGACTGGAGTCAATGTCTGCGCATACACCGACACTGCAAGAGTGCCGCGCGGCCCGCGATCACCGAAGCCAGGACGGACGTCGGCGCGGACCGTAAGCTCCGCCGCACCCTCAACACGAAAGATGGTCCCAGCTTCCACGGTCTCAAGCGGAGTCGTTGTTTCCACAATGGCGCCGTCCATACCGACACCGGCGACGGATACCGCCACACCCGAAAGCCGATGTACCGCTGCCCCATCTCGCTGGACGAGCTCTTCCGTGGCGGCGCCGTCCCGGTATAGCGTTCTAGTGCGCCCACCGCCGCCGGTGCCGATCAGCAACAACAGTTCGGGTGGCACCGGGACCTTCAGGCTCGTCAGATCAGGCATCAATCAGACCTCTCTCGCATCTGCGGGGACGTCCCGCATGAGCAAGCCTGCCCCAAAAAACGACCGCACGAGCCGACGGCGATCGTCGCCCAATAACACCAGTTCAGAGCCCATTCAGCGCGGGTTCGAGCCCCTGAGTCGACGGCGGATTACAGTGATCGGCCGTGATGTCGCGCCCTGGCGTTATCGTCCCGACATGACGACCGATGAACTCAGAGCGATGAACGCCAACCAGCTCGTCGCAACCGCGTACTCACTAGCCAATGCGCTACCACCCCTCGCCCATCTTGCGATAGCTGCCGGCGCCCCACCCAACTTGGTGCGTCAATCCACGGGGTGCGCCGTGACAAGCACCACTCGGTTCAAGACCCAGACGGCGATTAATCTGATCGACAGAGTGAACGAGGCTCTCGTCGCGACTGGCTGCATCCCACCAATCGACATTCGAATGCACAGTTCTGCAACGGTCGGGCAATCGCTGAAGGGAGCGGACAGACAAATCTTCGCGGACGAGGTTATCGAGATGGCCAACGCACTGCAGCGGATGAAGTATGCCGTCCTGTTCGAGATCGACAGCCGCGATACGACTCACGCTGGTGATCTATTGACTCCCGCAGACTGGAACACATGGGTCCAGCCGCGAGTCGACGACATGGCCAGATTATCTGACCTCCTCGCAGAACAGGCACAGATATTCGCACGAACGAGAGCACAATACGTTCATCTGTGCAAGACGCCTCAGGTCTCGTGGTTCTCGCGGCGGACAACGGAGAAGTCACTGATGATCTCCAAGCTTGCCATTGCCGACTCGTTGGAAATGCTCGCCGCATCAGCACGACTCGCATACAGAGACGCAAGCAGGTTCGAGGCCGGGCTTGGCCCCAAGGCCCAACGTCAATTAGTCGCATCTTGGAAAAGGCACGCCGAGAGACTGCACGATCACCGTGCAATCATGTGGCATTCCAGTATCTTTCGGCGAACGCTTCCGACGAAGCACCCACTGATCGAAGTCCTTCAAAGCAGATCGCAACTGAGCCAGTCGCGGAACGATCTGCAAGCTAGCTATCAGCGAGCGCTGCACGCGCTCGAACGGTTCATGAATCACACCCAGAGTGTCGGGTTAGCTGCGGCATCCGCACATCAGGCGCTCCTGAGCAATCGAGCTAGATCCGACACAAACCCAACATGGTCCGTCTGCCTCGAATACGGCCGACTCATCGAAATCCGAACCCCTAGTGAGAGAGCAGAATCCAGCTTACTGTCGAACATCCCGGTAATCACAGTCACAACGCGTTAGTAAAGAGTTCGCTCACGTAAGTTCTGCGAGAGCGGCCCGCTGCCGGTGAACTATCGCATCCGTAAGCCAGTGTGCCTAGGGCCCATATCCCCGTGCCTTGGCTTTAGCAAGTTCTTTGGCAAGCTTTGTCCGCTCTGACACCTAGGACGACGATCAACTGCCCGCAGGCAATCGCCGAACCATACGTAGTGCATGCTAGTTGCTAGTCGACGTGCTCCTCATCGTGAGTATCGGCACGACTCACACGTCGTGACTCAGCCTGCTCGATCGCCGTTGCGATGCTGTCCAACAGTGTCGGTGTATCGATGCCCTCGGGAACACTCAGGAAGTAGCGACGATCCTCTTTGGGGGACACGATCACCACGTGCACTCTCTCGATCTGCGAGTCTGGCACTCGACCATTAGCGCTGCGGGTGTTCCACATGCTGTACACGGCCGCCACGAGGCCAAGAGCAGCCCCTACCACTGCGGCCCACGTCGCCAGGTCCGTCGTGTTCACGATGTCGCCACCATTCCGATTATCGCGCCGCTCGGGACCAGCGTCGCTATGAAGAACCACTGCGATAACTCACGCACGGTACTGGGGTCGCCACTCACCGTGTAACCGGCCGTATTCGCGAGCAACGACAGAAGTGTCCCGAAGCACGCAAGAATGGCAATTAGCTTGAACGAGAGGGGTTTCGAACTAAAATCCCGACCGACAAATGCCGCAATTAGCTCACCAATCGCGCTACCTGCAATCACGGCGCCAACGATAAATAGCTCTCCGTATCCGAGAACTTCGGTGAGGTCCAACCCAGCGCTCGACATACCACTCTTAATTGAGTTCACTATTACCGGCCCAAGACCGAAAAGAACTCCAAACGTCGCCCAGAGTGTCATCCGAAGGGCAATGGCACCGCCGCGCGCTTCGGCGATGGGTTCCAACCTGACATCGACAGCCAACCCAGACTCCATTCCTTTACACGAGGTCGCAGCCGAACGGACGCCCGCGTCGAGCGATCCCTACGCACGCCGTCAGCTTAATTGCGGCAGCCACTCACCACTAGGCGACTTGGTACTTACACCTGGCTAGCGTCACTGCCGTTAATGGACTGAGGCGTAATCGGCGCGCCCCGCCCGCCACCACCCCTGCGGAACAACGTCTCTCGAGCCACCTACTGTTTGGGCGCGCTCCAGAACCACTCCGTCCGTGCATGTGTCGCTACTTTCCACTCCGTCTCGAATCGGATACCGTAAGACGCTCTAGTCTATAAACAGGGGGCCTATCGGTGGCGCAAGAGATCGACCTCAAGGCTGCGATCAATGCAGTGTCCGACGTCATCCAGAATAGGCCGCGGCCGATACGCGAGTTCGACCAGATCTACATGAAAACCGGCGACATGGTGATGCAGAGCGAGTTTGTCGCCAACTGGGCACGTGACAAACAACTAATCTTCGTAGGCGACGGTGACTCGATTAGCGTGTGTGTCGCGTATCTCCAGGCGCGAGGTATCATCCCGTACGGTCCAGCACGCATAGTGGTACTTGACTTTGACGAACGAATCGTCGGGGCTATCAATCGGTTCGCCGATCGCGAGCGACTCGCATCTCTCGAGGGAATTCTGTACAACTGCCTTGACCCCCTCCCCAAGCTTCGCAACTTCGATTGCTTCTACACCAACCCACCCTGGGGGGCGAGCAACAACGGGAGCAGTGTCAATGTGTTTGTTCAACGCGGCATGGAAGCGCTGAGCTATAACGGTGATGGCCTAATCGTCATTGCCGATGACGACGACTTAGAGTGGCCAAAGAATGTTCTTGGCAGCGTACAGTCATTCGCGGCCGCGCGCGGCTTTTACGTGAGCCGGATGATGCCTAAACTACATAGCTATCATCTCGATGACAACCCGGACTTACGGTCGTGCAACCTGATCATTTCCTCGCTGCCGAACAACGGCGACCGTGGCGAATCTAGCAGCATTAGCGCCCCAACGACTTTGAGGAATTTCTACGGCCAATCGCAGAATCCGCGCGTCCGTTATGTACGCGAACGTAAGCGATTAGATTACGGCAAGGCTAGCGAGGACGAATATCGATTCGAACTACTGGAGGAGAATTAAGTGTTTGAGCCAGGCGATGCCATCCTGTACATGAAGATCGGGACGCATGCGCAAGAAGACTTGACGGAGATTATCGAGCGCAAGAGGAAAGAGATCGAGGACACGGGCCTCGCAATGTGGGGATACGGGGGTAATACCTGCCACCCTGCGACTATGGTGCAACCGTTCGCGCGCGCACGCGCGGCAGCCGGCGGGCGGATAGTCCTAGCCATGGAGCCGATGGACTCCAAGCACTTTGCGGAGCAAATCAGGGCAGAGTACTCATCGCCCGACGGTATAAACTGGACTCGAATCCCCGAGGGAATTAACGTCCTTGGCTCTCGCTACGCGCTATGCGTAGATTCACTGGAGGAAGCTGAAGATCAGATCGACTTAGGAATGACCCGTGTCGCGGTCGGCAACAGTAGGGGTAAACGCGGCAGCAAGTACGTACGAGGGCGAGTGGATAAAGCCTGTCTAGAGATCACCCCGGATATTGATTCACCGGACGATCATCTTGTCAAGACAATCGGATTCGTAGCTCAGCTCACGGAGCCGTACGCGGTATTTCTCAAGAGTTAGGGAACGCATGCCCCTCGCAAAGCAGCGACGGGGCGCTAGTCCGTAGATCCTCGATATAGCTCTGGAAGGCCTCCGTGATGGCCTCTTGATCGGGATCGCCTGGGTTCCAGCACTTGAGGCATATCGACAAGGCCTTGTCCACGGCCCTGACAGCACAAACACGGGGCCGGACGATTTCGTGCCCGATTGAATTAATTACGCCCAGCATCAATTGCTCAAGACAGACGAGCTTTCCCACCAGAGCTGACAGTGCGTCGACAGCGCCTCTCACCGTTTCAGCCGCTACGATGGCACGCTTATCTCCTGTTATGACTGCATCCAATCCGCGAACGATCGCAATAGCACACAGCTGACTTTCGCCAGCGTCAAAGCCGAGCAACTGTTTGTTGGCAACTTCCTCGAACTCTGTCGCTAGGGCGATTTCCTCGTCGGTAGGCTCCATCTCGTTAGCGCCCTGGATGAATTCCTCGAACGACGTTTTCAAGGCATCGACATCACCTAAGTTCAGGCGGCCCAAAGCGCGCCGCACGATGAAGCGCGCGGCGCCGAGTACACCGATTGGTTCGTAGGGCGCCAGCACTGATTGCAGGTCGGGAATCAACCCATATGAACTAAGTTTCTGCAGTACATCATTATCTATGGCAACGGGCATCGATCAACCCACGACACCAAGGTTCAGCACTCTCGATATGTATCTGTTGCGGTCATTGAGGCTTGAAAGATCAAGTTGAGTCCTTGCAACGTTGTTGACATACGATCCCGCAGCACCGGTCGGCTGGGTGCCGTAAATAATTTTCAAAGCGCCTAACGATTGCTTCCAGTTTCCAGTGGAGTACGCCAGGCAAAGCGCGAGCGTTCCAGGTTCGATCTGAACAGTGAAAGCTTCTCGGATGGCCGCGTGAGCGACCTGCGTTGCATTGTATCCGCTTGTGTTTGCGAGCACACTCAGTTCAGCGGAACCCGTCAGCAGCGAGAGTGCGTATTTATCCGCCTCGGCCTCTTCGTCGTCCCGGTTCGCAATATCGAGCGGGTCCTCGACGTCGAGCAATGCTGCCGAATCCCCGAGGTGGCCTCCCGCTATATGTCCCAGTTCGTGGGCCACAACAAATGATGCCTGCGCGGGGTATGACGAGCGGCTGCCAAGAAGAATTGCATAGCGGTCACCGACCTTTACAGTCATCGCGTGCATCCTCTTGGCGCTTAGAGGGAATACCTCTAGTTGCACAACAGCGACTCCAACGGCCCAACAGAAAGTAAGTAGCTCTGTAAGGCCCACTAGACGACCGGACTTTAGGATCGCAGTTCGTAACTCCTCGGCTGTCGGCGGCAGGGATCCGACCGGAGGAGGCGCAACCGCAATTAACGCTTTACCGATCGCTACGCCAAATGACGTGAGAACACCCTGCTCTGCCGGCGTTGTAGCACCAAGGTTCTTATATTTCGCCTCGTCGCGCCACACGAACTCTGTGTCTCCGTGCATGAGCGCGCGAGGGGACAGTCCTAGCCGCCTGGCGACTGTGTACCGAAGCTCCGTCGTCGCGGACACTGAAGACTCTGCCTCCGCGCTCCACCACTCGGGCCATATCGCGTCTATGGCAGCACGCGTCAGGCCAGCGTTCTCCAGGTCACGCCGAAGCGACTGCTCAACACTAGCCAAGCTACTGAGTACCGCCTCCCCGCATCCGCCGACCACCGTCTAGTCGACTCTATGCCAACATGCCCGTACAATCACGCTCCTCTTGTCAGCGGCCCGCCGTATGCTACCCGCTAAGACTTCTTCAGACCTGCGAAGGGGACGACGTGCAGCACCCAGAGTCATTCTGTTGGAGCAAGTTTGGTACTGAAGCTGGTGAACCGACGGAGAGCATTCTCGCCCGGAAAGAGCGGGAACGGTTCAACAACGGCGGGCTATTCTTATGGGGGATCGGGACTAGCATCTGGCCCTCGTTGCGGGCGCTCCTTTCGGTTACCCGATCACCGCGCGTCTTGTTCACCCCCATGCTTTCTCCGGCAGCTAAGATCGATGTGAACCCAGAGTTCGTCGCAACGTGGACCGCCGCCATGGGTATGGACGGATCGGCATTCAATATTCCCAAGCATTCGATGGTTTCCAGCCGGTATAGCCCTGGTCGGCAGCGGCGGCACTTCGCATTGGTGTGCACAAGTGACACCGAGCTGTTCGACAACTCCGCAGACGGACCACCGCTCTACCGATCCGAACTTCGTAATTTCGTGAACGGCACTGCGGTGGGTGCGTCTCAAGTTACTGCGGTTGTCCGCCGCGCTGAAAGCAGCAAGAGGTTAGAGCGACCGCATCGAGTTGCATTCACCGCGACCTTAACCTACCCGTACCTAGTCGAACTCCTCGATCCTTCACATATGCCCCAGCAAGTGGCCCTATCGGTATAGATGCACGGGCCTCGCCCCGTGGAGTCCAATGGCACGTCCCGGCCAGGACGCAAACGAGTTCGGCTCTCAGGCACGTTCTCGTTAAGCCCATCGCCAAGCATGAGTCCAGTATTTCGATCCCACCCTCGATGAGCCAGTCACGGGCGGCAGTCGCATCTGCACCCTGTTGCTGCGTAGCGTGGACATGCCCACGCCGAGCGGCATGCCAGAAAGTTGAATCTCCGAGCCTGGCGGTAACCGTCAAGCGCTCTCGGGATGGCTCGCAGGCTGGACACGGAACGATCCGTACGCCGGGCCATGTCCTAAAGCTCGACTACACGTCCGCATGCACTTGAGGGACGATGCCCTCAATACATCGAAAGTGCTGCGGAGCGGAACCTACGCAGTTCCGGGGCAACTACCCTTTTCCACGGCGGGCGGTAACACTTCTTCCTATAACTACCAATATCGAGCGAAGTTGGGAGGCCACCAGCAATGATGCCGGGGTATCCCATGCGGATTACTATCGCCGTGGTGGATCATCGCTCTCGACCTCCGCAGTAGCGCCGTGCCCTTCCGGCTGGTCGATGAGGTGGCGCAGCACCGAGTCAATTGGACCTTCGTACGGTACAAGCCCACCGCCAGTCATCCGCAACACCTGGTGGCCGACTGGACCAAATCTGCATTTCCAGAGAGTTAGCCGTCGCAGCGACAAGTCCTCGGATAGGACCTCCGGAGTTTGTGCGACATCAAGGTCCAGGATCGCGTCAGCTCCATAGGCAACGCTGTAGCCACCGGCTCGCCGGCCCGCCGTGTCGTACATGCCAATACCGATCGCCGCCGCGTCGGTATCCCGACACCACGCCCGCAACCTTCGCATACCTGCCTTCATCCGCCGAGCATCGAAATCCGCACACGCATTCACGGAATCTACGACCAACATCCGCGCACCGACATCGGTCGCGGCCTCAATGGCATCATCAATTGTGTCCACGGTCACCACATACACCCCAGCGAGCGGGGCACCTATTCGATGCGCCAACCGCACGATATCGCCAGGACTACATGCGTCGGGCGGGTCGTGCTCATCTGGCGAAGCCGCATAGACCGTGGTGACCGTTTTGGCAGCAGCACAAGCGAACTCCACGGACAACGTCGATTTCCCGACACCAGGTTGTCCATAAATCATCGCGAGCTTCCGCGCGGGCATACCGCCGTTAAGTAGCCCATCGGCCCAGCCAACCGGCACCCGCTCCGTTGGGCGCGGTGCGGATAGCTCGTCCAGAGTAACTTGGCGCGCCACATAGGACATTCCAGCCTCCTCAATGTTGTTTCCGCATAGGCTCCCATGGGCCACCGACAACTCCTTGTTGGTCGCGGTTGTAACGGGTTTCTGGCGCAAGAAGGTGGCGCTACCCCCCCTGGCGGACCAGAATCCACGTCAGAAACCAGGGAGTGCCATAACGCACCAACAGCCGACGAACCACACCGCTCAGCCGCATCTAGAAGATCCACAATCAACCCTGGGTGCCAGGCAAATACCTGGTACCAAACCTGTCTACTGATAACGCCGATCGACTCGGCTTCGATCTCATCGACCGCGACTTCTTCGTCCGACACTTCCGCTGACCGCCCACGACTATCCAGCAAGTCGTTCCACAGCATCTCGCGGTCCGATTCAGGGTTTGGCCGTCGACGTGACCAAGTGATCTGACGACGTCCACGCGACGCTTGCTCCCACTCATGCCAGACCTTCCACCGTCCGGGCGCCGTCACACTGGCGACTTCACCCGTATCCCTGTCGATCACAGCCCAATCACCGTTCCCAGCAGGAAGAACGCCCCAATGACGCGGAGTACGTATTCCAAACCCGCGAGCATCGACTGACTCAGCGAGATCCGCCAGCACTTCAAAGGGAGTCTGATTACGTTCTGTCCGAGTGTCTTTCGTTGCAACGCCACACCCGATCTCAAGACCTATGCGTGCCGCGGCATCGTATGTGGACTTAGACAGGTACCGTCCAACGTATTCAGCGCCTCCATCGGCAATCTCGCGGACATCAACGGCAACCGACCCCGGCATCCGACAACCGGCTTTTGCCAATCCCTGTGACCAGCGCTGATGTATGCGAGCGGCAAACATGCTTCGTCCCAACCAATCACGATCAACTCCGCAACCCAGTCTCCGCTCGGCATCCTCAACGAGGCCACTTGACAAGCTGGTCACTGAGAACACGAGGGCGTGGATATGAAGGTGCCAGCCGTGTCCACCAAGTTCCGGCTTGCCGTAAGTCGCTTCCACAACTCTCGTGACGCCCGCTATTTCGAACCGCTCCGCATCACCCATAATCGCCGGGAGGAGGACGCGGCCCCGCCTGCGCTGCGCCATCCGTTCTTTCTGCCCCGTCCAGTCACGAGTTCCGAACACCGAACGCCAAGCCGCGGAAAGCGAATCCCAGAGGTCAGAAAGGCCGTCCTTCTTGCTGTGCCGCATCGTCAACGTCAGCAGATACACCCGTCCACCGCGGCGATAACACTCTCGTGCTGCCGCACCGATTTCGGCAGCCCTGGTATTGGCTATCACTGCCGAGCAGCGAGGGCATGCCCACACTGACCCGCAGGTCATCAGGCCATGCAGACTCGCCACCATCCGTCCATCGACCTCGCGACGCTTGACAACCACGCCCTGACCGTCATCAGGATCGCCAACTGCGTCGTTATGCAGTACCCGGCCGCAGCAGCGCACTGCTTTCAACGAAGACGCCTGCCACAGCATCGCCCGCGCACCCCAACGAATTCGGCGCCGCTCACCCGAATCAACCGTCGAAACGCGGTCTCCGCTGGTCGGTGATGTGGTGAAGCAATAACTCTGAGTACTACCAAGGGCGCTCGCTGCGCTCGCGCCGCCGACGCTCTGGCCCTCCGCGCAAGCGCTCCGGGCCGCCGCGTCGCCGTGGCTATCGGGGTCGCGCAATGACAGACTCATCCGAGCCAACCCTTCTGGATGTCGTCGAAGGAGGTCTGCGCCAGTTGGCCATCACGGTCGACCGCAGATTGCCCGCGTCCGCCGCGGCGTTCTGCGTATTGCAAAGCTCTGTCGGCCGCATACATAAGCGCCTCGGCCAAGTCTTTGGCTTCCTCTGCTGTCAGTCCGTAACGAGCGGCTACAGCGAACCTGGGCGCCACTATGGTGACTTCAGACTTCCGTACGCCCACCGAGAATCCCGCGATGGTCATTCGGCACCGCCCTGTTCATCGGAGTCCGAAATACGGCGGGGTCGCTTCCTTCTGACAGTCGGCGAACCGGCAGCGCGCCGTAGAAGATCACGCACGGCTTCGTCGTTCGCAAGTTCGTGCGCCACATCCTGGAACCACTCACGCGTGCCTCGGCAGCCGTTCTCGACGTCAGCCGGCCCACGCTGCAAGCCCCAAAGGTCGAACGCCCACCTCTCCAGCGCTGACTGTTCGGTCTCGGCAAGCGCGGCGAGTTCGGCGTGACCAGCCAGGACCACCGCCACACCGACCACTTCCCCGGTCGACCAGATTCCGCGATACGACTCCCAGCCGTTCGCGCGGACCTGTGCGGCCCGAGCCAGTAATTCGGCTCGAAGCCGTGTGCGATCCCCATCCGTAGGCCCGGCAAGTAAATGGCTCAGCGGATCTTCACCCGACGGCTCCCCCGGATCTCCGGGGACCTGACCCGCCGGCGTCATTTCTCGCCGCCATAGATCGAAGGACCGATGACGTAGTTATGCACCCGCGGTACGATTCGATCGCGCGCGCAAACGGTGGTTTTCATAGTTGCCTCCGTGGAGCCCCTTGGTTGCAGCCGAGGGGCTTCGCTCGTTTCTGAGCCCGGAAGTCAACGCTGATCTGTGGTCGGTGCTCGGTCGGTGAATCCGCGATACGCCGTAGTTTCGGGTGGTACCGGATGGCGCCATATCGCCACTTCAGGACCACTTTCGAGCCCACGATTAGGAGAGCTTGCAGGCTCTCCTAAAGCCGGTGTCGCAGGTTCGAATCCTGCCGGGGGCACTTTTACCGTTGTATTGCGTCGGTTGATGCCCGGCATTTCGTCGTCGGTTGATGGGCGACAGTGTTTCGGCGGATGCCTGACAACACCGGCTCCGCACTGATGTGGCAGTGACGCGCTGAAAAGAGCTGTCGCTCGTCAGCAACGACGACACCACCCGCTCGCCCGCGCATCCCCGCGTCTCCTCCGAACACGTTCCCCTGGGCCGTCATGAACACGTCACGCCTGCTCAACATGGAACTCAGCCGTTCCCAAGCATATTGACTGGCTCAAAACTAAACTCGAGCCAAGGGGGGAAGGGGGACCCGATGTTCCGCGGAACGTTGATATTCGTGATCGCAGCAACGGCACTGATTGCCAGTTGCAGCCCATACCGGTCATCCATCGAAGTCATCGAGTTGCCACCCACGGCAACAGATTCGCCACCAACGCAGTTCATCGTCACAGAGCCGACTAAATCGCCCGTGCAGCGCACCGCATTCCGGGCGGACCTCACCGCAGCGGGAATCCCCGAAGATGGGCATGCCACCCTGGAGCTGTGGGCACGATCTGTGTGCACCCTGCGCGCGCAGGCCGTCGCCAACGGCGCGACCACCAACGAGGCCGATGTGGTGAAGAAGTTGCCCAGCGACGTCGCCAACACCGGCCTCAGGCTGACCCCTCGGCAGGCCGCCGCGGCGTGGGCGGCAACCAAGCGCCACATCTGCCAATAACGCCGCCGCCGCAGGTCAGAGCGCCAACGCGCGCATCAACTCCCAGGCCGGACCCGCATCACCCTCGGACACGGTCAACACGTTCTTCTCGAGCGCTTCACCGAAGGTGAGCGCCTGATTGTTCAACGCCATCAACGTCGCCGTGTCCGTTGTGATGACCGCACGCGGCCGGTCGACCGTCTCGGCGCGAACACTGATGTGCCGGTTGGCGATTCGCACACCGAACGGCCGACCGTCGACCACCAGCTGGTAATCGCCCTCGACACCGCCGGCGGCGTCCGGGTCGAAATGCGCGGCGAAGCCCAGGGCCAGCGACTCGAGGTCGATGCGCTGCTGCGGGTCGGGTTCCCCCAGGCGACGCGACCCCCAGCGCAACAGGCTCAGCATCGCGGGCCGAAGTCCCTCCCCGTCAGGCGTGAGGCGGTACACCGTCGAGGCCGCCGGCGGGGGCAGGGCCGCCTTCTCGATCACGCCGGCCTCTTCGAGTTCGCGCAGACGCTGACTGAGCAGGCCCGTGCCCACACCCGGCAGGCCTTCGAGCAGGTCGGTGAACCGCTTCGGCCCCACGAGCAGGTCACGCACGATCAGCAAAGTCCAGCGCTCCCCGAGCAGGTCAAGGGCCGCGGCGATGCCGCAGTACTGCTGATACGACCTCTTCGCCATGCCCATGAGTTTAATAACCCTTCCTCTTTACTTCAGAAATAGTATGTAGTAACTTCCTAATTATGAACCAACTCCTACTCACTGGGAAGCCCGCACTGCTGACGCATGCCCTCCCAGGACTGCTGCGCCGGTGGTGGGACGAGATTCGATGGGCCGACAGGGCCATGTGGCGGCCGGCCGACCGCCGTGAGCGTCGTAAGCGGCGGCACTATCCCGTGCAGCGCGACCGCGTCTTCGAGCACGCCGCGATGGCCCGCGAGATGTACCGACTCTGACCGTCGGCACGCCGAGACGAGACTCGAGTCGAAGTGGTCGGCACCGTCACGTATGGTGGGAGAGAACTGTTTCCGATTCAGTCGGGGGACTTGAGCCGGAGGTTATTGTGAACTCGCAGAAGCTGATTCGCCGTGCAACGGGAACAGCAATCATCGCAGCGGGACCATTGTTCTTTGCCCTGGGAGGCGCCGCCCCAGCGTCTGCGGATCCCGACATTTGCGTCACCGGGCCGTACGGCTACGCCAGCGCATGCATCGAAGTGCCCGGCGTGCAGGTCGTCTACGACGACGGCCCACGCGGTAAGGGCAAGGGCCACTGGAACCACGGCCACTGGCACCCCTGACCGTCAGGTCACCCATCTGCCGCGGTGCAGCACGCGCGCGACGTGAAGATCCGCGTCGAGTACCACCAGGTCGGCGGCCGCTCCGACGGCGAGGCCGTGACCGGGCAGTCCCAGTGCACGCGCCGGGTTGATCGACGTCTGGCGCACCGCGAGCAGCACGGCCTCATCGCCGGCCAAACCGCAGTGCGACACCGCGAAACGGAACAGCCGGTCCATGGTGGCCGTACCACCGGCGATCGTGGTGGAGCCCGCCACGTGCGCCACAGCGCCACGGACGTCCACCGCCAGCGGCCCCAATCGGTAGGACCCGTCGGGCATACCTGCCGCAGCCATTGCGTCAGTCACCAGCGTGACCCGTTTGGGACCGACGCTGTCAGTGATGTGGCGGTACAACGCCGGTAGGACGTGCACGCCGTCCGCGATGAGCTCAACGGTGACCCGCGGATCCTCGACCAGTGCGATGATCGGCCCGGGTTCGCGATGGTGAATCGGACGCATCGCGTTGAACAGGTGCGTCCCAACGGTTGCGCCCGCACTTATCGCGGCTCGGGTCTGGTCGTAGGTGGCCTCGGTGTGTCCCACGGCCGCGACGGCGCTGGCGTCGACGATGCGTTCGATGGCCGCCAGCGCACCGTCGCGTTCCGGGGCCACCGTGACCATCCGAACGGTGCCTCCGCCCGCCTTCAACAGGCGCGCCACCTCTTCTGGATCCGGGTCACGCAGAACGGCGGGATCGTGTGCCCCACACCGCTTCACCGCCAGCCAGGGGCCTTCCAGGTGCACCCCCGCGATCAAGCCGGCCCGGGCCTCGTCGGCGAGTTCGGCCACACCGCGCAGCATTTCGTCGGGACCGGCCGAAACCAGCGATGCCACCAGCGTGGTCGTGCCGTGTCTGCGGTGAAAACGCACGGCCGTCGCCGTGTCGGCGGGGCCGCCGTCAGCTCCGCCGGCGGCGAAGCCCGCTCCTCCCCCGCCGTGCACGTGGGTGTCGACGAAGCCTGGCACGACCGTCACCGCACCGAGGTCGACGTCGGCGGGGCGCGGCGCGGCGCCCTCACCCAGCCCGGCCACGGTCCCGTCGGCCGAGACTTCAATCCAGCCCGGCCGCAGCAACTTCCAGCCTGTCGCGACGGCATCGGCGGTGATCAGCATGTCAGATCCCCTGCCACTTCGGCTTGCCGCGGTAGGTCTCGCGGTAGTAGTCGGCGAGCTGCAGCCGGTGCGCGGCGTCGTCGTCGAGCAGCACCGTCACATGGGGATGGTGCTGCAGGATGGTCGCCGGCCATCTCGCACTGACCGGTCCCTCGACCAGGTGCTCCACCGCCTCGGCCTTGGGGCGGCCCGTCGCCACCAGCACCACGTGCCGCGCATCCATGATCGTGCCCAGCCCCTGTGTCAGACAGTGCGTGGGAACCGCCTCGACGTCGTCGCCGAAGAAGCGCGCGTTGTCGATCCGGGTCTGCCGCGCCAGCGTCTTGATACGGGTGCGCGAGGCCAGCGACGAACCCGGTTCGTTGAAGCCGATGTGCCCGTCGGTGCCGATTCCAAGAATCTGCAGGTCCACACCGCCGGCGTCCGCGATCGCCGCCTCATACGCCGCTGACGCGGCCGGAATGTCGGCGGCCAGACCGTCGGGCCCCTGCACGGCGCCGGGCGCGAAATCCACCCGCGACACGAAGACCGCGTCGATCACGTTGCGATAGCGCTCGGGGTGGTCGGCCGGAAGCCCGACATACTCGTCGAGCGTGAACCCACGGGCGGCGGCGAAGCTGAGTGTGCCCGCAGCGCACCGGGCGGCCAGTTCGTCATAGATCGCCAGGGGCGAGGACCCGGTGGCCAGCCCGAGCACCGCGGTCGGCCGTCGCGCCAGCAGCGCGCCCACGGCGTCGGCGGCCAGCGATGCGATCGCGGCCGAATCCGGCAGGATCACCACCTCCACGGCTGCCGCCTCACCTCTGCACGGTGAACAGGGTCTGATGCGGCGCCGCCGGGTCCCCGGCACTGACCGCCACGTCGATGTTGGCGGGCTCGCGTTCGTCCATGACGACCACGGGCACAACGGGATTCATACCCGCGGCGACCACAGACGGGACGTCATAGGTGGTGATGACCTGCCCGGCGGTGACGGTGTCGCCCTGGGCCGCGTGGGTGGTGAAGCCCGCACCCTCCAGACGCACGGTGTCCAGGCCCAGGTGAACCAGCACCCCGACGCCGTCGCCGGTGAGGATGACGTAGGCGTGCGGCATGAGCTTGAGCAGCGTCCCAGCGACCGGGGCGACCGCGTCGATGACCTGATGCGGCGGAGCTATCGCGACCCCGTACCCGACCATGCCCTGGGAGAACACCGGGTCGGGCACATCGCGCAGCGCCACCACAGTGCCCGCGACCGCGGCCAACACCGGCGTCCTGCTCATGGGCAACCCCTTTGCCTGATCCCCTGCCTCAGGATATGCACTCGGATAGGGTTGCGCGCAAGACTGCGAAAGAAAGGTCACTCAGTATGAGCGACACCGTCAAATCGCAAGGGGCGTCGAAGAAATCGGGCCTGCACATTCCCGGTTTCGCACTGCTGCAGCGGCTCGGCAAGAGCCTCATGCTGCCCATCGCGGTGCTGCCGGCGGCGGGCATTCTGCTGCGGCTCGGCCAGGACGACCTGCTGGGCCGCATCGACACGCCCGTCATCGGGCCGTTCTTCGACGCCATGAGCGCTGCCGGCGGCGCGCTGTTCACGAATCTGCCGCTGCTGTTCGCCGTGGGCGTCGCCATCGGATTCGCAAGGAAGGCAGACGGTTCCACGGCGCTGGCCGCCGTCGTCGGCTACCTGGTGATGGACGCGGTCTTCACGACCATGTCGCCGATCGTGCTGGCCGGCGAAGTCGACAAGGCCGGCGATCAGGCGATGATCAACTACAGCGTGTTCGGCGGCATCGTGATCGGTTTGGTGACCGCGGCGCTGTTCGACCGGTACCACACCATCGAACTTCCGTCGTACCTCGGCTTCTTCGGCGGTCGCAGGTTCGTGCCCATCGTGGTCTCCCTGGCGTCACTGTTCATCGCATTCGTGATGAGCTACTGCTACCCGCTGTTCGACTATGTGCTCACCGGTCTGGGGACGTTCATCGGCGGTGCCGGCGCGTTGGGCGCGTTCGTCTACGGCTTCGCCAACCGCATGCTGATCCCGATGGGCCTGCACCACATCCTCAACTCCTACGTGTGGTTCATCTACGGCGACTATCAGGCGCCCGACGGGTCCGCGGTCACCGGTGAACTCACCCGATTCGCCTCCGGCGACCCGTCCGCGGGCCTGCTGACCTCCGGCTTCTACCCGATCCTGATGTTCGGCCTGCCCGCCGCTGCGCTGGCGATGATCCAGGTGGCCAACCGGCGGCAGCGCAGGATCGCGGTCGGCATCCTGTCGGCGGCCGCCCTGACTGCGTTCCTGACCGGCGTGACCGAACCCCTCGAGTTCGCGTTCATGTTCGTGGCGTTCCCGCTCTATGTGATTCACGCGCTGCTGACCGGACTCTCGCTGGCCGTGGCATACCTGCTCGACATCCATCTCGGCTTCTCGTTCTCCGCAGGACTCATCGACCTCCTGCTGTACGGCACCGCCCCGGCGGCCAAGAACATCCCCCTGCTGATCGTCATGGGTGCGGTGTTCTTCGTCGTCTACTACCTGATCTTCCGGTTCGCCATCACCCGGTGGAATCTGCGCACCCCCGGTCGCGAGCCCGACGCCGAGTTCGAGGCGGAGGAGCAGGCCAACCTTGAGGACGGCGGCGAGTCCGCGACCACGGTTGCGGTGGTCACCGACAGTCGGGCTGAGCAGGTCATCGCGGCCTTCGGCGGGCGGGAGAACCTGGTCAACGTCGATGCGTGCATCACGCGGCTGCGGATGGAGGTGGCCGACCCCTCCAAGGTGGATCAGGACCGGCTGAAGGCACTGGGCGCCGCGGGCGTCATCGAAGTGGGCAACAGCGTGCAGGCCGTGTTCGGGACGCAGGCCGAGGCGTTGAAGAACGAGATCGCCGACGCGCTCTGAGGTTCGGCGCGCGAGATTGCCGTGAGGGTCGTGGAACGCCACGGTGCACAGCCCTGGAGGCAATCTCGGCTGCGCCCGAGACGCGTCAGCGGTGACGGCCTCAGTTAGCCCTGGTCGCGATGACCTGCTGGGCGATCTCGACGAGCTTGACATTGGCTGACTGCGACAGTTGCCGCAGCATCTCGAACGCCCGCACCGAGTCGACGTTGAACCGCTCCATGATGATGCCCTTGGCCTGACCGATGATGTCCCGGCTGCTCAGCGCCGACTGAAGCTGCTCACCCTGCCTGCTGGCGATGATCGCGGCCGCGGCGTGGGCCGCCAGCACCTGCCCGACGGCCTCGTCCTCGCTGGTGAAGGCCCGCGGTTGCGAGCTGAAGATGTTCAGTGCCCCCGCATTGCGCTGGCTGGTGTAGAGCTTGAACGACAGGCCGCTGCGCAGGCCACGCTTGACCATCTCGGCGGAGTACCGGGGCCAGCGGGGCTCTTCGGCGAAATCGTCGGTGCGGACGATGAGTTCGTCGACCGCCGCCTCGACGCAGGGCCCCTCGCCGTACTCCACCTGCAGGGCGTCCAGCTCGTACAGCAGTTCCGAGGTGGCGGCCTGCGTCTCGTATCTGCCGGCCTTGGTGAACAGCAGGCAGCCGGCCATCTCGGCGCCCGGCAGCATCTCGAGCACGGTCTTGGTGACGTTGCCGAGCACGTCGTCGACGCCCAGGGGCACCGCAAGTTCTCGGGCCAGCGCCGCCATTCGGCCCGCCAATCCGTCGTTCGATTCTCTCCCCACGCACGAACTCTTACACAGATGACGATTGCAGACACCAACGTTTGCCATCGGACCTGATCGGCAATGCCGACATGACGTGGGTGTCCAGGTCGACCTGGACACCCACCAGGTCTCGCCGGTTCAGACCGAGTGCCGGCGGGGCCGAACCCTCTAGAGTCACTCTGTTAGTTGTAGTACCGTGCCCGCATGGCGGGTGTGTGGATTCTCGGCGGGTACCAGAGCGACTTCGCCCGAAACCTCAGCCGTGAAGGCGTCGACTTCGCCGGGCTGACGGCCGAGGTCGTCGAGAACACGCTGCAGCGCTCGAGCATCGACGCCAAGGACATCGAGGTCATCCACGTCGCCAACGCGTTCGGCGAGATGTTCGCCAACCAGGGCCACCTCGGCGCGATGCCCGCCACCGTGCACGACGACCTGTGGGGCCTGCCCGCGACCCGGCACGAGGCCGCCTGCGCCTCGGGCAGCGTCGCGACCCTTGCGGCCATCGCCGACCTGCGGGCCGGCCATTACGACGTCGCCCTCGTCGTCGGCGTCGAGTTGGAGAAGACGGTGCCGGGCGACCTCGCCGCGGCGCACCTCGGCGCCGCCGCCTGGACCGGGCATGAGGGCCAGGACTGCCGTTATATGTGGCCGTACATGTTCAGCCGGGTCGCCGACGAGTACGACCGCCGTTACGGCCTCGATGAGCAGCACCTGCGCGCGATCGCCGCGCTCAACTTCGCCAACGCGCGGGCCAACCCCCTGGCGCAGACCCGAGGGTGGGTCGTGCCGGACCCGATCACCGCCGACGACGTCACCAATCCCGTCGTCGAGGGTCGAATACGGCGCCTGGACTGCAGCCAGATGACCGACGGTGGCGCGGGAATCGTCCTGGTCAACGACGCCTTCCTGCGGGAACACCCGACCGCCCGCCCGCTGGGGCGCATCGACGGGTGGGGGCATCGCACCGTCGGACTGGGGTTGGACCAGAAGTTCGCGCGCTCAGGCGACGATCCCCACGTGCTGCCGCACGTGCGCGATGCGGTGCGCGACGCACTGGCCCGGGCCCACACCACCCTCGACGGCCTGGGCGGCTTCGAGGTGCACGACTGCTTCACGCCCAGCGAGTACCTGGCGATCGACCACATCGGTCTCACCGAACCGGGTGAATCGTGGAAGGCGATCGAGAACGGCGAGATCGCCATCGGCGGGCGACTGCCGATCAACCCCAGCGGCGGTCTGATCGGCGGTGGGCACCCCGTGGGGGCGACAGGTGTCCGCATGCTGCTGGACGCGGCCCGCCAGGTCAGCGGAACGGCAGGTGACCAGCAGGTGGAAGGCGCTCGCAGGTTCGGAACCCTGAACATCGGCGGCAGCACCGCCACGACCGTGAGTTTCGTCGTGTCCCAAGGAGAGAACTGAGATGAACACCGATGTGGTCGGCAAGTTTCTGTCGACGCTGCCCGAGGACGACGACCACCCGTACCGCACCGGCGCATGGCGTCCCCAGACGACGGAGTGGCGCGCCGACGACCTCACGGTGGTCTCCGGGGAGATCCCCGGCGACCTCGACGGCGTGTACCTGCGAAACACCGAGAACCCCCTGCACCCGTCGCTGTCCTTCTACCACCCGTTCGACGGCGACGGGATGCTGCACGTGGTGGGCTTCCGCGATGGAAAGGCGTTCTACCGCAACCGCTTTGTCCGAACCGACGGCTTCGCCGAGGAGAACGCGGCCGGAGGTGCGCTGTGGCCCGGTCTCGCGGAGCCGGTGCAGGTGGCCAAGCGCGACTACGGTTGGGGCGCGCGGACGCTGATGAAGGACGCGTCGAGCACCGACGTCGTGGTGCACCGCGGCACCGCACTCACGAGCTTCTACCAGTGCGGTGACCTGTACCGCCTGAACCCGTACACGGCCGACACCCTCGGCAAGGAGGACTGGAACGGCGGGTTCCCGTCCGACTGGGGCGTCTCGGCGCACCCGAAGGTCGACGACCGCACCGGCGAACTGCTGTACTTCAGCTACTCCAAGCAGGCTCCGTACCTGCGCTACGGCGTCGTCGACGCGAACAACACCGTCGTGCACCAGACCGACATCGAACTCCCCGGACCGCGACTGCCGCACGATATGGCGTTCACCGAGAACTACGCGATCTTCAACGACTTCCCGCTGTTCTGGGATCCGAAGCTGCTCGAGTCCGACATCCACCTGCCCGGGTTCCACCCGGACATGCCGTCCCGGTTCGCGATCGTCCCGCGCCGTGGTGGCCCCGGCGACGTCCGCTGGTTCGAAGCTGCCCCGACGTTCGTGCTGCACTTCACCAACGCCTTCGAGGACGGTGACGAGGTGGTGCTCGACGGGTTCTTCGAGGGCGACCCGGCGCCGATGGACGACCACGCTGGTGACAAGTGGCAGAAGATGTTCCGCTTCCTGGCGCTGGATCGGTTGCAGACGCGCCTGCACCGCTGGCGGTTCAACATGGTCACCGGCGAGACTCGCGAAGAGCGGCTCACCGACACCATCAGCGAGTTCGGCATGATCAACCCCGCGAACGCGGGGCGGGACTACCGCTACGTCTACGCCGCAACCGGCCGGCCGGGCTGGTTCCTGTTCGACGGGCTGGTGCGCCACGACCTGTCAACCGGTGCCGAGGAGGGCTACTCGTTCGGCGAGGGTGTCTACGGCAGCGAGACCGCGATGGCCCCGCGGGTGGGTTCCGTCGCGGAGGACGACGGCTACCTGGTGACGCTGACCACCGACATGAACGACGACGCCTCCCACTGCCTGGTGTTCGACGCGAGCCGGGTGGCTGACGGACCGGTCTGCAGACTGGCTCTGCCCGAGCGGATCTCGAGCGGAACGCACTCCACCTGGGTCGACGGTTCCGAACTGCGGCGGTGGCGCACCGACGACTCGGCGGCCGCCGCGATCGGTATGTGAGTGAACGCGCTGCTGGATGCCCGCACCGAACTGGAGGCGGGTGCGCCCAACGCCGTCAGTCGCATGCTCGGACTGCTCGGCGACGAGTGGAACCTGCTGATCGTGCAGCAGTCACTGCTGGGCGCCACCCGATACGGCGAATACCTGGCCAGACTGCCGATCTCGAACGCGGTGCTGACCACGCGGCTGCGCGGCCTGACCGGTGAAGGGCTGCTCGAACGGCGTGAGTACCAGGACAATCCGCCGCGCACCGAGTACCTGCTGACACCCCGCGGCCGCGCCCTGTGGCCGATGATGCTGCTCATCTGGGACTGGGAACGGCGCTGGGTGCCCGACCACGTCGACCAGCTGCCCACCATGCGGCACGTCACGTGCGGGGCGCTGTTCACGCCGCTGTTGACCTGCCGCGCGTGCACCGCACCCAGCACCGACACCGACGTCAGGGTGCGGTGGGGGCCGAGCGGTTCGTGGAAACGGTCGACCCCGACCACCGTCACTCGCCGCAGAGGCGGCTCGGCGGGCCCTCCGGGCCTGTACCCCGAGACCATGAGCGTGTTCGGAAACAGGTGGTCGGCGGCCATCCTGATCGCAGCCTTCCTGGGGGCCAGCCGGTTCGGTGACTTCCAGAGACAGTTGGGCGCACCGCCGGCGTCGATCTCGGCCCGACTGCGCGCCTTTGTCGCGAACGGTGTGCTGTCAGGGTCGGAGGCGTACCTGCTGACGGACAAGGGCCGGGCATTCTTCGGTGTTCTCGTCACGGCGCTGGACTGGGGCCAGCACTGGTATCACGCACCGGAGGGCCCCGCAGTCGTGCTGACGCACCGGACCTGCGGCGCGCCGTTCACCGCGAGACTCGCCTGCGACCAGTGCGCGAACGCGCTGTCGGGCGATGACGTGCTGGTCGAGCCCACCACGGCCTAGGCGTCGTGGCGGTCCAGGCGGAACTGCAGGTTGGTGCGCACCGCCGGCCACTCGATGTCCAGGATCGAGTACACCACGGTGTCGCGGCGTGATCCATCGGCGAGCAGTTGATGGCTGCGCAGGATGCCGTCCTGTTTGGCACCGAGGCGCTCGATGGCCGCCCGAGACGTCCGGTTGAAGAAGTGGGTGCGGAATTCGACTGCCACACAACCCAACTCCTCGAATGCGTGCCGCAGCATCAGCAGCTTGGTCTCCGAGTTCACCCCGGTGCGGCGGGCCGAGCCTGAGTACCAGGTCGCACCGATCTCAAGCCTGCGGTTGGGCGGGTCGACGTTGAGGTAGCTCGACGAGCCCACCAGCGCACCGTCGGACAGCCTGCGCACCACGAACGTCAGCCCGTGCCCACTGGTCTGCAGACCGAGCATGCGCTGCACCCACGCGTCGGCGGTGTGCTCACCGGGGCCCGCGGTGAACCACAGGGTGCCGCTGTCACCGTCGGCCGCGGCCGACGCGATCTCGGGGATGTGGCCGGTGCGCAACGGCTCCAACGACACCCACCGCCGTCCGGACAGCCGGATCGGCTCGATGAACCGCGTCACCGTCGACGCCCGGCCGACAGGGCCTGGACCAGGGTCCAGACCGAAAAGACCACCGCGGCAACGGCACTGCACAGGCCGATGTAGAAGCCGTAGCCGGCGATCACACCGCCGCCGACGAACAGGTGGTGGTAGAGCACGGTCAGCGCCGTGACGGCCACCGAAATCGCGCACGCGACACCGGCCGCCCACTTCTGTGAAAGCCCGCGCGCGGCCATCGCGGCGGCCACCACCAGGGATGAGGTCAACAGCACGATCAGCTGCCCCACCCCGAAACGCGGCGGCAGGTCCAGGCTGCCGACGGCTCCGCCGATCGCGCTCACGCGGCCGCCGCCGTTGGCCGTCGTCGTCAACCACGGCAGCCAGACGCTGACGGCGAGCACACCCGCGCACAGAGCCACCAGCCAACCGGGCCGGATTCGGATCATGGCTCGAGCCTATCCGTTTCGCGGATCCGTCCCCCGTCCGACATCTCCCAGAATCGGTCGATGTCCAGGCGCGCCAGGAACGCGTCGTCGTGGCTGACCACCAGCAGCGCGCCGCGATAGGCGGTGAGCGCATCGACCAGCTGATCGACGCTGGTGATGTCGAGGTTGTTGGTCGGCTCGTCGAGGATCACCAGCTGCGACGGCGGTTCGGCCAGGAGCAGTCTGGCCAGCGCCACCCGGAACCGCTCCCCTCCGGACAACCCGCCCACCGTGCGGTGCACGCTGTCGCCGCGCAGCAGGAACCGGGCCAGTTGGCCCCGGATCGTCTCGACATCGGTGTTGGGGGCCGCGGCCTGCACCGTCTGCAGCACGGTCGCGGTGTCGTCAAGCCCGTCGAGCCTCTGCGGAAGCCAGCCCACCCGGTCGGTTCGCACCGCGCCGGAACGCATCATCTGTTCGAGGAATGTCGTCTTGCCGACTCCGTTGGGACCGCTGAGCGCGATCCGCTCGGGACCGGTGATGTACAGCGTGCCGTCGCCGCCGTTCACCTCCGCCAACCGCCGCCCGGCGGGCAGCTGCGGATCCGGCAGCTCGACCCGGATGTGCTCATCGGCCCGCACCCGGGCCGAGGCGTCGTCGGCGGCCTGCCGCGCGGCCTGCAGCCTGTCGTCATGGCCGCTGCGCAGCCTGCCCGCCGACACCTGAGCCGCCGACGCGCGCATGTTGGCGACGATCCGGGGCACGCTGTCGCGGGTGCGCTGCGCGGTCCGCCGCCTGCGGGCCAGTCTGGTCTCGGCCTCCACCCTCTGGCGTTTCTCCACCTTGACCGCCTGCTCGGCAGTGCGGGCGGCCTGGACGGCGGCATCCTGTTCGGCCTGCAGGTGTGCCCGCCACTGTCGGTACGGCCCGCCGAACACCGAGAGCTCACCGCGATGGATCTCGGCGGTGTTCGACAGCTGCTCCAGCAGCGTGGTGTCGTGGCTGACCACGATCACGACACCCGGCCAGCGCTCGACCATGCCGTACACCGCGGTGCGGGCGGCACGGTCGAGATTGTTGGTGGGCTCGTCGAGCAGCGTCACGGCGGTGCGCCGCAACCGGACGCCGGCCAACGCCACCAACATCGCCTCACCACCGGACATCGCACCCACCCGACGGTCCAGAGCCACTGAGCCCAAACCGATCTCATCCAGCAGGGCGCGCGCTCGGGCTTCGACGTCCCAGTCGTCGCCGACGGCCTCGAACAGCGCCTCGGCGGTCTGGCCCGCCTCGATCGCCCGCAGCGCTGCCAGGGTGTCGGAGATGCCGAGCAGGTCGGCCGCGGTGTCCTCGACACGCAGTGTCAGGTTCTGGCGCAGGTGTCCGACCTCGCCATCGACCGCGACACTGCCCGATGTGGGGGTCAGCTCACCGGCGATCAGGCGCAGCAGCGTCGATTTGCCCGAGCCGTTGTCGCCGACGAGGCCCGTGCTGCCGGGCCCGAACGTGCCGGTGATCCCCTCCAGCGCGACGGCCCCGTCGGGCCAGGTGAAGCCGAGTTCATTGAGAATGACGGACATGGTGTCTCCAGGCGTGTCAGCGAACGGAATGCGCTGAAGCTGAAGAGGTGCTCAGCGCGCGGTCGGAGCCTTGGAGTCATCCACGCCGGCCACGGTAGCCGCGGTTGTCACCCGGTGGCAACCGGTTTTCTCCTACGCTGTGCCGATGACCGAACTTCCGGATTGGGCTGCAGATCTTGGGCTGGGGCCCCACCCCGAAGGAGGCTGGTACCGGGAGACCTGGCGCAGCGACCTGACCATCCCGGCCGCCGCCCTGCCCTCGGACTACACCGGACCGCGCAGTGCGGGCACGGCGATCCTGTTTCTGCTGATGCCCGGACAACAGTCGGCCTGGCACACCGTGCGCAGCGCGGAACTCTGGTTCGTCCACCGCGGCGGTCCACTCGTGCTTGAGATCGGTCCCGAAAGGGACAGCGCCACAACGGTTCTACTGGGCAGCGACCTCGCGGCCGGTGAGAGCCCGCAGGTCCTGGTGCCGCCGGGGCACTGGCAGCGGGCACGGCCGGCCGGCGACGAGCCCGTCCTGGTGAGTTGTGTCGTGGTGCCGGGCTTCGACTTCGCCGACTTCACGATGCACGGTTAGGCGGCGGCGGCCTTCTTCTTGAGCACCAACGCCGGCAGCAGCAGCGTCGCGATCGCCGTCACCAGCCACACCACAACGGTGCCCGCCACCCAGGACCCGACGCCCCGGATGGTCAGCCCGTCGGTGAGGACCGACGCCAGAAACAGCGCCGCCAGCGTGGACACCAGGCCGATGCCACCCAGGAACGCCGACGCGTATCGGCTGGCCATCTTCAGGAAGAACGGCGACAGGATCGCCTGCGCGACCGCGAAGATCAGAACCGCGACCAGGAAACCGGACAGGTGCACTTCGACGCCGGGCACCAGCCAGTTCGCGACCAGCAGCCCGATCGTCGCCGACCCCAGGAACACCACGGCATGCAGCAGCAGACGAATCACGTGCTGAGCCTAGGCCACTGACCTCACCACTCGGCGCTCATCCGCAGATCTCCAACCGGCGCGGCCTGCGCGATCTCGGGGACCGGACGGCCGTCGGCGTCGAACCAGCCCGCGGCGGTCTCGTCGGACGCCGCGGCGGGCGGCCAGTCCGCGGGCAGCCGCAGCACGAGCATGGGCCAGTGTGGCTGTGGTTGCGCATCGCCTGAGGCCGCGGCGGCGGTGAGCGCCGCGATCTCATCCAGCGCGACATACAGTGCCGCGGCGAAGCAGCGGTGCAGCTCGGCGGTGTGCGCGCCGTGGGAGATGCAGCCCACCTCACCGATCTCGATCGGTTCCCAACCCCGCGGCCGGAACACGCGGCGCAGTTCGTCGCGATCCATCGTCGGCTGGTACAGGATCGGCAACACCGTGCCGTCGCGCGTGGGGTCGTGCAGGGCACGGATCGGCCAGGCCGACACGGCCTCGTCCTCTCCGACCATGGCCGCGACGGTCAGGCCCGGTTCTCCGAGCACGGCGCCGATCGCGTGGGCCAAGGTGAAGTTGTGGCCGCACCCGACCTCCGCACACAGGCGGCCGGGCGTCGTCGTCCCCTCCATCTGTGCGACCGCCGCCAGGGCGGGCGCCGCCTCGGTGACACCGAGGACGAAGCGGATCCGTTCGTCACGACGCACGATCATCCGGTTGAGGTGCGCGTAGGTGAGCGTGGCGGCCGCCACCGCGGGCCGGCTTCCCCCGGGGAGCCGGTGCGCGAGGTGGGTGGCGGCCCGCCACCACGCATCCACCCGACCGAGAGTGGTGCGAGTGTCCGGCAGGCCCATCTGGAAGCGGTCCCGCAGAGCGCTTGTGTCTGTCATGGCGATCCTTTCGATCACTGCCTGCCGTGTCGTCTTCAACCCTGCTCCGGCGTGGTTCCCGGCGGCAGATGGGCGGGTCACCAACCCACGCGCCGAGATGCCCCCAGATCCGGGACCAAAGTCCCCTGCCACCGGGGGCCGACGCGGGCACTAATCTGGGGCGGTGATCTCGGTTTTTCTGGTCGATGACCACGAGGTGGTTCGACGCGGCCTCGTGGACCTGCTCAGCGGTGACCCAGACCTCACGGTGGTCGGTGAAGCTGGGTCGGTGGCCGAGGCGAAGTCGCGCATCCCGGCGGCCCGCCCGGACGTCGCGGTCCTCGACGTGCGCCTACCCGACGGCAACGGCATCGACCTGTGCCGCGACCTGCTCGCCGCCCACGACGAACTGCGCTGCCTGATCCTGACGTCGTTCACCGACGAGCAGTCGATGCTCGACGCGATCCTGGCCGGCGCCAGCGGCTATGTCGTCAAGGACATCCGCGGCATGGAGCTCGCGCAGGCCATCAAGGAGGTCGGTTCCGGAAAGTCGTTGCTGGACAACAGAGCTGCGGCCGCTCTGATGTCCAAGCTGCGGGAGAACACCAGGTCCGACGACGCCGAGGACGATCGCCTGCGTGACCTGTCGGCCACCGAACGCACGCTGCTGGAACTGCTGGGCGAAGGCCTGACCAACCGGGAGATCGGCGAGCGGATGTTCTTGGCGGAGAAGACGGTCAAGAACTACGTGTCGCGACTGCTGGCCAAACTCGGCATGCACCGCCGCACCCAGGCCGCGCTGCTGGCCGCCGAGCTTCGGCAGAACCGTGAGTGAGCAGGCCGACGCCCGGGTCCGTGACGGCCTGGTCGACGCCATGCTCGCGGTCACCTCGGAGTTGAACCTCGAGCAGACCCTGCAGACCATCATCGACACCGCGATGACGCTCGTCGGGGCCCGCTACGGCGCACTCGGTGTCGCGGCCCCCTCCGGGTCGGACCAGCTGCTCGAACGGTTCCTCTACGAAGGCATCGACGACGCCACTCGGCATCGGATCGGCCCCCTGCCGTCGGGCCGGGGTGTGCTCGGCCTGCTGTTCAGCACCACCGACCCGGTCCGGATCCCCGACCTGTCGAAACACCCCGCGGCCGTTGGTTTTCCGCCGCACCATCCCCCGATGCGCAGCTTCCTGGGCGTGCCGATCCGGATCCGCGAGCAGGTGTTCGGCAATCTCTACCTGACCGAGAAGACCGGCGCGGACCAGTTCACCGCGGACGACGAAGTCCTGGTGCAGGCGCTGGCGGCGGCCGCCGGCATCGCGATCGAGAACGCACGCCTGTATCAGGCCGCGCGCACCCGCCAAGAGTGGATCGAGGCCACCCGCGACATCAGCACCAACCTGCTGGCCGGCGACGAGCCCGCACAGGTGCACCGCCAGATCGTCGACGAGGCGCTCAACCTGATCCACGGCTCCTACAGCGCGCTGCTGGTCCCCGGGGATCAGCCCGGCGAGCTGACCGTCACCGCCGCCACCCGCGACGACCTGCTCGGGCGCTCCGTCGACGTGGAGGACAGCGTCGTCGGGCGGGTGTTCTCTGCGCAGAAGCCGCTGCGCGTCAAGGCTTTCGGCGACCTGGGCGACGACGGCGGGACGGCGCTGGTGCTTCCGATGCGCGAACCCAACGCGGTCTCGGGCGTGCTGGTGTGCGTGGCCGACGACGGCACCGCGTGCACCGACGAACAGCTCCCGATGATGGCCGCGTTCGCCGACCAGTCCGGGCTGGCGCTGCACCTGGCCTCGGTGCAACGCCGAATGCGCGAACTCGACGTGCTGTCGGACCGCGATCGCATCGCACGCGATCTGCACGACCACGTCATCCAGCGACTGTTCGCGATCGGCCTGTCGCTGCAGGGCGCCCGCACCACCGACGACGGCACGGCGCGACGCATCTCGACCGCACTCGACGACCTGCAGGAGGTGGTGCAGGAGATCCGCACCGCGATCTTCGACCTGCACGGCGGCAGCGTGACGCGGTTGCGGCAACGGCTGGAACAGGCCGTGGCACAGATGACGGCCAACTCCCCGGTGCGGCCGAATCTGCACGTCAGCGGGCCGCTGTCGGTCGTCGACGCCACGCTCGCCGACCACGGGGAGGCCGTGGTCCGCGAGGCCGTGAGCAACGTCGTCCGGCACGCCGGCGCGACCTCGGTGACCGTCACGGTCGCCGTCGACGACAACCTCACCATCACCGTGGCCGATGACGGGTGCGGCTACCCCGAGCACACCACCCGCAGCGGCCTGGCCAATCTGGCGGCGCGTGCCGCTGAATGCGGCGGTGGTGTGCACCTGGGCTCGACGCCCGACGGCGGGGCGCGGTTGGTGTGGCGGGTGCCGCTGCCCTAGCCGCAGCGGCACTCCCGACACAGGTCAGCCCGCGAAGACCTTCACGAAATTGTTGAGGGAATCGCGGATGTCGCCCTTGAGCGCGCCCGCGACCACCATGCCGATCGGCCCGAACAGGGCCGGGCCGCCCAGGTGGGTGTCAAAGGTGACCACCGAGGACCCGTCGTCGGTCGGCTTGATCTTGGCGATCAGCTTGATCTTGACCCCACCCCGGCCGTCCCCGTTGAGGGTCATCGACTGCGGGGGCTTGTAGTTCACGATCGTCCACTGGACCCGGTTGGCCATGCCCTTGACCTCGACAATCGAGTCGAGAGTCGTGCCCTTCTCCAGGGTCTCGGGCAGGGGGCTGCGCCACACCCGGTGGATGGTCAGCCACTCCTTGAAACGGGAGAGATCCGACGCGCACTCCCACGCCTCCTCGGGTGGGAGCGGCACGTCCACAGACAGAGACAGCTTCGCCATACGGCGATTGTGTCAGGCCGGCGGCTTGTCGTTACCGGGGGTCTCGTTCAGCTTCTCCGCGGCGTTCTTGGCGGCGTCCTGCACCTTGTCCACGGTGTCGGAGTATTTGCCACCGGTCTTGTCGTCGATGAAGTCGCCGGCCTTGTCGATGGCCTGCTCAACCTTCTCGGTGTTCTTCCCGATCAGGTCCTTTGCCTTGTCCAGGAATGACATGTCCCCACCTTTCGTCATGGGCAGCGGCGCTGCCCCGGGCAATTCTGGCCCCTCACGATGTTCGCCACAACCGGCGCGGCTCCCCCAGGATGCGGCCCTGCAACCACCACAGCACCTCGATCACACCCGCCGCGGCAACACCGATGAGCACAGCCTTGGAGGTCACGGCCATATTCGACGGGTCGAGCATGAACCACTCGCGAGCCAGCGGCAGAGAAAAAATCACGACGTAGGCCAGCGCCGAACACACCACGAGCAGCACACGCCACCACTCGTACGGGCGGGCCACCGTGGCCAGCACCCACCAGGCGCTGATCAGCAGCGTGATGAGGGCACCGGTCGAGGCCTGCGTCTGCGCCACCGCCGGCGCGTCATGGCCGTCGTAGGCGAGAAGATAGGACACGAACGTCGCGACACCGACGACCAGGCCCGACGGCAGTGCGGCCAGCATCACGCGCCGGACGAACCCGGTGTGAGCACGCTCATTGTTGGGCGCCAGCGACAGGATGAACGCGGGAATGCCGATGGTGAACCAGGCCGCGATGGTCACGTGAATCGGCTGGAAGGGGAATAGCAGGGGTTCGTCACCGAACCAGCCGAACAGCTCGGCACCCAGGCCGACCAGACCGACCAGCAGTGCCAGGAACACCGAGTACACGGTCTTGGTCAGGAACAGGTTGGAGACCCGCTCGATGTTGCCGATGACGCGCCGCCCCTCCCCCACCACGTACGGCAGGGTGGCGAACTTGTTGTCCAGCAGCACAATCTGGGCCACGGCGCGCGACGCGGCACTCCCCGAGCCCATCGCCACACCGATGTCGGCGTCCTTGAGGGCCAGCACGTCGTTGACGCCGTCGCCCGTCATCGCCACGGTGTGACCACGCGACTGCAGGGCGTGCACCATCGTGCGCTTCTGGTCCGGACGGACTCGGCCGAATGTCGTGTACTCCTCGAGGGTGTCGGCCAGTTGGCCGGTGTCCTCGGGCAGTCGTCGGGCATCCATCGTCTCGCCGTGCAGACCCAGAGAACCCGCCACCGCACCCACCGACACCGCGTTGTCACCGGAGATCACCTTGACCGCGACATGTTGGGCGGCAAAGTATTCCAGTGTGTCGCGGGCGTCGGGTCGCACCTTCTGCTCCAGCACGACCAGGGCGGCGGGAGTGACCACGCCAGGGGCATCGGGAGCGTCGACCGACCGATCGGACGAGCCGAGCATGAGCACCCGCAGACCCTGGGCGCCGATGCGCTCGGCATCCTCGGCCGCCGCGGACGACGGGTCGAGCAGGACGTCGGGGGCTCCGATCACCCAGTTGCCGTGCTCACGATAGGACGTGCCACTCCATTTGGTGGCCGACTTGAACGGTGCCGTCGCGGTCGCGGTCCACCCCGGCGCGTCCCCGTATGCCTCAGCGATCGCCTGCATCGAGGCATTGGGCCGCGGGTCGTCGGCGGCCAGCGAAGCCAGCGCATCCGCGACATCCACGTCGCCGAGCTGTTTGACCTCCGAGAGCCGCATCCCGTTCTCGGTGAGAGTGCCGGTCTTGTCCGCACACACGACGTCGACCCGGGCCAGTCCCTCGATCGCCGGGAGCTCGTTGACCAGACACTGCCTGCGCCCCAACCGGATCACGCCGACCGCGAAGGCGATCGAGGTCATGAGCACCAGGCCCTCGGGGACCATCGGCACCAGCGCACCGACCATGCGCAGCACCGACTCCCGCCAACCGGCGTCGGTGGTGAACAGCTGGGTGTAGATGGTCAGCAGTCCGGCCGGCCAGAGCAGATAGGTGATGAACCGCAGGATCTTGTTGATGCCGCTGCGCAGTTCGGATTTCACCAGGGTGAACCTGCTGGCCTCCTCGGCGAGCTTG
This sequence comes from Mycobacterium sp. ACS4331, assembly GCF_001667265.1. Lineage (GTDB taxonomy): Bacteria > Actinomycetota > Actinomycetes > Mycobacteriales > Mycobacteriaceae > Mycobacterium. Next base: position 45,871 of record NZ_LZHW01000007.1, on the reverse strand, counting down.
GCCGCATAGGCCTCCCGCCCGACCTTGGTGGCACGGTAGGCGCCGGTGCCCGCGACCACGAAGCTGCCCGACATGACGGCGTCCCCGGCGCCCTTGGCGATCGGGTCGGCCTCGCCGGTGAGCAGCGACTCGTCGATCTCGAGGTTGGCCTCCTCGAGGACCACGCCGTCCACGACGATCTGGTCGCCCGGACCGACCTCGATCACGTCGTCGAGCACAACCTCGTTGGGCGGCAGTGGGGACGTCCCGGACCGGCGTCGCACCGTGGGACGCGCCTGCCCGACGATCGCGAGCTTGTCCAGCGTCTGCTTGGCCCGGATCTCTTGGATGATGCCGATGGCGCTGTTGGCGATGATCAGCAGCCCGAACAGGCCGTTGATGAGCGATCCGGTGGACGCGACGATCAGGAACAGCACCACCAGGATGGCGTTGATGCGGGTGAACACATTGGCCCGGACGATCTCGGACACGCTGCGGGCGGCCCTGGTGGGCACGTCGTTGGTCTGACCCGCGGCGACCCGCGCGGCCACCTCGGCATCGGTCAGGCCCGCCAGGGACGCGACCGCCGCCGCTTCTGATGTCATCGCGTAAAGGTTCCCTTGCCCTCGGTGTCGAAGTACTCCAACGTGAGCCTGTCACGGTCGAACGTAGCCTTCGACATGCTGCCGGGCGGTGAGTTCTCACTCACGAAGCTGAAGGTGAAGACGCCCCCGTCCCAATGGGTCAGTGGCCACGGTTCGGCGTTGGGGCCCAGTGTCAGCGTCAACGTCCCGTCGCGCTCGCTGACGGTGGCCGTGCCCCAGAAGTCGTTTCGGTAGTCCCCGACGAGATCGGCCGACGGCGGTGCCGCAGCCGGTGCCGTCGGGCGGGGCTTACCGACCAGCGACCCGACCGGGGCGTCCATATTCGCGAACGCGTCCCGGTAGAGGGTGCGCCAGTCCTCACGGACCTCACCGAACTGGACGAGGTCGGCGAACTCCGCGGTGAGCGTCTCCGGGACACCGGTGGGGGTGGCGTTGGTCAGGGCGACGATCGCCACGTCGGCGGACGGGATGATCAGGAAGTTGGTGCCCGCGCCCAGTTCGAATGCCCCGGAATGGCTCAGTTGGGTGCGCGCGGCCGACGTGGTGCCGACGTTGAAGCCGAACCCGTAGAACCCGGTCCGCATGGCGGGTTCAGTCGGCGGACGCGACACGATCTGCGGCGTCTGCGCGGGCAGCAGCGCGTCGGCAGGGATCAGCTGATCGTCGCCGTAGCTGCCGTCGCCCAGCACCATCGCAAGCCACTTCGCCAGATCGTTGACCGACGAACTGACACCGCCCGCGGGCGCCTCGGGATCGGCGTCGCGCCTGTACAGCGGCTCGTACCCGTCGTCGATGCGGATGTGCCCCAGCGCCTTGTCCTTCCGCGCTTCGAAATCGGCGAACCGCGAACTCGTCGACGACATCCCCAGCGGCTTGTAGAGGACGTCCTCGGCCAGCTGCTCCCAGGGCTGGCCGGCGGCCGCGGCGACGGCCTCTGCCGCGGCGGTCAGCCCGAAGTTGGTGTAGGCGTAGGAGACCCGGAACGGCGCCAGCGGCAGGTCGCGTAGTCGTTCCAGCACGTACCGCCGGTCGTAGCCGAGATCCTCGAGTTTGTCGCCGGCGTGATCGGGCAGGCCCGACCGGTGCGAGAACATGTCGCCGACCGTGACCATCCTGGTCACCGCGGGGTCGGACAACGCGAACCACGGCAGGTGGGTGACCAGCGGCGTGTCCCAGCCGACGGACCCGGCGCCGACCTGCGCGGCGACGGTCGTGGCGGCCAACGACTTCGACAGCGATGCCAGTTGGAACACCGTGTCGGCCCGCACGCGGTTCTCCAACTCATCCCCGGCGCGGATGTCTTTGAGCCCGAACCCCTTGGCGTAGACCGTCTTACCCTCGTGCACGACCGCGACGGCCATACCGGGGACACCCGAGGACTGCATCAACTCCTCGGCGATGCGGTCGAGTTGGGAGACCGCGTTGTCGACGGCCGCCGCGGGCAGGTCCATCGCCGGCATCAACGGCGGCGGGACCTCAGACAGCGTGGGAGAGGCGTCGTGCTCGGGCGACTGGCAGCCGGCCAGCAGCGCCACCAATGCGGCAAGGGCCGCGGCTCGTTTCACAGACGCAAACGGTAGCCGACCGCGCAAGCACCCACCCCCGCACGCGGCGGAGCGCCACCGGGGCAGGCGCATCCCGTTGGTCGCTCGCGATCAGACCCGTGCTCCGGGGGTGGCCACCCGCAGGGTCAGATCTGCCACCACACATCGTCGGTCGGCGGGGTGATCAGCTGCGTCGCGTCCAGGCGCTGTCCGGGGCGGGGCACCGCGGCGGCCACCTGCGCGTCCCGGGCCGCGATCAGCATCCGCTCGATCGGTTCTGACCACGGATGCGGCGCGAGCCGGAAGGTGGCCCAGTGGATCGGGATGAACAGCCCTGTGTCGGTGACGTCGCGATGGGCGCGCACCGCGTCCTCGGGATTCATATGGATGTCGGGCCAGCCGGGGTGATAGGCCCCGACGGGCATGAGTGTCAGGTCGAACGGGCCGTACTCCGCGCCGATGTCGGCGAAGCTCCTGGTGTAGCCCGTGTCCCCGCCGAAGAACGCGCGGTGCCGGGGGCCGATCACGGCCCACGACGACCACAGCGTGGTGTTGCGGGTCAGGAACCGGCCCGAGAAGTGCCGTGCCGGGGTGCACACGATCTGGAGGTCACCGAGCTGATGGGCCTGACCCCAGTCGAGTTCGACGATGCGGTGGTGCGGGATGCCCCAGCCCCGCAGGTGCGCACCGATGCCCAACGGCACGAAGAACAGCGCGTTCTGGCTGCCCGCCAGATGCTGCACGGTGCTGATGTCGAGGTGGTCGTAGTGGTCGTGGCTGATGATCACCGCATCGATGGCGGGCAGCGCCTCCAGCGGCGCGGGCACCGGGTGCAGTCGCTGCGGGCCGACGACCTTCGACGGCGAACAGCGTTCGCTCCACACCGGGTCGGCCAGGATGCGGTAGCCGTCGACCTCGATGACGGCCGACGAGTGCCCGAACCAGGTGACGGCGAGGTCGGCGGCGGGCCTTCCCGTCTCGGGTGTCACGAGCGGAATGGTGCCCGCGGGACGCTGGGACGTGCCGCCGAACATGTCGTGGATCAGGCGCCACTGCTCCTGGCGGGTCAGTTCGACCGACGACGCGGGTTCGAGGTTGTGGAACACCCCGTCGCGGTAGTGGGGCGATCCACCCGCCACCCCCGCGATGTCGACGGGTCCGGCGCCCAACGCGGCCGGCGCGCCCTGCAGGGCGCGCAGCACCCAGCCACCCGTCGCGAGGGCGGCGGTTCCCCCGACGACTCGGATGGCCTGGCGAAGCATCATGCGCCCACGAAGTTCGGCGGCCTCTTCTCGATGCGGGCCACCTGCGCCTCGATCACGTCTTTACTGGCCCACGCCTTGTCGAACATGTCCTTGTGCACCGGCGGCCAGTCCTGCGAGTAGGCGCCGTCGTCGTTGAGCACGCGCTTGGAGTGGTGCAGCGACAGCGGCGCGAAGCCGGCGATCTCGGCGGCCCAGGCCTGGGCGTCCTCGAGCGTGCCGATGCGGTTGGCCAGCCCGGTCTGATACGCCACGTCGGCCGAGAGGCGTTCGGCGCCCAGCAGCATGCCGCGCGCCCGGCCGTGACCCACCAGGCTCGCCAGTCGCCGGATGCTCCAGTTGTCCAACGCCAGCCCGTACTTGGCGATCGGGAACTGGAAGAACGCCTCGGGCGCCACCACCCGAAGATCGCTGACCATGGCCAACTGCAGGCCCGCACCGATGGCCGGGCCGTTGATGGCGGCGATGACGGGGAAGGGCACTTTGTCGATCGCGAGGTTGAGCGCCAGCGCCTTGTCGGGGAAGTCGGCGGCGAACACATCACCGGACAGGTCGGCGCCGGCACAGAACACCGTGCCCTGCCCGGTCAGGACGATGGCCCTGATGTCCTGCTCAGCGGCGTGTTCGATGGCCTCACGCAGGCCGTCCACCAGTTCGCTGTTGAGTGCGTTGCGGCGCTCGGGCCGCTGCAGTTCGATCGTCATGACGTGGTCGTCGCGGGTGATACCGATCATGGGCCCACCCTAGTCACGGTCACGGAATCTGCGATGCAGCTGTTGGCGGGAGACACCCAGCACAGCGCCGATCTCGCCCCACGACAGGCCCGCCCTTCGGGCTTTGAGCACGGCCTCCTCGTAGTCCTCGCGGGCCGCGGCCAGCTTCTCCCTGGCCATCCGCAGGCCGCGGACGCAGGCACCGGACCAGATCTCGTTCAGGACGGGGTCCGGGGAGTCATCGACCGGTCTCGCCGCGTCGGCCGCTCGCTGCAGTTCCTCGTCCGATCTCCGCCGGATTTCGAGGATGGTCGGGTCGGTCTCCCACCATGGTTTGTCGGCCATGGGATGAGCGTGCTGCAAGCCTCCGACAGAAATGCGCCTGAGATTCGATGTTGTGGGCAGCTGTCAACAAGTGGTGACGCGCGGCAGCAGGGACACACTTACCTCCCCACCCCGACACCCCACCTCCCCACGGCGTCACCAACCGATGACACGTGGCAGCAGAACCACGTCCCCGGCTCCAGTTCATGCCGATGAGGCCCCGACTACCCTCGTCTCGTGAGCCGCATCAGCGCCCGCCAGCTGCGTGACACCGTGCTCGATCCGGGCTCGTTCGTCAGCTGGGACGCCCCGCCGATCGAAGTCCCCACATCACCGCAGTACTCCGACGAACTGGCGGCGGCCAGGACCGCAACGGGTCTGGACGAGTCCGTGGTGACCGGTGAGGGCACGGTGTTCGGTCGCCGCGTGGCCGTCGTGGCCTGCGAGTTCGACTTCCTGGCCGGGTCCATCGGGGTGGCCGCCGCCGAGCGCATCACCGCGGCCGTCGAACGGGCCACCGCACTGCGCCTGCCGCTGCTGGCGTCCCCGAGTTCCGGCGGCACCCGCATGCAGGAGGGCACCGTCGCGTTCCTGCAGATGGTCAAGATCGCCGCCGCGGTCACCCTGCACAAGCGCGCCCATCTGCCCTACCTGGTGTACCTGCGGCATCCGACGACGGGCGGCGTCTTCGCATCGTGGGGATCGCTCGGGCACATCACGGTCGCCGAACCGAATGCGCTGGTCGGTTTCCTGGGCCCGCGGGTGTACGAGCACCTCTACGGTGAGCCGTTCCCGTCCGGGGTGCAGACCGCCGAGAACCTGCGCCACCACGGCGTGATCGACGGCGTGGTGCCGCTGGACGGGTTACGCCGCACGCTGGACTGGGCACTCAAGGTCGTCGCCGACCCTCCTGGCCCCCCTCCCGAACCGCTTGCGGCCGAACCCCTCCCCGACGTCTCCGCCTGGGACTCGGTGGAGGCCTCGCGGCGGCCGGACCGTCCCGACGTGGGCCACCTGCTGCGCCATGGCGCAGGAGAGCGGGTGCTGCTGTCCGGGACCGGGGAGGGTGAGGGCGCGACGACGCTGTTGGCGCTCGCGCGATTCGGCGGCCAACCGGTGGTCGTGCTCGGCCAGCGGCGTGTGGTCGGCGGCACGGTGGGCCCGGCCGCGCTGCGCGAGGCCCGCCGCGGGATGGCGCTCGCCGCCGGCCTCAAACTGCCCCTCGTGCTCGTCATCGACACCGCGGGTCCGGCCCTGTCGGAGGAGGCCGAAGAGGGTGGCCTGGCCGGTGAGATCGCCCGCTGCCTGTCCGAACTGGTGACGCTGGATGTCCCGACGGTCTCGGTGCTGATGGGCCAGGGCAGCGGCGGCCCCGCGCTGGCGATGGTGCCCGCCGACCGAGTGCTGGCCGCACTGCACGGCTGGCTGGCCCCACTGCCTCCCGAGGGCGCCAGTGCGATCGTCTTCCGCGACACCGCACATGCCCCGGAATTGGCTGCCGCCCAAGGAATTCGATCAGCGGACCTGCTGCGCAACGGCATCGTCGATGTGATCGTCCCCGAACATCCCGACGCGGCCGACGAACCGATTGAGTTCTCGAAACGCCTGGCACAGGCGATCGCCTTCGAAGTCGCGCGCCTGTCGGCGACCCCGGATCCGGACCGCCTGGCCGCCAGGTTGCGGCGTTACCGCCGACTCGGACTGCCCTGACCGCTCAGCGCCCGACGGGCCAGGTGGTGCCCGAATCCGAGCGCGCCCGGTCCAGCCTGGCCGAGTCGAGGTCGGCCCCGGTGAAATCCGCTCCCCTGATGTCGGATTCGACCAGGCTTGCTCGCCGCAGGTCAGCTCCGACCAGCACCGCGTCCCGGAGATCCGCACCCATGAGCCAGCACTGATACAACGTCGCACCGACCAGGACCGCTCCCGAGAGTTCGGCCGAGGTGAGGTTGGCCCCCGACAGATCGACACCCCCGAGATCGGTGTGGCGCAGGTCGGTGTCGCTGAGATCGGCACCTGCCAGCGACGCTCCGGAGAGGTCTATTTCGCATGTCCGCCAACTGGTTTCACCGTCGATGGGCAGGTAGTTGCGGCGACGCCCGCGCAACAGTCCGAGGACCGTTCTGCGGAACTCCCGATCGTCGTCATCGGTGCGGGGCGCCACCCGAAGCTGCCCGCACAACAGACTCACGCAGACCTGCCGCTCACCGTCCACGCCCAGGCGATGCCATTCGTCCGCAAGCTCGGCCAGTGCGTAGGCGCCCGCGAGTCTGGCAGCCGTCCGCGGCGCCGCCAGTTGTCGCACAGACTCGCCGAACCGCCCGCGCAGCATCTGGACCCGGGCATCGTGACGGCGCGCGAGTGCGAAGTCGTGCCGGCTGCGGTCCAACCGGTATCGGTCGATCTCGAGCTTGAGTCGTCGCGCCGAGATGTCGTTCTGCCGATGCGCGATGTCCCGGGCGAACTGGTCGGCCTCGCGTAAGCGCTGACGACGGTGGGCCAGAGCTGCGCCGGCGGCCCCGATCACGGTGGCCACCAGAAGCGACGCCGACACCACGGCCATCAGCCACTGCTCGGCGGAGACGCCGCGCGCCCAGGCTGGCGATCCGTCACGCTGCGCTGCGCTGAACAACCACGCCAACGCCGCTGAAACCGCCACGGTCCCGACGGCCGCCCATCCGCACCACAACCCGACCGACGAGCGCAACGACCGTCCGCGGGCCGCCTGCGCATGCATGCGATGCCGGCCCTCGTGGCCGTCGTCCTCTCGCACGGTCAATGGCCACCGAAGTCGCCGCCGATGATCTCCACGTGGACGTGCCGAGCCTGACCCCCGCCCGCGCGGCGGGCATCGGCAGCGGCATCGCCGGCCGCGGCGGTCAACCGGTCGATGACCAGATCCGGCGGGAGGCTCGCCAGGGTGTCCAGCGACGCGGTGGCCGTACCGATGCTGGCCGTCATGCACGGCGGGGTGGCCGCGATGGTCGCCCCGATCCGGTTGGCCATCCCGGCGGGATCCTTGGCGCTCATCACCTCGGCGAGCAGCAGCCGGTTGGGCACAGGGTGGGCCACTGCCGTGCCCCGCCGGACGGTCCCTCGGACCGCCCTGGCGATCGCGATGCGGGCCCGATCGGCGGTCCGGCGGCCCTTGACACCCGCCAGGGTCGGCCACTGATCCATGTCCACGACGGTCACCGCCAGGTACCGGTCCTCCTCGCGACCGCGTGCCGTCATCAGCGACGCGACCGCGCGCCTGTATGCGGCCTCGTTGAGCAGCCCGGTCAACGGCTCGAGGTCGTCATCGGTGACGTCGATGTGAAACCCGTCCCGCACCATCACGCAGATCGTGAGCGACGAGGCGATCACGATCGCCACCGTCACCAGCGCGCTCGCCGCGAGCCACGGGTCACCCGCACTTTCGATCCGCCAGCCGAGGACAGCCACGACCAGCGCCGCCGAACCGAACACCGCGTACGCCGATCGGGGATGGAAGAGCACGACGTATCCGCCCAGGGCGGCAAACAGGGTGGCACCGAGCATGCCGACGAGGGGGTTTGCCGGGCTCAGGCAGGCAATGGTCAAAGCGAGCGTGGCCGATGCGGTGAACAGCGTCGAACCCGTCACCGAGAACCACCCCCGGGCGAACCAGGCGCCCAGTTGCACGACGGCCACCGCGGCCACGAGCACGGGCAGGGGCATGAACCGCATCGGACCGGACAGGGGGCTGTTCCCCAGCACCAGATAGGACACCACGAGCGCGGGCGCGCCCAGCATGATCAACCGCCGCAGCCAGGCCGAATGGTCGTGTCCTGAGATGATCGACTGCATCGAGTAGAACTGCGCGCCGATGCGATGTCGTCGGCGAATGGTCTTACTGCCCAACGGTCCACTCCCCCTGCGTCTGCGTGGGGACGCGTCACAGGAGCACCGACACGGGTCCGTGGAGACGACCCAGCATCGGCAGCGTGCACCCGGACCGCATCACCCGCTTGCCGACGTAGCACTTTCACAGGCCGAAACGCGTTTCGACAAGGACCGAATCAATGAGCCATCGTTCGGCGGCAGCAGCAGTGCACCGCGGGAGTTACTGGCGAGATCCGAGACCGAGAATCCGCGCACTCTCCGCACGCATCTCGACCTTGCGCACCTTCCCCGTCACCGTCATCGGGAACTCACTGACCACGTGCACGTAGCGCGGGATCTTGTAGTGCGCCAGCTTCCCGGATGCGTACTCCCGCAGGGCCGGAGCAGTCAGAGGGGCACGCCCGGGACGCATCCGGATCCAGGCGCAGATCTCCTCGCCGTACTTCTCGTCGGGAACGCCGACCACCTGCGCGTCCTCGACGTCGGGGTGGGTGTACAGGAACTCCTCGATCTCACGCGGATAGATGTTCTCACCGCCGCGGATGACCATGTCCTTGATCCGTCCGACCACCGTGCAGTAGCCGTCCTCACGCATGACCGCCAGATCCCCGGTGTGCATCCATCCGTCGGCGTCGACGGCCTCCCGAGTCCTGGCCTCGTCCTTCCAGTAACCCAGCATCACCGAGTAACCGCGGGTGCAGAATTCGCCCGGTTCGCCTCGCGGCACCACGAGCCCGGTCTCCGGGTCGACGATCTTGATCTCCACGTGCGGGTGCACACGCCCGATCGTGGCCGTCCGCCGTTCCAGATCGTCGCCGAGCCTGGTCTGGCACGACACCGGGGACGTTTCGGTCATGCCATAGGCGATGGCGACCTCGGACATGTGCATATCGTTGACGCAGCGCTTCATCACCTCGACCGGGCAGACCGCGCCGGCCATGATGCCGGTGCGCAGCGAGGACAGGTCGAAGTCCGCGAGTGACAGCTGAGCCAGCATCGCGATGAACATCGTCGGGACTCCGTAAACCCCTGTGCACCTTTCCTTCTCCACTGCACGCAACGTGGCGGTGGGGTCGAAACCGGGTCCGGGGATCACGATCGTGGCGCCGTGGGTGGTGCAGCCCAGATTGCCCATGACCATGCCGAAACAGTGGTAGAACGGCACGGGGATGCACAACCGGTCGCCTGCTTCGAGCTCGATCAAGTCGGTGACGAAGTAGCCGTTGTTGAGAACGTTGCGGTGCGACAGCGTCGCCCCTTTGGGGAAACCCGTTGTCCCGGAGGTGTATTGAATGTTTATCGGATCGTGGTTCGACAGGCTCTCCGCCCGGGCGCGCAGCTGGTCGGCACTGACCTCGGCGGCCCGCGCCCGCAGGTTCGACCAGTCGTCGGTGCCCAGGAACACCACGTCGACCAACTCCGGAACGTCGGACCTGACCGCGGCGACCATTCCCACGAAGTCGTCGTCGCGGAACCCGGTCGAAGCGATCAGGGTCCGTACACCGGACTGGCCCAGCACATAGGTGAGCTCGCGGGTGCAGTAGGCCGGGTTGATCGTCACCAGGATGGCGCCGATCTTCGCCGTGGCGAACTGCACGATCACCCACTCGGGACAGTTCGACGCCCAGATGCCGACCCGGTCACCACGCTGAATGCCCATGGCCATCAACGCCCTTGCCGTCACGTCGATGTCATGGTCGAGTTCAGCGTAGGTCCACCGGCGCCCGCCGGCCACGTCGACGAGGGCTTCGGCACCCGCGTGCTCGGCCGCGACCCGCTCGAAGTTCGCCCCCACCGTCTCCTCGAGGATCGGCCGATCGGTGGGACCCGCCGCATACGAGTGCGACGCCGCGTTCATCGAACCAGGTCCTCGTAACGGTATTCGGTGGTGATCGGGGTGCCGTCCCGGTGGGCGTCCTCTTCACGTCGGCGCAGTTCGACCCGGCGGATCTTGCCGGACACGGTCTTCGGCAGCTCGGCGAACTCGACGCGACGCACCTTCAGGTACGGCGCGAGGTGATCCCGCGCGTGCTCCAGGATGGCCCGGGCCGTCTCGGCGCCGTCGGCCCAGCCCTCGGCCAACGTCACGTACGCCTTGGGGACCGCGAGGCGGGTGTCGTCGGGTTGTGGGACCACCGCGGCCTCGACCACCGCCGGGTGCTCGATGAGCACGCTCTCCAGCTCGAACGGCGACACCTTGTAGTCGGAGGACTTGAACACGTCGTCGGTGCGTCCGATGTAGGTGATGTAACCGTCCTCGTCACGGCTGGCGACGTCACCGGTGTGGTAGCGACCGCCGGCCATCACCTCTGCGTTGCGCTCGGGATCGCCCAGGTATCCGGTCATGAGGTTGAGCGGCGACTGACGCAGGTCCAGGCAGATCTCCCCCTCATCGGCGGGCTCGCCGGTCAGCGGGTCGATCAGGATCACCGGCACGCCCGGCATCGGCCGGCCCATCGATCCCGGCTTCACGGGCTGCCCCGGGGTGTTGCCGATCTGCAGCGTGGTCTCGGTCTGGCCGAACCCGTCGCGGATGGTCAGCCCCCAGGCCCGTTCGACGGTGCCGATCACCTCGGGGTTGAGCGGCTCACCGGCACCGAGGATTTCGCGCAGACCCGCGGGGCGCTCCCCGAGGTCGGCCTGAATCAGCATGCGCCACACCGTCGGAGGCGCGCAGAACGTGTTGACCTCGGCCCTGCGGAGCTGGTCGAGCAGCGCCGCGGCGTCGAAGCGTGCGTAGTTGTAGACGAAGATCGTGGCCTCGGCGATCCACGGCGCGAAGAAGCAGCTCCATGCGTGCTTCGCCCAGCCCGGCGAGCTGATCGCCAGGTGTGTGTCGCCGGGTCGGACACCGATCCAGGCCATCGTGGACATGTGCCCGACGGGGTAGCTGATCTGGGAGTGCTCGACCAGCTTGGGTCGGCTGGTGGTGCCGGAGGTGAAGTACACGAGCAGGGGGTCGTCGACCGCGGTGCCCGGCTGGAAGGGGCCCTCGGACACGACGTCCGCCGACTCGGCGAAGGACCGCCACCCCGGCACCTCGCCGCCGACGACGATGCGTCCGTAGTCCCCCTCGACGTCGTCGAACTTCGGCGCGTCGGCGATGTTGGCGATGACGAACCGCGCCGCGCCACGGCTGATCCGATCTGCGAGGTCCTCCGGGCCCAGCGCTGCGGTCGTCGGCATCACGACGGCGCCGAGCTTGGTCACGGCGAGCATCGACTCCCACAGTTCGATCTGGTTGCCGAGCATCAGGATCACCCGGTCGCCCCTGCTGACGCCGAGACTGCGCAACCATGTCGCGAGCTGATCGGAGCGCTGCGCCATCTGCGCGAACGTCGCCTTGGTCTGGCTGCCGTCCTCTTCGACGATCCACAGGGCCAGGCGCTCGGCGGTGCCCGGCTCGGCGGCGATCACGTCGAACCAGTCGGTCGCCCAGTTGAACGTGCCCTCCAGGCGGGGCCACTCGAACGTGGCGACCGCCTTGTCGTAATCGGTGAGGACAGTGACGAGTTGATCGCGCGCGCTGCGATAGCGATCTGTGTTCGATCCCATGGGGAATAGGATCTACGTCACAGCCGACCCGCCACCACCCCCGAAAGAGGGTAGAGAACCCGATGCCCGTCCAACGGCTCCTACGTCCGCGCGACGACGACGCGCTGCGGGCCGAACTCCGCGCGGTGGCCTCGACCACCGGGCTGCCGCTGACCTTCGGTGGCCAGCTGCATGGAGACACCCTGCTGCTCACCGAGTTCTTCGGCGCCCGCACATCCGCGATGCGAGGCCTCGCGGTGCGGCCCAGCGCGGGACTCGGCGGGGCGACCGTGGTCGCTCGGCGGCCGTTGTCGGTGCCCGACTACCGGCACGCCTCGGCGATCACCCACGACTACGACGAACCCGTGCTCACCGAGGGCATCACGTCCATCCTCGCGGTGCCCGTCCTGGTCGACGGCCGGGCGCGCGCGGTCCTCTACGGCGCCCATCGGGATGCCTCGCCGATCGGCGACCGCACCGCGGCCGCGATGGTGTCGTCCGCGCGACGGCTGAGCCAGGAACTGACCATCCGCGACGAGGTCGACCGCAGGCTGCGGCTGCGGGACGCGCAGACCGCCCAGTTCGGTGACGGCGCGGCCCGGCCCGAACAGGTGCGTGAGGTGCACGCCGAACTCCGTCGGCTGGCGGTCGACGCGCCACCGCCGCTGCAGGGGCAGCTTCGCCGGCTGGCGGACCTGCTGACCGCCGAGCATCCACCGGGCAGCGTGCCGCTGACGTCACGAGAACTCGACGTCCTGGCCCAGGTCGCCCTGGGCTGCACCAACAAGGAAGCCGCCCAACGACTCTCGCTGAAACCCGAGACCGTCAAAAGCTATCTGCGCAGCGCGGCGGCCAAGCTCGGCACCAGCACGCGGCATGAGGCCGTCAGCCGGGCGCGGCGCGCGCGACTGATCCCCTAGACCAGGGAGCGCACCCAGGCGTCGTGCAGCGCGGCGTAGTGCCCGTCGCCGCGGACCAGTTCCGCGGGCGGGCCGTCCTCCACGACCCGGCCGTGTTCGAGGACGAGGACCCGGTCTGCGATCTCGACGGTCGACAGCCGGTGAGCGATCACCAGGGCCGTGCGATCGGCCAGCACGGTCTTGAGTGCGCGCTGCACCATCCGCTCGCTGGGGATGTCGAGTGAGGACGTCGCCTCGTCGAGGATCAGCACCGCAGGATCGGCCAGGAACGCCCGCGCGAACGCCACCAGCTGGCGCTGGCCGGCCGACAGGCGACCGCCGCGCTTGGCCACGTCGGTCTCGTACCCGTCGGGCAGGGCCGCGATGAACCGGTCGGCACCCACTGCCTCAGCCGCCGCGACCACCTCGGCGTCGGTGGCCTCGGGGCGGCCGAAGCGGATGTTGTCGGCGACGGTGCCCGAGAACATGAAGTTCTCCTGCGTCACCATCACGACGTGGCGGCGCAGCTCATCCTGGTCGAGGTCCCTCAGGTCGATCCCGTCGAGTCGGACCACCCCGGAGGTCGGGTCGTAGAACCGCGCGATGAGCTTGGCGATGGTGGTCTTGCCGGCACCGGTGGTGCCCACCAAGGCGACGGTCTGACCTGCGGGCACCACGAGGTCGAGGTCGGGCAGCACGGGCCGATCCGGCACGTAGGAGAAGCTCACATGGTCGAGTTCGATCCGGCCGCGCACCGTCTTCGGGGTCAACGGATGCTCCGGATCGGCGATCGCGGGCTTCTGGGCCAGCACCCCGGCCAGTTTCTCCAGCGCCGAGGACGCCGACTGGAAGGTGTTGAAGAACTGCGTGATCTCCTGCATGGGTTCGAAGAACATCCGCAGGTACAGCAGGAACGCGGTCAGGGTGCCGATGGTCATCTCACCGTGCAGCACCCGGTATCCGCCGTAGAGCAGCACCACGCCCGTGGTGATGTTGCCGACCAGTTTGACGCCGGGCATGAAGATCGCGACCAGCTTGAAGGTCTTCTCGTTGATGTCGCGGTAGCGGTCGGCGACGTCGTCGAAGATCTCCTGGTTGCGGCCCTCGCGCCGGTAGGCCTGCACGGCCTTGATGCCCGTCATGGTCTCGACGAACTGCACGATCACCAGTGCGGCGCTCTCGCGCACCTGACGGTAGGTCTTGGCCGACTCGGTGCGGAACCATGCCGCCAGTGCGACGAGAATCGGGAAGGCCACCAGGCAGACCAGGCCCAGGCGCCAGTCCAGCACGATCAGCAGGACCGCGGTGCCACCGAGGGTCAGCACCGCGGTGATCAGGCTGTCGAACCCCGTCTGCAGCATCTCCTGGATGGCTTCGATGTCGTTGGTCGACCGGCTGACCACACGGCCGGACGTGTACCGGTCGTGGAATGCGACGTCGAGGCGGCCGAAGTGACGGAACACCCGGCGCCGCAGTTCGAGCAGCACCTTCTGCCCGATCTGACCGGAACGCTTCAGGAACACCATCCGGCTGACCGCCTGGACGCACACCACGGCGCACAGCGCGGCCACGATCATCATGAGCTCACGCGCCGGGCCGCCTTCGACGATCGGCGGGATGCCGCGATCGATGCCACGTTGCACCAGCAGCGGGACCGCGAGCCGGGCGCCGTTCTCCACCACGACGATCACGGCAAGCACCGCAACCGTGAACCGGAACGGCGTCAGCAGCGAGTAGAGCAGATCACGGGCCTCGCGGCGCCGCGGCAGCGCCTCATCGATCGGCAGGTCATCGTCGGCCTTCTCGTCCAGCCGGCCGCGCCAGACTGTCTCGCTCATCGCTCACCTCCTCGTCCTGACTCTGTTCGGTGTAGGTGCGGCCCAACCGGTTCCACTCCTCGTCGGCCTCCCATGTGGTGGCGCATTCGAGGTCGTCGTTGAGCCCGTCGTCGGCGGCCAGCAGATCCCGGTACTCCGGGACGTCGGCCAGCAGCTGGGCGTGGGTGCCGACGTGGGTGACGCGCCCGTCGGCCAGCAGCGCGACCCGGTCGGCCAGCAGGACCGTCGAAGCCCGATGAGCGACAACGATTCCCGTGACTCCCCCCAGCACTCGGTGCAGGGCCTCGGTGACCTCGGCCTCGGTGTGCACGTCGAGCGCGGACAGGGTGTCGTCGAGCACCAGGACCTTGGGGTCGGCCAGGATGGCCCGGGCCAGGGCCAGCCGCTGACGCTGACCGCCGGACAGGCTCATGCCCTGCTCGCCGATGCGGGTGTCCAGTCCGTACGGCAGGTCGTAGACGAAGTGCGCGGAGGCGATGTCGATCGCCCGGGCGAGGTCCTCGTCGCTCGCCTCCGACCGGCCAAGGCGCAGGTTCTCGGCCACCGACATCGAGAACAGCGTCGGGTCCTCGAAGGCCGTGGCCACCGCACCGCGAAGGGCGCTCAGTCTCAGATCGCGGATGTCGACACCGTCCAGCAGGATTCGCCCCTCGGTCACGTCATAGAGCCGGGACAACAACGCCACCAGGACGGACTTGCCCGACCCCGTCGCACCGACGAGAGCCACCGTCTCGCCCGGTTCGACCGTGAGGTTGACGTGCCGCAGCGCGTTCTCGGCCGCATCGGGGAACCGGAACCCGACGTCGATGAGTTCGAGCCGGCCCACGCGCGGCGGGTCCGCGATCGGGCCGTCGTCGATTTCGCGTGGCGCGTCGAAGATCTCGGCAATGCGGTTGGAGGCCGTCATCGACTCCTGCATCATCGACAGCAGGAACCCCAGCGAGGCGATGGGCCACACCAGGGACAGCATCATCGTGATGAACGCGACCAGGGTGCCCATCGTGACCAGGCCGTGGCCTGCGGCGTATGCCCCGAATCCCAGCACCACGATCAGCGTCAGGTTCGGAATCACCTCGAGCAGGGTCCAGAACCGCGCCGACACACCCACCTTGCGGACCTGGAGGTCATAGAGCGCCGTGGCCTCGGTGTCGAACCTGTCGAACACGTACTCCTCGCGCCCGAACGACTTGACCACCCGCACGCCCAGTGCGGCCTCCTCGACGTGGGTGGCCACGACCCCGGACTGATCCTGGGCCTGCCGGGACAGCCGGGTGAACTGCCGCTCGAAATGCAGCACCGTCAGGGTGATCGGCACGATCGACACGACCACGACGACGCCCAGCGGCCAGTACATCGCCAGCAGGATGCCCGTCACCACGGTGATCTGGACGACGTTGAGCAGCAGGAACACCAGCCCGAACGACAGGAAACGACGGATGGTCGCCAAGTCGTTCATGACGCGGGACAGCAGTTGGCCGGACTCCCAGCGGCCGTGGAAGGACATCGGCAGGATCTGCAGGCGGGCGTAGAGGTCCTTGCGGATGTCGGCCTCGACGCCCATCGTGGCGCGCGCGACCAACCAGCGCCGGATGAACCACAGCACGGCCTCGGTGATGCCGACCCCCAGCGCGGCGGCACCCAGAATCCACAATCCCTGCTGGTCCTGGTGCCGCACGGGACCGTCGATGACGGCCTTGGTCATCAGCGGGATCGCGATCGTGGCGCCCAGGCTCACCAGCGCGACCACGATCATCGTGAGCCAGCGGGCCCGGTACGGCAGGAGGTATGGCAGCAGCCGGATCAGGTCTGAACTGCTCCTGATTCGGGCGGGCGGCGGTGGTATCGACGCTGCCAAAGGCTCATCGCTCCTCGATTGCAGATGCGTGCTCTCACACTTACCCGACCCGTGCGACATCAACGCCATGGCCTGACCCCTGATTCCGATGTTCGCACGTCGGGCAAGCGAAATTCTCTGCGTGGGCCGACTGCCGTCGACCTGCGGCGACAGGTCCAGGGGACCCGGGTGAGCGTCGATCGGCGCGGGTCCATGACGGCCACGCTAAGACCTCAACCATTGATGAGGTCAACCGCTTCCCACGTTCGCGGGCAGCGATCAGGCAAGATTGGCGCCATGGACAGTGGTGCAGGTTCTCCTCGGGTCTTGGTCGTCGATGACGACGCCGACGTGCTGGCGTCCCTCGAGCGCGGTCTGCGGCTCTCCGGCTTCGAGGTCTCGACCGCGGTCGACGGTGCAGAGGCGCTGCGCAGCGCCACCGAGAACAGGCCCGATGCGATCGTGCTCGACATCAACATGCCCGTGCTCGACGGGGTGAGCGTGGTGACCGCGCTGCGCGCCATGGACAACGACGTCCCGGTGTGCGTGCTGTCGGCCCGCAGTTCGGTCGATGACCGGGTCGCCGGGCTGGAGGCCGGTGCCGACGACTACCTGGTCAAGCCGTTCGTGCTGGCCGAGCTCGTGGCACGCGTGCGGGCGCTGCTGCGCCGGCGCGGTGCGACCGCGACGTTCTCGTCCGAGACCATCTCGGTGGGTCCGCTTGAGGTCGACATCCCGGGCCGGCGCGCCCGGGTCAACGGTGTCGACGTGGACCTGACCAAGCGTGAGTTCGATCTGCTGGCGGTGCTCGCCGAGCACAAGACTGCGGTGCTCTCCCGCGCCCAACTGCTTGAACTGGTGTGGGGCTATGACTTCGCCGCCGACACCAACGTCGTCGACGTCTTCATCGGCTACCTGCGGCGCAAGCTCGAGGCCGGTGGCGCCCCGCGCCTGCTGCACACCGTGCGCGGCGTGGGGTTTGTGCTCAGGACGCAGTAGCGGGCTCGGGCGTGCGCGGGCGCGAGTCACACCGCAGCGTTTTTGTGCGGATCTGCAGGCTTTTTCGACGAATAGCCTGCCATTCCGCACATTTTGGCGGGTGTGCGCGCGCCGCCGCTACTGCTTGCCGCGACTGCGGATGTCCCAGCGCTGGAAGCCCGCGCGTTCGGCGTCGTCGACGTTCTTGAACCAGACCTCGGCGATGGTCTGCTCATACGAGGGGCTCTCGGTGGTGTGGTAGAGCATCGAATCCTCGTTGCCCTTGATGGTGTACCCCGACGGGCCGGTCCTGCTGCCCGACACCAGGCGCACCGAACCCGCGCCGAACGGCGCCTCCTCGGCGATCGCCACGTCATCGGTGTCTGCGGCTGCGGCACCGGAACCGGCACCGGCACCGGCGGCCACGCCCGCGGCCTTGGCCCCGGACACACCCGCCGCGTCAACGTCGCCCTTCGGGCCCCGACCCAGCGGAGCGTAGACCGGCACCTCACGGGTGACCCGGCGGATCATGAAGGCGAGCGTCAACAGCACACCGAGCGCGAACGCCAGGGCCATCAGCCACCAGTTCACGTCACTCATCGCTGTTCTCCCATCTGACGCGAACCGGGAAGGTCGGCGAACGCCTCCTCCTCGCTGGTGCGCCGAATCGTGACGACGGCGATCAGCCAGGCGACCAGCGACCCGAGCAGGAAAGCCAGCAGGTACCAGAGCCATTGGATGACGAAGTCCATGTCGAATCCTCCTCAGCTGACCGTGATCTCGACGCGGCGGTTCTTGGCCTTGCCCTCGGCCGTGTCATTGCTGGCGATCGGGTCGGCCGAGCCGTGTCCCTGCGAGGTGACCAGGTCGGCCCCGACGCCCTGCGACACCAGGTAATCGGCCACGGCCTTGGCGCGGTTGGCGCTCAGCGGCACGTTGATGGCGTCGTTGCCGCTGCTGTCCGTGTAGCCGTCGACCCGAATCCGAACCTCGGGGCACGCCGTGATCTTCTGTGCGACCCGGCTCAGCATCTGCTGGCTGCCCGGCGTCAGCGTGAAGCCGTCGGTCTGGAAGTTGATCGGCGCGTTGAGCGCAGCGGAGATGTCGGTCTGCAGGTTTCCGCATCCGCCCGCGGGAGCCGGTGCGGGGGCACCGGGGGCACCGGGCGCACCGGGCGCACCTGGGGCACCGGGCGCACCTGGGGCACCGACACGAATCTGGTTGTCGATCGCGACGTTCGGCCACGCAGACTTCGCGGCGGCCTCGACCGCCGCCTTGACCTGCTCGGTCGCCGCCGTGCCCGTCAACGTGATGGTGTCGCCCTCGAGCCTCCAATTGAAGTCGGGGATGTCGACCGCGGCCCTGAACACGTCGCCGAGGCCGGACAGGTCTGGAGCGTCGACGCCGGCCTTGATGTTCACCTGATCGATCAGATTCACATCCGCGCCGAAGACGCCGCGCAGGGAATCGAGCAGGCCGCTCTTGGCGGCGTCGTCGGGCAGATCACCCGTGACGGTGATGTCATTGCCGTTACGGACGATCGACAGCGCCGAGGCGACGTCGGGCGCATTCACCTCAGGTGCACTGACCGGAGGGACGGTGACCGAGGGCGCGGTGCCCGGAAGCGACACCTCGGTGTCCCGGGAGGATTTATCCAGCAGGCCCCAGCCCAAAAGTCCGAGCAGCAGCGGAATGGCCACAAGCGCCATCAACCACCCGATTCCCGGAGACTGCCGATAAAGCCGAGATGCCGTTCGCCACCCAGTGACAGTGCGCGTTTCATCGGGATCCGACATTGGACCTCCATCGTCGTGCAGTCGGTTAGCTCGCGTGAACGATTCGTAGCCTAGAACACCACCTTCACGGAAGGACCGATTCACCTCAAACACCGGGTGAAAAGCCAACGACGGCCGAGGCGGACAATGCCACCTCGGCCGTCGTGCGGACAGAGCAGTTTGCTGTCAGCGCGTACCGAGCAGATCGATCACGAATATCAGCGTCTTGCCGGACAGTCGGTGTCCGCCGCCGGCGGGGCCGTATGCCTGTGCGGGCGGAATGGTCAGCTTGCGCCGGCCACCGACCTTCATTCCAGGAATGCCGTCCTGCCAGCCCTGAATCAGCCCGCGCAAGGGGAATTCGATGCTCTGCCCGCGATCCCACGAGCTGTCGAACTCCTCACCGGTGTCGTATTCGACGCCGACGTAATGAACCTCGACCGTGCCACCCGGCACCGCCTCCGCACCCTCGCCCACCACCAGGTCTTCGATGACCAGTTCTTCCGGCGCGGGACCGTCGGGGAACTCGATCTCAGGTTTGTTCGTCATTGCAATGACCTTAGTCCGCGGCCTCTGGATCGGGCACACTTGCTGAATGGCTGCACAGCACCAGTCCGACGACAGCGACACACTGTCCCGCATTCACGAATTGGTGGCCGAGGAGAAGGCTCTCCGGTCGCGCCTGCAGAAGAACGAGATCACCGCATCCGAGGAGCACGACCGCCTGCGGAACATCGAGATCGCCCTCGACCAGTGCTGGGACCTGTTGCGCCAGCGTCGCGCCCTGCGCGCCAGCGGCGGGGATCCCAGCGATGCCAGCGTGCGCCCCGGCGACGAAGTCGAGGGGTACCAGAACTGAGCCGATGACCGACACCATCGACGTCGCCGTCGTCGGCGGCGGCCACAACGGCCTGGTCGCGGCCGCATATCTGGCGCGGGCCGGGCTCAGGGTCACGGTGCTGGAACGGCAACCGCAGGTCGGCGGGGCCGCGGTGTCGGCACAGGCGTTCCCGGGAGTGGACGCGCACTTGTCGCGGTACTCCTACCTGGTCAGCCTGCTGCCCCGGCAGATCATCGACGACCTCGATGCACCCGTGCAGCTGGCCCGCAGGCGCGCTGCGTCCTACACCCCGGATCCGGCCACCGGGGGTCGTACGGGCCTGCTGATCGGGACCGACCCCGATCCCGCGGCGTTCGCGGCCATCGGAGCACAGTCCGACGCGGCGGCTTTCGCGCAGTTCTACCGGCGCATGGGAATCGTCACCCAGCGCCTGTGGCCCACTCTGTTGGAGCCGCTGCGCACCCGCGCCCAGGCCCGGCGGTTGATCCTCGACGGCGGCGCCGACGAGGCCGCGCTGGCCTGGGACATGGTGATGGAGCGCCCGATCGCCGAGGCCATCACGGCGGCGGTGGACAACGACGTGGTGCGGGGCGTGGTGGCCACCGACGCCCTGATCGGCACGTTCGCGCGCACGTCGGACCCGAGCCTGCGACAGAACATCTGCCTGCTCTACCACCTGCTGGGCGGTGGCACCGGCGACTGGGACGTGCCGATCGGCGGCATGGGCGCGGTCACCAGCGCCCTGGCCGCGTCCGCAGCCCGCTTCGGCGCCGAAATCGTCACGGGAGCCGAGGTTTTCGCGATCAACCCGGACGGCCAGCTGCACTTCCGGCAGGATGGCCGCGAGCACGTCGTCGCCGCGGGCCATGTGCTGGCGAACGTGACACCGGCGGTGCTCGCGCAACTTCTCGGCGAACCGGCCCCGGCCACCGCCCCGGGCGCGCAGGTCAAGGTCAACCTGATGTTGCGCAGACTGCCACGCCTGCGCGACGACTCCGTGACCCCCGAGCAGGCCTTCGGCGGCACGTTCCACATCAACGAGACCTGGACTCAACTCGACGCCGCACACCAGCAGGCCGCCGCCGGCGTCATCCCCGACCCCGTTCCGTGCGAGATCTACTGCCATTCGCTGGCCGACCCCAGCATCCTGTCCCCGGAACTGCGTGCCTCCGGGGCACAGACGCTGACGGTGTTCGGCCTGCACACCCCGCACGGGCTCACCGTCGGCGCCGATCCCGACGACATCCGCGCGCGACTCACCGACGCCGTGCTGGGCTCGTTGAATTCGGTTCTGGCCGAGCCTGTTACGGATGTCGTGATGCTCGACGCGCAGGGTCGGCCCTGCATCGAGACCAAGACCACCGCCGACCTCGAGTCCACCCTGGGGATGACGGCGGGCAACATCTTCCACGGCGCGCTCAGTTGGCCGTTCGCCGGTGACGACGAGCAGTTGGACACCGCGGCACGCCAGTGGGGCGTGGCCACCGCACACGAGCGCATCCTGATGTGCGGTTCTGGTGCGTTGCGGGGCGGCGCGGTGTCCGGCATCGGCGGGCACAACGCGGCCATGGCCGTCCTCGCGGGTTAGTCCCGCAGTTTGGCCAACAGGTCCCGAAGGGCGCTGAGGTCACCGCTGTCCAGGGCACGAAGCGGCGCAGGCGCCGGATCCTCGGTCTCATCGATGACCCGCACCATGGCGCGGCCCGTTTCGGTCAGTGATACCACCTTGCACCGCCGGTTGGCGGGGTCCACTTCGCGCACCACCAGGCCACGATCCTCGAGGTCGTTGACCGCGACCGTCGCCGCCGGGGCGTCGACCGTGGCGGCCCGCGCGATCTGCTTGACGGTCAGCGATTCCCGGGCCAGGCGACGCAGGATGCGAATTCGGCTGAACGGCAATCCCGTCCGCTCCACGACAGCCCTTTTCCAGGTGTCCTTGTTGTCGATCACGAACTTGGACATCTCCAGCCAGACGGCGTCAGCGGTGTCCGGCATCGACCCTCCTCCGCGGCTCGAACGTTCCAGAGATCAGGGGCGCCAGTCGGTCCGCCGACCGCAGCGCCCGAGGCGAAGTCGAGACGATGCCCAGGACGACGATCACCAGGCCGAGCAGCGCACAGATCACCCACAGCGGCCGCGCGTCGGCGGTGAAATCCGCGGTGGGCGAGGCGATCGCAAGGCCTGCGACGGAACCGCACAGGGCCACACCCAGACTGACGCCGACCTGCCTGCTGGTGGATGCGACGGCGGAGGCCGCCCCGGCCCGGTCCAGCGGCATCCCGCTGACGGCGGCCGTGGTGATCGGCGCGTTGACCATGCTGAAACCGACCCCGAACACCGCGAAGATCGCGATCAGCTGCCAGGTCTGGGTCTGCGCCGACATGCTCGCCATCATCACGGTGGCGCCTGTGATCAGTGTCCCGGCGACCAGAAGCGAAGGGCGGCTGCCGAACCGGGCCACCAGCCGGCCCGACAGCGGTGAGAAGATCAGCGCGCCGACCGCCAGCGGCAGGTAGAGCAGGCCCGTGTGCATGGCCGTGTAGCCCAGGTGTCCCTGCAGGTACAGCGACATCATGAAAAGGAATGCGCCGTAGGCGGCGAACGCGCAGATCCCGATCACCGTCGCTGCGGCGAACGGGATGCTGCGGAAGAAGCGGAGGTCGATGAACGGGTCGTGGTGCCGGGCCTCGTAGTACAGGAAGCCCACCGCGCCCAGCACGGCGACGACGCCGGCGGCGACCGTCGTGGGCGCCTGCCAACCGTGGCTGGGCCCTTCGATCAGGACATAGACCGTCCCGAAAAGCGTTGCCATCCCCAGAAGTTGGCCGACGGGGTCCCAGTCACGCACGGTCGACGATCTGCTCGCGGGCACGAACACAGCGGTCAGCAGGATCGCCAATGCGCAGATGGGCAGGTTGATCCAGAACACCGAGCGCCAGCCCACGTACTCGATCAGCGCGCCGCCGACGATCGGTCCCAGCGCCATCGAGATGCCGACCACGCCACCCCAGACGCCGATCGCACGGGCCCGTTCGGCCCGATCGGTGAAGACCTGCGTGATGATCGACATGGCCACCGGGTTGAGCATCGACCCGCCCACGGCCTGCACGAAGCGCGCTGCGATCAGCATGTCGATGCTCGGAGCCAGTGAGCACAGCAGTGATCCGAACGCGAAGACCGTCAGGCCGATCTGGAAGACCCGCCGCCTGCCCCAGCGGTCGCCAGCGGCGCCGGACAACAGCAGCAGCGACGCCAGCACCAGCGTGTAGATGTCGATGACCCATTGCAGATGCGCCGCGGAGGCGTCGAAGTCGGCGCGGATGGACGGGAGTGCGACGTTCACGATCGTCATGTCCATCGACACGATGAGCAGGCTCAGGCAGCAGGAGGCCAGGATCACCATTTTCCGGCCGCGGCTGAGCTCACCGATCGTTGCATTCACCTAACAATTGTGAAACTACAACTGTTGGGTTGGCAAGGCCCACACTCCGCCGATATCGACGAAGCGACGCGAATCACTCGCACTTTCTCGCCCAAACGTTGTTATGGGCGAGAAAGGGCAGCGAGGTCAGCGGGTGCTGATGGCGGCGTAGTCGCGCTCGGTGTAGCCGGTGTAGATCTGGCGCGGGCGGCCGATCTTGTTGGGCTCGGAGTGCATCTCACGCCAGTGCGCGATCCAGCCCGGAAGACGGCCCAGCGCGAACAGCACCGTGAACATGCGGGTCGGGAAGCCCATCGCCCGGTAGATCACGCCGGTGTAGTAGTCGACGTTCGGGTAGAGCTTGCGCTCGATGAAGAAATCATCGGTCAGCGCGATCTCCTCGAGCTGCTTGGCGATGTCGAGCAGCTCGTCGTCGCCGCCGAGCTTGCCGAGGATCTTGTCGGCCTGCTCCTTGACGATCCGCGCCCGCGGGTCGTAGTTCTTGTAGACCCGGTGACCGAAGCCCATGAGTTTGACGCCGTCCTCGCGGTTCTTGACCTTGCGGACGAAGGTCGCGACGTCGTCGTCACCCTGGCGGATCTTCTCCAGCATCTCCAGCACGGCCTGGTTGGCGCCGCCGTGCAGCGGGCCCCACAGCGCGTTGATGCCACCGGAGATGGACGTGAAGAGGTTGGCCTGCGACGAGCCCACCAGGCGCACCGTCGACGTCGAGCAGTTCTGCTCGTGGTCGGCGTGCAGGATCAGCAGCATGTCCAGCGCCCGCACGATCTCCGGGTCGACCTCGTACGGCTCGGCCGGGAAGCCGAACGTCATCCGCAGGAAGTTCTCCACCAGCGTCAGCGAGTTGTCCGGGTACAGGAACGGCTGCCCCTCGGACTTCTTGTAGGCATAGGCCGCGATCGTGGGCAGCTTGGCCAGAAGGCGGATCGTCGACAGCTCGACCTGCTTGTTGTCCAGCGGGTCCAGTGAATCCTGGTAGTACGCGCTCAGGGCGTTGACCGCGCTGGAGAGCACCGGCATGGGGTGCGCGTTGCGCGGGAAGCCGTCGAAGAACCGCTTGAGGTCCTCGTGCAGCAGCGTGTGGCGCTGAATCTGGGTGGTGAACTTCTCCAGCTGGTCCTTGGTCGGCAGCTCACCGTAGATCAGCAGGTAGCTGACCTCGATGAAGGTCGACTTCTCGGCCAGCTGCTCGATCGGGTAACCGCGGTAGCGCAGGATGCCCGCATCGCCGTCGATGTAGGTGATGGCCGACTTGGTCGACGCGGTGTTGACGAATCCGCCGTCGAACGTCGTATACCCGGTCTTGGAGAGCAACGACCCCAGTGCGATCCCGTCGGAACCCTCCGTAGCGGGGATGATGTCCAGGTCGATTTCCCCACCCGGGTACTTCAGAGTCGCGGTTTCACGGGTTGAATCGTCGGCCACAAGAACCCCTTCTGCGCTGATCGGCAGCCGCAAGTGCTGTCTGTACCTAGGAAAGGTAGTCGCTGCGCTGACGCTACGCCTGCGGGGGGTTGCTCTCGACCCCCGGAGAGGGTTGCTCGGCGCCGGGGTCAGTCCTGAGACAGACCCGCCGTCAGCGCGGTGAAATCGGCGAACGTGTCCGAGATGCGCTCGACCATCAGTTCGGGCCCCAGTTCCCGGCCGTCGCGATCCTCCACCAGGTCACCGCAGGCGGTGATGATGATCGACGCCCAGACCGACATCACCAGATGCAGACGGCGGTCACCGACACCGACACCGAGCCGCTCTGCCATGGCGACCGAGGTCGCCTGCGGCCGGAACTCGGCGGCGGCGGCCTTGAGCCCGGGCGTCGAGTTGATGATGCGCAGCATCAGCACGATGCGCTGCGGCGTCAGGCCCTCGACTTCGCCGGACGGGATTGCGTTGAGCACCGTGACGTGGGCCCGTTTGATCGCTTCCAAGGCGGGCACGTCGCCGGGAATCCTGTCGAGCTCATCGGACACCGCCTGCACGAAGTCCTCGAGCAGCGTCATGACGACGGCGTCCTTGGTGGCGAAGTACCGGCTGAAGGTGCGCGGCGACACGTCGGCCGCGGCCGCGATCTGCTCGACGGTGGTGTTGCCGTAACCCTGCTCAAGACACAGTTGAACGGCGGCGTCGATCAACGTTGCGCGTGTCCGCTGCTTCTTTCGTTCCCGAAGTCCGACATCGCCGGCGGTGTTCCCCACACCCTGCATGCTAGAGGCGTCGATGCCGCCATGGGCCGCAAAGTGCCGTACCGGGCATTTCACAGTCGTCATATTTTGTCAGTCTCGGACGTTTGACGCGGCAGTCCCACCCCGACCCGGTAGCGGATGAAGGCCGGGACGGCCAGGGACGCCACCGTCAGACCGATCACCACCAGCGCGCCACCTCCGGCCGCCGCCGCGGCGGTGCCGACGGCCACGGCCGCCGAACCATGCAGCACGTCGGCGATGCGGGGCCCGCCCGCCACCACCACGATGAAGACACCCTGCAGGCGGCCCCGGAGCTCGTCGGAGGCGGCCTGCTGCAGAATCGTCGACCGGAATGCGGCCGACACCATGTCCGCCGCCCCGCCGACCGCCAGGAAGACCACGGCCACCGTGAGCAGTACGCCGGCCTGTCCCCCGGCCCATCCGCAGGCCAGGCCGAAGCCGATCATCGCCACACCCCAGACGACGATCGACACCACCACCGCGAGCCCCTGCCGCCGCACCCGCGGCAGCCAACCGGAGAACACACCGCCGGCCACGGCGCCGATCGACATCGCCGCGGCCAGCAGCGCCATCGTCGTGCCGCCGTCGACCGGACCGCCGAAGCTCTCATGAGCGATCTGCGGAAACAGCGCCCGCGGCATGCCGAAGATCATCGCGATGAGGTCCACCACGAAGGACATCAGCACGACGGTGTTGCCGGCCAGGTACCGGAAGCCCTCCCACACGGCTCCGAAGCCCCAGCGGGACCCGCCCTCCGCCGTCTCCGTCGGCGGCATGGACGTCAGCTTCCACGTCGCCCAGATCGGCGCCAGGCATGTGATCGCGTCGATGAGATAGAGGGTCGACAGATCCACCCACGCCAGCATCAGGCCGGCCATCAGGGGACCGACGATGGCGCCGAACTGCGTCACGGTCATGTTCAGCGAGTTGGCCGCGGCCAGCTGTTCGTCGGGAAGCATCCGCGGGATGGCGGCGGCCCGCGTCGGTGAGTTGATCGCGTAGAACGCCTGCTGGACCGCCAGCAGGCACAGCACCAACCAGACGTTGTCCACCCCGAGCGCGGCCTGCAGCCACAGCAGCACCGAGGCGGCCGCCAACCCACACGACGCGATGATCAGCAGCACGCGCTTGTCCATCGCGTCGGCCCAGGCCCCGCCCCACAGGCCGAACACGATCAGGGGCACCAACGCGAACGCACCCGCCAGACCGACGTACGCCGAGTTCTCGGTGAGCACGTACAGCTGCACCGGGACCGCGAAGATCGTCAGGTTCGCGCCGATGACGGTCGGTATCCCAGCCCACCACAGCCGGCGGAAGTCGGGCTGTTTGAGGGGTGTGGTGTCGGCGAAGAGCCGTCTCACGGCTGCAGGCGCTGCACGCGCCCGTCTGCGATCCTGATCCGGTTGTGCACTCGGTTCTCCCGGCCCTGCCAGAACTCGACCACCTCAGGTGCGATGCGGTAGCCGCCCCAGTGCGGCGGTACCGGCACCTCCGCGTCGTCGGCGAATCGTGCGGTGACGTCGGCCAACTGGGCCAGCAGCGCGGCACGGTCCTCGATCGGCTGGGACTGCGCCGACGCCCACGCGCCCAACTGGGACCCGCGGGGCCGTTTCGACCAGTAGTCGGCGGTCTCCTCGGCGCTCACCTTGGTGACGGCCCCGCGGACATGGACCTGCCGGCCCAGCTGGTACCACGGGAAGGTCGCGGAGGCATACGGCGTGACGGCGAGGTCGGCGCCCTTGGCGGAGTCATAGTTGGTGAAGAAGCTGATCCCGGTGTCGTCCACGCCCTTGCACAACACCGTGCGCGTCACGGGCCTTCCATCGTGCACCGTGGCCACCACCATCGCGTTGGGTTCGGCCACGCCCGCACCCTGGGCCTCGGCCAGCCAGGTGCGCAACAGGACCAGCCATCCGGTGGCCGGGTCGGGACCGAGCCAGTCGGTGTCCAGGTCGACGCTGCCATCCTTCTCGACCGAGCCGTACTCCACCCGCATCGACGTCAGAAGCCCATCCCACGATTCAGACACCGCCCTAAGCTACGCCCGAACCCCCGTTGCCCGCTGCGGCGGCGGCCCCTGGTGCGAGAATCAGCGCATGACTGCGGTGCCTGAGGATTTCGTCCCCGGACTGGAGGGCGTCGTCGCATTCGAGACCGAGATCGCCGAACCCGACAAGGACGGCGGCGCGCTGCGATACCGCGGGGTCGACATCGAGGATCTGGTCGGTGCCCGCGTCACATTCGGCGACGTGTGGGCGCTGCTGGTCGACGGCGCGTTCGGCCGGAGCCTGGCTCCCGCCGAACCGTTCCCGCTGCCGAT
Source organism: Mycobacterium sp. ACS4331 (assembly GCF_001667265.1). Classification (GTDB taxonomy): domain Bacteria; phylum Actinomycetota; class Actinomycetes; order Mycobacteriales; family Mycobacteriaceae; genus Mycobacterium. The sequence continues at coordinate 17,921 of NZ_LZHW01000007.1, read as the reverse complement.
CCACTCCGGCGACGTCCGCGTCGACGTGCAGGCCGGACTGGCGATGCTGGCCCCGATCTGGGGCTACGCGCCGCTGCTGGACATCGACGAGGCCACCGCGCGCGACCAGTTGGCGCGTGCTTCGGTGATGGCACTGTCCTATGTGGCGCAGTCGGCGCGCGGCATCTACCGGCCCGCCGTTCCGCAACGGGTGATCGATGAATGTCGCACCGTGACAGCACGATTCATGACCCGTTGGCAGGGCGAACCGGACCCACGACACATCGAGGCCATCGATGCGTACTGGGTGACGGCAGCAGAGCACGGGATGAACGCCTCGACATTCACCGCGCGCGTGATCGCCTCGACGGGTGCGGATGTCGCCGCGGCCCTGTCCGGCGCCGTGGGTGCCATGAGTGGTCCCCTGCACGGCGGTGCGCCGGCGCGGGTGCTGCCGATGATCGAGGAGGTCGAACGCACCGGTGACGCGCGTTCCGTCGTCAAGGGCATCCTCGACCGCAACGAGAAACTCATGGGCTTCGGGCACCGGGTCTACCGCGCCGAGGACCCCCGCGCCCGCGTGCTGCGCGCCACGGCCAAGCGGCTGGGCGCACCGCGCTACGAGGTCGCCGCGGCCCTGGAGCAGGCGGCGCTGACCGAACTTCGGGAGCGTCGGCCCGACCGGGCGATCGAGACGAATGTCGAGTTCTGGGCGGCGGTCATGCTGGATTTCGCCGGGGTGCCGCCGCAGATGATGCCCGCGATGTTCACCTGCGGTCGCAGCGCGGGATGGTGCGCCCACATCCTCGAGCAGAAACGGTTGGGCAAGCTGGTCCGGCCCGCGGCCCTCTATGTCGGTCCGGCACCGCGGCGGCCCGAGGACGTCACCGGATGGGACCGGGTTGTCCGCGGCTGAGGGGCGCGCGGTCTTCGAGTCGGCGGCGCGCGCATTCGCTGACCTCGTCCGGGAGATCCCAGACAGCACCTGGTCAGGACCGGGCCTGGGGGAATGGGACCTGCGGTCGCTGATCGGGCACACGTCGCGCTCGCTGGTCACCGTGCATGAGTACCTGAAGTCCCCTGCCGACCAGGAGGACATCGCGGATGCGGCGGGCTACTACGTTCACGTCCGGGCCGCGTCGGCGAGTCTGGATCCCGCGCAGATCGTCGAACGCGGCAGGCAGGCCGGGCAGGCCCTCGGCGCGGATCCGGTAAGCACCATCGACACCCTGGTCGAGCAGGCGCTGGCCGACATCGACGCGGCCGGCGACCCGCTGATCACCGTGATCGGTGGCGTGGGCATCCGGCTGAGCAGTTATCTGCCCACGCGGATCTTCGAACTGGCGGTGCATGGACTCGACATCGCCGAGGCCGCACGCGTCGAGTTCACTCCGCCCTCCGATGTGCTGACCGCCGCGACCGTGCTGGCCGCACAGATCGCCGTGGCGTTCGGGGACGGCCCGACGGTGCTGCGTTCACTCACGGGGCGCGCGGCGCTGCCCCCGCGCTACTCCGTGGTCTGAGTGCGATGAGTTCGGCGGCCACGCCGAGTCGATACCGGTGACATCCGCACTCACCTGAGGAGACCGTTATGGCCATCGACAACACCCCGATGCTGGTGCCGCACCTCGTCGTCGACGACGCCGCAGCCGCCATCGACTTCTACGTCAAGGCATTCGGCGCCACCGAGGAGATCAGGCTTCCGCATCCCGAGGGCAAGATCATCCACGCCTGCGTGAGGATCAACGGCGCCCCGGTGTTCCTCAACGACGACTTCCCGGAGTACAACGACGGCAAGTCCTCGACCCCGAACGCGCTCGGCGGTGCGTCGGTGACGATCCACCTGCACGGCCCGGACGTCGACGCTCGATTCCAGCGGGCCCTCGATGCGGGCGCGACCGTCGTCGCACCGCTGGAGGACCAGTTCTGGGGCGATCGGTACGGCATCCTGCGCGACCCGTTCGGGCACCAGTGGTCGCTGGCCGAGTCCGTCCGCGAGGTCGACTACGGCGCGATGGCCCAGGAGATGGCCCAGCAGGCGCAGTGACCGGCGCCCGACGGGGATGGCCTAGCATCGTGCCGTGCCCAGCCCACCCGTCATGGAACTGCAGGATGTGACCTTCCGTCGCAACGGAACCCAGATCCTGCAGGGCATTTCGTTCACCGTGCGGGCCGGGGAGCAGTGGGCACTGCTGGGTCCCAACGGCGCGGGCAAGAGCACGATCCTGAGCCTGTGCGGCGCCGAGGAGCATCCGACGACGGGCAGCGTCACGGTGCTCGGCGGCCGACTCGGCCGCGTCGAAGTGCAGCGGCTTCGCCGGACCATCGGGCACGTCAACCCGCGGCATCCGCTGTCGTTTCCGCTGCGGCTGCGCGAGGTGGTGGCCACTGGCATCACCGGCACGATCGACGTGCCGATGCGGTGGCACCCAGAGGCGGCCGACATGGCGCGGGTGGACACGCTGATCGAGACGCTGGGGTTGAGCCATCGGGCCCAGGACCGCTGGACCACCCTGTCCCAGGGCGAGCGGGGACGTGCGCTGATCGCACGGGCGCTGGTCGGGCGGCCGAAGATCCTGCTGCTCGACGAACCCTCCACGGGTCTGGACCTGGCCGCCCGCGAGCAGCTGCTCGAGACGATCGACAAACTCGTGGTCAGCCACCCCGAGATGGCCTCGATCGTGGTGACCCATCACCTCGAGGAGCTGCCCACCACCACCACGCATGCGCTGCTGATCGCCGATGGCCACGTGGTGGCGCAGGGCCCCGCGCAGTCGGTGATCACCTCGGCGAACGTGTCGGAGGCGTTCTCGCACCCCATCCGGGTCAGCTACGACGACGGGCGCTGGGCGGCACGCGCCGGGCGCTGACGCTCCGGGGAACGTACGTCAGTGCCCGCTCGGGGCCAGCGTGCTCAGGATGCGCTGCCGAATCGTCGGCTTGGGCGCAGAACGCGCCGCGGCGAGCATCTCGGGCACCGCGGTGAACTTGTCCCGGGGCCGCACGCCCCCACCGCGTGCGACCTCGGCGGCGTCGATCGCCCGCCACCCCGCGGCGTCGACCACGTCGGGTTGACGCGCGGCGACGAGCCTGGCGAGCTCACCGCTGCGCCGCACCGGATCACGCAACCGGCCGGCGTTGTAGTCGGCCACCAGCTGCTGCACGGTCTGCAGCGCGCAGGACTTGTTGGTGCCGATGAACCCCGTGGGCCCACGCTTGATCCATCCCGCGACGTACGCGCCGACGAGGGGTCGGCCGGTCTCGGGGTCGATGACCCGACCGCCGTCGTTGGGCACCACCGCGGCGCTGTCGTCGAACGGCAGATCACGGATCGGCCGGCCTCGATAGCCGATGGACGTCAGCACCAGCCCCGCGTCGATGCGGCGGGTCTGCTCCGTGCCGGTGACCGTGAACTCCACACCGGTCGCCCGCTGGTCACCATCGATGCGCGACGGCGTGAGCCGGTACGCCAGCCGGATGCGCGGCCTCGTGGCCGGCGCGTCCGCGCTGCCGAGTTTGGCGAGCACCTCGAGTTTGTTGCGGGTCAGGGCATCGTGTTCGCGGGCGAGGTCCTGCTGTACCAGTTCGTGGTCGGACGGGTCGAGGACCACCTCGGACGTGGCGGTCAGCCCGATGAGTTCGGGCAGGGTGAAGGCCGACTGCGCCGGGCCGCGCCGGGCAGCGACCACCACCTCGCGCACCTTTGAGGCGCGCAGTGCCGCGAGCGCGTGGTCGGAGATGTCGGTCTGCGCCAGCGTGTCGGGGTCGGCCGTCAACACGCGCGCCACGTCGAGGGCGACGTTGCCGTTGCCGACCAGGACCACGCGCTCGTGGCTCAGGTCGACCGGCAACTCGGTGAAGTCGGGATGCCCGTTGATCCACGCGACCATCTCGGTGGCCGTCCCGACGCCGGGCAGGTCGACGCCGGCGATGTCGAGGCGACGGTCGTTGGGCGCGCCGACGGCGTAGAGCACCGCGTGGTGATGCTCGAGCAGGTCGGCGTGGGTCAGGTGCGCACCGACCTCGACGTTGAGGAAGAAGGTGAACCCCCTGCGCGCGGCGATCCGGTCGAACAGTCGGGTCACCTGCTTGGTGCTCTGGTGGTCGGGCGCCACGCCCGCGCGCACCAGGCCGTAGGGCGTGGGCAGTTTCTCGAAGACGTTCACCCGCACCCCGGGTTGGGTCAGCAGTTCGTCGGCCGCGTACATCGCGGCCGGCCCGGACCCGACAACCGCCACGGTCAGCGGCGCGTCGCGGTGACGAACCTCGACAGCGGGCAGCACCGCCGCGAGCTTCGAGGTGGGCGGCACCTTCTCTCCCGGACGGCGTTCGGGATAGAACGCCGCGTTCAACTCGATGAACGGACGCTGCTGCGCCGACACCTGACTGTCCGGCGCGATCGCGCCGACGGGGCAGGCGCTGACACACGCACCACAGTCCACGCACGCCGCGGGGTCGATGTAGAGCATCTCGGCGGTGGCGAACCCTGGTTCGTCCGGGGTGGGGTGAATGCAGTTCACCGGGCACGCGAAAACACACGACCCGTCGCTGCAGCACGACTGGGTGATGACGTGAGGCATCGGCGCTCCGGGCTAGGCGGGGATCGTCTCGGCGACCGGCGTGGCGGCCTCGGGGGCGGCCGACGGCAGGTGCGCGCGCTGCGGTTCGCTGCGGTAGCGCGACGGCGCCCCATGGATCTTGCACATCCGCCACACGAGCTTGGCCGCCGGATTCATCAGCCCGGTGTCGTGGCACAGCATCCGCACATCCGCGAACACGTCGGACAGCATCTGCCGCGCCTCGGGTGAGCGGAAGAAGACCTCGCGCTTGACCGACTTCGGGATGTCGAATTCCTTCCAGAAGCTGCGCGGCGGCTTCAGGATCGCCGAGCACAGCACCCGCATGATGATCGGCACGTGCAGGGACAGCCAGAACCGCCTGCGCGCCCGCATGCCGGGCACCCGCTTCCGCAGGTACTCGTGGGCGAACGAGATGTGCCGGGCCTCCTCGGCCACGTGAATGGCCATCACGCGTTCCATGATCGGATGCAGGGAGCGGCCCTCGCGGAGCACGGCCTTCTGCGTGTGGTCGATGGGCTCCTCACCGGCCAGGACGCCGAAGAAGAACATGATCGGCACCGGTCCGGCGGCCAGTGGGATGAACGCCGACAACCACTTCAACATGCGTGGCATGCCCGGCACATCGGCGCCGATGCGGTTGACCATCTCCTGGAACATCATCGTGTGGTTGCACTCTTCGACAGATTCGTGCAGGCAGTAGCGGTACTCCGGGGAGCCGTTGGGCACCCAGAACGCGTAGTTCATCAGGCCGCGAATGAGGATCGACTCGAAGTGCAGACCGACCTTGGCGACGTTGGCCTGGCGCCACATACCGATCGCGATCTGCTTCTCGAGCGGTTGCGCCTGGTACCAGGGGTGCCGGCCCAGCGGGTCGGTGCCCGGCAGCACCCATCGCGGGTCGTCGGGGATGACCGCGAACTCCGGCGAGTCCCAGTCGATGTCGGTGTACGGGTTGAAGTTCCGCCGCACCGACCCCTCGGACAGTGTGGTGAGCATGTCGACGTAGGCCACGTCGTCGCCGACGTCCATGTTGCGCCGCCAACGGCGAATCGTCTTCGTGCGCGCTTGCGTACGTGCCATCGTGAAAGCCTCCCCAGAGGTTTACATCCGGACGTCTGATGTCCAACCACGGTACCGCAGGTACCGGACAGATTCCATACCCAGTTTCCTGGTGTTTCAACCGGCGCGACCCGAACGGCGCGTGGCGGCCGTCACCCCGACACAACCCGCATTCTGCCCAGATGCGCGGCTCATTACCCTTTATGGCATGGCCGACCAGCTCACGATCCCCGCCGACCTCAAGCCCAACGACGGACGCTTCGGGTGCGGCCCCTCGAAAGTCCGCCCCGAGCAGGTGCAGGCACTGGCCAGCCGGGGAGCGGAGCTCTTCGGCACGTCACATCGGCAGGCCCCGGTGAAGAACCTGGTGGGCCACGTCCGCGACGGCGTGCGAGAACTGTTCTCGGTCCCCGACGGATACGAGGTCATCCTGGGCAACGGCGGGTCCACCGCGTTCTGGGACGCCGCGGCGTTCGGCCTGGTCGAGTCGAAGTCCCTGCACCTCACCTACGGCGAGTTCAGCGCCAAGTTCGCCTCCGCGGTCGCCAAGAATCCGTTCGTCGGCGACCCGATCGTCGTCAAGGCCGACGCGGGCAGCGCCCCGGAGCCGCAGTCCGATCCGTCGGTGGACGTGATCGCCTGGGCCCACAACGAGACCTCGACCGGCGTCGCGGTGCCCGTCACACGCCCCGCCGGCTCCGACGGCAAGCTCGTCGTCATCGACGCCACCTCGGGTGCGGGCGGCCTGCCGGTCGACATCAACGACGTCGACGCCTACTACTTCGCGCCGCAGAAGAACTTCGCCAGTGACGGCGGCCTGTGGTTCGCGGTCATGTCCCCCGCGGCGCTGGCCCGCGTCGAGGCGATCGCCGCGTCCGGCAGGTGGGTTCCGGAGTTCCTGTCGCTGCCGATCGCGGTCGACAACAGCCTCAAGAACCAGACCTACAACACGCCCGCGATCGCCACGCTGGTGCTGATGGCCGAGCAGTTGGACTGGCTCAACGGCAACGGCGGTCTCGACTGGGCGGTCAAGCGCACCGCCGACTCCGCATCGCGCCTCTACTCCTGGGCCGAGGCCGCGTCGTTCGCGACGCCGTTCGTCGCCGACCCGGCACTGCGCTCGCAGGTCGTCGGCACGATCGACTTCAACGACGACGTCGACGCCGCCGCGGTGGCGAAGATCCTGCGCGCCAACGGGATTGTCGACACCGAGCCGTACCGCAAGCTCGGCCGCAACCAGCTTCGCGTGGCGATGTTCCCGGCCATCGATCCCGAGGACGTGACGGCGCTGACCCAGTGCGTCGACTGGGTCGTCGAGCGCCTCTGACACACCTGCCGTAATCCGTTCGTTATCCGGCCAGCGTGTCACGCCGAGATCACGGTTCCACTGCAGTAAGGTCCGCTGAAGGCGGGCCCGGCACGGTGGCCCCAAGGAGGTCGACATGCGGGATCTGAAGGTGGTCGGACTCGACGTCGACGGCAGGCACATCATCTGCGAGGACGACGTCACCGGGCGCACCGAGAAGTTCCGCCTGCGGGTCGACGAACGTCTTCGTGCGGCCGTCCGCGGCGACGCCGCCAGCGCGGGACAGACAGAGATCGAACTCGAGGTCAGAAGCGTGCTGCGCCCCAAGGAGATCCAGGCCCGCATCCGTGCGGGTGCGTCCGTCGAACAACTCGCCGAGTCCTCGGGGGTCGACCCGTCGCGCATCGAGCGGTTCGCCCACCCCGTGCTGCTGGAGCGGTCCCGCGCCGCGGAGCTGGCGACCGCGGCCCACCCGGTTCTCTCGGACGGACCCGCGGTGCTGACCCTGCTGGAGTCGGTGACCATGGCCCTGGTGTCGCGAGGACTCAACCCCGACGCCACGTCGTGGGACGCCTGGCGCAACGAGGACGGCCGCTGGACCGTGCAGGTGGCCTGGCAGGCCGGCCGCTCCGACAACGTCGCCCACTTCCGCTTCGCGCCGGGTGCGCACGGCGGCACCGTCACGCCCGTCGACGACGCGGCCCAGGAACTGGTGGACCCGAAGTTCGCCCGGCCGCTGCGCCCGTTGGCACCGGTGGCCCAACTGGACTTCGACGAGCCCACCGCGCCCGTCGCACACACTCCGGCACCGGCGGCACACACCCCGGCACCTGCTCCGCAGCCCGCCCCCACGCCGGCACCCGCCCCGCCGAAGCGTCAGGCCCGGACCAAGCGCGCCAAGCCCGAGGTGCCGGGCTGGGAGGACGTGCTGCTCGGCGTGCGCTCCAGCGGCGACCGCTGACCCGTCGCGGACTCGCTGGCCTCAGATCTGGCCGGACGCGGCCATGGCGAGCAGCACCAACCATCCGATCGCGACCCCGACGCCGGAACCCAGCACGAACCACCGCGCCACCGGCAGGCGGCGCCAGCCCCAGACCGTCGGCGCCAGACCGCCCACCGCGACGAGGTTCAGACCGACCGCGAGCAGTGGATGGACCCGCATCAGCCCGAGGCCGAGCACCACGATCAGCGCACCGACGACCGCGGCCGTGAAGGCGGCCACGGTCAGCCCAGTGCCCCACGGCGTCGGCTCCGATTCTCTGCGCAAGGTCACGGCTACGAATCTAGCTGTCCCTCGCCCGCTCGTAGAACGCCAAGGCGGCGGCGGTGGCGACGTTGAGTGAGTCCGTCCCGCGTGACATCGGGATGCGCACCCGCGCGTCGCTGGCCCGCATGACGGTCTCGGTCAGACCGGGCCCCTCAGCCCCGACCATGAATGCCACGCGATGGTCGCGCCGGACTTCCAGCGCCTCGGCCAGGGTCAGCGCCCGAGGGTCCGGTGTCATGGCGATGATCTCGAAGCCGTTGTCGCGCAGAATGTTCAGATCCTGCGGCCAGCTCTGCGCGCGGGCGAAGGGCACCAGCAGCGCGTGTCCCATCGAGACGCGCACCGCGCGCCGGTACAGCGGATCCGCGCACCCGGCACCGAAAACGACGGCGTCGACCGCCAATCCGGCTGCGTTGCGGAAGATCGATCCGAGGTTCTCGTGATCGTTCACGCCCTCGAGCACCGCGATCGTGCGGGCACCGTCGATGACATCGGGGACCGTCAGCGGCTCCGGTCTGCGCGCCGCGGCCAACACCCCGCGGTTGAGATGGAACCCGACCACCTCTGCCATCAACTCCGCACTGGCCCGGTAGTACGGCGCGGCCACGCCGTCGAGGTCGGCCGCGAGTTCGGACAGTCGACGGTCGGTGCCCAGCATCGCGTGCGCGGTGAACCGCGAGGCGAGCATGCGCTGCACCACCAACACACCTTCGGCGATCACCAGGCCGCGGCCACTGGGCAGGTCTGGGCGACGGTCCACCGAGTTCAGGTCGCGAAAGTCGTCCAACCTCGGATCGTCGGGATCATCGACGTCAATGACGTTGGCTGTCACGCGCTTTCGTCGACCAGCGCAGACATGAGGTCAGCCGCGCGCAGCAGCGTCGCCCGCTCGTCTGAACTCAACGTCGCGAGCCTGCGCTGCAGCCATTCCTGGCTGGCGCGCCGTTCGGCTTCGAGCAGTCCGACACCGGCGTCGGAGGCCGACACCAGCACCTGTCGACCGTCGACGGGATGCGGCGTGCGCACCACCAGACCCATGTCCCCGAGCGCGGCGATCACCCGCGTCATCGACGGGGGTCGCACCCGCTCCCTGATCGCCAACGTGCCGGGCGTCATCGCGCCTTCTTTGTGCAACGTCGCCAGCGCAGAGAGCTGCGACAGCGACACCGGCGAGTCCGGACGGCGGAACCTCAATTGTCTCGACAGCCTGATCACGGCAAGCGAGAGGTCGCCTGCCAGCCGACTCTCCACGTCTTTCACAGGGTGAACAATACGACAGCACTGTTTACACAGGGGGCAATTGCAGCACTGTCCACCCAACTGATCACGGTCGACTACCGTGATGGGGTGCCCGCAGACGCACCGACACCGGACCAGCGAAGCGCTGAACCCGAACCGCCGGCGCTGCCGAGGGCCTGGCTCGAACCGTGGCCGGTGATCGCGGTGGGGGCGCTGTTGTGGTTGCTCGCGACGGTCGCGGCGTTCACCGTCGCAGACCTGCAGACGTGGCGGCCGGTGTGCCTGGCCGGCCTGGGGACCGGTGTGGTCGGAACGTCAATCTTCCTCTGGCAGCGCAGCGCCGCCCGGCGCGGCGCCCGCGGTGCCCAGACCGGGCTCGACGGCTTCTAGCTCCTCGGCGGGCGCCTGACCGGCCTCCGAGGGAACCGACACATCCTCGGTGGTCGGCTCCTGTGCGAGGGGTTCAGCAGCGGTGGGCTCCTCCGCCGCTGACTCCTCAGCGGTCGGTTCCTCAGCGGTGGGCTCTTCAGCGCCCGGCACCTCGGCGGCAGCCTCAGCCGCGGGCGCTTCGGGTGTGTCCTGCGGCGCAGGATTGGCCGCGACGTCGAGCACCCCGTCGTCGTAGGGATCGAACAGGGGCGAGCCGGCACCTGCGGGGGCCGGGGTGTCCGAATGCGCGCCACACCCGTACCCGAAGTCGACGACGTGACCGTCGGCGGCCATCGCGTTGCCGCAGACGCCGAACATCGTGCCCAGCGAACCGGCCAGCGGCAGCAGATAGCCGCAGTCTCGGCAGGCCCGCTTGGTGGACCTCGCCATCGCGGAGTCCGGACCGTAGTCGCCGTCATGCCAGCGCTGCGCGGCGTCATCGCGCCCCCATGCGCTCATCACCTGGCGGCGGCCGAGACCGAGTTCCGCGGCGACGCGGTTCTCGTCGGGATCGCCGTTGAGCATGAACCCGGGCACCAGGCGCGGGTCGTCGGCGGGCGGCGCCAGAAGGTCGCCCGGGCTGAGATCACCGGGCCTGATCCGCTGGTCCCACGGCACCCACTCGGGTGCCAGCAGTGCCGTCGGCCCCGGCACCAACACGACCTCGCTGACGGTGGCGTGCGAGGCACCGGGGTAGCCGGCCACCACCACGGCCCACTGCCATCCGCGGTAACCGGGAAGCTCGGCCAGAAACCGGTGAGTGGCCGAGGTGGAGTCCTCGTGACTGGCGCCGAGATACTCGCCCACCGAGCCACCGCTCAACTCCTCGACAGCCTCCCGAGCCAGATCGACGGCTCCCAGAAGCAGCGTCGCGAGCGCATCGGGCATGTCGGCCCCAGCCTCGCTGACGGTGGCCGGAGACTCGTCTGTCGGCTGTTCGGTGTAATCGGTGGCGCTTTCCATCGGTGTCAATACTGCCTCAGCTCATACGCGACAGCCACACCGGTCACCTGAGCGCGCCGGTGCGCGGGTATAGGGAAGAATTGTCGTCGTGTCCGGGCGTCGACGTGATCAACCCTCCGAGTGGTCGTCACGCCCGACCCCGCACCCTCGCCGCCCGGCGACCGGAGAGCACCCCGGCATGGCCAATTACCCGTCGGATCCCGGCGCCAGCGCCAACCCTTACCTCCCCCCGCTGAACAGCGACCGCAGATACGAACGCGACGTTCCACCAGCTGAGGACGGTCGCCTCGGCGCCTCCGCCGAGGCGGGCACCCGCATCACCGTGACCCGCGCCGCGGCCATGCGCAGTCGCGAGATGGGGTCCCGGATGTACGGCCTGGTGCACCGGGCCGCCACCGCCGACGGTGCCGACAAGTCCGGCCTCACCGCACTGACGTGGCCCGTGATGGCCAACTTCGCCGTCGACGCCGCGATGGGTGTGGCGCTGGCCAACACCCTGTTCTTCGCGGCCGCCACGGCCGAGAGCAAGAGCCGGGTCGCGCTGTATCTGTTGATCACCATCGCGCCCTTCGCGGTGATCGCGCCGCTGATCGGCCCGGCGCTGGACCGTCTCCAGCACGGCCGACGGGTCGCGTTGGCATCCTCGTTCGGGCTGCGTACCGCGCTGGCGGTGGTGCTGATCGCGAACTACGACGCCGCCACCGGCAGCTTCCCGTCGTGGGTGCTCTACCCGTGTGCGCTCGGGATGATGGTGCTGTCCAAGTCCTTCTCGGTACTGCGCAGCGCGGTGACTCCGCGCGTCATGCCGCCGTCGATCGACCTGGTTCGCGTCAACTCCCGGCTCACGGTCTTCGGCCTGCTCGGCGGGACGATCGCCGGCGGAGGGATCGCGGCCGCCGTCGAGTACGTGATGACCCGACTCTTCGGCCTGCCGGGTGCGCTGTTCGTGATCGTCGCGGTCACTCTGGCCGGCGCCTGGCTTTCGATGCGGATCCCGCGCTGGGTCGAGGTGACCGCCGGCGAGGTGCCGGCCACACTGAGCTACCACGACGCATCCGACTCCGAGACGCATGTGCTCCGGCGGCGCCACGAGCCCGACGCCGCCGCGAAGACCGCGCCCAGACAGCCACTGGGCCGCAACATCATCACGTGCCTGTGGGGCAACTGCACCATCAAGGCGATGGTGGGATTCCTGTTCCTCTACCCCGCGTTCGTGGCCAAGTCCCATGACGCCAGCGGTCTCCAGCAGTTGGCCATCCTCGGCCTGATCGGCGTGGCCGCGGCCGTCGGCAACTTCGCGGGCAACTTCACCGCGGCCCGCCTGAAACTGGGCCGTCCCTCGGTGCTGGTGGTGCGCTGCGCGTTGGCCGTGACGGCGGTGGCACTGGCGACCGCGCTGACCGGCAACCTGTTCGTGGCGGCATTCGCCGCGCTGGTCACCTCGGGATCGAGCGCGATCGCCAAGGCCTCGCTGGACGCGTCTCTGCAGGACGACCTGCCGGAGAAGTCGCGCGCCTCGGCGTTCGGCCGTTCCGAGTCGGTGCTGCAGCTGGCCTGGGTGTTCGGCGGGGCGCTCGGCGTGCTGGTCTACACCGAACTGTGGGTGGGGTTCACCGCGATCACCGCGCTGCTGATTCCCCTTCTGGCCCAGACGGTGCTGAGCTTCCACGGCCAGTCATTGATTCCCGGCCTCGGTGGCAACCGCCCCGTGATGGTCGAACAGGAGGGGCCACGCACCCGTGACCCCCATCCCCGATCCCAGGCGGTGACGCGCGAGTGAAACGAACTGTGGCGGTGGTCAGCAGCCTGGCCGTCGTGGTGGCCTCGGCCGGAGCCGGTGTCGGCGCGTGGGCGCTGACCCGCGACGACGGGCATGACCTACCCGAGATCAGCGTGTATTCCCACGGAGAGCTGGTCCGGGTCAAGCCGTACCGGTACTGCAATCCGTTGAATCTCAACGACTGTGACCCCAACAGTGAACTGGGTGAGCTCGCCGTTGACCACCGCAACCCCGTGCAGTTGTCGGTCCCGACGGCCATCGCGCAGGCACCCTGGTGGCTGACGCTGGCCTATGAGGACGGCGAACAGTCGCTTCAGGTCATGGCCGGCGACCGGCTCGCCGTCACCATCCCGACCGTCGACCCGCAGCACGGTCGGCTGTTCGGCGTGGCGGTGGAGTTGCCGACGCTGATCGTGCTCGACGGCGAGGAGTTGCCCGCGTCGCACGCCGAATGGTCGGTGCGCACGGTGTGGGAGCAGCGCCAACCCGGAGCCGAGGACTAGGCCAGGCTCTTTCGCAGGAACTCCAGATCGGCGACGTGGCCGTCGGACGGGGTTTCGATGATCACATCGCATCCCGCGTCGCGGCACACCGCGGCGATCAGGTCCGAGTCGAAGGTGCCCGCGTCGAAGTTGGCGTGCCGGTCGGCCCCGGAGTCGAATCCGTCGCGAGAGTTGTTGGCGTGCACCAGGTCGATTCGGCCCGTGATGGCCTTGACCCGGTCGACGATGTCGGCCAACTCCTCGCCGCCGGCCCAGGCGTGGCAGGTGTCGAGGACGAAACCGGGGCCGTACTGCCCCACCGCGTCCCACAGCATCGCCAACCGGTCGAAGCGGCGGGCCATCGCATTGTCACCGCCCGCGGTGTTCTCGATCAGGATCGGCAGCGGGAAACCGCCCTGCTCCTCAGCGCGTTCGAACAGCTTGCGCCAGTTCTCGATTCCGGTCGCGGGATCGTCCTTGGCGGTGACGTGCCCGCCGTGGACCACCAGGCCCTTGGCGCCGATGGCGGCCGCGGCGTCGGCGTGCTGGTGCAGGATCTTGCGACTGGGGATGCGGATGCGGTTGTTGGTCGAGGCGACGTTGATGACATACGGCGAATGGATGTAGATCGCCAGGTCGCTGTCCCGCAGGGCGTCGGCATGAGGATGCTCGACCGGCTTCTTCCAGCCCTGCGGGTCGCCGAGGAAGAACTGGACGGCCTCGGCCCCCTCGGCCTCGGCGTGGGCCAGCGGATCCGCGGAGTCGACGTGTGCACCTAACAGAGCCATGCGTCCAGGCTACTTTCCGCGGGGACCGCACTGACCGCGGCGGTCACTGGCACCTCCGCGCCCGCACTGGGGGCATCAACCCAGGGGTTCGGCACCGTGCGCCGGCGGGACCCGCTCCCCCTCACGCGTCGGACCGGGCGGGGTGCCGTCACCGAAGGGCCTGCCGCCCAACGCTTCCCGGCCGTGGGGCGTGAGCCAGTTCGCGAGGTCTGGCCCCTTCGGCACGATCTGGGTGGGATTGATGTCGGAGTGCACGATGTAGTAGTGCCGTTTGATCTGGACGAAGTCGACCGTGTCGCCGAAGCCCGGCGTCTGGAACAGGTCTCGGGCGTAGGCCCACAGCACCGGCATCTCCGCGAGCTTGCTCCGATTGCACTTGAAGTGGCCGTGGTAGACGGGGTCGAACCGCGCGAGCGTGGTGAACAGCCGGACATCGGCCTCGGTGATCGTGTCGCCGACGAGATAGCGCTGAGTCGACAACCGCTCGGAGACCCAGTCCAACGCCGTGAACAACCGGTCGAACGCGGCCTCGTAGGCGGCCTGGCTGCCGGCGAACCCGCACCGGTACACACCGTTGTTGATCTCGGTGTAGATCCGCTTGGCCACCTCGTCGATCTCGGCCCGCAGCGGCTCGGGGTACAGCCGCGGCGCGCCGGGGCGGTGATACGCGGTCCACTCCGTGGACAGGTCCAACGTCATCTGCGCGAAGTCGTTGGTGACGACCTGCCCCGTCGGGACGTCCACCATGGCGGGCACCGTGATGCCCTTCGGGTAGTCCGGGAACCGTTTGAGGTAGGCGTCGCGAAGGCGCGGTATGCCCAGCACCGGATCGACCCCACCGGGGTCCAGGTCGAAGGTCCAGCTGCGCTGGTCGTGCGTGGGCCCGCAGAACCCTATGGACAGAACGTCTTCGAGGCCCAGCAGCCGTCGCACGATGATGGCGCGGTTGGCCCAGGGGCACGCCCTGGCCACGATCAGCCGGTAGCGGCCGGCCTCGACCGGATAGCCGTCGCGGCCATCGGCGGTGATCCGCGTGGTGATGTAGGCGGTGTCACGGTTGAACTCGCCGCCTGTGGCGACATAGGTCCCACCCGCAGGGGCATCAGATGAAGCGGCCATGCACTACAGCATGCCCGCCCCGGTGAGCTCAGGCGTCGAGTTCGCGTGCCACGGCCTTGACCACCTCAGACACCCTGCGGGCGACCTTGCGATCGGGGTAGCGGCCCTTGCGCAGTTCCGGCTGGACCGTCCCCTCCAGGAGCGTGATCATGTCCTCGACCATGCCGTGCAGTTCGTCGGGGGTGTGTTTGTGCTCAGCCGGGCCCGCGGACTCGCGCCGGGTGCGCGTCAGGCTGGGCGGCGGGTCAATGAGCTTCAGGCTCAGCGCCTGTGGGCCGCGCCGTCCGGCGGCGACGCCGAACTCGACCTTCTGCCCCGCCTTGAGACCTTCGACCCCAGCGGGCAGCGCAGATGAGCGGACGTAGACGTCCTCCCCATCCTCCTGAGACAGGAAGCCGAACCCCTTCTCGGCGTCGTACCACTTCACCCTGCCGGTAGGCACTGGTCTCTCACCTGCTTGTCCTACGGGTCGGCGAGGCCGACCTATCCAATACAAAACGAAGCGCCCCGCCTGCGCAGGGCGCGTAGTCAGGTTGATCCTACTCGGGCAGCCCCCGCCCCAGCATCCCAGTTCTCTGGGTAGTCTTGCGATACCCGTGGAGGTGACATGCGCCTGGTTCTCAACATCATCTGGTTGGTCTTCGGAGGTCTCTGGCTGGCGCTGGGTTACCTGGTGGCCGCGGTGATCTGCTTCGTCCTGATCGTCACCATCCCCTTCGGCTTCGCCTCGCTGCGGATCGCGTCGTTCGCGCTGTGGCCCTTCGGGCGCACCATCGTCGACAAGCCGGGCACCCGTCCGGGAGCACTGGTCGGCAATGTCATCTGGATCATCCTGTTCGGCTGGTGGCTCGCGCTCGGCCATCTGGTGAGTGCGGTGGCGATGGCCGTGACCATCATCGGAATCCCGCTGGCGTTGGCCGATCTGAAGATGATCCCGATCTCGCTGGTCCCGCTGGGCAAGGAGATCGTTCCGGTGGATTCGGTCCGCCAGGATCGGATCGGCCTGCCGACATGACCGTGACGGCCCTCGGCCTGCCGACCGTGTCCCGCGTGACGAGCCCGGCCCCCGCGACGGGCCCGCTGGTCGACACCTTCGGGCGCATCGCCACCGATCTTCGGGTGTCGCTGACCGATCGCTGCAATCTGCGCTGCACCTACTGCATGCCCGCCGAGGGGCTGGACTGGCTGCCCGGCGAGGCGTTGTTGTCCCCCGCCGAGCTGATCCGGCTGCTGGGCATCGCGGTGACCCGGCTGGGCATCACCAGCGTCCGCTTCACCGGCGGTGAACCACTGGTGGTCAAACACCTCGAGGAGGTGGTGTCCGCC
This sequence comes from Mycobacterium sp. ACS4331, assembly GCF_001667265.1. GTDB lineage: Bacteria > Actinomycetota > Actinomycetes > Mycobacteriales > Mycobacteriaceae > Mycobacterium. The sequence goes on along the minus strand of NZ_LZHW01000007.1, from coordinate 1,604 downwards.
ACCGCGGCGCTGCGGCCCCGTCCGGAGATCGCGCTGACCACCAACGGACTGGGGCTGGCACGGCGGGCGCAGGCCCTGGTCGACGCCGGCCTGAATCGGGTGAACGTCTCGCTCGACACCGTCGACGCGGCGCGCTTCGCCGCGATCACCCGGCGGGACCGTCTCGACGACGTCATCGAGGGCCTGGCCGCGGCGCAGCGCGCCGGCCTCGGGCCCATCAAGGTCAACGCGGTGCTGGATCCCAACACCGGGCGTGAGGACGTCGTCGACCTGTTGACGTTCTGCCTTGAGCACGGCTATCAGTTGCGCGTGATCGAACAGATGCCGCTGGACGCCGAGCACCACTGGCGCCGGGATCAGGTGCTCACCGCCGACGACATCCTCAGCACGCTGCGCCGCCACTTCACTCTGACTCCGGACCCGGCGCCCCGCGGATCAGCGCCCGCCCAGCTGTGGCGGGTCGACGGCAGCGACGCGACCGTGGGCGTCATCGCCTCGGTGACCGAGGCGTTCTGTTCGGCGTGCGACCGCACCCGGTTGACGGCTGACGGACAGGTGCGCAACTGCCTGTTCGCCACCTCGGAGACGGATCTGCGAGCCCTGCTGCGCCGCGGCGCGGATGACGCCGAGATCGAGGCCGCCTGGCGGCAGACCATGTGGCGCAAGGCCGCAGGCCATGGCATCAACGACCCGGATTTCGTGCAGCCCAACCGCCCGATGAGCGCGATAGGCGGATGAGATGACCACTCAGCTCGGCGTGACGGTGACGGTGCGGTATTTCGCAGCCGCCAGCGCTGCCGCGGGCGTCGAGCAGGAGGTGCTCAGCGCACCGCCCGGCGTCACGGTGGCCGATGTGGTCGAACGGCTGGGCGCACGCAATCCCGACCTGGCTCGGGTGCTGCAGCGCTGCTCGTATTTGCGGGACGGCGTTGCTGTGCGCGATTTGACCAGCTCACTGCGGTCGGGTGAGACCCTCGACGTGTTACCGCCCTTCGCCGGCGGCTGAGAGTGATTTACATCACATAACGGACGGGTAACGGAATGGCCCGTGTCTAAGGGTGTCAAAACTGACCTGCGAGAACAGCCGAACATCTTGGGCATTTAGAGCCTTCTTAAGGTTTGCCACCTGCGGAAACGCCGTTCCACGCAAAAGGTGACGACAGGCCCTGTACCCGTTACCGTCGACTCTCAAGCCAGCCGAGCTCTACCCGGCGGCAGGCCCTCCCCTCCTATCGCGCCGAGCTCCATCCGTTGGGCAGGGGATCCGACCACCAACACGGATGGAGGCGGGGGACCCAACCGGTCCACCGACATCGGACCTGGAGCCGCACGCGGCTCCTAGGGGTGAAGCCGACACCGCATTCCGGATCACCGGACCGCGACGCCGGCCGGGCAACCTCTCCAGCCCGAACCCGACAGCTGACCTCGCAGGCGCATGACGAGAGGACTTCACCGACTTATGAGTGGACGGCATCGCAAGCCCACCCAATCGAGCAAGAACGTCGCGAAGATCGCCTTCACTGGCGCTGTGATCGGGGGCAGCGGCCTTGCCCTCGCCAGCCAGGCTGGCGCCGCCACTGACAGCGAATGGGACACCGTGGCCC
>NZ_LZHW01000006.1 GCF_001667265.1 Mycobacterium sp. ACS4331 | reverse complement strand
CGCGCGCCGCCCATGCCGCTGCGGCCCGCGCCGCCCCTGCCGCCGCCGATGATCCGGGCGTCGAACGTCCCGCCGGTCCTCGTCGCGCCGTCGGTCTACCTCCCGATGCCGCAACCTCCCCAGCATCCGAAGCCCAGGCGACGCCGGGGTATCTGGATCGCGGCCGGCACTGCGGTCGCGCTGCTGGCGATCGGCGGTTCGATCGGCGGCGTGGCCTGGTACCGGCACAGCCAGACCGAGGCGCAACTTGCGCAGATCCGCCAGACCGTAACGGACTTCGCCGCGGCCTCGGACTCGGCGGACACGCCCAAGATGGCAACCTTGATGTGCGCGGCCGAAGCCGCCGAATTCACCGACGGCGCCGACGGCGATCCGAACGCCGAACCCATCACGCCCGGCACCCGCGCGGCCGTCGAGATCGGTGCGATCTCGCTGGTCGAGAACACGGCGACCGTCGACGTCACCCGGCCGCCGATGCCCGCCGTGACGTTGACCCTCACCCGTGAAGGTGACACCTGGAAGCTGTGCAACCCCGCCGGAGATTGACGCACTCGGCAAAAACGCCCCCGCGATCGTCACAAGCTTTGTAACCTCTCCAAAACTCCGCACCGCCGAGCCTTTGGAGGCACACCGTGACGACGATGAAGCAGATCTGCCTTGGCGTGGCGGTGGCCGGCGCGGTCGCCGGTGGCGGTTCGATCGCCGGCGCCGCCGTCGCGTACGCCGAGACGGACACCGATTCGGGTTCCGGCAGTTCAAGTTCGGCCTCCAGCGCAAGCTCCAGCTCTGGCGCGGCGGGTCGCAAGTCCCTGCGCGAGCAGCGCCGGGCCGTCGTCACCGAACGGCTCAAGGTCCGCGCCGACGTCGCCGAACGCAGTGAGCGCCTGGCCGCCGCGGTCGAGGCGGCGCGCACCGCCAAGGACAGGGACCGCGACATCGAGCGCCTGGACGTCACCAAGGGGATCTCGCGGGCAGTCGATTCCATCGCCGACGCGTCGACCACCCTGCGCCGCAGCGTCGAGGTCCGGGTCGGTGAGGAACGGCGCACGCCGGCCAAGGCGCTCACCGCGTTCCTGAAGAGCCTGCCCACCCTGCCGAAGCCGGCTCCGGTCAAGGCGCCGTCGCAGCCGAGCCCGCTGCTGCCGTTCGCCCTGGCCGGCGCCAACACGACAGCCGTCTCCACCACCCGCCGCGCCGACAGTGCGCCCGAGGCCGCGGTCCAAACCACCTCTGCGCCAACGCAACGCGTGCTGGTGATCGGCGTCGACGGCGTCAACCTCAGCAAGATCCTCGATGATCCCGACACCAACGACAAGTTCATCGACCTGATGAACTCCGGCACCACGAGTGCGACCAGCATCGCCGGGCACACCACGATCTCCAACCCGTCGTGGACGGCGATCCTCACCGGCGTGTGGGACAACAAGAGCGGCGTGGTGAACAACATCTTCAACCCGGCGCCGTACAACAAGTGGCCCACGGTGTTCGACCAGTTGGAGGGCGCCAACCCGGACATCCGCACCAAGGTGATCGCCGACTGGGACGTCATCACCGACATCGCCAACGCGGGCACCTATGGCGCCGACGACGTGGTGCTGATCGGCCAGGTCGCCGGTGACAGCGACTGGTCACAGACCGACGCCAAAGTCACCGAGGAGGCCATCAAGTCGATCCTCGGCACCGAGGCGGGTTACGAAGAAGTGCCGAACTTCCTGTTCACCTATCTGGTGCAGGTCGACGAGGCCGGTCACGCGCACGGCGGCGATTCACAGCAGTACGCCGACGCCCTGGCGCGCACCGACGAGAACCTCGGCGCCATTGTGGACGCCGTGCGCGCCCGTGAGGCCGCCAGCTGCGCGGCGGGCGCCTGCGAGGAGTGGACGATCATCGTCGTCACCGACCACGGCCACCAACCGCAGGTGGGCTTCGGGCACGGGTTCCAATCACCGCGTGAGACATCGGCATTCGTCATCGCCGACGGTCCCGGCTTCGGCGTCGGCGAGATGAACCTCGGCTACGAGATCGTCGACGTCACGCCCACCGTGGTGAAGCTGTTCGGCATCGACCCGACCCTCGACGCGGACGGCAAGCCGCTGATGGACCGCAGCGGCGGCCAGGTCGACCCCGATGATCTGCAGCAGGCGCTTCAGGAGCAGATCGACAGCTACGGCTGGCCCGATCCGGCGACCACCTTCACGCTGAGCGTGCGGACGATCTTCACGAGCATCCCGTACTTCGTGGTTCAGATCACCAACTCCATCACGTCGCAGCTGAACGACATCGCCAGCCAGGGCATCCCCGTGGTGAGCCAGCTGGCCGCCGTCGTGGTCATCCCGGTTCAGCTCATCGGCGATGCGCTGTTCGCGGTGACGGATGTGATCGCACAGATCGTCGCGCGGCTGACCGGCGCGGGCGTCATCCCGCCGTCGGCGCCGTCGGAACTGCGGGAGTCGGCCGACCCGATCCTGTGGCCCGAGGCCGCGATCGCGGTCTAGTTTCCTTAAAGCGGTGACCGCGCGGATTCCAGCGAATCCGACACCTCCGCCCGCTGGGCGGCATAAAGCCCGTCGCCGCAGGGTATCCCCGACGGCATGCGGCTCAAGCGCAGCAACCTGACGGCGCCCGGCATCACCCGGCGGCGATGCGGTAAGGGGTTCGCCTACGCCGGACCGGACGGCTCGCCGCTGACCGACGACGCCACCCTGCAGCGGATCAAGGACCTCGTCATCCCGCCTGCCTGGAAAAAGGTGTGGATCAGCCCGTTCGCCAATGGGCACATCCAGGCCGTCGGCACCGATGTGGCGGGGCGTCGGCAGTACCTGTACCACGTCCGCTGGCAGCAGGAGCGGGCCGAGGAGAAGTTCGACCGGGTGCTCGAGATGTCCAAGCACCTCCCCGAATGGCGCGCGCAGGTCGCCGAGGATCTGGCCGGGCGCGGGTTGACCCGCGAACGCGTGCTGGCGCTGGCGCTGTATCTGCTGGACCGGGGCTACTTCCGCGCCGGTGGTGATCAGTACGCCGAGGAGAACGAGTCCTACGGCCTGGCCACGCTGCTGTGCGAGCACGTCGACGTGCGTGGGTCGGCGGTGGTGTTCGACTACCCCGCCAAGAGCGGGGTGCAGCGGCAGTTGGAACTTGAGGATCCCGAGGTGTCGCGCGCGGTGAAAGCCCTGCTGAAGCGCGGTTCTCGCACTGAGCGCCTGCTGGCGTGCCGAGCGGCCAACGGCTGGACGGATATTCACGCCTCTGACCTCAACGCCCGGTTCAAGGAGATGGTGGGCAACGAGTACAGCGTCAAGGACCTGCGCACCTGGCATGGGACGGTGCTCGGCGCGGCGGCGTTCGGGGATGCCGATCCCGCCACCTCCAAGCGGCAGACCAAGAAGATCGAGGCGGCTGTCATGAAGGAGGTGGCCGAGGAACTGGGCAACACGCCGGCCGTGGCGCGCGGGTCCTATGTCGATCCGCGGGTGGTGGCCGGGTACGAGCAGGGGCTGACCATCGCCTCCGCGGTGCGGCGCGCGGCCAAGGAGTCCGAACCGGCCGCCGCGCAGGCCATCCTGGAGAAGGCCACGCGCACCCTGATCAACCGGGTCGGCAAGGGCAGTGCGCCGTCACGGCGGCCGCAGGGGGAGCCGATGCCGACCGCGGCATAGGGTGGCCGCGGGTGTGCCGATGTGGATGGATCTCGGCGCAGAGGCATCCCGGGCCGTCCGCTCGCGCAGTGGGAACTTCGACGTCGTTTGGCGCGACTATCCTCGGTGAGAGCTTCAGAGGAGGTGGGCGCCGTGTTTCGACTGCGATCGAAGGAATCGATCGAGGCGACCCTGCGCCACATCGAACAGCGGGTCCTGGACGAGGTCCATCTGAGCTCATCGGTTCGGCGCACCGGCGCGGTGTCGGTGGTGGTGTTGATCCTGGCCGCCGTCACCGAGGTGATCGGGCACGGCGCAGGGTTGCCGCTGGTGGCGGCGGTGCTGGCGGCCGGTTCCGCGTTCTGTTCGACCGCCGCGCTGCGGCTTCGCCGATTCGGCTGGGCCTCGGCGGCGGCCTATCTGTCGGGGCTCACCGCGGTGGCCTCGGCGGCGGCGTTCTGGTGGTGCCAGACCAGCGGTGCCGACGCGTCGCTGCTGGTGTCGACGGCGGCGGGCGGGCTGGCCGCGGCGACGCTGACCATCGTGTGGATCTCGGTGGTGATCACCCCTGCCGCCCGTTCCCAGCCCGACATGCGGTACTCGTCACAACCCGGCCAGGAGCCCCGCTCGGGCGGCGGGACGCACACCTGGCCGCCGCCATGTGCGGGCCCGCACCCGCCCGATCAGAAGTAGTCGCTGCACCCGGCGGCGCTGCGTCCTCTGGCCCTGCATTTTTCGCCGAATAGCCCTCCGGCCAGGCGACACCGCGAGCGGCGGGCTTGCCAGGGGAGAGGTGCCTCTTTCAATTGCCCGGCTACGAGCGAATTTGCCCACTGCCTCTCCGCGCCCCGAATCGAAATTCGCTCGTAGCCGGGCAATTCAGGAGCAGGTCCCTACGCGCGGGCTCCGGAATACGCCATTCGGTGCTGTCGGTCCGGACCCGAGGGCTGCGCGGCTCCCGCCGCGGAACTCACCGACCTGTGCGGCTCCGGTCGCGGAGTCACCGGCCTCGTGCGGCCTGGCGCCGTTCGTCTGGGGCTGAAGCCCTGTGCGGCTTGGCGGCGTCCGTCCGGACCCGAAGCCTGTGCGGCTCCCGGTCCGGAGACCCAGCGGCCTCCGCAGACCCAGGTGTGTGTCTCATTTGCCCGGCTACGAGCGAATTCTGACTGGTGCGCGGGGCGGCCCAAGGTGCAATTCGCTCGTAGGCGGGCATTTGGGATATAGGTCCCGGAGCTCAGAGGCTGAGCCGAGCCGAAGCCGAACCTCAGCCGCACGCCCCCGCCCGCCCGATGCACCCACTGATCAGAAGTAGCCGCTGCCCGGAAGCCACGTTCCGCGCGTGTAGTAGGCGCCGACCGCCGCCGCCTTGTACGACGACGGGTTGTGTGACGCGAGGGTGCGCACGTTTCGCCAGTGCCGGTCCAGCAGGTATGCCTGCCGCACGATCGACGCGCCGCCGACGTCGAAGATTTGCGACGCCGACTTCTGCGCCAGCGCGTCGACGACGATCTTGGCGTTCGCGGCCTGGAGCGACGCCTCATGCGCCAGTGCCAGGTCAGGGTCGGTCTTGTCGACGTCGGCCTGGAACGCCGCGGCCAGCGCGTCGGCGGCGGCCAGCACCGTGGCCTCACCGGCGTAGGCCGCGGCGGCGATCTCGCCGATCTCCCGCTGCAGCAGCGGATCATCGGCCGGCACCGGGTTGGGCGCCCACGCGAAGCTGCGAGCGCGTGAATGCACATGCGTCACAGCATCATTGCGCAGGGCATGGATCACGCCGACCTCCAGCGCCGTCACGTACAACTGGAAGAACGCACCCGACAGGTACAGAGACTGCTCCTCGTCGTCGGCGCCCGGCGGCGCGAACTCCATGACCTCCTCGGCCCGCACCGGGACGTTCTCGAAGATCGCCGTGCCGGTGCCCGTGGCGCGCTGGCCCATACCGTCCCAGTCGTCGAGCACGGTGACGCCGGGGTGGTCGGTGGGCACCAGCACGATCACCGACGCACCGGTGGGGTCGCTGGCCAGCACCTCGGCGTAGTCGGAGTACAGCGTGCCGGTGGTGAAGAACTTCCTGCCGTTGAGCAGATAGTTGTCCCCGTCCGCGGTGAGCCTGGTCTGCCAGGTGAACCCGCCCGCGGGCGTCGAGCCGATCTCGGTGGACGCGTTGCCGATCAGCTTGCCGCTCAACGCCAGATCGATGCCCTGCTGGCGAAGCTCGCCGTCGAGCCGCAGCCGCTCCTCGATGTGCGCGAAGTGCCCGCGCAGGATGTGTGCGACGTTGACGTCGACGGTGGCGATCGCGATGACCGTCGCGAACAGTTCCCGCAGCGTCGCCCCGCCGCCGCCGAACTCGCGCGGCACCCGCAGCGCACCCAGCCCCGACTGCTTGATCAGCTCGATCACGGCGAACGGGCGCTCGCCGGTGCGCTCGCGCTCCAGCGCGCCCTCACCGATCTGCTCGATCAGCTCGGCCAGGGGCTCCGACCCATAAGTGAGCGGCTCGGCGGAAATGGCGGTCATCGGGTTGCCTCCTGGGTGACATGGCGGTAGTTGGCCGCACGGTGGGTTTCGGGAAGTCGGGGGCCACGGCCGAACAGCTTGTGCCGCAACGTCCCTTCGGTGTACTCGGTCTTGTAGGCGCCGCGGCGCTGCAGTTCGGGGATGACGTGCTCGGCGACGTCGACGAACGTTCCGGGCGTGATCACGTTGGTCAGGTTGAAGCCGTCGACGTCGGTCTCGGCGACCCACTCCTGCAGATCGTCGGCGACTTGTTTGGCGGAGCCGATGGCCATGGCCCCGTCGACGTTGATGGCGTGCTGGTCGATGAAGTCGCGCAGTGTCCACTGGCCCTGCCCGAACATCTCCACCGACGACTTGAGGAATTCGTTGTCGGTGACCTCGACCGGGTCATCCAACGAGAACTGCGAAAGGTCGGTACCCAGCCAGCCCGACCACAACGCCAGCGCGCCTTGGGGATCGGTGTAGCTGCGGAACTCGTCGTAGCGCTGCTGCGCCGCCGCCTCGGTCTCGCCGGTGACGACGACGTGGCTGTTGACGATCTTGACGTCGTATGGGTCACGCCCGGCGGCCGCGGCGCGGGCCCGGATGTCGGCGACGGCGTCGCGCAGCACCTCCTTGGTGGGGGCGCCGATGAAGATCACCTCGGCGTTCTCGGCGCCGAACTGCCGACCCCGTGTCGAGGCGCCCGCCTGGTAGAGCACCGGGGTGCGCTGCGGCGACGGCTCGCACAGGTGGATGCCCGGCACCCGGAAGTGCCTGCCCTCGTGGTTGATCGGATGCACCTTGTCCGGGTCGGCGTACTCGGCGCGGTTCGGGTCGCTGCCCACCGCGTCGTCCTCCCAGGAGCTCTCCCACAACTTGTAGAGGACTTCGGTGTATTCGTCGGCGATGTCGTAACGGTCGGCGTGCGGCGTGATGGTGTCCAGGCCGTGGTTGCGTGCCGCGCTCTCCAGATAGCCCGTGACGATGTTCCAGCCCACCCGGCCCTTGGTCAGGTGGTCCAGCGTCGACATGCGACGGGCGAACGAGTATGGGTGCTCGAATGACGTTGCGGCGGTGACCCCGAAGCCTAGGTGCTTGGTGACGGCGGCCATCGCCGGGACCACCAGCAGCGGGTCGTTCACGGGAACCTGTGCGCCCGTGCGCAGCGCGGTCTCGGGACCGCCGCCGAACACGTCGTAGATGCCCAGCACGTCGGCGATGAACAACCCGTCGAACAGGCCCTTCTCCAGCACCTTGGCCAGGTCGGTCCAGTACTCGATGTCCTTGTAGCGGCGGGCCTGAGACTCGGGATGACGCCACGTGCCCGCCACGATGTGCGTCACGCAGTTCATGTCGAACGCGTTGAGGATGATCTGGCGTGTCGGCTTCTTTTCAAATGTCAAAGTACGGCTCCTGAAGTGGGTTCGGGGGCGGGCAGGCTGGCCAGCAGCTGCTGGGTGTAGGGGTCCTGTGGTGCGTCGAAAATGTCCTCGGCCGTGCCGGATTCGACGACGCGGCCCTCCCGCATCACCAGCACACGGTCGGCGACATGGTGGATGACGCCCAGGTCATGGGAAATGAACAGGTAGCTCAGACCTAGCTGGTCCTGCAGGTCGGTCAGCAGATCCAGCACCTGCGCCTGGATCGTGACGTCGAGCGCCGAGACGGGTTCGTCGCACACGATCAACGACGGCTCCGGCGCCAGCGCGCGGGCGATCGCCACCCGCTGACGCTGCCCACCCGAGAGCAGCAGCGGCCGACGGTCCAGATGCTCGGAACCCAGGCCGACGTCGTCGAGCAGTTCTCTGGCGCGCTGGTCGCGGGCCTTGGCGTCGGAGTACTCGGCGGGCAGCGCGTCGGTGAGGATGCGCCGCACGCTCCAGCGGGGGTCGAACGAGCTCAGCGGATCCTGGTACACCACCGAGATGCGACGCCGCCGGCTGCGACGCTCCGTCTCGGTGAGCTCACTCCACGGCTCGCCCAGCAGGTGCACCGTGCCCTCGTCGGGCTGGGTGAGTGCCAGCGCCATCCGGGCCGTGGTGGTCTTACCCGAACCGGATTCGCCGACGATGCCCAGGGTTTCGCCGACACCGATCTCGAAGGAGACGTCGTGCACGGCGGTGCGTTCGACACCGTCGGGCCCACGGAAGCGCTTGACGAGGTTGCGGGCCTGCAGCAGCACGCCCTCATCGGTGTGCCGCGTGCCGTGCACCGCGCGCGCCGGTTGCTGTGAGAGCCGAGTGCCCTTGCGGTGCGCGGCAGGGACCGCGTCCAGCAGTGCCTGCGTGTACGGGTGCGACGGTGCGGCCAGCACCTCGTCGACCGAGCCCTGCTCCACCAGCACGCCGTTGCGCATGACCGCGACCCGGTCGGCCAGGCGACTCACCACCGCGAGGTCGTGGCTGATCAGCACGAGGCCCGTGCCCGTGTCCTTCATCGCGGCGAGCAGATCCAGGATCTGCGCCTGGACCGTGACATCGAGGGCCGTGGTGGGTTCGTCGGCGATCACCAGCGACGGGTCCAGCGCGATCGCCGAGGCGATCAGGGCGCGTTGGCGCTGCCCACCGGAGAGTTCGCCCGGCAGTTGGCGGGCCTTGAGTTCGGGCTCGGGAACGCCGACGGCTTCGAGCAGTTCCAGCACTTTGCGCTGCCGGGCTGATTTGTTGCCGTACTTGTGCAGGCGCAGGGTTTCGGCGACCTCGTCGCCGACCCTGCGCAGCGGGTCCAGTGACACCAGGGCGTCCTGTAGGACGAAGCCGACCTCGCGGCCGCGGATGCGCCGCCAGTCCCGATCTCTGTTGCCCAGCAGGGACTTTCCATTGAGATCGAGGGCAGTGGCCTTGACCGTGGCGGTGGGTCCGGCCAGGCCCAGGATGGTGCGGGCCGTGACGCTCTTGCCGGAGCCGGATTCGCCGACGATGGCGAAGCATTCACCGGGTTCGACGTGGAAGGACAGGCCCCGGACGACGTCGCGGTCGCCGAAGGAGACCGTCAGGTCCTCGACGTTCAGCAGCTCGGTCATTGCAGTCGTCCTTCGAGTCGCTGCTGCAGGTGGCGGCCGACGACGGTGACGGCCAGCGTGCAGCCGACGATCGCCAGGCCGGGGAACAGCTCGAGCCACCAGGCCGTGGAGACGAAGTCCCGGCCGGCATTGAGCATCGCGCCCCACTCGGGGGCGGGCGGCGCGACGCCCAGGCCCAGGAAGCTCAGCGACGACGCCCAGACGATGGACTGGCCGATGCCCATGGTGCCCAGCACCACCAGCGGGCGCATGGCGTTGGGGAACACGTGCTGCCGGATGATCTTTCCGCTGGAGTGCCCGAGAGCCGTTGCGGCGTGGACGTATCCGGAGTCCTTGACTGCGATGACCTGCCCGCGGACCATGCGGGCGTACCCGACGGCCGAGCCGATCGCGACCGCGAGGATTTGCGTGACGACGCCGGGGCCGAACATCGCGATGAACAGCAGCGCCAGCAGCAGACCCGGAATCGACAGCACCACTTCGATGAACCGGCTGATGGCGCCGTCGGCGAACCGGCCGCCCAGGCCCGCGCCGAACCCGAGGATGATCGCGGCGAGCAGGGCCAGGGCCGTCGCACCCACGCCAATGGCCAGTGAGCTCTGGGTGCCGTAGACCACGCGGGTGAAGATGTCGCGGCCCGAGGCGTCGGTGCCGAACCAGTGCTCAGGAGATGGTGGCCGCAGCGGGGTTTCGATGTCGGTCTCGTACGGCGTGCCGCTGGTGAACGCGCCCGGGGCAATGGCCCAGGCCAGCATCAGCGCCAGGTACGCCGAGGCCAGGATCGCCGCGGGCCGGAACCTGCGCTTCTTTGCGGCGGTGGTGCTGGTGGTGGGGGACAGGGTGATGCTCACCGGGCCCTCCGCAGCCGCGGGTCGACGCGGACGAAGCCGATGTCGACCAGCAGGTTGGCCAGCACGTAGACCGCGGCGACGAACAGCGTCACCCCGATCACCACGGGCATGTCCTTGCTGGTGACGGCGTCGACCAGGACACGGCCAAGGCCGGGGCGGACGAACACCGACTCAACGATCACCGCCGTCGAGAACAGTGACCCCAGTGCCCATCCCGACAGGGTCAGCCCCGGCAGGATCGCGTGGCGCAGGGCGTGGCGCCAGCGCACTCCCCAGTCGCTCATGCCGCGGGCGCGCGCGGAGACCGCGAACGGTTGCTCCATGGCCGAGGAGAACTCGTCGCGGGTGACCTGACCCAGGTAGCCGGCCAGCGGCAGCGCCAACGTCAATGCTGGCAGGATCAGGCCGACCGGGCCGTCGTCGCCGACGACCGGCAGCAGCCGCAGTTGGATCGCGAAGACCACCAGAAGCACGATGCCCAGCCAGTATTGGGGAAGCGAGGCCAGGAAGATCTCGATGCCCGAGCCGATGCTGGACAGCCAGCGGCTCCGGTGCGCGGTCAGCAGCGTGACCGTCACGGCGACCACCCAGGCGCCGACGAGCGAGACGAGGGTCAGCGTCAGCGTCGGGCCGAGGTGATGTCCGATGATGTCGGCGACGGGCTGCTTGAGGATGTAGGACGTGCCGAGGTCACCGCGCAGCAGCCCGCCCAGGAAGCGCAGGTACTGCACGATCGCGGGGTCGTTGAAACCGTACTGCTCGTTGATCGCGGCCAACTGCTCCGGGGTGGGGCGCGAGCCCGCGCCGCCGAGGATGGTCTGCGCCCGGTCGCCCGGCATCGGGAGTTCGGCGATGAAGGTCAATGTGGCTGCGCCCCAGAGCACGCCGAGGACGCCGGCGATGCGGACGAGCACCCGACGCACCCCGGCAGGGGTGCGGCGGGCGGCAGGTGCTGCCAGGGTCACGGGGCCAGCCAGGCGTCGTGCAGGACGGGTTCGCCCTCGGACGGTTCGATCCAGACGTCCTTGAGCTTCTTCTTCGCGACCAGGCGGGTGACCACCGGGTACAGGCCCAGGTGGTAGGCCTGCTCAGCGACGATGTCCTGCGTTTCGCCGTAAAGGCGCTGCTGCTCAGCGGGATCCGTGGTGGCGGCGGCCTTTCTGACGAGGTCATCGATCTTCGGGTTCTGCACCCAGCTCATGTTGTTGCCGGGGGCGGCCTTGAGCGAGTCGGTCGAGTAGACGATCGACAGCACCGCTGGGGTGGGGCTGTTCCAGTAGGCGCCGGTCAGGCCGTCGTAGGCGTCCTTGTCGCTGAACGCCGCGAAGTACTGATCCTGCGGCAGCGGCTTGAGGACGACGTCGAAGCCGATCTCCTTCTCCGCGGCCTGAATGTTCTGGAACAGCGTCACATCCGCGGGCGGGGTGTCGCCGGTGTCGGCCGAGTACACCAGTTCTGCCGTGAGGCGCTTGCCGTCCTTGGTGCGGTAGCCGTCTCCGTCACGCGCGGTCCAACCGGCCTCGTCGAGCAGCGTGTTGGCCTTGTCCTTGTCGTATTCGTAGAAGCCGCGCAGATCCTTGTTGAAGTGCGGTGTGGTCGACGAGATCGGGCCCGGTTCCCATTCATAGACATTGAGGTAGGCGCTCTTGACGGCGGCCTCGGCGTTGGCGCCGTGGATGAAGGCCTGGCGCACTTTCGTGTCGTCGAAGGGGGCGCGAGTGGTGTTGAGCGCGATGCCGTTCGGCAGGCCCGTGTGGGTGAACTCCTGGGTGGCCAGATTGGGGTCGGCCTTCAGTGCGGCGACCTGCTGAGGCGGCGGGTTGAAGATGATGTCGGCGTCGCGGCCCTGCACCGCGGCGGCGCGCACCGAGCCGTCCTCAATGAACTTCCAGGTGATCTTCTCCAGGTAGGCCGGGCCCTGGTGCTTGGCGTCCTGCGGGGCGGAGTTGTAGTCCGGGTTGCGTTCGAGTTCGACGCTCTGGCCGCGGTTCCAGGCCTTGACGATGAACGGTCCGGTGCCGACCGGTGACTGGCAGTTCTCCTCGAGACCGCGGGCCATGGCCTCAGGCGACTCGATGCCGAAGAACGCCTGCGACAGGACCGGCAGCAGAGCCGAATACGGGGTCTTGAGCTTGAGCTCGAAGGTGTTGGCGTCCAGTGCCTTTGAGGACTCGTAGTAGGGCTTGAGGTAGCCGGCGTCGGTGGCCGACTCGGTGGCCGGGTCGAGGATCTGCACGAAGTTGGCGTGCACGGCCTCGGCGTCCAGCGGGGTGCCGTCGTGGAACTTCACGCCTTCCTTGATGTTGAAGGTGTAGGTCAGGCCGTCGGGGGAGACCTCCCACGAGTCGGCCAGCCAGGGGACGACGGAGCCGTCGGGGCGCTCGGAGACCAGGCTGTCGAGGTACTGGCGCGCGACGTAGGTCTGCGGCATGTCACCGAAGTTGTGCGGATCCAGGCAGGTGGGTTCGCGGTCGGTGGCGTAGACGATGGAGCCGCCGACGACGGGGGTGCCGTCGGTCGTGTCGCTGGCGGTGTCGCTGCTGCTGCCGCAGCCGGCCAGCAGCAGGGCGGCCGCGAGGGCACTCGGTACGGCACGACGATACGAACTGTTCACTGAGTGGATCTTTCGGGTCAGGTGACTCGCCTGTGTCGGGGAGTCGTGCGGTGTTCTTGCGGGCCTTCGGGTGCGTCTGGTGCTGCTCTCGGTGTTTCAGCAGTGCGTTCGGCACGTCGGGACGACCCGCTGTAGTTGGGGACCGCGCAAGCCTTGCGTAAGGAGGGTTACGGGGCGAGGGATTGGATCGGGGGGATTTTTTGTGGAGGTGCTCTACGGCAATCTCGCCTGATCGGCCGTGTGACCTCCGAGTCCTGGGTAAGAATCGCCGGGACTTGATCAATTCACGGGAGGGACGGGGATGGCGCCACGCCTGACGACGGAGGAGAAGATTCAGCGGCTGGTCGCGAAATGCCGTGACCGCGTTGAGGCTGCACAGCCACCCCCACAGTCGTTGTCCCACACTTCGGACAGCAGGTTGGGCAGTCTTGCCCGAGAGGCCGGCTACGAGCGCCTGTCATCGCAGTTCTGCGAGAAGCTCGGCGACCTGCTTCGTGACGCCGGGGTGGGAACACACCCCGATCTGACCGACCCGATGAACACCCGCGACACCCGAATTCACTTCTACGATCTCGAACATCCGCTGCCCGGGCATCCAGCCGACTCGAGTGCTTTTTCCGACCGAGTTCGGACTCTCCGATTTCTTGGAACGGAACTTCGCCGCCCTGTCGTACGTGCGCAAGAATGGGTTGAGGTTGCGGGGCCGTGAGGTTCGGATCGCCGCGGGATGCATCGTGGATCTGCTTGCCGAGGACAAGAAGACGCGCGAATTGGTCGGAATCGAACTTAAGCACGCGGCACCCGATCAAGGCATCGTCGCCCAGTCGACGAAATACATGGACGCGCTGCGCGCACAGGCCGAGAAGGAGGGCCGGCCCGGAGCCCGGTTGCTCATCGTCACAGGCCAGCCCGATCGCAACCTGCACGCGCAGGCCCAGGAACTGGCCGCGATCCGCGGCGTCCAGATGACTTGGCTGCTGTACCGGGTGTCGGTGGAGTTGAGCGAGGCGCCCTGACCGCGCATCTTGGTCGCGCATTACATTCTCGGTTCCAGCCGTAATGCCGTTGTTTGTCGGCGGTCTGTCCTAAAGTGTCGCGGAAGTCAATTAACGGTTGGGGGACTGTGGGATGTCGTTGTCGGATTGGATGAGTGACGCCGACTACGAGTGGCGGGGGAGATTGCAGCCGATCAACCTCGTCATCGAAGCTGATTTCACCGCCGACGAGGTTCGAGACGCGCAGAGTAAGTACGGTGCGGCTGCTCGGCACATGGTGAACAGGGGTGTGCCGTATTCCAAGATCATCGAGCGGTATCCCGCGTTGACACTGATGATCCTCGTCGGGCATGCATCGCTCGCTTACGACCACGGAGCCTATTGGGAGAGCTTCTGGGAAGAGCTGGGCATTTCGCGCGATGTTGATTTTGAGAACGAGATCAGGCGCCATGTCGTCGATCTTCTCGACAAGTTTGCTCTGGCACGGTTCCCGGATATCGAGAGCGAGAGCACACGCAAGTACGTGATGATGTTCGCGCTGCACGCCGGCATTCCCGTGCACTGCCTGCGGGACCTGTTGATTGTCATCAACGACCACATCACACAGGGCCGGCCGGCAACTGGCGCAGCACTCATGGAATGGCTGCAGGAGCCCGGTAAAGAGCATCGATCTGCCGCGCTCGATGTGCCGGTGCGCAACTTCTTGGTGAATGGCGCTGAATTCGCGGCAGACATCCTGGACCGCATCATCGAGTTCATCGAGGACGCGACCGCGGACCCACAGTTCTTTGATCGAGACCTGGACTCGTCCACGACTGGCCTGCCCACCGTGCTGCTCAATGAGCTCATCGAGCAGTTGAAGGATAAGCCGCTGCATTTCGAGCGCAGAGGTCTTACGGCGGCCAAAGCCTTACGGCCAGCGTTCGCCTACCTCGTCGACGACGACGAGATTGTCCTGACGCTGCCCACCCCGCAGGCGGATGCAGACCTGCCATGGCGAGTGTCGTTCGATGGGCAGGTACGAGACGTTCACGTCGCACGTCGATGGGGTGCTGAGGCCAACACCGCTGTTGCACGTGCACCGGTGCCAGGGCCTATCCGCGAAACGATCATCTCCCACCCTGCGTTTGGCTCTGCGACCTCCCTAGGGCTGGTCGTACAGACAGATCCGTTGCTGACGTTCGACCAGAACGGCCGATGGATCGCCAGGGGCGACGGTTTGAAGGATTCCGTGTGGGCAGTCTTTCCCGACGACCATCAGCTGGTCGATACCGGAACTTCAGAGCCGGTGAGCTATCAGGACAGTGGCTGCCCTGCTGGATGGCTCGGATGGCGTAGCGCATTCGTTGAGCTCGACGACGTCGATGGACTCCAGCTGATGCGGGACGAAACGCGCGTGGGATCATCGCGATGGGTTCGCAAGGACGTGCGCCCACGATTTGAACTGGGTCCCGCAGTCCCAGGTGTGGTCGCCTTGGACGGCCGCACTGTTTACGGCGAACGACCCTGGGTGATCCTCCCAGCAACGCGCACCGACCCTGCGCCCCTCTGGAATGTCCGGGTCCGTCGTCTCGGTGACTCCGAGTGGCTCGTCGATGAGAGATGGCGCAGCGAGGACGTTGACACCTGTGTTGATCCGTTCGACGATGCGGACGAACCCCAACTGGGGCTGTTCGAGATCCTCGTGACAGGACCGATGGGTTCGGACGCCCGCTGCGTCCTGTTCCTTGCCGAAGGACTTGGTGCGGCGTTCGAGCCGGCGATCCGAGTTCCGACGGCTGCCGGACTGACGCTCTGTACGGCTAACGTTGTCGGCGGTGGCCTGGTGGTTTCGCCTTCCGGCTCAAGGGATTTCGGGGCGCGAGACATCGAGGTGAAACTCGAGCTGACCGGTCAGGACACGACCGCTGCGGTGTTGCTCAAACCGCCTCACGTCGAGATCCGAAGTGGCGAAGTCGGCGTTCCCGTGGCGTGGCGAATGACCGCGGACGTGTGCGACCCAGAAGACTTCACGGAGGACCGATTTGTCGCAATCCGCGCACCAGGCGTGGACCGCGTCCAATTCGGCTACTACTCCGAGTTCGGTGACCTTCTGCACGTCGACGCCGTGCCGAGACGGCGTCAAGGCGATGTGTTTGAGGCGCGCACTCAGCAGTTCGCCGACACAGTGCGCAATCATCCTTCCGGCCAAGTGGTTGCGATCTTGTACACCGAGGCCTACCCCGTTGAGGTGACCGTTCTACGCGCCCAGCCGCGCCGGCTCGCCTCAGGTGTGCGCCTCGAAGAGCGGACGTTGCATTTCGCCAATGCTGCGGCAGTGGACGACGTGGCCGTCTATGTGTGGAGCACGACGGCTCCGTGGCGGTCTGCGGAAGTGTTGTCTGTCGTCGACGGGAAGGCGGAACTCCCAGGACATCTCATTGACGCCGGTGAACTCCGTTGCCAATTATTCATTGACGATCCCTGGGTTTTCCTCGAACCACCCGCGGTTCCGCCCGAAACGGCTTTCACCGTGGAGCAGTTGGGGTGGCGCGAGGACGGGACGCCAGCTCAAGTGAAGCTGTCCCGCTACCTCGGCACCGTTCGTCGGGCCCCAGTGGAAATCGGCGCCGTGCCCGAAGTATGGGCCGCGCTGGCGCGACTTCACGCTGACGGAAATTCGGAGCGCTTCGCCGGTCTGATCGCGTTGTTGACAGGCGATCCGAGAAAGGCGTTGGAATGCCTCGGGGACAGCACGATCCCCGCGGGAGAGAAGATGGCCATGCTGATTCGCAGTGAACTCGTCAATCACAATTTCTCCACGGAAGAAACCCTGAACGAACTCCACTGGCATCCGTGGGTCGGCTGCATGGTCGAACTCGCAGACCTCCGTTCGCTGTTCATCCGCAGGAACGAGGTGGCAGCCGAACGTTCTGAAACCCTTGCGTATCTGAGGGAGCGAGGCGGCGCGGTTTTGATTGAGCTGTTGCAGACCGGGAGAACCACACGGTCCCGGGAGGCGAGTTTCGACTCACGCGTGTTGGAAATGAGCGTCGTGCCAGTGAATCGGGTTGAAGCCAAGCTGAAAGAGATTCAGCAGGTGCCACGCGCACAGCTGGATTCCGACAGCCTGCGTGTGGGTGTGTACGAAGCGTTATGCAGGCGTACCGAATGGATGTCCTCCGGCTGGTCACCCAACTTCGCTAAGCAGACGGCCCTGGTGGTGAACCCGATCAAACACGCGTCACTGCGCGCACACGAGGCGATCACGCTTCGCATCGACCGACTGCAAGGAATCGACTTGTCGGAGCGACCTTGGATGTTGATGTCCGTGGAATCACTGACGCTGGCGTTCCTCGCCCGGCTTGAGGCACACCGACGCATCGAGGGCCGCTATCTGAATTCCGGGCTACTGGGGGACTGGGCGCGGTTGGCTCAACTGTGCCCGACGATGGTGGCCAACGACCTGCTCATCGCTGAGGCCGTGGTGCTGTATCAACGCCACGGGGATCTGACTGGAGAGGACAAATGATCGATCGGCTCGACCCGCTGGAGACTGCGAAGGAGATCGAGGGGAGTTACAAGCGTTACCTGAAGACGCTCCTCGCTCCCCGCGACGAGCGGTTGGCCGCAGCCTTCGACGCCGAGATCGACCAGAGCTCTCTGCTCACCAAGGGGCCGATCCTGGAGATGACGCCCCCCTATGAGACTGCTGGAACGTGCCGCCAGCTCATTGACGAGGGAGTGCTTCATCCCGACTTCGCACGCATCGACAGCCCGTCGTTCTCCATCGACCGGCCGTTGTACGTCCACCAGGAGACGGCGGTCCGCAAATTCGTCACCGGACGCAATCTGGTGGTGAGCACCGGTACCGGATCGGGAAAGACAGAGAGCTTCCTCATCCCGATCATCAACGCGCTCCTTGAAGAGTCCGCCCGAGGAGCGCTCGGGCCGGGGGTCCGCGCCCTGTTGCTTTACCCGATGAATGCCCTGGCGAACGACCAGCTGAAACGCCTGCGAGAAGTGTTGTCCGCGTTGCCGGAAATCACCTTCGGCCGCTACACCGGCGAGACGCTCGATGACGCCCGCAACGCCGAGATCGACTTTCTGCAGAGCAACCCGGGGTCGGTGCGGTTGCCCAACGAACTGTTGAGCCGTGACGAGATGCGCAGCTCTCCACCGCATCTGCTGCTCACCAACTACGCCATGCTGGAATACCTGCTCCTGCGCCCAAAGGATATGGACCTGTTCGACGGTCCGCATTCGGGTACCTGGCGCTTCATCGTGATGGACGAGGCGCACGTGTACGACGGCGCTCAAGGATCCGAGGTCGCGCTGCTGATCCGGCGGTTGAAACAGCGGGTGGCTCCCAAGTCCACACTGCAGTGCATCGCCACCTCCGCCTCGCTCACTGGCTCAGTGCGCAACGACCCGTGTAGTGAGGCGATGGAGTTCGCGTCGAACCTCTTCGACGCGACCTTCGAGTATGTCGAGGGCGACGCGCAGCGACAGGACCTTGTCGAGCCGGTACGGAAGCAGCACACGCCGACCGCCACGTGGGAGTTGACCGGTGAGCAACTGATGGCCTTGAGGGAGGAGAAGCTCGACCTCAGTGATGTGATTCCTCCGACGGTTGAACCATTTCAGGCTCTGTCCCAAGAACGTTCGATGGTGGAGCTCAAGGAAGCCCTCAGTTCTGGTCCGATCGACGTCCGTCGGCTCCGTGACCTGTTGTGGCCCGGTGACGAGCAGTCTGCCGAAAAGCTCGACGCTTTGGTCGATCTGGGCAGCCGCACCCATGACGCCGCTGACTATCCGGTGCTGTCTGCTCGCTACCACCTGTTCGTTCGCGCCACCGAGGGAGCCTTCGTCAGCTTCAACGACGACGGTCCAAGCATTTTCCTGGGGCGGCACGAAGTGGACCCGAAGACTGGCAGTGCAGTGTTCGAGTTCGGAACCTGCAGCCGATGCGGTGCGGTGCACTTGGCCGGTGACCTGGAGCACCGGGAGGGCAAGGAGTATTTCGTTCCCTCGAAGGCGGCGGACCGGTCGGTGAACTGGCTCGTTCTCACCGATGACCTCAGTGATGTCGTCGTTGACGAGGACGAGCTCACGTTGGGAGACGACGAGCCGAAGTCGTCCACCGTGGATCCGACGATGCGGGCACTGTGCATCGGATGCGGCCTGTTGGCCGATGCAGGATGCACGACGTGCCCGGCATGCGGGCGGGCCGAAACGCTGTTGGTGAGGGAGCATCCCCGCGCGAAGCGGGTGATGACGCGGTGCACCGAGTGCGGAACCCAGTCGCGGCAGGGTATTCGCCGCCTCCGCACCGATGTGAATGCTGCACCGGCAGTGGTCACGACGGCTCTGTACCAGCAGTTGCCTGAGGCGTCGGGCGCTGCCGCGGACCAGGTCGGCGGAGGCCGCAAGCTCCTGATGTTCTCGGACTCACGGCAGGCAGCGGCGTTCGCGGCGCCCTATCTGGACCGCACATACTCCCGCATGCTCGAGCGTCGATACATCACTGAGGCGCTGCGTGATCCGGCGGTGGCCCGCGGCGAGATGACAGTCGGCGATCTCGCCATCTTGACCCGCGAGAAGGCCGAAGCCGCCAGTCACTTCCCGCGGGGGACAGGCCAGATCGAGATCACCCAGGAAATCAACCAGTGGATCTCCGGTGAGTTCATGACCCTGGAGACGCGGCAGTCCCTCGAAGGGCTCGGTCTGATGCGGCTGTCTCTTCGGCAGGATGCGCCCATCAGGATGAGCGGCTTCACATCCCTCGGCCTCACAGAGGAGGAGGGGTGGGCTCTTCTGAACGAACTCGTGAAGACGGTTCGGCTGCAGGGTGCCATCAGCGTGCTCGATCGCGTGAACGTCAAAGACGAGCGATTCGCCCCACGGAACACACGTGTGAGGATGCGTTCCACCGGCTCGGACAGGGCGAAACAGGTGATCAGTTGGAGTCCCAGCGGGACTGGGACGACGAACAGTCGCATCACCTTTGTGCGGAAGGTACTTGCCGCTCTGTCGAACAGCACTCCGGCCGAGCGCGTTCTTGAGGGATGTTGGAAGCTCCTTGAGACTGGCGGGTACCTGGTGGCGGAATCTGACCGTGTTCTCGGGCAGCTCTATCAGCTCGACCACAACAAGCTCTCGGTGACCAACGGCGTCAACTGCCAGTGGTACCAGTGCGGCACCTGCCGTCTGTTGACGGCGTTCTCGGTGACGGGTGTTTGCCCGAACAGTCGGTGCACAGGCCGTCTCGAATCATTCGAGCTGCCCGCCCCTGATACAGACGCGAACCACTACCGTGCCGTGTATCAGACGATGAAGACTGCGCCGTTGACAGCGCGTGAGCACACCGCGCAGTGGAAAGCCAAGGAGGCCGCTGCCATTCAGCGGGAATTCATCAACGGCGCAGTCAATGTGTTGTCTTGCTCGACAACCTTCGAACTCGGCGTCGATGTCGGTGACCTGCAGTCCGTGGTGATGCGCAACATGCCGCCCAAGACTGCCAACTATGTGCAGCGAGCTGGGCGAGCCGGCCGTCGTGCTGCCTCGGCCGCGTTGGTGGTCACCTACGCCAACCGCTCGGCCCATGATCTGGCCCAATACCAGGAGCCGATCGCGATGATCGCAGGGCGGATGAGGATTCCCTGGGTGCCTGTCGAGAACGCCCGCATCGCACGCCGGCATGCTCATTCGATTGCTTTGGCGTCCTACTTCAGGCACTGCTACGAGAACCGCAACGAGCGATGGACGAGAGTGGGAGAGTTTTTCGCGCCTGCTGCCGACGGGGGCCCATCAGCAGCAGGACGGGTGCGGGACTATTTGAACCCGGCACCGACGACCGTCACGGAAGCACTGCGTGAGGCACTTCCTCCCGCCGTCCAGGATGAGATTGACGTGGCTGGTGCCAGTTGGGTGAGTCAGCTGGTTGAGCTGCTGGAGAAGTCGGAGCAGCAGGTGCGCAACGACGTCAACGAACTCGAACTGCGGATCGACGAGTTGGTCAAAGCACGCAAGTTCGGATTGGCCAAGCGCTTCGAAGACACCAAGAACACCGTCACAGGGCGGAACCTCATCGGCTTCCTGGCCAATCGCAACATTCTGCCGAAATACGGATTCCCGGTCGACACTGTCGGGTTGAGCACCCTGTTCTCTGCCGATGCGGTGGGCAGCAAACTGGAACTCGACCGGGACCTCAGCCTGGCGATCTTCGATTACGCCCCAGGAAATGAGGTCGTAGCCGGTGGAAAGGTCTGGAGGTCCGCTGGTTTGAAGAAGCGTCCTGGCAAGGAGCTCGAGCGGAAGAGGTACCGGATCTGCCCAACATGCAACCGTTTCGAGTATGGCGGCACCTTCACTGAGGGGGACCCATGCCCGAGCTGCGGTGAGGGGTTCAAGCCCAGCAGGACCCTCATCATCCCAGAGTTCGGGTTCATCGCCGCGCCACAACCGTCGGATGTCGGCACCGCACCACCGGAACGACGCTGGCACGGCGGCAGCTATGTCGAAACACATGGTGATGAGGTGGCTCAGTACCACTGGTCCTCGCCCAGCGGGCTGAGGGTCAAGGCGCGAGCCGGTGTTCGCGCCTGGCTGGCTGCCGTGTCGGACGGGGCCGGGGACGGCTTCCAGATGTGTCAGTGGTGCGGCTGGGCGACGGGCGTGGTGCGCGGAAAGCGAGCCAAGAAGCACGAGCGGCCGGACAACGGGAAGGACTGCACTGGGCCGCTGGAGACGATTGCGCTGGGCCACCGATACCAGTCCGACGTCGCCGAATTCACCTTCGACGGCGTCCCCTACTCCAAGGACCACGAGGCGAATTGGGTCTCTGCGCTCTACGCGATCTTGGAAGGCGCTTCGTACGCGCTGGAGATCAGCCGAGACGACATCGACGGAGCGTTGTCCTGGAGTCCTGACCACCGGCGCAGCATCGTCTTGTTCGACACGGTCCCCGGTGGTGCGGGTTCCGCGAAACGGATCGCGGAGAACATCGCCGTGGTCCTGGGGGCCGCCGTCAAGCGGGTGACGAACTGCGACTGCGGTGAGGAGACCTCATGCTACGGATGCCTGCGCACCTATCGCAACGGGCGTGTGCATGAACAGCTTTCGAGGCGAGCCGCCTTGAACCTGCTTGGTGCATGACGTGACATGAGGCCGAACGGCCGTCCCCACCAATACGAGAAAGACAACACCCTCAGTATGAATCTGCCGTCTGTGCGTTCAATCCGAAATGGCCTCGAACAGGTACCCGGAGCTCTTCGCCTTGAACCCTCTCCCGAGGATGCCGGGACGGGGGACAACCCGGGACTTCCGATACCGATATCGGATCCTGACCGGCGTATGCACATGTCAGACAGTTACGAAGCCATGCTGGACGACCCTGCGGAGGACGGTGTGGTCGACGAACCGCCGGTCGCCTTCGAAGTTCCACCTGACACCACCGACGACGACCTCAGGAATGTGCTGGGCGAGCAGAGGATGAGTAAGCTCCAACAGCTCCACCAGATCCGTGGGATTGACGCGCTGGGTTGGTATCTGACGTTCCACCAGCTCCATAGCCAGTACGGGATCGGTATTCCGATCGAAGGAGTCGGATGGCTCGCAGTGCAGTGTTTCGGTGGATTGAATCTTCCTTCGAACGGAAGTTGGAGCTCGCGTTTCACGCCATCCTTCGCCATGAGCTGTTCCACTTCGAAGTTGACTGCATGGTCGCCAACTGGGAGTTGGCGACCGGCGTCGAGGTGTACTGGCAGTCAAGGAAGTACCGAAATTCCAACGGCTACGTGGAGCTTGAGGAGGGTCTGGCCAACGCGTACATGCTGCGGGGATTCAGGCATCCGACCCGGCTGCTGTCGAACGCGTCCGGTGCGTACGCAGCTCTCCGCGATTTCTGCACCAACAGGCAGCCCGCCGGCTACAACGACGGGCCGGAATTCGCCAAGTCGCGTGATGCGTACCTGGAGCAGTGCAGAAGACTGTCCGACGATTATCACCAAGCATCGTCGGCTACCTGGAAGGCCCCCCACGCGCTCGAAAGGCTTACCTTCTACCCGGGGCCCACCAGGATCGACTGGACTCGTTGCCCCATCACGATCTATGACCCGACCGGGCTACTGCAAGAACTTGGCATTCGCCCTTCGTATTTCCAGATAGTCGACGACATTGAAGAGACGGAGAAGTTCCAACGCACCGTTCGGAGGTTGGATCGCAGCATCCAGTCCCGATGGGAATCGACCAAGTATCAGTTGGCCCGGTCGACATCCCTGAAGAGTCTCGACTTCAAGCAGTGGCCGAAGGAAGGACGCGACTACTATTCCGTTCGAGTAGGCAGGAACTTCCGTGCGCATCTGCGGCGCGATCGGGAGGAAGCACGGTGGCTCGCCGAGGCGATTGGGAACCATAAGGACATGGGGCACGATTAGCCAGTCGTGGGGACATATCCAAACTGCTCCAGCCGGCGGCGCGCCACGGCAATCTCCTCCTCACCGAAGAGAGCCGAGAATTTGGGATCCCCCACCACCGCCTCCACAGTGAGGTCGAGTCGCCCGCGTTCCCAGAGCTCTGCAAACCCGTCGGAAATGGCGGGCGACCCGAGGAGTCGGTGTGCAGTCTCCAGCGGACCAAACTGTGCCAGCATGCTGAGGTAGTAGCTTGCGGTGTAATTGGCTTCAGTTCGGCCGCGGTCGTAGACATCTTTCATGCGCTGCGCGAACTCCGTGTGCAGGCCCGTTTCAGGGCTCTCGGTCTCATTGACGACCTGCACCGGCTGATCGCCCGCAGCAAGGATTCCCTCGTTCTCGACGAAGCCCAGCAGTGCATCCACCGAGGTGAATACCTGATACCCGAGTTCTTCCAACCGCGGTAGGTCGGCGTCCTCGGGATCGAGTTCAAGCACCACCGGTGAGCCGACTCCAGGTTGTAGGCCTTCGGGCCAAAATGCCTCGGCGACAGCAAGTTCTGCACCACTGATCGGATCGGGGATTTCTGTATCCACGATCGGGGATGCAAAGCCGCGGCTTTCAAGCTCAGTGATCAGGGCCCGTACCTGCACACCGCGGGGGTCGTCGATGACTTCGTCTGCGACCTGCAGACGTTCCAGAACCACGGCGTCGTGTGACCCCTCGGGATTGCGCAGGCTTTCCAGGAATGCCTGCGCCGACGCGGCCAACAGTTCGCGGCGAGCAGCTAGGAAGTCCTTATACCGCTCGACCTGCCACAGGTCGGGATCCGTCGGAATCCACTGCGACTCGAGCGCACCAGGATGCTTGGCCTGTACTTCCGGTAGGTATTCGGCCGGATCGCGCATTCCGATCTTGATGTTGGTGTCTTGTGTGAGGAAGCAGAAGTTCGCGATCGCATTGATCTCGTTGCGGTCGAACCCGTGCTTGCGCAACAACGCTTTAGGGAAAATGTGATGCACCTGCAGCGAGGTCAGCTTGCCCAGCAGCTCGGCGCGCAGTTCCAATCCGCTACCGAAATCACGCGCACCGTCGACACGAGTGAGCAGGTACAGCAGGGGATAGAACCGTGACCCGCGGGTCGAGCCGGAGAAGTCATCGGGGCCCACCGCCAGGTGGCCGCCGCGGACGCGTTCCAGCGTGGAGATCAGCGCGTCCACCCCGCCACGTTCGACGGCGTCGTAGTCCTGTTGTAGGTAGGTTTCCGTCGAGCCGCTGAATCGGCCCCACAGTGCCGAATGCACATACCAGTACAAGACCTTGTCGCGGTGCGCGCTGTCGGTGAATCCGCCGCCATTAAACTGAAGCAGTCGGGTGATGACAGGAGTGGCATAGCGGCCCATGAGAACCCGGTCGTGGTCGAGGCCGAGGCGACCGGATGCAGCGTCGAGGAACGTGCCGATGTGGCTCACCGACTTTCCCAGCGCCGACTCGAACTCAACGGCTGACACGTCGGTCAACGAGGAGAACAGCGCCCGGCCGGTGGCAACCGCCGTCGCATTGCGCAGCAACCAGTCCAAAGAGAACCGGAAGCCGGCCTTCTTCCACCGATCCAGGCTGTCCCGCAGCTCCTTGCGGGCGTCCGGCCACTCCGCACAGAGTTTCGCCAACGCGAGATCGCCCTTGGACAGTTTGGTGCCGCCGGAGTTGACCTTGTTGAAGATGTCGACGACTTCCTCGACCGTCTTACCCGCCCCGGTGATCTTCTCTGAGTTGAAGTTGCGGTTCTCGATCTCCTTGATCCGGTTCAGGCGCTCAAGGTAAGTATTGAGCACCTCGCGTTCGACATCGGGGAATGCGGTCAGGTACTCGAAGGGGCCTTTGCGGAAGAGCTCGGTGACGTTGACCCAGGTCGGGTCGCCGGCCATCTTCGTCGGCGCGTAGAACTCGAAGGACTCGGTTTCCACATTGAAGTGCAACCCGGTGAACGCATTCTTGTCGCCCTCGAAGAATGGCGGTGGCGCACCGCGGACGACGCCATACATCGACGTGACCCGCTGCTGGCCATCGAGGAGAAGCTGCCGGGTGCCGCTGCCGCCGGTAGCACCGCGCACCGTGATGTCGTCCGAGGTCGTTTCCCACACCAGCAACCCGCCGACGGGGTAGCCGCGGTACAGCGAGCGCATGAGACCGCGGACCTGGTCGCGGTTCCAAACGTAGCCGCGTTGGAATTCCGGGAGAAGTACTACGCCGGAGTCGATTTCGTCGAGCAGCGTCGAGAGTCGGGTCATGCGGGCACTCCTGTTCAGTTCTTGTCGAGGGCAGTCAGAAACGGACTGGGCTCACCGTGCCAGGTGACGAGCAACTCCTCGCGGGCCCGGGTGCAGGCCACGAAGAGTAGGCAGCGTTCCCGTTCCAGGTCTAGTTGATGGGTTTGCCGGTCATCCGATATCGGCGTGACGGCGTTGACGGCGGGGACGAGCTTGTCGCCGACACCGGCGACGACCATGCAGCGGAACTCCAGGCCCTTCACGCGGTGCATCGTCCCCACCCGAACCGCGTCGTCGTCATCGGAGGCCTTGGCCAGGTCGATGGCGTCCACACCGGCCTTGCGCAGCGCGCTTTCGATCTTGGAGGTCAGCCATTTGGAGCGCACGGCGATTCCGATCTCCGATGGTGCGACGCCGCCGTCGACCCAGTCTCGGACCCTGGTGGCGATGAACTGCGCTTCGGCGTCTGCACTCGGATTGCCGCTCAGTGCCGGCGCGAGTCCGTGCACATAGGACTTGCAGCCGGCGATCGAGTCCAAACCGCCTTCCATGTCGTCGATCGGTTCGCCGCGCAGCAGGCCCAGGCTCCACCCGAGAATCTCGGCGGTCGTGCGGTAGTTGATGTTCAGGCGTGAGGACCGGCCGGCGATGTTGATGCCGACCTCGCGGAGACTGACCCGGTTGTCGTAGATGCGTTGGTGGGTGTCCCCGGCGATGAAGATGTCGTCGGGAGCTTCGGCGACGGCTGCGCGCAGCAGCCGCCACTGGTCGGGACTGAGGTCCTGGGCTTCGTCGATGATGACGTGGCGGAACGGTTTTTCTGACGATTCCTCGAGCAGTCTGGTCGCCTCTCGCCGGATGGTCTCATGCGTCCAGACGCCCTGTTGGGTCAGTGTCTGCTCGAACTCCCAGATCGCCTGCCACACCTGAGCTCGTTGGGCCGGTCCGAGGGCGCGGCCGCGGCCGGTCCGCTTGGCAGCCAGATATTCGTCCGCGGTGCTGATGCGCCGGGCCAGCACCACCTGTCGCCATTCCTCGGACAAAAACACCGGGGTGAAACTGAGTCCGAGTTCGCCGATCAGCCCGGCCCACAGCGCCTTCTCGTCCTCGGCGCCGAGCAGGTGCGGTGCGCCGTGGACCTTGCGGAAGACACGATGCGCGATCCGGTCGACGTGCGACACCGCGATCCGCGCCTCGGCGTTTTCATCATCGATGAGCATGTCCAGGCCGGTTTGCAGAGTTTCGGACAGTGTCGAGGTGAAGGTGGTGACCAGGACCTTGCCGTCGCCGCGTTTGGCGAGCATGTGCGCGCGGTGCAGGGCGACGACGGTCTTGCCGGTGCCCGGGCCGCCGGTGACGCGGGCCGGGCCCTTATAGCTGGCGTCGACGACGGCGCGCTGGGTGGGGTGCAGGTACACCCGCCAGGTGGCGAATGGGTAGGCGAAGACGTCCATCAGTTCGTCGGGGCCGGAAACCAGGACGACGCGGCCGTTGCTGCGCAGGATGGCGGCGTCGATGTCCTCAGTGTCGACGGGCTCATTGAGGATCTGCGCACCCAAGTCAGCCCATACCTCTTCCGGGGTGTAACCGGCGGCGAGCCCGAACAGCACATCCCACTGGGTTTCGGGGAGAAAAGATTTCGCGGCATCGAGTTGGGCAGCGTCGGTGACGGTGCGCGCGAAGGCCAGCACTTTGTCATCGATGCCGAGTTTGGTGAGTTCGCCGTCTTTGATGTGGGCGAAGATCGGGGTGCCGGCGCTCTTGGCGGCCTGTTCCATCTCGGGTATCTGGCGGTCGAGTTCGGCTTCGTCGCGGATCTCGATGCCGCCGGTGGCGGAGTTGACGGAGACATTGCTGCGTTGCGCCCAGGCGTACGCGTCGTCGTGGTGCAGCACTTTCAGCAGGGTGTAGACGTCCCCGGTGACGGGAGCGAGCACGATGCCGCGCCACGCCTGGTCGATGCGGATGGAGCGGAACCGCGGGTTGCGGGCGTTGGCGATCTTCTCCAGATGCAGCCCGGTGTGGGTGGCGGCGTCGAACTCATCGAACACCTCGGCAACCCGCTTCGCGACAGGCTTCTCCAGCTTGGCGAGGTCGGTGATGAATCCCTTATCGATGGCAAGTGGCATTCTGCTCTCCCAACCGAACTAAGACTTGCTCTTCGTCGCGTACTGTTTGGCTTTGCACAGCTTGTCGAGTTCTCCTACATGCCAAGCGAATCCGAGCTCCGATTCTTCGTTCAGGCGTCCTGAGTAGATCCCGACGAGCCGCAGACGAGGTAGGAGATCATCGGAGGCGATGTCGGTGAAATGGCGCCTGCGCAGAAACACGGGTGAGCCGGATTGTCCCGGACGGGTGCGAGCATCCACCAAGAAAAGCGGATACTCTTCTCCCTTGTACGGGAAGTAGAGCGTAGGCTCGGACGCTACCGTGCCGCGCATCCATATGGGCCAGAGGAATCCGTGGTCTAGACCGAATGGGAATCCAACGGTGTAGACGTCATCGGTAACCCAAAACCGCGGGTCGGTTCCGTAGGCAGCGTCTTTCGGCTCAAGCGGGAGGAACAGCAATTCGTCTACGGGGAGGTCATCGAGTGGGCGAGCTGCGATATCTATCTGATAGCCGCGGGGGTGTTCGAGCCACAACGGGTTCTCGTCTTCATCGACCAGTTTGAGGCAGAAGTCGACGACGCCGAGGTGGTTGGCGTCCAAGATGTCGGAGTGCGGCTTGGTGCGCAAGGTCATGGTTAGGTGCGTCGGAGTTACAGGAGGTATCAGGTATTCGTTTGTGCGCCAGGCCCGATCTGTGAAGCAGTGCCGGGCCGTCACGAGATAGTTCCTCCCGTCGAAACGATAGAAGAATCCGGTGCCCTGCGTACACGGCCGGACGTCAGGCCGCAGGCTGCCGTCTGCCGGGTTAACAACCTTGTCCGGGTTGACGCCGCCGTCGGGATGCCACAGCATTCTGATTGACACCGAGTGGAAGTACTCGTTCGGGAACTGAATTTTGCACTCAGGAGGGCTTGCGCCAGCTTCGGTCATGACGCGTCGATCCAATCGGGTGGTGCGATATCTTTGCGATCCGGACTGTTCGGGGGAATCGCGACGCCGAACTTGCCGAGTACCTCGGCGAAGCGATAGCGGCCGAGTTCCTTGAGTTGGTCTACACCGTTCACTAGGCCCACGTTGAGGACGAAGTTTGGCATATTGTTCCCTTGCTTGATTATTCGGGATGGCGAGGTCCGTGACCGGCGGGCGGGTCCGCGAGCGGATTCCAGCCAGTGCCGCCATTGGCGATCGCCTCGGCCATGCGGTCGTAGGCTTCCAGCACCAGGCGCTTGGTGCGGTACTCGCCGAAGTCGCGTTCCTCGTACTTGCGGACGACGGGGAACGAGTCGAGGACATGCTCGGCTTCATCTCGATCCAAGACGTAGATGTGAAGGAACCCCGCGTCGAGATCTGCGCGGAGGAGCGCACGGCGCTCGGAATCCCAGCGGAATGGCGGACCGGTGTCTCCGAGGTCTTGAGCATATGGCGCCAGCCGGCGTGACGTGTAGGAAAGCTCGAGAACGTAGGGCTTCAACCATGTTTCGAGATGCTTACTGTGGCGCCAGGGAGTCGGCTTCTGGAACACTTCGGGAGACGGGCACGCAAGCTGCTTCACGATGTTGTAGGTCATGTGTGTTCCGCTCAACTTCTGCCGTGCAACAAAGTCGAACACAGCGCTAGACCAGAGTCCGTGAAGCCGGACCGAGGTCACCGAATCATGAGGGAACGCCACCGGAAAGACATGGCCGACACCAGATGTAGGTAGCACAGACGGCACGAATGTCCTTTCGTTACTTGCGTTAGTGATATCGCGCCAGCCGAGCAGCCAACCGCGATCCCAACGGTCGACGAGCTTGGCGTCCGCTTCGGAGCGCCCTACCCAATACCGCGCCAGCGATTCAAGCTCCGGATCGTCGTGCTGCTCATCGGTCAGCCGCGGCAGAGTCCCCTTATTCAACTGCGCCTGGGTCGCGCCCTTATAGGTTGCGTATCGGTGGTCGAAGTGGCTGAGCATCTTCGCCTCGTACAGCGGCACGTACTCCTTGTTGCCGCGGGTGTAGGACCAGCCGTTGAATTCGGCGTCAGCGAGGTCGTCCGGCGTGTGGAACAGCTCGGAGTCGTTGGCCATGTGAAATAACGTCGCGAAGGATAGTCCCCACGGGTTGCCGTCGGGGTCGTCATCACGGATTAGTACGGGATGACGCGAGTAGATGCCGAGGGTGATGTCGGCGTCCTTCCGGCTTCGGAACATCGGCAAGGTGCCGGTATTCGGGTTGAGAGCCAGAACTTCCTTGGCGGCGAGTTCAAATCTGCGCTCGGGAACGTCGGACATGTAGCGGGTGTAAAAGGCGAAGCGCGTTCGCTCGACCTTGCGCGACACTCCGGTCATCGTCGTGACGGCGAATCGCAACTGATTGTGGACATCTCGGAATATCTTGGCTTCGTTCTCGAAATCGTAGAACGCATAGAGGCGGTGATTGCTCAGCGTGTCGGCGAAGAACGGCGAAGTGGTCTTGTCGGTGGCCAATCCGGTCGGGGTGATGATGCCGGCCGCACCCTCGGGGTGGGTGACGGTGCGCATGGTTTCGGCGAAGACGCTGTAGGTGTTGACGTCACCCTGACCGGTGAACGGGTGGCGGCCACTCTTGAGCAGCAGGTGCGCGGTGCCGTCCGATTGCCGCAGCGCGGCACGGTAGGCACGGTACAGATCGGGATCGGTGTCGGCGAGGTTGTCGATCATCTTCTTGCGGATCGCCGCGGTCGCCGCGCTTTCGATGTCGGGACGGCCCGCGTTTCCGAAGAACTCCTTGTCCTGGATCTTCACCCGCTCCCACGGCGGGTTGCCGACCACACAGGAGAAACCACCCGTCCAGCCGGTGTCTGGGTCGGCGCTGCCGTCATCGGGGACCGTGAAGATGCCGGGGAACTCCAAGTGCCAGTGGAAGAACCGGTACTGCCGGGCCAGGGCATCGATCTGGCTGACGAGGGTGTCCGGTACGGATTCCGGGGCTTCGGACAGTGCACGCATGGTGGCGTGGGTGATGCCCTGCCCGGAGGTGGTCGCACCGGTCTTGGGTTGCACGAACGCCGCGCACCAGGCATCGGCCACCAGTTTGGCGGCCACCAGTTCCGGGTCGGCCTCCAGGCGGCGCCAGGCGTCGGCGCGGGCACGCAGTGCGGCGACGGAGGCGACAGTGCCGGTGTCGGCGTCGTGCGCGGCCTTGGTGAACTGGCTGGTTTCGACGTTGAGGGTTTCGGAGCCGAAACTCAACGCAAGTTGACCTTGGTCGGCTAGGCGTTCGGCCTTGTTGCGGGCCTTGAGCTTCTTGGTCCAGTCCTTGTCGTCATCTCCGAGAGCGACGAAAGCGGTGTCGGGAATGTTGTGCCGCAACAATTCCGGCGTGGTGCCCAGCAGCGCATTGCCGACCCGAAAGTGCGCGTCGAGGAAGGGGAAGGGACGGTCGGCGTCGAACGCTTCCAGCCAGAGCGCCACCTTGGTGATCTCGATGGCCAGGTCGTTGAGGTCCACGCCGTAGACGCAGCGCTCGATCACATCGGCGGTGGCCGCCCGCAGCGCGGCGGGGGTGGGTTCGGTCTCGCCGGTGCGCACGGTAGCCAGGGCGGCGGCGATGCGCCGTGCCGCGGCGACCACGAAATGCCCACTGCCACACGCTGGGTCGACCACCGTGAGATCGAGAAGCGCCCGCTCGGGATCGGCCCCTCGGATGGCCTCGTCGATCAGCGGGTCGAGTGCCTCGTCGAGGACCAACGCGATGAGCTCGGAGGGGGTGTAGTAGGAGCCGGACTTCTTGCGGTCGTTGCCGGTCGCCACGTCCAGGGTGAAGGTTCGCTCGTCGGCATGATAGCGCGGCGTGTAGGCCAGCAGACCCTCATACATGCCGCCGAGTTCTTCGCTGTCGAGGTTGCGGTAGTCGACCGGGCGCGGCAGCCCGGTGACCGGGTCGTCGATCTGGGCCAGTGCTCGCACCGCAGCCAACAACGCCCGGTTGGGCAGTTTCGCGCCATCGAGAATGCTCAGCGCGTCCCGTGAATACAGGCTCGCGCCCAGACCGCTCAGTCCGAGGGCGGGCAGGCCGTCGCCGGCCAGTGCGTCGGTGACGATCTGGTGCGCTTCCCACAGGTCGGTGTGCCAGCCGCCGATCGGCTCGGCCGCCACCCGGCGCAACCGTGCCGTGGAGAAATAGTCCGCATACAGGGTGCGTGCGCTCTCTGGGGCATCGGAGCGGTGCAGCAGGTCACGGTCCTCGACCACGAACAGCACGATCAACCGGTAGGCGATGCGCAGCAGGGCACGCTGCAGGTCGCGGTCGGCGTCGGTGGCCGCGGCCAGGGTCTCCCGCAGTGCCACGTTGGCGGGGTGCGCGACGAACCCGGTTCCGAGCTCCTGCAGTGCGGCGGCGATGCCGTG
This sequence comes from Mycobacterium sp. ACS4331, assembly GCF_001667265.1. Classification (GTDB taxonomy): domain Bacteria; phylum Actinomycetota; class Actinomycetes; order Mycobacteriales; family Mycobacteriaceae; genus Mycobacterium. Next base: position 38,706 of record NZ_LZHW01000006.1, on the reverse strand, counting down.
CTGCAGGTTCAGCAGTGCGCGGGCGCCGTCGTCGATGGCGGTGGTGCGCCAGCGCTCCAGCCAGCAGTTGTCCAGCTTGGGTTCGGTGACCTCGATGTCGGCGTCTTCGGCAGAGCCGTCGCTGTCGGCGTCGGGTGTTATGGCCTTGGCCGCCTTGTCATCGAGGCGGGGCGCAAACCGGCTGGCATGCACGGTCAGGAACAGCACCCGGAAGTCGGCGTAGAGCTGGTCGGTGAAGATGGCGTCGAGGTCGAATTCGACGAAGGACTGCCGGGTGAGGCTTGAGGCGTCACGCAGCAGACGCAGCTGGTGTCCGTTGGACACGATCGCCCACAGGGCGCGGTCTTCGCGGTTGAGGTAGTCCTGCACCATGGCCTGCGGTGCGCGTGCGGTGACCCCGGCGGTCTTGGTGTCCAGGTCCACGCCCGCACCGACCAGATGCAGCGGCACCCAGGCTGCGGCGCTGGCAGCGTCTGGCCAGGCGACCCGATGGGAGATGGGGAAGTGCGGGGCCTCGGTCTCGCCGAGCCCGGGCGGCACAGCAAGCCCGCCGCTGATGACATCGGGACGGCCCCAACCGAGTTCGTAGAGCAGGGGCAACAGCCACTTGTCCCGGGTGATCTTTGTGGCGGCATCCCCTTCGGGCAGCCGCTCCAGCGCGGCGCGCCAGGCGCGGTGCGCGGCCAGCATGGCCTCCCAGGCGCGGGCGATGGCACCGTTGACCGCCATCCCCGGCGACAGTTGATAGGCCTCGGCGGTCTGACCGGGCATCCGCAGTTCGTTGGCGCGCGGGACCGCCTCGGCGGGCAGCGCGGTGCCGACCGTACGGACAGCCTTGAAGACGTTCAGCGCGCTCATCGGGCACCCGCCTCCGGCAGGAACACGTAGACGCCGAGGACATCCGCGGGCGGTAGGAACCGCACAGTCGGCGCGCGGCCGCCGGCCTTGGAGGCGCTGCGTACCGCCTGATGCTCGGACACCAAGTCCTTCGCCGCCTCCCGACCGGTCGTGGTGAGGTGCTCGGTGAGCGCGTCCAAACGGCCCAGGGCACGCCCCAACTGCATCCGCGCCAGCGAATCATCCACGTTGCCAGATGGTTTGAGAGTCAACAGTGCGTCGACCTCGGTCTGCGGCAACCAGGTCAGGGTGTCCCCGGTCGCGGTGAACGCCAAGAACTTGGCTTCCTCAGCGACCTGGGTGACGGTGGTGGCCGAGCCCGGGAGGGTGATCTCCAGCCGGTGGCGCACCATCAGCAGTGTCGTCACCTTGCCGACGTCGCGGGTCCGCATCACCCCGGCGCGGCGCGCGGGCCGGGCGGCCGGGTCGAGCCGGGAGTCGAGCGCGGCGTCGAGGACATACCGCGACAGCGCATCCACCGTCGCATCGGTCCGGGTCAGCACACTGTGCCCGGCCGGCACCGGCAGCGAACGGTGGAAATGAAGCCGGCCCCCCTTGGCCGGTGGGAGTTGGTCGCGTACTGCCGCCGGCAGGGTGCCGATGACCGCGGTGAACCCGTCATCGGTGTCGTTGATCGGTGCGCCCAACAGCGACAGCGCTGTGCGGGTGAAGGTTTCGACGTCGGCCGGCCCGCCGAGTGCGCGTCGCACCTCGGTCAGAGCCGCTTCGACGGTGTCGGGTTTGAGTCCGGCTTGGCGGAACCGCGAGCGGGACACCTTCTCCCGTTCGGCGGCGTTGGTCCATTCGACCTCAACCTGATCAGCCAGTGACTGGGAGGTGGCCGCGCCGAAGTCCAGGGTCAGCTGTTCGGCTTGTTTGCCCCGCAACAGCAGCGACTCCCAGATCGCCTTCATCACGGTGGTGGAATCGACCGGGATCGGCACCGCGACGCCGATGCTGCGCTTGATGTTCTCATGGCGCCGGATCAGGACTTCCAACACCAGGCCGTCGATGCCGTTGTCCTCGCCGTAGTAGGTCACAGTGCGCACGGTGGGTGCCTGCTGGCCGAACCGGTCGACGCGGCCTTCACGCTGTTCGTGGCGCGTCGGGTTCCACGCCAGGTCGTAATGCACGACGGCGGTGAAACCGTCCTGCAGATTGATGCCCTCCGACAGGCAGTCGGTCGCAATGAGCAGCCGGGGGCCGTCGTGGGCGCTCAGGGTGTCGACGCGGGTCTCACGTTCCTCCGGCGGAAGCGTCCCGGTCACCGCGTCGATCCTGAGGTCCTTGATCTTCGCCAGTGCCGTGCCCAGGTGTTCGGCGAGGTAGTCGGCGGTTGGGATGTAACGACAGAAGACGATGGGATGGTAGCCCTCGCCAATCAGTTCCTTCAGCAGCGGAATGAGGCGCTTGAGCTTGGCGTCGGAGCGTGGCCCTTTGAGAGCCGCGGCCTGTGCGGCCAACTCACGCAGGCGCTTCCGTGCCTTGGTGTCGGTCTCGTCACTGTCGCCGGTGTCGGCGCCGACGGTGACGTCCTCGGCTTCCGCCGTGTCGTCAAGGTCGGTGTCGAGCACGCGCGGTTCGGCGTAGGCGTCCACCTCCCGCTCGTCGTCGGCGGTGGCGACCGCGGAGCGGTTGAGCAACGTCTGCTCGGCTGCGGCCGGACTGGACGCCAGACACCGCAGCAGCGCGATCGCTGACCACCAGCGGACGCGCTGGCGCACCGCGCTGAGCTTGGGGTCGGTGACCTGCTCACGGACGTAATCCATCACGTCGTCGAACAGTTGGCGATATCCGGCGGTGAGCTTGTATGCGGATTCGGTGGTCTCCCGCTCCGGAAACGGGGTGTCCTCGTTGAGGTACTCGCGAATGTCGGCGCGCTGGCGCTGGATCATGTACCTGGCGAGCAGCTTGCGGTCATCTTCGCGGTCACGCCCCGAGAGGTCGGCCGGCAGGTCGCCGAGCCGGTCGTCGAGCAGACCGATCAGCGACTGCCACGCGGTGTCGTCGCCGCTGTGCGGGGTCGCGGTCAGCAGCACCAGGTGCCGGTCCTTGTCGTCGGCGAGTTTACGCAGCAGGGCGTAGCGCAGGTGGGCCTGGCTTGATGTGCCGACCCCGGCCGCTGCGACACAGGTGTGGGCTTCATCGACGATCACCAATTCCGGGCAGTGCAGGGCGAACTCGTCGCGCCGGGTCTTCTGTTTGATGAAGTCGGTGGAGATCACCAGATGCGGATGATGTTGGTAGAGGTTGGAGCCGAATGGGACGCTGCGCATCAGCCGGTTGACCGTGGACGGCAGCAGCAGCTTCGCGTCGATGCCGAACTTGTGCCGAAGCTCGCTCTGCCACTGTGGGGCCAGTTGCGGAGAGCACAGCACCGCCAATCGTTGCGTTTCGCCGGTGGCCAGCAGCTCGGCGGCGATCAGTCCGGCCTCGACGGTCTTGCCGATGCCGACGCCGTCGGCGATCAACAGCCGGGTGACGTCCTGGTTGGCCGACATCATCAGCGGAACCAGCTGGTAGTTGCGGGGGGTGACGGCCAGGCGAGCGAACGATCGGAACGGGCCGCCGCTCGCACTGAAGGAGAGCCGCAGTGCGTCGCGCAGCAGGCGGGCCCGCCCGGCGTCGCCGCGGTCGTCGACCGTGGGTGGTTCGAAGGTGGCGGCGGCGAAGTCGTCGATGTCGGGCAGCAGCACGGTGGTTTCGTGCTCGTGTCCGCCGAGCGGGCGGACGAGCAGTGTTCCCTCGGGGGAGCCGGGCAGCACCAGCCAGTCGCGGCCACGGGCATTGACCAGGCTGCCGGCCGGGTAGTCGAGCGGCGTCATGCGTTGGCCTTGGCTTCGCCGAAGATGCCGCGGTGTTCGGCGATCGTCGTGAGCCAGCCAGCTTCGCCGTCCTGGTGGTGGAACCGCAGCACCAGCCAACCGGCCTCGTCTTCGAGCTTCATGCGCGCCTGTTCGTCCTTCTCCTGCTGATGGGCTGCATCGTGATGGGGGCCATCGACAAAGACGGCGACGTCCATACCGTCGACGTGGTAGGCGAAATCGGGCCGGACGTAGAAGCCGGTGACGATCTGCTGGGCGTGATCGGGCAGCCGGTAGCCATGCTGGACGAGCAATGCCAGGAACTTCTTCTCCAGCTCGCTGTCGCAGGCCTGCTCGAGTCGCTCGAGTTGAGTGTCCGGCGCCTCACCGCCGGCCCCGACGGCGACGGTGGACACGGCGATCCGCTTGAGCAGATCGCGCACGCAGTGTCGGTCCAGGTGCTGGTGGTCCCACTGGTTGCTGTAGGACAGCAGGCAGTCGTAGCACGCTTGCGCGCAGTCTTCGGTCGCGTGGGGGGCGCGTTTGCGGTCTTCCCCCGTGTCGGGATCGAAGTGCAGAATTTCCAGTGCTTTTCGTGCCACCCGCGTGAGCTGCCCGTCCTCGGCGGCCAAGCGTCGCAGCACGCCGGCCCCACCTTCGGCAGCTTCGAAGAACAGCAGTCGTGACCACGCGTCGTCGCCGGTGTTGGAGGGCAGGGCTTCGACCGCGAGTTCGGAGCCCTCCAGCTGGTAGACGGCTTCGATGCCGCGCTTGAGCGCATACATTGCGGCCATCCGCTGATCGGTCCCGATCGAGGGATCCAGATGGAGCAGCAGGGCGTTGCGGTGGTCCTCGACATAGGGGATCACCCGCTGGTACCGCGGCGCCTCACCGTGCACGTTCTTGGCCAGGTCGGCTTCCTTGCACCAGCGGCCTTCGACGGTGTCCAGCACGTAACCTCGGACATCTTTGTCCTTGCGGCGGCGCAGGCCGACGTTCATCCGGCGGATCAACGCGGTGTCGCCGTAGGTCATGGTGCCGAGTTCGTGCCCGTCCTCGGTGATGGTGCTGGTGAGTTGTCCGGCCCGAACCCCGTGTGGCACAAAGCGAATGGTCGTCACGATCTCGTGACCGGCGCGCTGGCGTTCCTCTTCATCGGCGCTGATGCGGTCACGGCGGCGTGTCTTGACCGACAGCAGCCGCATCAGGTTGCCCATGGTGGCCTCGATGCCGAACGGGCTGCCGCAATGCTGGCAGAGGTCGGGCTCGGTGGACTCGTGCAGGTACCCGCAGGCGCCGCAGCGTTTGATCTCGCTGATGTGCACACCGGTGCCGTCTTCGCGGGCGGGCAGGCTGACCCGGTTCACTTCGTACCGGGCGCCTTCGTGATAGATGAACGCGCCGGGCCCGAACTCGCTGATCGCCACGAATCGTGGGCGCTGGATGAAATCGCCCTCCCCGCCGCTGCGGGTGCGGCGTTCGGCCGGGATGAACGCCGACAGCGGGAGTCGTGGGAAGGAGTAGCCCGGTAGGAAGCCTTCCGACGCGAAGTAGCGGTAGGTGTAGAAGTCGCCCTGCAGCACGTCGTCGACCTGGCCCTTGAGCAGGTCGAGTGCGGCCCGCGCCTCCGAAATCCGTCCGCGAGCACGCTGTTTGGAGGCTTCCGACGCGCCGATGGTCTTCAGTGTCTGGTTGGCCTGGTCGAGCTCGTTCTGCGCTTCGTTGTACAGACCGCGCCAGCGGTCGGCGGCATTGTTGAAACGGGCCGGTGCTTTGTCGACGGTGTCGGTGACCCAGGTGTCCGTCCACCACGGGGCGCTGGTGACCTCGGAGGCGGCCTCCAGCACTGCGGTGATCGCAGTGATCGCCTCGGCACGGCTGGATTTCGACTCGATGGTCGCGAGCACTTCTGCGCGTAACGGCTGTCCCGGCTGGTCGATCTCCAATAGGTCGACCATGCTGGCCTTGAGGTCCAGGCCGCACTTCACCAGCCAGATGGAGTGGGCGTGGGCGCGTACCAGATCCTGGTTGCCCAGCTCCAGCCGCGGGGGTGCCACCGCTCCGGCGACCATGTCCTGACTGCGGCGGAAGTAGTAGGCGTCGTGCGCGTTGCCGGTGGCGCAGTAGGTCAGCGCGATCGCCGGCTGGCCGGATCGGCCGGCCCGTCCGGAACGCTGCGCGTAGTTGGCCGGGGTGGGTGGAACATTGCGCATGCCGACCACATTGAGGCTCTTGATGTCGACGCCGAGTTCCATGGTGGGGGAGCAGTACAACACCGGCAGCCGGGCCTCGCCGAATTCTTCTTCGCGTTTCTGGCGCTTCGACGGCTCGACCTGCGCGGTGTGTTCACGGGCCTCCAAGCCGACGAGTGATTTGGCGGTCTCGGCATAGAGGGCTTTGAAGTACGGGTTGACGCGGCCTTCGGTCTGGTTGCTGCGGATGGGGTCCGGTGCCCGGTGCCGACCTTCGCCGGGATGCCAGGCGATGAGATCAGCGCGCAGCTGGTAGCCGGTGGGCCGCTTGGGTACCGCGATGCGGACCAGAATGCCTACCTTGGCCATGACCTCCATCAGGTGCTCGATGATCGCCTGGGCGTCGGCGGTGTTCAGTGCATGCTGGAATGCGGGGAAGCGGTTGGGGCGGCGCAGCCAGCGCCCGAACGCGCCCAAGCCGGACAGGTGCAGGTCCGCCCCGATACCAGCCACGTTCTTGGGCCGGCCACCGGGGTAGGCCAGGCCGCTGTACATCCCGGCTTCATCGGAGATGGCCCACGGGTCTTTCAGCCATTCCCGGCTGGCCCGGCGGACGGCGTCGAACTTCTCGTCGGTGAGGAATTCGGTGTCGATGCATAGGTTTCGGCGCAGTTCGTCGAGGAGGACGTGCATCACTTCACGTCGCGTCTCGGTGCCGGCGCTGGCTAGGGGTTCCCCGCAGCCTGCCCATTTGTCGTCGTTGGCGGCGAGCTCGTCGACGCCCTCGTAGGCCAGGCGTAGCTGCCCGGTCTGCTCCAGGTTGGGCATGGTGATGCGCCAGCCGCGTTTGAGGTCGGCCCACAATCGATAGGTCACCACATCGCGCAGCGCTCGGGCGATCTTCTTGCGGGGGATGGGCTCGTCGGCTGTGTCCTCGTCGCGGGCGAAGAACTTCAATCCCTGCCCACTGAGCGCTTTGACGACTTCGGGGCCCAGGTTCTCATCGGTGAGGGGTTCGCCCTCGCGTTCCTGGTGGTCGGCCGCCGCGCGGTAGAGAGCCGAGCGGATGAGGCCGACCAGAACGAAGTCATTGAAGTGGCCGGCCTGCAGGCTTGCATCCTGGCGGTTGTCGCTGAACGCCAAGAACTTCCGAGCTTCCGCATCGAGATCGTCTTCGCCGCGCAGGGTTCGTACGACAGATTGGGACAGCACCGTCACGGCGCTGGCGCGCCCCTCCGTGCCGAGGCTGGCCACGCGGGAGAACTGAGACTGGCGGGTACTTTCGTAACTGGTCTTGCATGATGGGCAGAATTCAAGGCGCTCAAAGAAAGCCACCGGCATCCCGTCACCGGTGATGGTGCCGAACTCGTCGACACGTAATGAGTTGGGCAACTTGGAAACCCGGGTTTTGTCCAGCGCCTGGCCGGACCCGCTGGACACGACCCAGTCCTCCGGTACCAGCTCGAGCAGGGCAGGATCGCTCGGGTCCGGCCACGGCTCCTTCGTCAGGAACAACAGGCCTTCGGCGTCGGGGTGTTCGACCAGATCGGAGTTGGGGATGCGGGGGCTGAAGTTCTCGCCGCCACGCTCGAGGTTGACGACCAGGAACTCCTGACCGCACTCACGGCAGAACGCGAGCGGGAACAGGGGCTGGCCGAGGGGCCGGTTGGGTGCGCTGCGCTGATACTGCGTGGTGAGGTATCGCTTCTCGGCGGGTTCCAACGTGGTGTAGACGGTGTCGCCTTTGCCGATGAACTGATGCAGTTTGAAGGCGAACAAGGCGCGGCCCCGCGGATCGCGCGCTTTCGACCCGGCGAGCAGCAGCTCCTGCAACCGCTGCTCGCAGGTCGCTCCGTCAACGCCGGTCTCCTCGTGCAGCTTCTGGGCGGCGTCTTTGAGCTTGGACGGCGGGCGTCGGGCGAGCTTGCCCTCGTCGTCGGTGTGCAGGCCGAAATGCTGTTCGGTCCAGATGGCCAGCGGGTCGCACTGCAGTGCCTGCCAGTCCGTCGGTGTCGGTTGTGCCAGGCGGGCTGTGAGCGCGGCGGAATCGGTGTCGCCGGTCGTCGCGCGGCGGAGGGTCTCCCCAACGATGTTGGTGGCGGGGATCTCGATGCCGAAGATTCTGGTCGCCAGTTCGGCGACCTGCTGGCGCTGCTCGGCCTTGGTGCCCGGGCCGGCGAGGGTCGCGCTGGTCCCGATGCACTGGATGTCGTTCGATGTGACGGCGCCGCGCAACCGGCGCACCAGCATCGCCACATCGGCGCCCTGCCGGCCGCGATAGGTGTGCAACTCGTCGAGAACCAGAAATGACAGGTTCGCCGCGCTGCTGATGAGGTTCTTGCGCTCCTTCGGGCGGGTGAGCATCAGTTCCAACATGACGTAGTTGGTCAGCAGGATGTCCGGGGGAGAGGCAAGGGTCTTCTCACGCTCCTCCCGGTTCTCCTGACCGGTGTATCGGGCGAAGCTGACCTTGGGGTTCGTCTTGCCCAGGAACTTCTCCAGCTCATTGCGCTGGCTGTTGGCCAGGGCGTTCATCGGATAGACGATGATGGCGCGGACACCTTTGCCCGACCCCTCGCGCAGCACGCGATCGACGATCGGCACGATGTAGGACATCGACTTGCCTGAGCCGGTGCCGGTGGTCAGGACGTAGGACTCCTGCTTTGCGGCCAGCTGGAAGGCATCGGTTTGGTGGCGATGGAACGTGATCTCCTGACCGGTCGGATCAAGGTCAGTCCGGGTGCGGAAGATGTTCTGTGCTTCTGCGTGGAGGGTTCTCTGCTTCACGAGATCGCTGACGGAGCCGCCTGGTTCGAATGCAGGGTTGAGGGCGAGCCACGGCTCGGGCCACAGGAGACCGCCATCGATCTCTGCCTCGACCTTGCTGCGGATCTGGTCGTCCTTGATCTCAAGGAAGCCCTTGACGAAATTCTCGTAGTCGTCCAACACCTCCCGCAGGACACCGAACGCGTCCACCGATTGTCCCCCTTGTCGAGCGCGTCAAATTCAAAACGTAGGTGACCATACTGGTGGTAACCGACATTCGGAAGTGCGAAACGCGGTGACTGGCTGCTTCAGTCGCCATCCAAATTGGTGCGGCCCAAGGCGCACATTCCGAGCGGGTACCCGGCTGTGCTCGCGCCGAAGTTCCGATGTTCTCTGGCCAGATGGACTCTGTCAATAGTTTCAATCAAACGCTGGGCGGAGGCGGCCTTACACGGCGTCTCGCCATGTGGAGCCTTTGTCTGGGTGGGGCTGAAGGTCCAAAATCACTGCCATGAGGATGATTCCGGTGATGCGTTCCGTTGAATGCGCAAGCATCGCCAAGGGCTCATTGCTCTTCGGTGACTGAGAGCCCCTCTTTCGTCACATCGTCTTCTTTGAAATTGCTATTCCAGGGAAGGTCTCGGCAATCACATGCACGAGCTGCTCGGCGATCACCTCGTTCAGTTCGATGATCTGGCTGGGCTTTGGATGAGACTTGCGGTCATCGGAGCCCAACGTCGCCAGACGGAGCAGTTTCATCCCCGACGAAGTCCGGAGTGTGGTGTACAGACAATCGGCCTCGGTGCGAGGCGGGCGAGCTGGGTGCTTATCGGGTTTCAACGAACGGACAAGTGCCATTTCGCCACACTACGGTTCCATGCCTGCTGGGGACGGCCGATCCGAGTCGCTGGTGCAACCGGCCCCGGTCGGCGCATCCAGTCGGTGATGGTCAGGTCGACGCCCATCTGCTCGTGTTCATTGTGCCATGGCGAATGTACAACTGAGCGCGACATCGAAGCCGAAACCGAAGCTGTAAGCGACGGATCGGGGGTGTCCCGCGTGCACGACGATTCAGGCGGGTGCGTGCGCGTTTGTCTTTTCAAAGTGAAAGTTTCGTGGCGCCATCGGCTGACTGATGTGACACTATCGGTTCGTAGGTTAGGGGGAGTTGATGGTTCTGCCGTTGATACCGGTCGCGCTGATCGCGATTGGAGCGGTCACTGGCGGCAGCGGACTGGCGCTCGGGGGCAAAGCCGCCCTAGATTTCAAGAAGGCACAGTCGCAGCTCAAGGACGCTGGTAAGCGTTACGAGGACTGCCGGGCGAAGTCTGAGGCACGAGTTGCCGAGACCAACGAGTCGCTTGCGGATCTTGGTCAGGAGCAGCAGCAGGCGCTGACCGACGTCGTTGTGCGGATGGCTGAGTTTCTGCGGCGCCATCAAAAACAGGTTCGTGAGAACGAACGTTTGTTGGTCGAGGGGCTCGACGCAACTATGAACCAGATTCCGGGCTTGGCGGGGCTGGATGTCAATGCTGCCTCGTGGATCGCAGGCGCAGTCGGCTCCGCGGCAACGGCCGTTGGTGCGGGCTCTGGCGTCACCGCTGCCGCTGGCATGCTGGGGGTCGCCAGTACCGGCACGGCAATATCGGGTTTGTCCGGCGTGGCGGCACAGAACGCCACGATGGCGTTTCTCGGTGGAGGAAGTCTGGCGTCTGGTGGCGGTGGAATGGCACTGGGGGCGACAGCCCTCAACTTCGTGACGCTCGGCCCTGCTCTGCTCGTGGGAGGGTTTGTCGCCCATACCCAGGGGGACAGAGCGTTGACGAAGGCTCGCGAGGAGTGCGCCCGAATCGCAGTGGCTATTGCCGAGTTGGATGAGCTGGATGCCAAGCTGTCGGCAATTGATTCGAGGACCGAGGAGTTGCGCGACGTTTTGACGGCCTTGCGCGAACGTGCAGTTGCTGCACTGGATCTCCTTGAATCAGAACCCTTCGAACCCGCCGAACATGCGTCCCGATTCCAGCATGCAATGACCTTGGCGGTCGCTGTCCGAGACGTCGCCGCGGCACCAATTGTCGACGAGACCGGCGACCTGACCGCCAGCAGTGAGGAAGTCACCGTGAAGTATCGGCCGATGGTGGAGGAGGGCGACGATGTCTGACAACCAGAGAGTGCACACAACCAAGGTCATGAACCGGAGCGGTGGTGCTGTTTCTGCGCTGCAGGGCTTCAACGCGCTGAACGAGATCGTCAACGCTGCACACGAATGCATCGCAGTGCACCAGGTGGAAAGCACGAAGCGCAAGCGGATTGCGGCCTATGAAGCAACCGAGGTCCAGCGCATCAAGGCGGCCGAATCGATTCTGCGCGACTACTTCGCCCAAGTCTTCGCGGAACGTCGGTCGAATTTCGAAGCCATGTTCACTCGCCTCGACGACGCACTGGAGGCTCAAGACGGCGAGACCGTACATCTCATGGTCAAAAGCATCGTCGACATCGCGAAGACATCACCGCTTGCAGACCTGGGTGACTTAAGCAAAATCCGCGCGGCACTTGATGATCCGGATCAGGTCTGGGAGTTGTGAGTCGCGGGAGCCTCTGAGTGGATGTAGCTGCTGCCGCCGTTCTTCTACGATCTGATGAAGTTGGAGAACGTCACCGACTGGAACCGGACGAGGTTGCGCTCTGCGTCCAAACGGGCGTCTTCACTCTGCTGTAAATTTGTGCCAGCCTGAGCAATCGTTGCATCGCCAGAGGCTCGTTTGCGCTGGTAATCGAGGCGAACTGCCTCAACCGTCATCACCTTGGTCTTTCGCAACTCGGCCTCGATGGAATTGACTGCGGGGCAGTCGTCCCAGCGTGCCGCGGTTGGTGCGAAGCTCAGGACACACTCCTAAATGGGGGCGCGGCGCACCGCGACGAGCGGACCGGAGGAAGAACGTGACCTCGATCGAATTCGACGACGATCTGTTGGACCGGATCACCTCCGTGGCCGAGGTAAGTCACGAGATACCGACGTTGAGCATCAAGCGACCCAACTGGATATCGTCGGTCGACCGCGGTGGGGTGTGGGTGGAGACGGAGAGGTCGCGTGCCCGGCGCTCAGGACCCCAGTTAGTCCCCGCGTGGATGATCGTGACCGCATGGAAGCGCCTGTGCGAGCGCGGAAACCTGAGCCAGGTCGAGTTACTCAAGGAACTCAACGTCAAGCGGTCGGCCTTCGTATGTGCGTTGCTCGCCCAGTTTCCCGATGTCGCTGTGCTGCAACAGCGCCCGACTGTCCTGGAGAAGGTCGCCGACCCGTAGCCTGCGCAAGCAGGGCGGTGAACCATGGATGGGAGTGCGTTGCAACGGGACCCATTTCGGCGTTCGATGGATTGCAGGCTAGCGATACCGGCGTCACCACGTCGGGACGACGAGGGCGTCCGTGCGAATTGTTTCGGCGTCTTAACTCGTGAATCAGCCGCTGCTTCATCAGGTCGATGAGACGTATTCCGCGGCTGAATCCGACTCTCGCCGAACCAGCGCTCCGCCCTTGACCGCATCGACATCGAGGCATGAAGTCATCGCTGTGTGAAGCAGGGCCAATGATATTGGCTCCGCGGGCGCCAGCGCCGCTGCCCCGCTGCATCTCCACCACCGCCGACTGGACTCGATGGACTTCGCCGATGACCGGCTCGATGCCACCAGTCAAGTATGCCGTCCCGGACAGCTCAGCTCATGCCGAACCGCTACGGCACACGAAACTTATGCGTCTCAGATCGCACGTATTGCGATTGACGCTTGGCCGTGTTGTGGTCGGATGACTGCCAGTGCATTCTGAAACTAGACCCTCGCATGGCGTGCGATGTAGATGAAGGATGGCAACCTTGAGTTCTGGAGAGATGCTTCTTGCCATAGTCCTTATTGCGCTCGTATTTGCGCTTCTCTTCTTTGCGGTCGCCAAAGGGGTGTCGACCAAATCGAAACTGAGTGTGGGGGCGCTGATTAAGCTCGAGTTCGAGTTCGACCCTGCTCAGAAGGCCAAAGTCGTCGATGCCGCCGGGAAAGCTGCTGAGGAGCGCGGCGAGTCGGCTCGAATGGCCTCCAAGCAGGTACGCACAAACGTGGAGTCGTTGTCGCGTGTCCGGCTTCGGAAGGTGCTGTGGGTGGACGATGAGCCGGACAATAATGTGTACGAGTCTGTCGCCTTGATTGAGGCCGGATGCTTCATAGCTACCGCAACTTCGAACGCGGCAGCGCGACGTTACTTGAATCAGACCCAATTCGACGTGGTGATCACCGATTTGGGCCGTGGCGGTGATCCGGACAATGGGAAGAAATTGGTGGAAGAGATCACCGCCCAGCGTCCGCACCTTCCGGTTGTCGTCTACACAATCAACGCTGACCAGAGGCGAGACGCGCTCAAAGCGGCGGGCGCTGCGGCTGTCGAGGACGAGCCGGCTGCGCTCATTGGGGCGGTGCTGACGACACTGGGTCACTAGCTAGCCGTCAGCACCCTTCGTGTCGTGTCGGGGGCCGTCTCCAGATCGAATCTGCGCTGTCGGCTCGGTCATCGAGGCGACTGGGTAGGCGCGACACAAGCGGAAGTCCGTTTGTCCGGGATGTTGCGGATCACCACGGCAAGCTGGTTGTGTGCCCGGATCTGAGAATGAAGAGTCAGCTGATGCCGCTCAACTTGCCCCTTACACACACTCGACGAGTGAAGAAACACGAGGTCGCCGCACGCAATCCTGGTCGTCTTTGGACGTCTGGCCGATGGGTCGATTTAACTTCACATGGAGATGACCTCTTCTGGCCGTCGGTGCGTCACGGCTGCGCTGTACTCGTCGACTGTGGACAACAGCAAGGCCTCGATATCGCCGCCATAGTTCGCTTGCACCATCCGCCGAACAGTCGCCGCGAGCGTTCCGCCGGCAACAAGCACCATCGGGTACTGGTCATCGATGATCTCGACCTGGGCTTGGCGTGAGAACGATCCCGTGGTCACATACACGCCGATCCACCCCCGGCGCAGACGCGCCACGACGCGGGCGACCTGCTCGGGAGAGATCGACGAGTTCGGTTGAATGCACTTGGCTTGTCCGAGTACGACAACGGGGGTGCTCCCATTGAGTGGGCCGACGTCGAGCCGGCCGATGAAGTCGACCCCGCCGTCACCGGAGGACCTGGACAGCCAACCCTCCTTGTATCGGGCACCCGACTCGCGAAAGACCTCCGCGGCGACCCGGGCGGCCAACAACTCGAAGGCGTGCTTCCGACCGTCGTAGAACTGGTAGAGCGTACTGAGGGTGTCCGCCTCCGGGGAACCGCTTTCCGGCTGCTGCTCCCTGCTGGTGCGAACGGTGCTGGCGAGAACTCGCCGACGGATTGCAGGGATGGCGATGCGCCCCTTCTTCACCCACTGCTTCCAGGCCTCAGGGGCGTAGCGGAGGGCTTCCTCAGCGGTGAGTTCAGGATTCCTGCGGTCATCCACCCAGCGGAAGTCGATCCCATCAGTTTCTCCGCCCGAGATGACGGCAAGATCGAGTGAGACGTTCGGAAAGCTGCGACCCGATTCCGGGTCGCGCTGCACCACGTGCTCCAACCGTTCGATGAGGGCGGCACCGCAGAATTCCACGTGGCCCTTCACCAAAGTCTTGCCGTCTCGGCGAATCGTGACAGCTCTGAAGATCAGCAGCGGAGGTGCGAGCAGCCGTTCCTCCCGGGTCGTCCCTGCATGGAGCCGGGCCGCTTCGAGCAGTAGCCTGTTGCCCTTGGTCGCCCCGGGGAGTCCGACCGTGGACGGCTTGTGATCACCGAAATACCGGACATGTCCGTGGTCCAGATCGAACTCATCGTGCCAAGGGTTCGTCTCGTGGCCCGCCTTCCACGGGCTCGACCGGATCGCGATCAATGGCCGCCGAGAGCCATCTGGACCCACCACTTCCGCTGGTGAATTGATGCCCGCTTCCAGCATGATCTTCGGACGTCCAAGTGCTTCCGGACTCGTCAGCCAGTGGTAGTTGACGTACCCGTCGACGTCGACGTCACTCTGATTCGCACCCTGTGCGTAGCGCAGTATGTCGTGCACGAATGCCAGACGCGGCTTACCCACCGCCGGCGTCTCGGAGTGCCAGGCGATGTCGGGCTTGCGCTTGTTCATTCACTCACCTGTTGGCTGACAGTGATCAGGGCTCCGCCATGGTGAAGGTTAGCGGCAAATGCGGCGTACGCCCCGTTATATGCCTGGCTATGGTCAATCTCGCCCGATCGCGCATTAACCCTGAGACCGTGATCGACCGTTGACGATGCCGCTACATAGGGTCTGCGTACCGGCGAGGTTCGATGACTGGCGGGGCTGTCTGCGGTGTGTCCGCTTCAGCCGTCACGGGCGGCGTATATCGGTATCGCTCAGCGATGTCCGACACGCGTTCTGGGAGACCTTCGAGTGGATACCCCGACCACCGGATGGTGTCGGGATCGTCGCCCGGCCGCAGGGCGACGTGGCCGGGCCACTCCTCCTCGAGGTCGAGCAGGTAGTAGTAGAGGGCAGGATCATCGGTGTCGTTCCACGGACCCGGGTCGATCAGTGACCTCCTGGTGTCGCGGACCAGACCCCACGTGATGTCTGAGGGCGGGGTCGTGTACAGCAGGTACATGGTCGCTCCCTCGGTCCAGGCGTGAGACACCTCAAAGACGTGGTGGCCCGGACGGCGACTCTTCGCGTTCTTCACGTTCTCAATCGCGATGTGCCGCAGCAGCTTCTGCAGCACATCGGCAGCGAGCGTGCGCTCTGCTTGGGTGGGCTCAGTTGATGGGGACATTGTTGTTCACCCATGGCGGCGTCCAGGTCCACGTCGGTTCGATCTCCACCACTCCGCTCCCGCCCGCAATGGGATACATCGTGATCAGTCCTTTCTGTCCTCCGCCGAGGATCTCCGGACCCTGGGGGAATGCGATGAGCTTGATCGCCAGATTTCAGCCGTCGCTAATGGTCTCTGGGCCATCTTGGCTATCCAGTCGATCCGGCGGTCAGAGCTCTGGCGTACCGCCACTCTCGACCGCGCGAGCGTGCACCCGCAAGCGGTCGGCGATTTGTCCCAACCACTCTTTGTAAGTGGTTGGCGGCAGAGGAGCGTAGGCGGAGAGCGCTTGACGGGGCATCAACACTGTGAGGGCTTCTTCGTCGTGCGTGGCACGCAGAGTGTCAATTTCTCGGGCCAAGGCCGACAGTCGCGTCGGGCTCTTGCCGGCGGCGTATTGGTCGACGACGCCTTCCCATTCGGCGGCCACCAGGTCCCAGTCCTGGTGGAAGTTGCCGCCGAAGAACTGCCGAATCGTTTCGGAAACTGCGTCGTCGTTCATGGCTCCATGTATCCCGTCAGTACGTACCAGTTGCCCGCTCCGTCGCCCTTCAACACCACGAGAGCGGTTCACGGCGGTGAGCCATTCCGGTAATCGCGCAATGGGCAGCGTGGTGAAGTCGTCGGTCTCGGCCGCGACAGCGGCGGGCACCGAGTCGTAGAGCATCATCAGGGCGTCCCGGGCTCAGGAGACGACTCGCCCTTGGTTCCCCCCATGCCGACAGGCTAGCCACGTAAGCTTTGCCGCACACTTCATCCCGCCGCATGGGGGACGGCCCCCGACCACACCGTTGACGACTTCGGCTTGCTCACCGCACCGCCTCGGCAGCGTCCAACCGTCGCAGCGCCGCCCGGAACTCCGGATTCGGCTCAGCCAAGGGCAACACCGCGCACACCTCGCGCAGCGCCTGATCGATCGGCAAGCCCTGACGTCGAGCCCCGTACAGCGCAGCCACCGTCGGCGTACGGCTCTGCGCCGCAGCACAATGCACGAACACGGTGCGCCCCTCGGCGCGCAGATGCTCGATGGCCCGCACCGTGTCCACAAGGACGAAATCAAGGTTCGCGTTCTCACCGACCTGATCGATCAGCCGCACATCGAGATGGGTCGCCTCCGCCGGGACGTGCCCGTCGGCGACTCGGCACAGCGACACCACCGCGTCGATGTCGGTGTCCAGGCTGTGCAGTGAGTGCGCAGCGCCGATCCACACCTTGTCGTCGTGCGGATGGCGCACGGGCTGAGGCGTTCCACGTCCCACCGCGTAGGTGTGGTCGAACCGATCCGGCTCACCCTTGTTCACGATGCGGTCGGCCAACTGCACCAGACCGCGGGTCCGCAGTCCGGGCCAGCCGTGCAGCATCAGCCGCCACTGCGACGGCACCGCAGACGCTCCATGGGCGGCACCGAGCAGGGCGCCCGCGATCGCGGCCACGGTGTCGGTGTCCCCGCCGCCGCGCACCGCGGCCTTCGATGCCAGGCGAAGATGATCCGCGCGGAAACTGCCTGCGCCGGGATCGTGTACGGGCACCGGGGTGGTGCTGATCGCCGACCAGGCGCCCTGCAACGCCGCGACGACCCAGCCGTTGTTGCCGGTGAACGCCGACGGGGGTGAGTTCTCGGCCTCGGCCAGGCGGGCCTCCCACAGCCGGCGGCGGTCAGAGGTGATGTGCCCCAACCCGATTCGCACATCGATCTGACCGGTGAGCACCGCGTGACGGATCGCCGCGCACCACAGCACACAGGCGTCGCCGGCGTCTGGGTCGAAATGGGTCAGTTCGCTGACCGTGCGGGCGGCGTCCACCAACGCGGCCTCGTCGTCGAGGTAGGCCACCGCCACCGGAGCGGTCCGCATCAACGACCCGTTGCCGGCAGCGCGACCGGTCTGAAGATGTCGCGCCTCGGACGCCTCGCGCGCGGTCCGCGCGCAGATGCCCTGTGCGGCCGCCGTGGACAGCACTGACCGGGTCTGCACCCCGACATCGGGCGCGGTGCGCGACCACCTCTCCCAGCGTTCGACCACACAGTCGAGTGACTTCTCGTCCCGCAGGTCGGCGCCGGTGGCGGCGATCTCGGCGATGGCGATCGCCATGGACGTGTCGTCGGTCCACTCAGCGGGCGCGAACGGGCCGAGTCCGCCGCCGATCATGCCCACCGGCTGATCGGCGGCGAGCGGACGGTCGAACTCATATCCCGCTCCGAGGGCGTCGCCGGCGGCGGTGCCGAGCAGCACGCCCACAGCTCGGTCGCGCTGTATCGCAGTCAGATTCATCAGAAACCTCCCGGGGGTCCGGGCCTCCACACGGAGGCGCTCTTACCGGCACCGGCTGGTGCGGGTCACTTCGTCATCCGAGCCACCCACGAGCGTGGGGTTGGCGCGCCATCCAGTCGGAGCTTGTCGACGGCGTCTCGTGAAGCTCCCACAGGGTAACCCACGAGGCGGACAAGCGCCGGTTCTCCTCACACCGGACCGGTGTAGCCGATGTCCCGAACCCATCCGACGACATCGGGCTTGACGTCCAGGCACATGTTGTTCACCGCTGACAGCAACACGATGCCTGCCTCGCCTGGTGCGAAGCCGGTGTTGACCAGCTTGCCGAACACCAGCCCCGGCGAAACACCATGCCGCAGTTCATGGCACAGCTCCTTGCCGATGTCGATCATGTCGGACATCGACTCGTACCACACGCCCGAGTTGTCGAGATCGGAGATGAAGTCGTACTGGTCGGCAGTCGCCGGACCGGCCAACACCACCGACCCGCACGCCGCCGAAACAGCAGCCATCAGGACACGTCCGCGCATGATTCCCCCCCTTGGATCGCGCTTACGCGTCAGAGGTTAGAACACCCCACCGACAAGAACCGCGCAGGAACGCTACGGCCCCACCCACCACGGCGGAAAGCTGATGTCCAACCGTTCCCGTCGCCGGTATCCCGCCCACGTCGGCACCCCGGCGGGCTGACCGCGGTAGATGCCCCGCGCCGCGGCGACCACTCGCGAATGCTGCGTCGGCCACTGCAGACTCGACGCCACCTGCTCGAGCACCGCCAGGTCGCGCTCCAGCACGCGGTCGACGATCGTCACCGCCGGCAGCGCACCGCTCTTGTCGCCGTTGCACCGCACGCAGGCGAGCACCAGATTCGCGAGTCCGTCGATGCCCACCAGTGACCACGGCAGTACATGGTCGATGGGGTTGTCGGCGGGAAGGTGTGTCCCACAGTAGAAGCAGTGCGGGCCGAAAACCTCCTTGAACGGCTCTCGCACCACCGCCATTGCGGTGCGCTCACGTCCGAACAGGTGCCCGGCGACGTCGGGAACCTCGGCGTCGAGGAACCGGTTCATCCGCCGCACGTCCTCGACCCACATGATCTCCAGCGCAGGCTTGAGCAGCCCCGCCAGGCGCGCCAATCCATGGGCGACACCAGGATTGAGCACGATCGCGTCACCATGAGAACGCAGTGTCCGGCGGCTCACCTGGTCGTGCAGGAACGAGTCGTCGTAGAGGAACGCATCACTGGCGGACGCCCCCGGCAGCTTCTGCAGTCGGTGCAGTGGCTGCTGGGCCAGGCACAGGGTGATGTCGTCGATCGCGCGCTGATACGCCTCGGGCGCGCGCAGGCGCGCGATGTCGACCGACAACCCACTGCGCTGCGTCGTGGCGCCACCGCGTGAAGCGGAAGCGTCCCGTAATGCCATGGTGGCGGCCAGAATCCGGGCCTTCGGCTGCGTGGACTGCCGCAGCTCGTGCCCGTCGAAGGGACGCACCTGCTGCCAGTAGATCTCCAGAACGCGGTGCGCCAGGGCGGGGAGGGGCACGTCCAGCGTGGCATCCGGATCGGTGGGCAGGTTCTCGACGCAGTGCTCGATCAGCGCCATCAACGTCGCGAGCTTGTAGGTGGCGGTGCGCATCCCGGTCTCCAGGATCGCGACGACGCGCTGCCCGAGCAGCAGCGGGTCGAATGCGTCCATCACGCCACTCCCATGTCGGTGCCTCGTGTTACAACCTCACAGACAGATATCACGAGGCGGACCGGCAGTGTGTCCAAACTTGTGCGCGACAGGATCTGGCTCAGCGCGCGTCGGGCGTACCCGAAGGTTCCCTCACCATTGGCGGATGTGCTGGAATCCGCGATATAGGTGGTGTGACCAGCAGCTATCTAGAATCATGACAAGTATCCATGATCGAGAAATGGCTCTGAGTATCAAGGATCCCGAAGCCGACCGGCTGGCCCGAGAACTGGCGGCGCGGACGGGGGAGACGCTGACTGAGGCGGTGGTGGTGGCACTGCGTGAGCGGCTGGCGCGGACGGCGGGCCGTGCCCAGGTCGTCCTGCTGCGTGAGGACCTCGCCGCGATCCGTCGTCGCTGTGCAGCGTTGCCGTTGGTGGACGACCGCTCGGCGGAGGAGATCGCGGCTTACGACGACCGGGGGCTGCCGTCCTGATGGTCATCACACCTGCCCTCTTCGCTATGTTGACCGACGAGCCCGACGCCGAGTTGTTGGAAGCGGCAGTGGCCGAGGATCCCGTCCGGACGATGTCCACCGCGTCATATGTGGAGACGGCGATCGTGATCTCAGACGTAGGAACGTGGCTGGTCTGATGTGGTTGCGCCATATAGTCGTTCGCGCTGACCGGTCGTCAGCACCGCGGCCCGAGCTCTGTACGTGGGTGGGCGAACACCTGGCGTCAACAGATGATGACGCCGCGCAGCCGGAGGGTGTCCACCTCAGCGCCACACGCTCGACATGAATCACCCTCGGTGAGAGGTGAGTTGCCGCCCCGGCGGTCCCACCGACGAGCGTCTACTCCGTCACCGCGACCGCCAACGCCGCCAACTTCTCATCCAACGCCGTCGCCGCCTCCAACAACGCCGGGTTGTCCGCAACCACCATCAACGACGACGGCACCACATACGTCAGCGCACTGCCGGACGCCTCGGAGGTCAGCAGCAGTTCCACGGGAGCGAACAAGCCGGCCGTGACATCGTGGCGCAGCATCGTGATCGCGATCAGCGGGTTGCCGATCACCACCCGCAGCACCTTGCGGTCGATGCCGGCCTTCTCGATCCACGCCCCATGGTCGATCGCAGTGAACACCATGAATCCGAACGGTCCGACGTAACGCTGGACGGAGCGCTCGAAGACGTCCCAGTCAGAGGCCTGAACGGCGATTTCACCGACCGGCGCGGGTTCGGACCCCACCGCGGCGTGCAGCGCTGCCAGGAGCGCGTCGAAGTTCTTCGAACTGGGGTAACGAAGTCGCACCCCAGAGAACGGGATCACCTCAGGCATGGCGGCACCTCCGCTGGGACACAGCGCGCGGCCCGTGGAGGTTATTCCTGGGTAACGTTGACTGAACTCAGCCCGCGGCCCACGCCGCGGCCTGCTCCAGCTCGGAGAGCCCGAAGAGCTTCAGCTCGCCCGGCACCATCCAGGCCATCACGTGCAGCGTGTGCTTGATCCAGTCGGTGTCGGTCACCACGGCGATCCGCTTGAACGCCGCGTGGTGTTTGAACAGCAGACCGAAGCCCAGCTTCATGTCCTCTGCCAGCCCGCCCGGGCCGAAGCCCGCGTAGTCGTCGATCACCTCGACGAACCTGATCTCACCCGTCCCCAGCAGATCCTGCATCTTCGGTTCGAACGCCCGAAGATCGTCACCGCTGAGCCGGCCCGAAACCCGAATCCCGCTCACACCCTCCGGCAGATCGGTCAGCACCTCGATCATTGACCCACCCCCTCAATCTCCGAGATCCACCGTAGTCCGATTAGCCCCCCACTGGTCCTGGGTACGCGGCCCTGATGGATGTTTACACCCTGGCCTTCGAATGGACCGACACAAGTCGGCACTGGCTGATCGAGGTCCCCATCAGAGTCACGGCGTACCTGCTGGTCGTGCTGGTGGCGCGCTACGTGCTGCACCGGATGATCGACCGGGCCACCACCAGACGCGCACGCGCCGCCGACGACGACGCGCAGACCGTGGAGAAGAGACCGGCGCTGCTGCGCACCCTGCGTGAGCGGGTGCCCTCGCCGGCGAGCGCCGCCCGCGCCGCGGCGCGGCGTCAGCAGCGCGCCCAGACCATCGGCTCGGTGCTGAAGTCCGTGGTGTCGATCGTGCTGCTGGTGTGGTTTGTGCTCACGGTGCTCAACGTGATGGGGGTCGACATCGCGCCGTTCATCGCCTCGGCCGGGGTGGTCGGTCTGGCCATCGGTTTCGGTGCGCAGAACCTGGTCCGCGACTTCGTCACGGGCGTGTTCATGCTGCTGGAGGACCAGTACGGCGTCGGCGACATCGTCGACCTCGGCGACGCCTCCGGAGAGGTCGAGAGTGTCGGACTGCGGGTCACCACCGTGCGTGACGTCGACGGCACCCTCTGGTACGTCCGCAACGGCGAGATCGCCCGAGTCGGAAACATGAGCCAGGACTTCGCGGTCGCCCGGTTGGAGCTGCCGGTCGCGATGTCGGCGGACCTGAGCCTGGCGGAGTCAGTGGCGCTGGAGGCCGCCCAGGACGCGGTCAAGGATCCCGCGCTGGCCGCCAAGGTGATCGATGAACCCGAAATGCTCGGCGTCCAGGAGTTGTCGCCGGGCCTGGTCACGCTGCGGATGACCGTCAAGACCCGGCCGAACGCCCAGTGGTCGGTGCAGCGGCGGCTGCGCGCGGCGATCCTGCGCGCCTACGACGAACACGACATCGACCTGTCCTACCCCCTGCCGCAACCGGCCGCGAACGCCAACGCCCAGTAGTCGGGTGCCGCCGGCCGCGGGCCCCCCCAAGTCCGCTGCCGGCGGCTCTGGGCCCTGCTCGGCGGGCTCGCCCGATATGGGTCATCACGCGTTCGAGCAGTGCCTCACAGACCGACCCGTTGTGGTGATCGACGCTGGTGAGACGACGAATGTGGCGCAGATACGCGTCGAGGCGACGCTCGATCGGCCAACTGGCGTAGTTGGGTTCGGCGAACTCCGAGCCGAGGAACCCCTCGGCGATCACATCCAGTTCGCGCACCGTGTCGTCGGCACCCCGCGCTGCCACCATTTACCGTCCTCCCCAGTCCGGTGTCTGAAATACCTCCACATGTTTTCCCGAGCCCGGAAACGCCACTAGGGACGAAAGTCCCCATCTTGGGCACCGGACTCCAGCCGGTTTGCGCTGCTGACTAAATACCCTTGTGCCCGCGACCTGCGGGTTCGACCATCGAACGATGAGTCAAACGTTGGGCGACCAGGCTGTGCTCGACCGAGCGGGTCTGCGCGGGCTGGTGGCCGCACTGCACGACCGCGGCTACCGCGTGGTGGGACCGGTTCGCCGCGACAACGCGATCGTGCTGGCCGAACTGGACTCCGCCGACGACCTGCCCTACGGCTGGGGCGTCGACACCGCACCCGGGCACTACCGGCTGCGCCGACGCGACGACGACGCCTGCTTCGGCCACTCGGCCGGTCCGCAGTCCTGGAAACAGTTCCTGCACCCACCCCGGCAGCGCATCTGGTCAGGCACCCCAGGCGGCGGAACAGACGGCACCGCGGCCGGTGCCGACACCGTGGACGGCGAGCCACTCGAACCGGCCTACGCCTTCCTCGGCGTGCGGGGCTGCGACCTCGCCGCGATCGCGACCCTGGACCGGGTGCTGGGCCGCGCCGCACACCCCGACACCGGGTTCCAGAACCGGCACCGGCGGCTCTTCGTGGTCGCCGTCAACTGCACCGAACCCGGCGGCCTGTGCTTCTGCGCCTCCATGGGCACCGGCCCCGACGTCGGCCCGGGCTACGACCTGGCGCTCACCGAACGCATCGACGGCGCCGACTGCCACTACCTGGTCGACGTCGGCAGCCCGGCGGGCGCCGATGTGCTCGCCGCGGTCTCGCACCGCACCGCGCGCCAAGACGAGATCGACGGTGCCCGAGCCGAAGTCGCCGCCGCCGCGCAGAAGATGGGACGGCAGATGCCGGACCGGGACCTGCGCAACCTGCTGGTGCAGTCCCGCGAATCGCCGCACTGGGAGGAGGTCGCCAGCCGCTGCCTGACATGTGGGAACTGCACCATGGTCTGCCCGACCTGCTTCTGCACCAGCACCGAGGACGTCTCCGACCTGACCGGACAGCACGCCGAACGATGGTTGAACTGGGCGTCCTGCTTCGAACTCGACTTCTCGCTGCTGCACGAGGGACCGGTGCGGCAGACCGGTGCGGCACGCTACCGCCAGTGGCTGACCCACAAACTCGGCACCTGGCACGACCAGTTCGGCACCTCCGGCTGCGTCGGCTGCGGCCGCTGCATCGCATGGTGTCCCACCGGCATCGACATCACCGAGGAGATGGCCACTTTCGCCACCCTGGCCGACCTGTCCCCGGCCGCCCAGACTCCGGACGACCATGACTGACACCGTGACAACGTCTGTGGCAGCACCTGTTTCGGCGATGGACCCGGTCCCGCACCGGGTCAGCTCCCGGGTGCAGGAGAACCGCGACACCGCGACGCTGGAACTCACGCCGGTGCGGCAACGGATCGCGACCCCGCAACCGGGGCAGTTCATGATGCTCTACGCCTTCGGCGTCGGCGAGGTCGCGATCTCGGTCAGCGGCCACCTGTCGAAGCCCGACGGCACCATCACCCACACCATCCGCGATGTCGGGGCCGTCAGCCACGCGCTGTACGCCGCCAGCCCGGGCGACATCATCGGTGTCCGAGGGCCTTTCGGAACCGGATGGAACCTGCACCGCGCCTGTGGGGGTGACGTCGTCATCGTCGCCGGCGGAGTCGGCCTGGCACCGCTGCGACCGGTGGTGCTCGACGTGCTGGCCGACCGGGAGGGGTACGGCCGCGTGGTGCTGATCGTCGGCGCCCGCGCGCGCAACGACTTCCTGTTCATCACTGAACTCGACGCATGGGCGCACGCAGGCCTGATCGAGGTCGACATGACGATCGATGTGCCCGTGCAGGGATGGACGGGGGAGACCGGGCTGGTGACCCAGCCGCTGCGGCGATTGACCCTCGACCCGCGGCACACCACGGCCTTCGTGTGTGGCCCGGAGGCCATGATGCGCAGCAGCGCCCAGGTGCTGCTGGAAAAGGGGCTGGCGCCCAACGCCATCCGGGTCTCGCTGGAACGCAACATGCAGTGCGGCGTGGGCTGGTGCGGGCACTGTCAACTGGGCCCGCTGCTGCTGTGCCGCGACGGCCCGGTGGTGGGCTGGGACGCCGCGGGACCGCTGCTGAGGGTGAGGGAGCTGTAGATGGCGAACCCGACCGTGGCCGTGTGGAAGTTCGCCTCGTGCGACGGCTGTCAGCTGACCCTGCTGGACTGCGAGGACGAACTGCTGACCCTGGCCGGGCAGGTCGACATCGCGACGTTCGCCGAAGCCTCGAGCGCGATGGTCGGCGGCCCGTACGACGTGTCGCTGGTGGAGGGTTCGGTCACCACCGCCGCCGACGAACGCCGCATCCACGAAATCCGGGACCAGTCAAAGACCCTCGTGGCCATCGGCGCCTGCGCGACCGCGGGCGGCATCCAGGCGCTGCGGAACTTCGCTGACGTGGCCGAGTTCGCGTCCATCGTCTACGCCCGACCGGACTACATCGACACCCTGGCCACCTCCACACCGGCGTCCGCCCACGTCACCGTCGACTACGAACTGCGCGGCTGCCCGATCGATCGCCACCAACTGCTCGACACCCTCTCCGCGCTCCTGATCGGACGCAAACCGCGGCTGCCGGCCGCGACGGTGTGCACCGAATGCAAACGGCGCGGCGTGACGTGTGTGACGGTGGCGGAGGGGATTCCGTGCCTGGGCCCGGTGACCCACGCCGGCTGCGGCGCGCTGTGTCCGTCGGTGCACCGCGGCTGCTACGGATGCTTCGGTCCCACCGCCACTCCCAACATGCCGGCCTTCATTCCGCTGCTGCGCCGCGACGGCATGTCCGAGGCCGACGTCGACCGCAGCTTCTCGACCTTCAACGTCACCCAGTTCACCGCCGAACGGTCAGCCGAATGACAAGTGGAGACCGCACATTGACCGTCGGCGCGCTCACCCGCGTCGAAGGCGAGGGCGCCCTGCACATCCGATTCAACGGCGCGGCCGTCGAACGAGTGGAGCTCAACATCTACGAGCCACCCCGGTTCTTCGAGGCGTTCCTGCGGGGCCGAGCCCACACCGAACCACCTGACATCACCGCCAGGATCTGTGGCATCTGCCCGGTCGCCTACCAGGTCAGTGCCTGCAACGCGCTCGAAGACGCCTGTGGGATCACCCTGGACCCGCGGTTGCAGGAGCTGCGCCGGCTGCTCTACTGCGGGGAGTGGATCCACAGCCACGTGCTGCACATCTGCCTGCTGCACGCCCCGGACTTCCTCGGCCATCCCGACGTGATCAGCCTGGCCCGCGAACACCCCGAGGCCGTCGAACGCGGTCTGGCGCTGAAGAAGGTCGGCAACCAGCTCATGGAACACCTCGGCGGGCGTGCGATCCACCCGGTCAACGTCCGGCTCGGCGGGTTCTACGCCGTGCCCGAGCGGGCCGACCTGCGGCCGCTGCGCGAACTGCTGCGGCGCGCCCTCGACGACGCACTGGCCACGGCGCAGTGGGTGTCGGGATTCGACTTTCCCGACCTGGAGGTCGACCACGAGTTTCTGGCGCTGAGCCGGCCGGACCGGTACGCGATCGAACAGGGCGTCATCGCGCGTAGCGCCGGAACCCCCTTCGCGGTGGCCGATTTCACCGATCACGTGGTTGAGGAGCAGGTGGCGCATTCGACCGCGCTGCAGTCCACTCTCGACGGCGGTCGTCACCTGACCGGACCGCTGGCCCGCTACTCGCTGAACTCGGCGCTGCTGTCTCCGCTGGTCCGCCAGGTCGCCGCCGAGGCCGGGCTTGGCGCGGAGTGTCGAAACCCGTTTCGCAGCATCGTCGTTCGGGCGGTCGAGGTGGTGTACGCGGTCGAAGAGGCGATCCGGATCATCGACGACTACCAGCGGCCGCCGCGGCCGTTCCAGGACGTGCCGGCGCGGGCCGGGGTGGGGCACGGTGTCAGCGAAGCACCCCGGGGGCTGCTGTATCACCGCTACGAGATCGGCGACGACGGGCTGATCCGCACCGCGCAGATCATCCCGCCGACCGCCCAGAACCAGGGCGCCATCGAGGATGACCTGCGGCGGCTGATCGATGGCAACGCCGACCTCGACGATGCGGCGCTGACGGCGTTGTGCGAGCGCGGCATTCGCAACCATGACCCGTGCATCTCCTGTGCCGCGCACTTCCTGACCCTGACGGTCGACCGCCGATGACACCGCGCGCGGTGGTGATCAGCCTGGGCAACGCCCATCGCCGCGACGACGGCGTCGGCCTCCTCATCGCCGACGACATCGCCCGGACCGCACCACCACAGGTCCGCGTGTTCGCGGGTGTGCGGGATCCCTCCGAGCTTCTGGACCTGTGGGTGGGGGCCGATTTGGCCGTGATCGTCGATGCGACCATGAGCCCAGCCGGGACACCCGGCCGGGTTCGGCGCGTGACCCCCGACGCCGTCGCGACCACACATACGACCAGTTCCCACGGCGTCGGCGTCGCCGCCGCCCTGCGACTGGGAGAGGTGCTGCGCCGCAACCCCTCCCGAGTGGTGCTCTACACCGTGGACGTCGCGGATTGCGGGCACGGAGTCGGACTGACCCCGGAGGTGGCGGCGGCGGTGCCGGTGGTGGCGGCGGCGATCATCGCCGAGACTAGGGCCACATTCGGGCCAAAAGAGCACTTTGGCCCCTGTTCTCGGGGGGACTCTGACCGTAGATTCGAGCCCGGGAGGGCACCATGAGCGAATTCATGCGCAGCAGCGATGCGTTCACCTGGGCGATGGAGAGCGATCCACGCCTGCGGTCGACGGTGGTCACCGTTCTGCTGCTGGAGAAGTCGCCGAACTGGGACCACGTCCGCGCCCGCATGGATCTGATCAGTCGCAGGCTGCCGATGTTCCGGCAGCGGGTCGTCGAGTCGGCGCTGCCGGGGTCCCTGCGGTGGGAGGACGCCCCGGACTTCGACCTCGACTTCCACATCCGGCATGTGGCGGCGCCCGCGCCCGGCACCCTCGACGGGGTGCTGGAACTGGCGAGGGTCGCCGCGATGGAGGACTTCGACCGGGCCCGCCCGCTGTGGAAGGTCACGCTGATCGACGGTCTCGACGACGGCCGGGCGGCGGTGCTGTGCAAATTCCACCACGCCCTCACTGACGGTGTCGGGGGCGTGCAGATCGGGATGATCATGTTCGACACCTCCGCGGAGTCCACGGACACCGAACCGCTGCTGCCCGCGAAGGTGGTGCCCGCGACCCCGTGGTGGGGTGAGTACCGCAGCGTGCTCGGTCACGACGTGAAGCTCACCGCGGCAACGATGGCGGGAGCACTGGCGGCGACCCCGGGACTGCTGTACCGCAGCGTCCGCCGACCGCGGGCTGCCGTCGGATCCGCGCTGGCGACCGCAGCGTCGGTCTACCGCACCGTGCGCCCGGTGACCCGCACCGGGTCCCCGCTGATGACGCAGCGTTCGCTGACCCGCCGCCTCGGCGTGCATCAGGTGCCCCTGGGTGCGCTGCGGGAGGCGGCGCACCGCAGCGGCGGTGCCCTCAACGACGCGTTCGTCGCCGGGTTGGCCGGGGGGCTGCGGATTTACCACGACAAGCACGGCGTCGCGGTGGGTGATCTGCACTTGACCATGCCGATCAGCCTGCGTGCCGAGGGCGACGCGATGGGCGGCAACCGGATCACGTTGATGCGCTTCGATGTTCCGGTCGGTGTCGCCGACCCGGCCGAGCGCATCGCTGCGATTCACCGGCAGACCGCCAAGGTGCGCCGGGAGCGGTCGCTGCCCTACACCGAGTGGATCGCGAGCGCGCTGAACCTGATGCCGCGCTGGTACATCGGCTCCATACTGCGCAACGTCGACTTCCTGGCCAGCGACGTCCCCGGCATTCCGGTGCCGGTGTTCCTCGGGGGCGCGAAGCTGGTGATGCAGTACGCGTTCGGCCCGACCGTCGGCGCGGCCGTCAACGTCACGCTGCTCAGCTACGTCGACACATGCTCGCTGGGCATCGACGTCGACACCGGCGCGATACCGGATTTCGACGTCTTCCACGAATGCCTGGTCGCGGGTTTCGACGAGGTGCTGGACCTGGCCGGGTGAGACGTCACAACCCCATTCGCTGCCGGATCCGGCCCACTGGCCCCTGCCCCTCAGCCGGCGGTCGACGGTCGGCGTACGGCCAGGGCTGATTGCGCTCCGGCACCGAGGCCGCCCGCACCTGCTTGAGCTGCATCCGAAGATGCGCACGCAGCTCATGCAGTGCCGGGTCAGCCCAACGGTTCTGGGCCTCGATGGGATCGGCGGTCAGGTCATACAGCTCCCACTGGTCATCCAGTGGGTCACTGCGATACGCCTCGCCGCCCAGGCCGTCGGCGGCCAGGTGTCGCACGCCGGGCTCGGTCCACGTCGCCGGATCGTCGAACGTGCGCACCAGCTTCCACAGATGCCCACAGCCGCCGGGCGCATCGGCATCCTCGACCCGCAGCACCAGGCCCTCGAAATTGGCGGCGACATGCGCGGGCACCTTGATCCGCAGCGGCGCAGGCGGATTGGTGTCGCGGCCAAGCTTGCGCGCCACACCGGACGCCCCGGTGTCGCCCTCGAGCACGTTGTCGCGCGTCATCAGATAGATGGGCCGGTGCTCGTCGGCGGACGCGCCGTCCACCACCGGCATCAGGTCACGGCCCGGCAGTGGGTGCACCTCGCTGAACGACGCGCGCAACTGCGCGGCCGCGGCCTCGACGTCGACACCCGCCGCGCCCAGCAGGGTCGGCACCAGGTCGACGTGCGAGGTGGGCGCTTCGACCTGCCGCGCGCTGGTCGCCTGGGACCCGATCCGGGCGATGACGAACGGCACCCGGGTCGCCTCGTCGTAGAGGTTGAACCACTTCTGGTGCAGGCCGCCGTGCGCGCCGAGCAGATCGCCGTGATCGGAAGTCCGCACCAGCACGGCGTTCTCGGAGCCGCCGTCGGTGACCGCGCGGCGCACCCGGTCCAGTGGTCCGTCGACCTCGGCGTGCAGCCGATAGTAGAAGTCGCGGTACTGCTGCGCCCTGCGGCGGTAGGTGCGTTCGACCACCGGCGCTGGGCCGTAGCCCGAGTAGTAGGCCTCGCGGAAGGCGATCTGCGCGGCGGGTTTACCGCGCAGATCCTCGTTCGCGGTCGGGGCTTCGGGGACGTGCGGCGGATCCGCGGGGGAGGGTGCCAGCGGCATGCGGCGCACCCACGCCGGAAACAGCACGATGTCATGCGGATTGACGAAACTGGCCACCAGCAGGAACGGCCGCAGCGCCGCCGGGTCGCCCGCGCGGCGGCGCGCGTAGCGGTCTTCCAGCCAGGCCACGATCCGGTCGGCGAACAGCGGGTCCCGCCGAAAACCGCTGTTGGACATGGCCGCTCCGTGCGGCTCCGGTCCCACCCACCCGGAGAAGCCGAACGGCCCCAGCGGGTCGGCATCCAGATACGCCTGCACCGCTTGTGCGTCCACCACGCCGTCGTCGTCGTTGGTGGCCAGCGGCTGTCCGGTCTTGGGGTCGGTGAGGTCGGCGTGCGAGATGTGCCATTTGCCGTCGTAGTGCGTGTCATAGCCGGCCGCGCGGAACCAGTTGCCCAGCGTCGGCACCTCGCCGCGGCGCAGCCACCGCAGCCGCGAATCGTCGTAGCGTTTACCGATGCCGTCGGTCTGGGTGACGCCGTGCAGGTCCGGGTACTGGCCGGTGAACAGCGTGGGACGGCTCGGCACGCACGCCAGCGACCCGGTGTAGTGCCGGGTGAAGCTGACACCGTGCTCGTCGAACCAGCGCCGCCCGGCCAACGTGCGCTGCCGCCAGGCCAGCACCTCGGGGGACTCGTAGGGCGGGATGGCCCGCTCCTCGTCGGTCATCACGATGATGATGTCGGGTCGATCGGTCATGCTTTCGCTCCCATCGTGCGGGCCAACCCGGCCAGCATGGTCTCCGACTTGCGTGCCATACCCCGCACGGCGATCCGCTCGACGAGCCGCGCCAGCGGTCCGGTTCCGGCCTCGACGCTGCTGGTGACCGTCACCTTCGTGCGATCGCCCACCGGTTCCAGCGTCCACCGGTTACTCACCGCGCCCATCTGCCGAGGCAGGCCTTCGACGGCGTACGCCAGGGTGCGCTGTGGTTCGACGTCGGTGATGCGCTCGACGACGGTGTTGCGGCCGAACTGGATGCGGCGGGTGGTGCCCAGCATCTCGGGGCGGGCGTTGAGCACACACGAGTGGTCGACCCCGGCCCACGCGCTGATCGCCCCGAAGTCGGCCAGCACCTCCCAGATGGCCGGCACCGTCGCGGGAATCACCAGGCTGCGGCTTGCGAGTGACACACCGCCATCCAACACGATGCCCGGCGCCGCGACGGCGAATCGGCGTCGGCGGGCCCGTCGTGTCCGTAGGCTGGCCGATGTCGTATCGGCCACGGGGGAGGTTCGTCGACATGGCAGAGAAGTACCGGGTGGCGCACGTCGGCACCGGTTACACCGGATCGATCGCGCTGCGGCAGATTCTGCGCTCGCCTCGGCTGGAACTGGTCGGGCATCTCGTCACCACCCCGGGCAAGGAGGGTCGCGACTCCGGTGAACTGGTGGGTGCACCGCCGGCCGGAGTCATCGCGACCGACAGCCTGGAGGACTTCCTGGCCCTCGACGCGGACTGCGTGACGTACTTCGGCGCGACCTCCGAACGGTCGCCGGACGATGTCGTCGACCAGCTGTGCACGATGCTGGCCAGCGGGACCAACATCGTCACGCCGTCCTATCACGCGCTGTTCCATCCGGCGTCCTTGGACGACGAGTCACAGCAGAGGCTGTCGGAGGCCTGCGCGCGGGGCCGGTCCTCGATCTTCGCCACCGGCATCGCGCCGGGATTCGCGACCGACATGCTGGCCGTGCACGCGGCCAGCATGAGCGCGCTGCCAACCAAAGTCACAGTGGCAGAGCGGATCCTCTGCGGGGCGTACAACGTACCGGGGTTCTTCGCGATGCTCGGGTTCGGCCGCACCCCCGAGCAGGACGCGCAGGTGTATCCGCCGGGCGCGATGGTCGCGGCTTTCGGCACGCCGATGCGTCTGCTGGCCGCAGGCATCGGGCTGCAGCTGGACAGCGTGGAGGAGCGTCGAGATGTCGCGGTGACCGACCGGGACCGACGATTCGAGGTTGGTGACATCCCGGCCGGCACCATCGGCAGTGTCCGAATGACGTTCAGCGGCCTCGTGGACGGGCGGGTGCGCGTGCAGTTCTCGTCGGTCTGGTCGATGGTCGACGAGGCGATCGAGGACTGGGCTCCGATGATCCCGCCCGGCTCCGATGTCCGCCGGCTCACCCGCATCTCCGTCGATGGTGAGCCACCGGTGGAGGTCGACTTCGCGCTCAAGGGCGGTCAGCTTCCCGGCTCAGTGGCCACCGCGGCCCGCGTGATCAACGCCGTCCCCGCGGTGTGTGCGGCCGAACCGGGCATCCTGAGCGGACTCGATCTGATGGTCACGGGGCAGGCCGGGGCGTGACGATCACCAACGACGCGCACCGGCTCTGGGGCACCCCACTCACCGGGCCGGACACTGCTCGCTGTCCTTGCGCACCACGCCGAACGTGACCGCGGTGCTCTCGGTGAACGTCGCCCCGGGCGGCGGGGTGGAACTGCACACCACCCAAGCGCGGTCGTTGATCTGCATCCGGTCCTGGCCGGTCAGATCGACCGAGTCGCTGAACCACACCTTGTCGTCGGTCAGCGACTGAATGGCGTCCTGCGCGCCCTGGAGATCCGAGCCGATCAGATTCGGCATCGTCCACGAATCGGCCGCCGCGACCGGTGCCAGCGCGAGCGCGCCCCCGAACACCATCGCCGCGACCACCGACATCGACTGAACCCTCATGATTCCCCCTCCATTACGTGCGGCCCCTCGGCCTGCTCGATGCATGATGACAGGCCACACCGACAAGTCCTCGCGTCCATTGTCGACCCCATCGGTTACCGTGCCCGAAAGCAGATTCGCTCACGGGGGAGCATGCATGACCGTCACAACCAACGAACCGCCTCGGTTGGCCAACGCCGCCGAACGTCGCACCTGGCAGGCGCTTGTCGATCAGCTCGCGCCGAATGACCTTGTCGTGCCAGGGCAGCGGGTCACCGACCACCTCAAGGACCACGAGGTCGACTTCGTCGTCGGGCTCGAGGGTGCCGGCATCGTGTGCCTGGAGGTCAAGGGCGGTGAGGTGTGGCACGACGGCGAGGGCTGGCGACAGATCCGCGGCGGCCGTCAGTTCACCATCGAGCCGGTCCGCCAGGCCCGCGAAGCATGTTATGCGCTGCGGGATTTCGTCGAGAAAGATCCCCGCTGGACGCAGGGCAGGCTGCGTTGGGACCACGTCGTCGTGCTGCCCAACACCGAGCTGCCCGAGGACTTCGGCCTTCCCGAGTGCCCGCGCTGGAAGGTCATCGACCGCAACGATCTGCCGACCCTCGTCGAGAAGCTGCGCGACCTGCTTCTCAGGCAGAAACTCGACCGCCCGCTGCTGACCCGTGACGGCATCGACCAACTCGGGACCGCGCTCAGCGGCCGGGGACTGCCGCAACGCGACGTCGTCGCCCGCGCCCTGGCCAACGAGGACGCCGCCGACGCGCTCACCGAACACCAGGCCGTCATCCTCAACGCGGCCCGCCTGCTCACCCGGATCGAGGTGCGCGGCGGCGCGGGCAGCGGCAAGACCTTCCTGGCGATGGAGCAGGCCCGCCGGTTGGCGCAGCGCGGTGAGCGGGTCGCGCTGGTCTGCTATTCGCACGGGCTGGCGTCGTACCTGGAGCGCATCACCGCGACCTGGCCCCGCCGTCAGCAGCCCGCCTACGTCGGCGAGTTCCATGCCCTCGGCGTGCAGTGGGGTGCACCGGAAGGGCCCGACGAGGCGCTGCGCAACGAGCAGACCGTGCAGTTCTGGGAGCACGACCTGCCCAGCCAAATGGCAGATCTGGCAGCACAACTCGAGCCCGGCCAGCGCTTCGACTCGGTGGTGGTCGACGAGTCGCAGGACTTCGCCGACGCGTGGTGGGACCCGCTGCTCGGCGCGCTGCGCGACCCGTTGGAGGGTGGGTTGTATGTGTTCAGCGACGAGGGCCAGCGGGTGTTCAACCGGCACGGCTCACCGCCGGTGGCGCTGGTGCCGCTGATCCTCGACCACAACCTGCGCAACACCCGCCAAATCGCCAACGCCTTTCAGCCGCTGGTCGATCACCCGATGCGGTTCCTGGGCGGGGAGGGGCCTGCGGTGAAGTTCGTCGCCTGCGACCGGGACGAGGCCCTGGGCGTCGGTGACGATCAGGTCGAGCTGCTGTTCGACGAGGGGTGGCGTCCCGAGGACATCGCGCTGCTGACCACCGGCAGTCGCCACCCCGAACAGGCCGAACGTCAACGCGAGGGCAACAAGGCCTACTGGGACACGTTCTGGGACACCGACCAGGTGTTCTACGGACATGTCCTGGGGTTCAAGGGTCTGGAACGGCGCTGCGTGGTGCTGGTGGTCAACGAGCAGAGCCGATTCGACCGGTCCCGGGAACGGCTCTACGTCGGATTGTCCCGTGCGCGTGACCAACTCGTGGTGTGCGGTGACCCGGAGTTCATCCGTGAAGTCGGGGGAGCAGACCTGGCCCGGCGCCTGGGGATCTGAGCGGCGACGGGCCAGGCACTGCGGATCTCAGTCCAGCTGAACGATCGTGACGGTTCCGGTTGTGGGGTTGGTGACGGCAAAGCGTCCATTCGACAGTGCCGACACGTGTCCGGGCCCGGTGTGGATCGTGTCGATCACGTTCATCCCGTAGTAGTGCTCCATGATTTCGATGACCGTGACGGTGCCCGCCGCGTCGTCGACCAGGTAACCACGGGTGCCGTCCTCACTGATGGCAATGCTGCTCACGGCGCCTGGCAATTCCAGCTCAGTCGAGTACCACGTATCGTCGTACTTCTTCAGATACGTGATGCCGTCGTAGGTGACCGTCACGAAGGTTGAGTTCCCATGGGTGGCGAGCTTGCCCACGAGACCGCCATCGAAGTCGACGACCTCGATCACCTCAACACTGATGCGCGAACTCGGTGCGTCGCTCAGCGCCGCCCGCGAGCCGAGGTTGAACCCCACCTGAAGGAATGACATCGCGTATGGACTCGTCGCGGCGACAGTGTTGGTTGACCCGACCACCACGACCTCCTTGAAGGCGGCGTCCGCCGTAAAGACCTCAACCCCGTTGACGATCACCGGGAAATCGTTCATCCCTTGTACGGTCAGTTGTGACCCGGAGGTGGTGACCAGGGCTCCACCGGTAGTGAGGTTCCCGCCGACCAAAGTCAGCGAGGTCGGTGTCTCATTCAGGGTGATACCCGTTCCGGTCAGCTGCAACTGCGAGCCGACGATGGCGCCGGTGCTGATCGTGAGATCCGGGTTGAGCACCAGCAAGTCGCTAGAACCTGCCGGCGGCGGGTACACGAGTGAACCCGACGTCAGATCGATGGTCTGGCTGGTGGATGGCCCGGGGATATACAACGAACCGGTGTTCAGGGTCACCAGCAGCTGTCCCTCGGGCAGTTCAATTGTCGCCGGCGGGGCAGGTGGGGTCACCACGATCGATGGCAGATAGATGATCTGAATGTCGACGACGATGGGAGTCGGCGCGGGAATCGTGACCTCGACGGGCAGCGTGGTGGTGGCCCGTCCATCATCCGCAGTGATGGCGAACGAGACGGCAGTCTCCGACGCGGGTAGGGCCGGGTCCGGTGTGAGCTTCCACTGCCAGGTGTCACCGTCGACGTGGTCAATGGTGACGGTGCCGAGTTGTGGGTCCGGTTGTGTGACAGTCACTGTGGGAAGCGTTGCGCCATCGTCGGTGATTCGGACGGTACCGGTGATCACTCCGCCGTTCGCTGGGACATGTGTTCCGATCAGCTCGATGACGGGAGCCTCGTTGACCGGCGTGGCATCGAGATCGACCCTGACGACGGTGGCGTGGCCGCCGAACGGCTTGAGGAATCCGAGCAGGCCGTGCAGATGGAATCCCTTGTCGACGACCGCGACTCGGAAGGTGTCCGGTCCGCCGAGGGTGCCGTCCGGTCGCACGGTGGCGGTGTAGGTGAACGAACCGTCGGCGTGCAGTTCGACGGTGCCGTTCGTCGGATCCTCGACCACCCGGTACTCCAGCCGGTCGCCATCCTTATCGTGACCGACGACCTGTCCGGTGACGACGCCCGTCACCGACGGGTCCACCAGGGTGACCGTCGCGGTGGGTGTGGAGTTGAAGAAGAAGCTGTTGACCCGGCGCAGTGCCACCCAGGCGAGTTCGACGAGCTTGGTGATCGGCGACGCGGGGGCGCCCGGTGCCGCGGTCGGGCCCAGGCCGACCAACGCCAACAGGCCACTCACGATGCGCGCCGGCACCGCGATGACCGCAGCGATGGGCGACAGCTTCGGGCTGCTGGTCACGGTGATCGGGTCGGAGGTGGTCTGAGTCTGCGCGGTGGCCTGCGGCACCGCCGAATACACCGCAGGCGCCACGGTGTTCACCGTGAGGGCCGAGAACCTTTCGCTCAGCACCCGCGCCGCGCTGCCGGGGTCGGTGCCTCTCATTCTGGCGAGGTCGGCGCGCCGTGTCGCCAGAGTGGATGCCGTGACGGCCGTCCGGTCGCCGAGGGCGAGCTCCATCACGGTTGCCGGGTCGGGACTCGGCGCCGATGTGTCGATCGGCGCAGTGTTCGGTTCGGCGTCCGGAATCTCGAGATCGGGCTCAGGCGCAGGGGATGCGGGACTGCCGGTGTCCCCGCCCGGAGTCGTTGTGCCCGAGCCGGAGTCCGCCGGCTGCGTGGGCTCGGCGTCGGTGGCCGCTGTCGCACGCGTGAGTGCCAGGCGGATGTCCTCACGGAGCTTCAGTCGCCGTGGTGACAGGTCGCGAGGCGAGGGTCGAGTCGTTTCGGTCGATTCTGTGGCATCGCGGGTGCGCAGGCGACTCGTGACGCTGCGCTTCTGCTCGTCACCCGGCGATGCGTCTGGGGGAGTGGATGATTCGGTATCCGATGATCGCGACGATGCCGTCGAACCCGGAGATCCGGTGTCGGTGGAATCGGTCTCGGCGTTAGCCACGCCCTGGCCGCTTGACACCGCGATACCCAGTCCGACAGCCAGAGTCAGGCCACTCAATCGCGAAACGTTCTTTGCACCCTCCATGAGCACATCTCCAGGTGGAGTAAGGGGACACTCCTGCGTCCGAAGGTCCGGCCGGGCCTCCAAGCCGGAATATGTCAGATCGGTCACTGTCTGACGTGAGTTTGCTGAAAGTCGTCCGCGGCAAAGGCTGCCGGAGTTACTGTGAATCACCTGTGTGACACGAAAGGTTAATTAGCGCAACTAGTCAAGGCGTGTGGAGGTGCACGTCAAGGCGTTGTGCGGCCGTTGAGCATATGCACACCGGAGGCGGTGGCCTGCCTCGGGGTCGAGGATCGTGACGGTCTGGGGGTCTGGAAGCGTCGTCGGTAACCCGGTTTCGGTGTTAGCGGTGCCGGGCGGATGGACATCGCACTGACGAGGCGGTTCGAGACCATCCACGGTTGTTCCGAGCCCAAAACCGTTGGCGGAGAATCAGATGTGTCGTAATGCACCGGTAGAATGGGGGTGGTCAAACACACCGGGGGGTTGCTTGTCGTCGTCACTCATCCAATGGCCGGTCTGCGGCAGGTGCCGTGCGGTCGCACACTTTTCGTGGCTGGGCGGTGCACATGATTGTGAGGGAGGGCCGGATACCGCGAGGTGCACGGTCAGCTTTGACGAGCCGGAGCCGGAGCCGGAGCCGGAGCCGGGATTCATCACTAATGTGCTGATGGAGTTGGTCGTCAGCGGCTGGGAGCTTGCGCACCTCGCACGTTTCATGGAGCGGGTCCATGACGATGACGAGGTGCACCGCGTTCGTGTCATCGTGCGAACCACAGGAACCCTGGAGTTCTTCGGCGGTCCGTGGATGTACAGCGCCGAAATCGGCTGCCACGACTACAACTGGGACGGCGAAGACTGAGCCGTGACACGCACATGACTGCTTGACTGGGGGCATGGCAGAGCGAGGCCGGTTCCGGCTGCCGTTTGCGGGCCACCCCAAGCTGCGGCTGCTCATCGCTGCGGTGCTCGGGGGCGCCGCCATCGCCGGCGCAGCGGCCCGCATATGGCACTGGGCGGTATTGCTGTTCGGCTGGGATGTCCTCGCCGTGACATACATGGTGTTGACCTGGGGCTCGCTGTGGACGATGACACCGGAGGAGACCGCCGAGCATGCGGGAGGTGAGGAGCCGCCCGTCGACCTGGTGTTCGCACTCGTCGGGACCGGAGCGGTGGCCAGCCTTGCCGGTGTCGGAATGCTGCTGGCGAACTCCGGGCCGGGGCACTCCAGGGCCGCGGCGGAGTGGGTGGCCGTGGCCAGCGTAGTGATCTCCTGGTTCGCGATTCACACGCTCTACGCACTCACCTACGCCAAGCTGTACTTCAGCGGCGAGCCCGCAGGGATCGACTTCAACAGCGCCACCAAACCGGACCGGCCGCAGTACAGCGACTTCGCCTATGTCGCCTACGCGGTGGGCGTGAGCTTCGCGATCTCCGACACCAACCTGACCACGGCGGCGATGCGCAAGGCCGCCCTGACCCACGCCCTGCTGTCCTACCTGTTCGGTGCGGTGATCATCGGCTCGGTGATCAACCTGATCGTGTCGGGCTGAAGCCAGGCGGGCGCCCAGAAGAGCCTGCCGAACACAAAGTCCCAGGTGGGCTGTTCAGGAGCCTCTTCTGAGCGCGGGGGAACTAGGGCAGCGGGGGCTCCGGTGCCGTAGTTCTGAACTCCTCTCCCGATCCAGCGGCCACCTGCCAGCCCACCGACTTCGCCCGTGCCAGGCCAGTCCGGCTGGATGACCGGCGCTGAATCACCGCATGAACGAGTGTTGCTGCATCCCGCGCCAACTCCCGCTTCATCATCAGGTAGCCGACCAAACCCGGTAGGCCGATCGCCACCACCAGGACGAACCCCAGCGTCCCCACCGTGCCGTGCTCCAGCACCCGGAGGGCGACGGGCGAGGCGAAGGTAGAAGCCAGGGCGATCGAGACCCCCGAG
>NZ_LZHW01000005.1 GCF_001667265.1 Mycobacterium sp. ACS4331 | reverse complement strand
TGTCCCCGGAGTTCGGTCAATCCGTCCGGACCCTGCTTGCCGAAGGTGATACCGCGGCGGCGTTGGATGTCGGCGTCGTTGAAGGAGCCGTCGGGGTCGAGCCACAGCAGCATCCGCTCCAGTGCGGCCCGCAGGTCGGGCACTCCCATCGTGGCGGCGTGGTCGGCGGCCAACCGCTCAGCCTCGACCCGGGCACTGAGATCGACGTGGTCGGGCAGAGCTTTGAAGAACTTTCGGATCCTGTCCACGTGCGCGGGTCCGACCCGGCCCTCAGCCACACGGGCAGCGACGTTCGGCATGACCGGTTCCAACACCTCGCCGGTCATCGCGCGTCGTGGTCCCAGGACTTCGGCGTCGGCGACGCGCTGATGGGCTTCTTCGGAAGGAATCCTCAGTCGGTGCGTCAGGACTTTGGCGACCGTGTCGCCACCCAGTTCGTCGGGCCCGCACTCCTGCAACCGCGCAATGAGTTTGTGGTCGACGGCCGCATCGGCCCAGCTGACTTTCTGGAGGCGTTC
Source organism: Mycobacterium sp. ACS4331 (assembly GCF_001667265.1). Classification (GTDB taxonomy): domain Bacteria; phylum Actinomycetota; class Actinomycetes; order Mycobacteriales; family Mycobacteriaceae; genus Mycobacterium. Next base: position 25,376 of record NZ_LZHW01000005.1, on the reverse strand, counting down.
CATCACGGTCAGCACCTGCGTGGCGGAGAGGTCATCGACGGACGCGGCGGCAAGGCGGGCGTGGACGGCCTCAAGCTCAGAGAGCAGGGCGGCCACTGACGTCATACTCGAACAGTAGTTCGACCCACTGACAAAACCCTGTCGCGATGTGACTGGAGAAACCCAAGGGGCAGAAGAAATTTCAGTGCCGCGAGTGATTCGACGGGCGGCGGGTGGTGCAGGCCTTCGGTCGACGGCGCCGATGCGCGCCCGCCGCAAAGTGAGCTGCGAATGGTGCTGAAAATGGCCTGCGCGGCGGCATTCCGCGCCCGCACTCGTTCTGGATGGAAATGCGCCAGGCGTGTGCAGCGGTGGCGCTGGGTCCGCCGACCTTGGCGGCCACATCTGCGATGCATGGCGGAATATAAGCGGACCACGGTCCGTTTATATATGGCGACGGCGTCGGAGACACCGCGCCGCGAGACCAAGGAGACGTCATGACCACAGCACTGAACACGGATCTGGCCACGGGCACCTGGACGATCGACCCGGTTCACTCCACCGTCGGATTCGCCGTCCGCCATCTCATGGTGAGCAAGGTGCGCGGAACGTTCGGCGCCTTCAGCGGTGCCATCACAGTCGCTGAGGACGGCACGCCCTCCGTCAACGCCGAGATCGAGGTCGCGTCGGTGAGCACGGGCAATGAACAGCGTGATGCTCACCTCAAGTCGGCCGACTTCTTCGACGTCGAGAACCACCCCACCGCGACTTTCCGCTCCACAAGCGTTGAGGCCAACGGCGACGACTATGTGGTCAATGGAGACTTCACGCTGCATGGCGTCACCAAGCCGATCAGCCTCGCGCTCGAGTTCAACGGTGTCAACCCCGGCATGGGGCAGGGCGAGGTGGCCGGCTTCGAGGCGTCGGTTGTCCTCAACCGCAAGGATTTCGGCATCAACATCGACATGCCCCTGGAGGCCGGTGGTGCCGTGGTCGGCGACAAGGTCACCATCACCCTCGAGATCGAGGCGCTCAAGCAGGCCTGACGCAGCGGGCCCGAAACAGCAGGCCCGACGTGCTACAGCCTGGCGGCCAACTCGGTGCCCTGGCGGATCGCCCGCTTGGCATCCAGTTCGGCCGCCAGCGCCGCACCTCCGATCACATGCGGCTGCACACCGCGAGACCGCAGCGCATCCTCGAGATCGCGCACCGACTCCTGTCCGGCGCACACCACCACAGTGTCCACGGCCAGGACCTGCGGACGGGACCGGTCGGATCCGAAACTGATGTGCAGGCCGGCATCATCGATGCGTTCGTAGTTCACGCCGGAAAGCTGATGCACCCCTTTGGCTTTCAGTGATGCGCGGTGCACCCAGCCGGAGGTCTTGCCGAGGCGACGGCCCTGAGCGCCCCTGCTGCGCTGCAGGAGGTACACCTCACGAGCAGCGGGTGCGGGCAGGGGAGTGGTCAACGCGCCGCGGGCCTCCTGGGGATCGGTGACGCCCCATTCGGCCTTCCACTCCTTGACGTTCAGTGTCGGCGACTCGTCGGTGGTCAGCAGCTCGCTGACATCGAAACCGATTCCGCCCGCGCCGATCACGGCGACCCGCTTGCCCACCGACTGCAAGCCGTAGATCGCCTCGGCGTACGTCAGCACCTTCGGGTGGTCGATGCCGGGAATGGCGGGCAGTCGCGGCGCCACCCCGGTGGCCAGCACCACGTCGTCGAAGCTCACCAGATCGTCGGGGGCAACCCGAGTTCCGAGCCGGACATCCACGTCGTGCTTGGCGAGCATGGCCGTGTAGTACCGGATGGTCTCGTTGAACTCCTCCTTCCCGGGGATGCGTCGCGCCATGTCGAACTGACCGCCGATGAACTCATTGGCGTCGAACAGCGTCACGCGATGGCCGCGCGCAGCGGCGGTCACGGCCGCCGCCAGCCCGGCCGGCCCCGCACCGACGACAGCCACCGAGCGCGCGCGACGGGTCGGCCCCAGCACCAGGGTCGTTTCGTGGCCGGCGCGTGGATTCAGCAGGCAGGACACGGTTTTATGGACGAATGCGTGGTCCAGGCATGCCTGATTGCAGGCGATGCAGGTGTTGATCTCGTCAGAGGCGCCGGCCGCGGCCTTGGCCACCCAGTCCGGGTCGGACAGCAGTGGCCGTGCCATCGAGATCAACTGCACACGGGTTTCGGCCAGAATCTGCTCGGCCGACTCGGGCATGTTGATCCGGTTGGATGCCACCACTGGGATGCTGACGTGTTCGGCGACGGCGTCGGAGATGTCGACGAAGGCGGCGTTGGGCACCGAGGTGACGATGGTGGGCACCCGGGCCTCGTGCCAGCCGACGCCGGTGTTGATGAACGTCGCACCGGCCGCCTCGACTTCGGTGGCCAGGGCGACGATCTCGTCCCAACTCTGTCCGTCCTCGACGTAGTCGGCCATCGACATCCGGTAGTCGATGATGAACTCCGGACCGACGGCGGAGCGGACCCGGCGCACGATCTCGACCGGCATTCGTCGGCGATTCTCCGGCGACCCACCCCAGGCGTCGCGCCGCCTGTTGGTCCGCGGGGCCAGGAACTGGTTGAGCAGGTAGCCCTCGCTGCCCATGATCTCGACGCCGTCGTAGCCGGCGTCCCGGGCCAGCAGCGCGCAGCGCACGAAGTCATCGATGGTCGTCCGGACGCCACGGTCAGACAGCGCACGTGGCCGAAAGGGATTGATGGGAGCCTTGATCGACGAGGCGCTGACCGACAGCGGATGGTAGGCGTAGCGGCCCGCGTGCAGAATCTGGAGCAGGATCTTCGCACCCTCCGCGTGCACGGCGGACGTGATCCGCCGGTGCCGTCGTGCCTCCTTCGGGGACACCAACTGCGCAGCGAAGGGCAACAGCCATCCCGTGCGGTTGGGGGCATATCCGCCCGTGATGATCAGGCCCACACCACCGCGAGCGCGTTCGGCGAAGTAGGCCGCCAGCTTGTCGATGTCCTTGGCGCGGTCCTCGAGACCGGTGTGCATCGAACCCATCACCACTCGATTCCGCAGCGTGGTGAACCCGAGATCGAGGGGCGACAACAGGTTTGGATAGGGATCAGGCACCGATGGCCTCCAGAATCTCGTCGAGCCAGTCGATGGAACCCTCCTCGGCGCGAATGCCGCCGCGCAGGACGAGGTACTGGTGCAGCGCGGCGCCGTCCAACGAGGCGGGGTCGGCGAACTGACTCTTCTCGTAGCCGCGATAGGTGTCGAGCAGCGCGGCTCGCTCGGCCCGCAACGACACGATCTGCCCGCGCAGCGCGTCGAGCGCACCGTCCCCGCCGTACTGCGCTCCGCGCAGTTTGACCGCGAGGTCACGGGTGCGGGAGTCGCCGACCGAACTGCCCGTCCCGCCCAGCGGCGCGGCGATCCAGGCGGACAGTTCGGCACGACCGGCGTCGGCGACGGTGTAGACCTTCTTATCCGGCCGGCCGTGCTGGACAACGGGCGTCACGTGCACCCAGCCGTCGGCCTCCATGGTGCGCAGCGTCCGATAGATCTGCTGATGCGTGGCGCGCCAGAAGTGGCCGATCGACCGGTCGAACCGTCGCGCCAGCTCATAACCGGTGCCGGACTGTTCGCACAGCGACACCAGGATCGCGTGGGGCAGGGCCATCCGGGCAGCGTATGCAGTACCGGTGGTCATATGCAACAGAGTGCACAGTGTGGCGATGCATATCCGGCACCGCATGGGAGACGCACCGAGGGCACCACGTTTGCATGGTTTGTATATGCAACGTCTAGTATCAGGTACCGCGCCCGAGAGGTCTGGGTGTGGAAGTTAGGGCACACTGGCACAGCCGTCCGGTTTTGCACACCGGATACTGGTCACCAGCCCGCTGGACGACAAGAACAGCAGCCCCGCCCCGAGTTAACGCAGAGACCCAGAGGAGATTTCTGTGACATACGTGATCGCCGAACCTTGCGTCGACGTCAAAGACAAGGCATGTATCGAAGAGTGCCCCGTCGACTGCATCTATGAGGGCGCACGGATGCTCTACATCCACCCCGACGAGTGCGTGGACTGTGGTGCCTGCGAGCCGGTCTGCCCGGTTGAGGCCATCTTCTACGAAGACGATGTGCCGGACGACTGGAGCGGTTACATCCAGAGCAACGCAGACTTCTTCGAAGAACTCGGCTCGCCCGGCGGTGCCTCGAAGGTCGGCCAGACCGACAACGATCCGGCGTCGGTCAAGAGCCTGCCGCCGAAGGCGGAGGACTGAGCGCAGCAGTGACCGGGCGCGGAGTGTCGGCATCCCTGCCGGTCTTCCCCTGGGACACCCTCGCCGACGTCACCGCCACGGCGCGAGCGCATCCGGACGGCATCGTCGACCTGTCGGTCGGCACACCTGTCGATCCGGTTGCTCCGCTCATCCAGGACGCGCTCGCGGCGGCGGCGTCCTCGCCCGGCTACCCGACGACCGCCGGCACTCCAGCGTTGCGGCGGTCCGCCGTTGCCGCGCTGAATCGCCGCTACGGCGTCACGAACCTGCGCGAGGATGCGGTGCTGCCGGCGATCGGCACCAAGGAGCTGATCGCCTGGTTGCCGACGCTGCTCGGTCTGGGCCGTGACGACCTGGTGGTCATCCCGGAGCTGGCGTACCCGACGTATGACGTCGGGGCACGCCTCGCGGGTGCGCAGGTGCTGCCCGCCGATTCGCTGACTCAACTGGGCCCGCAGACCCCGGCACTGGTGTTCATCAACTCCCCGAGCAACCCGACCGGCAAGGTGCTGGGCGTCGACCACCTGCGCAAAGTGGTCGGTTGGGCCCGCGAGCGCGGCGTCATCGTCGCCTCCGATGAGTGCTACCTGGGGCTGGGCTGGGACGCCCAACCGCTGTCGGTGCTGCACCCGTCGGTCTGCGACGGTGACCACACCGGCCTGCTTGCGGTGCACTCGCTGTCCAAGACCTCGTCACTGGCCGGCTACCGCGCCGGATTCGTCGCGGGTGACCAGAAACTGGTCGCCGAACTCCTCGCGGTGCGCAAGCACGCCGGGATGATGGTGCCGACGCCGATCCAGGCCGCCATGGTCGCGGCCCTGGACGACGACGCCCACGAGGCGCATCAACGTTCGCTGTACGCGCGGCGCCGCGAGGCCCTGCTCCCGGCGATCCAGCGTGCCGGATTCACGGTCGACGACTCCGAGGCTGGTCTGTACCTGTGGGCCACGCGTGGCGAACCGTGCCGTCAGACGCTGGCATGGTTGGCCGAACGCGGCATCCTTGTTGCGCCCGGTGAGTTCTACGGTGCCCGCGGTGCCCAGCACGTCCGGATCGCGTTGACCGCGACCGACGAGCGCATCGACGCCGCCGTCGCACGCCTGTCCTGACCCCGGCACGCGTTGGCTCAATTCGACGCGCGCAGGCTCAGATCCAGCAGCAGTCGCGACTCGGGATCGCCCAGCGACGTTCCGAGCGCCTGCTCGATGCGGCGGATCCGGTATCGGACGGTGTTGGGGTGCACGTGCAGCGCCTCGGCGGTTTCGGCCACGTCGCCGAAACAGTCCAGATAGGTGCGCAGGGTCCGGGTCGACGTCGAATCCAGCTGCTGGATCCGGGAGTCCAGCAGCCGGGGGTTGTCGGCCAGCCAGGTGACGATCTCATCGAGCAGTACGGTCGTGCGTGCCTCCGCGATCGAGCTGACCCGCTCGATCGCGCCGGGATGCCGGTCACTGCTGTCGAGCACGCGGTCGATGTCGATGCGGGCCGCCGCGACCTGACCGAGCCCCGCGAGAGATGCGGCCGTCACCGCCCTCAGGTCCAGCCCCAGCTCGGTGTCCAGCGAACTCACCACGCCCCGGATCCATGACGTGACGGCCGCTGGGCGCCCGGCATCCGGGAACACCACATAGGCCCGCTGGCCGACCGAGGCGACCACGGCGTCATGACGAAACGCGCTCGCGCTCAACCCCAGAATGTCGCCCAGCCGGGTGTGCGGTGCCCTGCACTGCACACCGACGACCGCGGCTCGGCCGTCTTCGGCGATCCCGAGTTCGCGGGCCACCGTGCCGAGGTCGTCGCCCCCTTCGCGCAGTCCGAGCAGTTCGTGGGCCCGGATTGTGTGCATCGACGGTGTGCTCATCAACCTCGCCATGATGCGCGCCGCGAGCACGGCGGCACCCCGCAGCACCTCGTCGGCGTCCTCGGCCAACGGCCGGGATCCCTCCTGAACCCAGATCGTGCCGGCGAACGTCGGAGTCCGCCGCTGATCGAGGTCGGGGCGGTGGACGCCGATCGCACGCCGAGGCCGCAGCCCCAGTTCTGGGCGTGCTGCCACCCGGACAACGTCGCCGCCCGCCCGCAGCGCGTCGAAGATGCCCCACCGAGCAAGCCACGCCAGGTGTTCGGGCGGCCCGGCACGGCCCAGGATCGACAGGCGCCGCAGTTCGTCGGCCTCGTCGTTGGACGCCGAGTAGGCCAGCACGTGCGACTGCGCGTCCTCGATGCTGACCATGCCGTGCGTCCGGTCGGCGATGGACTGGGCCAGACCGAAGAGGTCGGTGCCGGAGTCGTACTGCGGGTCGGCGCGATCGCCATGATGCTCGAAGACGTGGTTGATCAGGCGGTACAGCCGTTCCCAACGGGCCCGGGGTTCGACCGCCACCACCGCGACTCCGAGCGTCGAGGCCCGCTCGACGAGCGCCGCCCCGGGTTCCTTGACGAAGATCGCGGTCGGATGCCGCGTGGTGGCCTGCCGATCGAGCCACCCCACCGCTTCGGTCTCGGAGAGGCCGAGGAGGAAGAACACGTCGGCTGAACCCGCCGCGAGCGCGAGGCCCAGGCGGACGTCGTCGGAGTCCAGCAGCGCGGCGGACGCCACCGGGAGATCCAGCCCGCGGGGCGCCTCCACCAGCGTGACCAGGGTCGCGTCAAGCGCCAGCAGCAGTTGCCCGAGGCTGACTCCGGTGGCCCGCATATTGTCCGATTCTACTAACAGCAATGACTCGGATTGGCTGATCGGATCACGGTTCGACCGCTCATGTCGGGGATCGTGGACCCATGGATGCCATCTCCGACGTGCCGCTTCCCGCCAACGAACCGGTCCATGACTACGCGCCCGGGTCGCCCGAGCGCGACCGCCTGCTCGCGGCGCTCGACGAGCTCGCCAGCGCCCCGGTCGACCTGCCGCATGTCATCGCCGGCCGACGGGTGATGGGGGAGGGGGCCCGCATCGCCGTCGTCCAGCCGCATCACCACAGCGCGGTGCTGGGCACCCTCACCAATGCCGAGCACCGTGAGGCCGCCGACGCCGTGGACGCCGCGATGGCCGCCAAGGCGGCCTGGGCCGCGATGCCGTTCGACGAACGCGCGGCGGTGTTCCTGCGTGCGGCCGACCTGCTGGCCGGCCCGTGGCGCGAGAAGATCGCGGCGGCGACGATGCTCGGTCAGTCCAAGACCGCCTATCAGGCCGAGATCGATGCGCCGTGCGAACTCGTCGACTTCTGGCGGTTCAATGTCGCGTTCGCCCGGCAGATTCTGGCGCAGCAGCCGGTCAGTTCCCGCGGCGTGTGGAACCGCACCGACTATCGGCCGCTGGACGGTTTCGTCTATGCGGTCACGCCGTTCAACTTCACCGCGATCGCGGGCAACCTGCCCACCGCTCCCGCCCTGATGGGCAACACCGTGGTGTGGAAACCCTCGATCACGCAGACCTTCTCGGCCCACTTGACCATGCAGCTGCTGGAGGCCGCCGGACTTCCGCCCGGCGTGATCAACCTGGTGGCGGGCGACGGGTACGCGGTGTCGGATGTGGTGCTCGCAGACCCGCGTCTCAGCGGCATCCACTTCACCGGGTCCACCGCGACATTCCAGCACCTGTGGCGTGAGGTCGGCGCCAACATCGAGCGCTACCACAGCTATCCCCGTCTGGTCGGGGAGACCGGCGGTAAGGACTTCGTCGTGGCTCACTCGTCGGCACGGCCAGATGTGCTGCGGACCGCGCTCATTCGCGGCGCGTTCGACTATCAGGGGCAGAAGTGCTCGGCCGCCTCGCGTGCGTTCATCCCGCAGTCGGTGTGGCACGAGATGGGTGACGACCTTCTCGGCGCCACCGAGGCACTGGCCTACGGCGACGTCACCGACCTGCGCAACTACGGCGGCGCCCTGATCGATGAGCGCGCGTTCGCCAAGAACGTCAAGGCGATCGAGCGGGCCAAGGGCGCGGCGGGGGTGACCGTGGCCGCCGGCGGCGAGTACGACGACAGCACAGGATATTTCGTCCGGCCCACCGTACTGCTGTCCGACGACCCGACGGACGAGGCGTTCTCCACCGAGTACTTCGGGCCGATTCTCGCGGTGCACGTGTACCCGGACGACAAGTTCGACGACATCCTGTCGGTCGTCGACAACGGTGCGAAGTACGCGTTGACCGGCGCGGTGATCGCCGACGACCGAGCCGCGGTCCTGACGGCGTCCGAACGTCTGCGGCACGCCGCGGGCAACTTCTACATCAACGACAAGCCCACCGGCGCGGTCGTCGGTCAGCAGCCGTTCGGCGGATCCCGTGCCTCGGGCACCAACGACAAGGCCGGTTCGGCGCTGAATCTGCTGCGCTGGACATCTGCGCGGTCCATCAAGGAGACGTTCGTGCCGCCCACGTCGCACACCTACGCGCACATGGAGGTCTGAGTGATGACACGGCTGTTCGACACCCTGGCCAAACCCGCCATTCTGACCGCGAGTCACTCCCATGGCTTGAGGCGGTCCGCCGAACGGATGCCCGTGACCCGTCGAGTGGTGCAACGGTTCGTCCCCGGCGAGACGGTCGAGGATGTGCTCGGCGCCGTCGCGGACCTCCGAGCGTCCGGGCGCATGATCAGTGTCGACCATCTCGGCGAGGACGTCACCGACACCGAGACCGCCGACGCCAACGTGGGCGCCTACCTGAGGCTGCTGGACCTGCTGGGGCAACGGGCCGAGTCCGCGTCGGAAGGGGTTGCGCCGCTCGAAGTCTCGCTCAAGCTGTCGGCGCTGGGTCAGTCGCTGGACCGCGACGGGGACAAGATCGCCCTGGAGAACGCTCACCAGATCTGCACGAGGGCTCGCGAGGTCGGGGCGTGGGTGACGGTCGACGCCGAGGATCACACCACGACGGATTCGACCCTGCTGACGGTGCGCGAACTGCGCGCTGACTTCCCGTGGTTGGGCACCGTGTTGCAGGCCTATCTGCGTCGCACGTACGGCGACTGCCAGGAGTTCGCCGCCTCCGGTGCCCGGATCAGGTTGTGCAAGGGCGCCTATGACGAGCCGGAGTCGGTCGCCCACCGCGACCGCGACGAGGTCACGGCCAGTTACCTGCGCTGCCTTCGGGTGCTGATGGCCGGGTCCGGCTACCCGATGGTGGCCTCACACGATCCGGCGGTGATCGACGCCGCGACCGCCATGTCCCGTGAATGCGGGAGGGGGCCAAAGGATTTCGAGTACCAGATGCTCTACGGCATCCGGGATTCCGAGCAGGTCCGGCTGGCCGACGCCGGTGGCAGCGTCCGCGTCTACGTGCCGTTCGGCACGCAGTGGTTCGGCTACTTCATGCGCCGCCTGGCCGAGCGTCCCGCCAACCTGGCGTTCTTCATGCGCGCGCTGGTGCGGCGCGACTAGGCCGGGTACGCGGCGACGGGCATCACGACGCTGCCGCGGCAGGCGCCGGTGGAGATGTCGGTGTGCCAGATGCCGCGCAGCGATCCGTCCGGTTGTGGTGCGTAGAAGGTGAACGACTGCGCCGGACTCCACTGCGACTGGCCGGTGTCACCGCCGATCGAGCACTGCCACACCCACTCGTAGCTCGTCTTCCACTGCTGACCGTCCCATGCGTAGCGCAGCGGGTTGGGCACCGTCGGGTTCGACGAGGGCGGGCCGTCGGCCGTGGCGACGCACGCTCCCGAGCCGCAACTGGTCGTCAGCGTGAAGACCGCGGCGAAGTCACCCTCGCGCTGGCGGACCGCCGCGCTGGTGCCGCCCTTCTGCGAGGCGTAGGTCACCATCGAATACCGTCCCGCCCAAGGCTGCCCCGCGGCCTGCGCCGGGGTCACTCCGATCCACGTCAACCCCGCGATCAGGCACAGGGCCATCGCCGCACCGCGTGGGCCTCGGATGCGCATCGTTTTCCTCGAATGATGTGGGGTGGTCGGTTGTCCTCCAAAGGTATCGATGAGGTGCGGCGATTCCCGAATCGCGACGCGGGGCATGACCAAGTCGTTATGGACTCGATGCCCGGTCTTGGCGCAGGCGTTGCGGAGCCGTCTCAGACCAGCGAATCCAGCGCGGTGATGATGCCGGTGACGTCGGTGCTCTCGGCCCGGCGAATCCGGCGGACGACGGTCCCGATCGGCTCCGGAGGGGTCGCGACGACACGTCCGAGCAGCTTGGTCCGGTTGTCGAGACCGTCGATGAGCAGCGGCCGGACGGCGCTCGGGACAGTCGAGACCAGCGTGGCCGCGCGCCAGGCCTCATCGCGCGCGAGGTCCACGCTGTAGTTGAGCGCCAAGGCCAGATCGGGGCCGCCGACCGCGGTCAGTTCAGCGAGGCTGGGTGAGAACTCCTCGACCGCTTTGCGGGCCAGCGGGATCACGCTGGCCAGAACGTCGTTGATCTCATCGAAGTCGGTGCGGAAGCCCGGCAGAGCGGCGGGGCTGAACGCCGATCCGGTCACCACGCCCAGGTCCAGGTTGACGTGGGCATTGATGCCCAGCAGCAGGTCCTGCAGGATGATCGTCTCGTCGGCCCGGGCCTGCTCGAAGGCGAACTGCCATGAGCGACTCGTCGGCTGCCGGCGCCGGAACCGGTCGTACGCGGTGAAGTAGGCGTTGGCGAACTTTGCGTCGAACCGGGACATCCGCGGGCCGTCCTCGAAGATGCCGAGTGCGATCTCGTCCCGGACCCGCAGGGTCACCTGGCGGTAGAGCGCCGCGAAGTACCCCAGCGGATCCCGTCGTCGCTTGGTGTCGGCGACGATCGCCGCCAGGATGTCGAGCACGTCGTCGATGTCATTGGCCTGCATGGTGAAACCACCTCCTGCGTTGCACTGTGGCAACGGGGGGAGGGCCTGGCACGCGTAGTCGACTACGCGTCGTCTCGGAGTCCCAACAGGGTCCAGGCGGCCAGCGACTGCGCGTCGGTGATCTGCGAGGCGCGCATCATCGACACGACCTGGTCGCGGGTGAACCAGGCGCAGCGCATGTCCTGTTCCTCGGGCTCGCGTTCCGGCGGCCCCTCGGTGATCCCGAGCGCCAGGTATGCCCGGCCACGCTGACTGCTCATTCCGGGTGCGACATCGAGGAGGCCCAACTCGACCATCGTCGTCGCCGTCAGCCCCGTCTCCTCCCGAAGCTCACGCGCCGCCAAGTCGGCGGGTGCCAGGTCGGCCAGGCCTGGGGCGGTGCCCTGCGGGAACTCCCAGCGGCGCAGACCCAGCGGGTATCGAAACTGCTCCACGAGCATGTACCGACCGTCGTGCCGCGCGATCACCAGCGCATAGTCGGGTTTGTCCACCACGCCGTAGATGCCGTGGCTGCCGTCGGGACGACGGATGGCGTCCTCGCGCACGGTCATCCAGGCGTTGGAGTACACCGTGTCGGACTTGAGCCGCTCGATGGGATCCATCGGGTCAGTATCGCGGTAGCGTCACAGGCGTGCTGTTGGCCTCCTTGAACCCCGCTGCTGTGGCCGCCGGTGCGGACCTCGCCGATGCTGTGACGATCGGCGGCACCACGCTGAGCCGCAGTGACCTTGTCGGCGCCGCGACGTCGGTCGCCGAACGCGTCGGCGGTGCCCGCCGAGTTGCCGTGCTCGCCACGCCGACCCCGACCACCGTGCTGGCCGTGACGGGCTGCCTGATCGCCGGTGTGCCGTTCGTGCCGATTCCGGCCGACGTCGGGGTCACCGAACGCGCCCATATGCTCACCGACTCCGGGGCCCAGGCCTGGCTCGGGGAACTGCCCGACGATCCCGACGGACTGCCGCACATCCCGGTGCGGATGCATGCCCGGTCGTGGCACCGGTACGCCGAGCCCTCACCGAGCGCCCTGGCCTATGTCATGTACACCTCGGGCACCACGGGTCTGCCGAAGGGGGTCCAGACCACTCGCGGGGCCGTCGCCGCGGACATCGACGCGCTGGCGCAGGCGTGGCACTGGACCGCGGATGACACACTGGTGCACGGACTTCCGCTGTTCCACGTGCATGGCCTCGTGCTCGGTCTGCTGGGCTCGCTGCGCATCGGGAACCGGTTCGTGCACACCGGCAAGCCCACCCCCGAGGCCTACGCCGCAGCGGGAGGCACGCTGTACTTCGGGGTGCCGACGGTGTGGTCGCGAGTGGCCGCCGACCCCGATGCGGCCCGTGCCCTGTCCTCGGCGCGCCTGCTGGTGTCGGGCAGTGCGCCGTTGCCGGTTCCGGTGTTCGACAAGCTCACCGAACTGACCGGGCATGCGCCCGTGGAGCGGTACGGCAGCACCGAATCCCTGATCACACTGAGCACCCGGGTCGACGGCGAGCGGCGTCCGGGCTGGGTGGGGCTTCCGCTGCAGGGGGTCGAGACGCGTCTGGTCGACGACGCCGGAGACCCTGTCCCGCATGACGGGGAAACCATTGGCCACCTTCATGTTCGGGCCCCGATGCTCTTCAAGGGCTACCTGAACCGACCGGAGGCCACGGCCGAGGTGCTTGGTGAAGACGGGTGGTACCGCACCGGGGATGTCGCTGTGATCGACGCGCAGGGCATGCATCGGATCGTCGGGCGCGAGTCCGTCGACCTGATCAAGACCGGTGGGTATCGCGTGGGCGCCGGTGAGATCGAGACCGCGCTGCTCGGTCACCCGGGTGTGCGTGAGGCCGCGGTGGTCGGGTTGCCCGACGCCGATCTGGGCCAGCGCATCGTGGCCTACGTCGTCGGGGATGCGTCCGCAGATGAGCTGATCAACCATGTCGGGCAGGAGCTTTCGGCGCACAAGCGGCCGCGGGAGGTGCGGTTCGTCGAGGAACTGCCGCGCAACGCGATGGGCAAGGTGCTCAAGAAGGAGTTGATGACATGACCCTGCGGTTCAGCGAACTGTGCATCGACGCCCACGATCCCGCGGCATTGGGGCAGTGGTGGTCGCAGGCGCTGGGATGGCCGACGGAGCTCACCGAGGATGGCGACGTCGCGCTGCGCCCGCCCGAGGGGGCCCGGCCACTGTGGCTGTTCCTGCCGGTCGACGACGAGAAGGTGGTCAAGAACCGGATCCACTTCGACTTCACCCCAGACGATCAGCAGGCGGAGGTCGCGCGGTTGGTTGGCCTGGGTGCTCGCCACGTCGACGTCGGGCAGGGCGCGTCGAGTTGGGTTGTGCTCGCAGATCCCGAGGGCAACGAGTTCTGCGTCCTCGCCGCTGAATGAATTCCCGCGAGCACCCCACCCCCCTTCCCGCGAGCGGGCGTGTCTGTACGTTGACACGCCGGGCAAGGCGTACAAAGTGGGGCGCTCACCGGAGACCCAGGGGACGCTCGGCGGTCGCGAGAAGACCGTCGCGAGAAGACCGTCGCGAGAAGACCGTCGCGAGAAGAACTCAGTCCCAGCCGTTCTCGAAGACGAACTCGGACAGCGGACGCGCCACCGCCCACTGGTCGATCTCCAACTGTGGGCGCTCGGGGAACTCCGGCACCTCGCCGAGGCACAGCACCGCGATCGGTTCCGCACCCGCGGGCATGCCGAGCAGCCGGGCCAGGGCGTCCGGATCGAAGATCGACACCCAGCCGACGCCGTAGCCCTCGGCCCGCGCCGCCAGCCAGACGTTCTGAATCGCGCATGCGGCCGACGCCAGATCCATCTGCGGCATGGTGCGCCGGCCGAAGACATGCTGCTCGCGGCCCTCGCCGAGCGCGATGACCAGCAGTTCGGCGCAGTCCATGATGCCTTCGACCTTGAGGGCCAGGAACTCGTCGTCGCGTGAGCCCAGAGCCTCTGCGGTGCGGATCCGCTCCTCATCGACCAGGCGGTGGATGGCAGAGCGGATCTGGTCGTCGGTGATCCGGATGAACCGCCACGGCTGCATCAGGCCGACGCTGGGTGCCGCGTGCGCGGCCCGCAGAATGCGGTGCAACGCGTCGGCCGGCACTGTCGTACCCGGTACGAATCGGCGCATGTCACGCCGGGCGAAGATGGCGTGGTAAACCGCATGCCGCTCAGGGTCGCTGAACGCGTGCCGGCTCATGCGGGTGCCTCAGTTCGCGTGCAGGGCCTCGTTGAGGGTGATGCCGTGGCCGTCGCGATGCACGACCTCGACCGCTCCGGTCAGCGAGTTGCGGCGGAACAGCAGATTCGACGAGCCCGACAGTTCCCGCGCCTTGATGGACTGGCCGTCCGACGTGGTCACCTTCGTGCCCGCCGTGACGTACAGCCCGGCCTCGACGACGCAGTCATCACCGAGCGAGATGCCCAGACCCGAATTGGCGCCCAGCAGGCAGCGCTTGCCCAGCGAGATGACCTCGCTGCCGCCGCCCGAGAGCGTGCCCATGATCGAGGCGCCGCCACCGACGTCGGAGCCGTCGTCGACCACCACGCCGGCCGAGATGCGTCCCTCGACCATCGAGCTGCCCAGCGTGCCCGCGTTGAAGTTGACGAAGCCCTCGTGCATGACGGTGGTGCCGGCGGCCAGGTGCGCTCCGAGACGCACGCGGTCGGCGTCGGCGATGCGCACCCCGGCGGGCACGACGTAGTCGACCATGCGGGGGAACTTGTCCACCCCGTAGACCGTGACCGGGCCACGACGGCGCAGCTTGGCCCGCACCAGCTCGAAGCCCTCGACCGCGCACGGCCCGTGATTGGTCCACACCACGTTGGTCAGCAGGCCGAAGAACCCGTCGGCGTTGAGCTTGTGCGGCGCCACCAGGCGATGCGACAGCAGGTGCAGACGCAGGTACACGTCGTGAGTGTCGGCGGCCTTCGCGTCGAGGTCGGAGATCGTGGTGCGGACGACGACGGTCTCGGTGCCGCGGTCCTCGTCGCGCCCGGTCAGTGCGGCCAGGTCGGCGGGGGCGTCCGCGCCCGACAGCTGCACGGTTCCGGCGTCGGAGAAGGTTCCGAGTTCTGGGGCGGGGAACCAGGTGTCGAGAACCGACCCGTCACTCGCCAGTGTTGCCAAACCGATACCCGAAGCTCCAGTCACGGTGCTACAGGCTACCGGGACGCCCAGTTGACGCCCACGGCACGTCCTTGCCATCGCCGATACCGCGGGGAGTGCGAAAACTCGCCGGAACGAGCACGCTCACCGCAGTCTCGGCGGAAGCGAGCAGGGCGGCTAGCCTGGGTAGTCGTGCTGGACCTCCACGGTGACCCGATTGCCCTGACCGCGGCGCTGGTCGACATCCCCAGCGAGTCGCGCGACGAGGCGCGCATCGCCGACGCGGTCGAGTCCGCGCTGCGCGAGCAGACGGTGGGCTTCGAGGTCATCCGCAGCGGGGACGCCGTCCTGGCCCGCACCAATCGGGGTCTGCCCAGCCGCGTGATGCTGGCCGGGCACCTCGACACCGTGCCGATCGCCGACAACCTGCCCAGCCGGATCGACGGCGATGTCATGTACGGCTGCGGCACCTCGGACATGAAGTCCGGGGACGCGGTGTTCCTGCACCTGGCGGCCACCATCACGGACCCGGCCCACGATCTGACGCTGGTGTTCTACGACTGCGAGGAGATCGAAGCCTCAGCCAACGGCCTGGGCCGCATCGAACGCGACCTCCCGGAGTGGCTGCGTGCCGACGTCGCGGTGCTGGGCGAGCCGACCGGCGGGTACATCGAGGCCGGCTGCCAGGGCACGCTGCGCGTCGTTGTCAGTGCGACCGGCACGCGCGCACACTCGGCGCGATCGTGGATGGGCGACAACGCTATTCACAAACTCTCGCTCGTGCTGACGAGGCTGTCCGACTACCCGCCGCGCGACGTCGACATCGACGGCTGCGTGTACCGCGAGGGTCTGTCGGCGGTGCGCATCGACGGGGGAGTGGCGGGCAATGTCATCCCCGACGCCGCATCGGTCACCGTGAACTTCCGGTTCGCGCCGGACCGCTCGCCGCAGCAGGCCTTCGACCACGTGCGTGAGGTCTTCGACGGCCTGCCGGTGACAGTGGAGTTGACCGACTCCGCCGCCGGTGCGCTGCCCGGACTCGGGCAGCCCGCCGCGGCGCAGCTTGTGGCTGCCGCGGGAGGTCAGGTGCGAGCCAAGTACGGCTGGACCGACGTGTCGCGGTTCGCGGCGCTGGGCATCCCCGCCCTCAACTACGGTCCGGGCGACCCCAACCTGGCCCACCGGCGCGACGAGCGGGTCGAGATCGCGCAGATCACCGCCGTAACGGAGACACTGCGCGGCTACCTGTCGCGCTGAACCGCGCGCGCCTCGGTCAGCGCACGGTCGGTCAGCGCCGAGTCGACGGTGGGGGCGATCCGCTCGAGTGCCTCGGCGGCGCGTGGGTCACCGAGCCTGACCGACTCATACCAACACCGCACCGCGACGGCGGCCTGCCCGGAGCGCTCCGCCATCCCGGCGGCCTGCCTGGCCGCCGCGACCGCACCGTGTTGATCGCGGCCCGCCGCAAGCCGCCATGCCCGCGCGATGCCCAGTTCCGGAGCGAACAGCGCGGACTTGGTGCCGTGCCGAGACTCGGCTCGCGCCAAGGTCTTTGCCGCGCCGGGCAGGTCGCCGAGCTGAGCCGTGGCGGTCGCTGAGAGCATCAACGCCAGCGGGCCCCACGAGTATCCCGTGCGTTCGAGGGCGGCCGCGGCGGGCCCCAGAAGCTCAGCCGCGGCCGCCGAATCGCCCTTGGCCAGTGCGACATTGGCCAGCAGCACCTCGCCGATCGCGCGGCCGGGCTGCTGCAGTTCGGCGAAGTCGGTGTACCGCTGCGCGACGGCTTCGGCGCCGTCGAGATCCCCGCCCATGATCAGCGCCGTGCACTGCGCGAGCCCGACCGTGAACCTCAGCAGGCCCGGGTGCTCCACCGCGGACGCCCGTCGCGCAAAGGACTCGACCTCGGCCAACCGACCGATCCGTGCCGAGGACAGCGCCGCGGCACTGGCCGCCCAGGCCACTGCGGTGTCGTCGGCCGTCGGGGATGACAACACGGTCTCGGCGATCCGCAGCGCGCGCTGCGGCGCTCCGGCGTTCATCGCGAAGGTCGCGGTCAGCGCGTCGATTGTGGTCTGTGCCGAAGGCTCACTGAGCCGACTGCGGGTGTTGCGCAGGAACGCCGTCGCCTGTTCGGGCTCGCCGAGCATCCAGAACTGATTGGCCGCACGCGGCAGTGCCCACGCCATGACGTCGCCGTCCGAGAGCCCGCCCGGGTCCACGGCGGCGAGCACCTCGGCCGCGTCCCGTCCTCGGCCCTGCCAGGACAGGGCGTGCGCCAGCACCAGGCGGGCGCGGAGCGCGTCGCCCCGCATCACGGCCGACCGGGCCAGGCGCTCGGCCAGCGCAAGGTCGCCGAGGCGCAGCGCCGCATCGGCATCGGCGACCGTCTGGTCGACGGGCGGCGGGTGGTCACTGTCCACGGCGAGGCCGGCCACCCGGAGTCGATCGCTGGGATGATTGCGCGCCCGCGCCGCTGCGGCCCGTGCCAGGGCGCCCCGGATCCGACGGCGCTCGTCCGCGCCCAGGGCCGCCGCCGACCGAAGCGCGAACAGAGGATGCGTCGTGAACACCATCTGTGTGCCGGCCCGGGGAAGCACCTCGATCACGCCGAGGCGCTCGGCGTCGCGCACCGCGGTCTCCGACGTCAGGGCGACCGCATCCTCGAACGGGATGGGCTCCTGCTGGCTGAGGTGATCGAGGACGGCGCGCACCTCTGCGGGAGCCCGGCTCAGAAACGCCTCGGCCTTCTCGGCTGAGGTGTCTGTGGTGTCTGTGGTCGGCTGCGCGACGTCGATACGGGGCAGCAGCGCGTCGGTCCACAGGGCCCGGACGGCCGCCGGCGCGTCGTCCTCTCGCGCCGTCACGATCATCCGGGTCTCACCGGCCAGCGCGAGCTGGTAGACCAGCGTGGCCGAGAGAGGGTCGAGCTGGTTGGCGTCGTCGACGATCAGCAGGTCGTCGGCCTCGGCTCGCAGCGAGTCGCGCGCGGCCCGCAGCAGCGCGGCCGGCTTGCCCATCTCGGCGATGTCGACCAGGTGGGCGAACGCGCCGAAGGGCACCGCGCATTCGGTGGGGGTGCCGGTCACGATGCGCAGCACCACGCCGGGGTGCGCCTCGGTGTATCGCGCGGCCGCCTGGTGCACCAGGGTCGACTTGCCGATCCCGTCGGGCCCGGTGACGACGGCGCCCGGCCGCGTCGCCACCGCCGCCGCAAGCCGGTCGAGGACGTCGGCGTGCTGCGGGACGCTCCAGTGCTCCGGCACGGGCGGATCTTATGACCCGGGCGGCCGGGCCGACCGGGTTAGCGCCAAATACGCTCGGGTGTCATGCAGAACGAATGGGCTGTCTGCGTGTACTGCGCCTCCGGCCCCACCCATCCCGAGCTGTTGGATCTGGCCGCCAGGCTGGGCCGCGCGGTCGCCGACCGCAATTGGACCCTGGTGTCGGGCGGCGGAAACGTCTCGGCGATGGGAGCGGTGGCCGCGGCGGCGCGTTCGCGCGGTGGCCGCACCGTGGGGGTGATCCCGAAGGCGCTTGTGCACCGGGAGGTCGCCGACGTCGACGCCGACGACGTGATCGTGACCGACACCATGCGTCAGCGCAAACAGGTCATGGAGGATTCCGCCGACGCCTTCATCACGCTGCCGGGTGGCATCGGCACGCTCGAGGAGATGTTCGAGACCTGGACCGCGGGTTATCTGGGCATGCACACCAAACCCGTCGTGCTGCTCGACCCGGACGGACACTATGACGGGTTGCTGTCATGGCTGGACGGGCTGCTGGCAACGGGTTTCGTCGCGCAGGCCGCGCTGGATCGGCTGCTGGTCGTTCGTGATGTCGACGCGGCTCTCGACCTGTGTGCTCCCGGCCCGATACCGCCGGTCTCGTCTCCCGGTTAGGCTCGACGGCATGCCAGCGTCTGACTCTCGCGCTTCCGTCGGTCTCCTCGACATCGTCAGCCAGATTCCCGGCGTCCTGATGGATGCACCCGCGATCGTGCGCGGGGTGAGTACCGGGATGCTCGCACGGCCCACGTCGAAGGCCTCCATCGGCAAGGTCTTCCAGGACCGTGCGGCCAAGTACGCCGACCGGGTCTTCCTGAAGTTCGGCGATCAGCGGATCACCTACGCCGAGGCCAACGCCACCGCCAACCGCTACGCCGCGGCACTGGCGGCGCGCGGCGTCGGACACGGCGACGTCGTGGGCATCATGCTGCGCAACTCACCGAACGCGGTGCTGGCCATGCTGGCCACAGTCAAATGCGGCGCCGTGGCGGGAATGCTCAACTACCACCAGCGCGGTGATGTGCTCGCACACAGTGTCGGACTGCTGGGCGCCAAGGTCATCCTGTCGGAGACCGATCTCGTCGAGCACATCAGCGAATCCGGTGCCGAACTCGAATCTGGGGTGGTGCTGACCATCGAGGAGTTCGAGCAGTCCGCGGCCACCGCGCCGACCGGCAACCCGGCGTCCGCGTCGGCGGTGCTCGCCAAGGACACCGCGTTCTACATCTTCACCTCGGGCACCACCGGCAACCCCAAGGCCAGCGTCATGACGCACTATCGCTGGCTGCGCGCGCTGGCCGGTTTCGGCGGCCTGGGCCTGCGACTGCGCGCTGACGACACGCTGTACTCCTGCCTGCCGCTCTACCACAACAACGCGCTGACGGTGGCGGTGTCGTCGGTGATCAACGCCGGTGCGACGCTGGCGATCGGCGAGAAGTTCTCGGCGTCGCGCTTCTGGGACGACGTGATCCGCTACGACGCGACGGCATTCATCTACATCGGTGAGTTGTGCCGGTACCTGCTCAACCAGCCGGAGAAGCCGACCGACCGCAGGCACCGGGTCCGGTTGATCGCGGGCAACGGTCTGCGTCCGGAGATCTGGGATGAGTTCACCACCCGCTTCGGGATCAAGCGGGTGTGCGAGTTCTACGCCGCCAGCGAGGGCAACACCGCGTTCATCAACATCTTCAACGTCTCGAAGAGCACCGGTGTCAGCCCGCTGCCGTTCCTGGCTTACGTCGAATACGACGCCGAGACAGGCGAACCCAAGCGTGACGAGAACGGTCGGGTGAAAAAGGTGGGCGCGGGTGAACCCGGCCTGCTCATCAGCCCGGTCAACCGGTTGTCCCCGTTCGACGGCTACACCGATCCGAAGGCCAGCGAGAAGAAGTTGATTCGCAACGCTTTTCGTGACGGCGACGTGTGGTTCAACACCGGCGACGTGATGAAGCCGCAGGGCCTGGGCCACGCCGCCTTCGGCGATCGCCTCGGCGACACCTTCCGCTGGAAGGGGGAGAACGTCGCGACGACGGAGGTGGAGGCGGCGCTGGCCGCGGACCCTCAGGTCGAGGAGTGCACGGTCTTCGGCGTCGAGGTGCCGAACACCGGCGGTCGTGCGGGCATGGCCGCGATCAAGATCCGCGAGGGCCAGGAGTTCGACGGAATCGAACTGGCCGAGACCCTGTACAGCAGGCTGCCCAGCTATGCGGTGCCGCTGTTCGTGCGGATCGTGGACTCACTCGAGCACACATCCACGTTCAAGAGTCGCAAGGTGGATCTGCGCGAGGACGCCTACGGGTCACACATCGACGACCCGCTGTTCGTGCTCGCCGGTCGGCGGGAGGGGTTCATCCCCTACCACGACGCATATCCGGACGAGGTCGCCAGCGGGGAGCGTCCGAAGGGCTGACACCCGTCCCACGCCAGCCACGCCAGCCACGCCGTCGAGTTGTCGCCAGCCACGCCCGCCACGCCATCGAGTTGTCGCGATGGGTTGTGAAATCACCGGATCCACGACCCACTGGAACAATTCGGCGTCGGCTGGCCGATTCCTCCCCGACTCCCGGAGTCAGTCGTAGACGATGACCGCGCGCCCGATGATGTCCCCGCGGGCGACGGCGTCCAGCGTCTCGTTGACGTCCTCGAACCGCACCCGCGTGACGGTGTGCTTGATGCCGCCCTCACCGGCCAGCGCCAGCACCTCGGTGAGGTCGTTGAAGTTGCCCCAGAACGACCCGTAGTAGGTGTACTCGCGGGCCACCAGTGGGAACAGCGGGATGTCCACGCGGTTGCCGATCAGCCCGACCGAGGCCACCGCACCCTCAGTCGCCAAGAGCGCGAACGCCAGCTGAATCGACTCCTCGGCGCCCGCGCAGTCGAGCACCGCATCCAGTGCGGGCCGGCCCGTCAGCGACTCCAGTTCAGCGGCGACGGAGGCCGCTGACCGATCCCGCACGTTGACCGCATGATCGGCCCCATTGTCGAGCGCCACCTTGAGCTTCTCTTCGCTGCGCCCGAACGCGACGACCGTCGCACCGCTGCCCAGCAGTTTGGCGTACTGCGTGCCGTAACTGCCCAGTCCGCCCACACCCGTGACGGCCAGCGTGCGTCCCGGGCCCAGGTGCCCGCCCGCCTGCAGCTTCTTGAGCCCGCGATACGGCGTCAGGCCCGCATCCGTCAGCGGCGCCAGGTTCTCCGGGGACAGCCCCCCGTCGGCGGGCATCCTGATCAGGTAGCGGTAGTTGACGGGCAGGTACTCCTGATAGCCGCCATGCCGCCCGAACCCGGCCCAGACACCGTGCGCGCACAACTGCTCGTTGCCCTCATGGCACTGGCGGCACGCACCGTCGCCCCAACTGCCGAACACCACCACCTGATCGCCCTCGGACAGGCCGGCCGAGGCGGGCACCGCCGAGCCGAGGCTGTCGACCCACCCCGCGACCTCATGACCGGGGGTGATGGGGAAGTCCATGGACAACCCGTTGTCGAAGTACCCGTCGACCAATTGGAAGTCGGTACGGCACATGCCGGCTCCTCCGACTCGGACGAGCACCTCCTCCGGCCCGGGGACGGGGATGTCGATCTCCTCGAGGCGCAGTGGCTGTTTGTACCCATACATCCGGGCCGCCCGCATCTTCATCGACTGATCCCCTCCCCGAAAGGTGCCGTCCGCACTGCTCAGAGGCTATATCCGGATCGGCGGACCCGCCCGGTGAACGCCGCCATCTAGCCTGGAGTCGTGCAGTCGACGTTCTTGGGCAGGCCGGTGGCCGGTGATCGGGCACTGATCATGGCGATCGTCAACCGCACGCCCGACTCCTTCTACGACCGCGGCGCGACGTTCACCGACGACGCGGCGAAGGCCGCGGTGCACCGCGTCGTTGAGGAGGGTGCCGACGTCATCGACATCGGAGGGGTCAAGGCCGGTCCTGGTCAGCGGGTCGACGCGGACGAGGAGACCGCCCGCGTGGTGCCGTTCATCGAATGGGTGCGCGCGGAGTATCCCGACCAGCTGATCAGCGTCGACACCTGGCGCGCCAGTGTGGCCAAGCTGGCCTGCGCAGCGGGTGCGGATCTGATCAACGACACGTGGGCGGGCGCGGATCCGGGCCTGCCCGAGGTCGCCGCCGAGTTCGGCGCGGGCCTGGTCTGCTCGCACACCGGCGGAGCGGTCCCGCGGACCCGGCCGTTCCGCGTCAACTACGGCACCAGCACCCACGGTGTCGTCGACGATGTGATCCACGAGGTGACGTCGGCGGCCGAGAAGGCGGTTGCGGCGGGAGTGGCGCGCGACGCGATTCTGATCGACCCGACGCACGATTTCGGCAAGAACACTTACCACAGTCTTAGTTTGTTGCGGCACGTGAAAGAGCTTGTTAACACTGGATGGCCGGTCCTGATGGCCCTGAGCAACAAGGATTTTGTCGGGGAGACTCTGGGTGTGGAACTGACCGAACGCCTCGAGGGAACCCTGGCCGCCACCGCCTTGGCGGCGGCCGACGGTGCCCGGATGTTCCGGGTGCACGAGGTCGGACCCACTCGGCGCGTACTCGACATGGTCGCGTCGATCCAAGGCGTGCGTCCACCGACGCGCACGGTGAGGGGATTGGCATGACGACACTTCCTGACCTGTCCACTGAGAACACGGTGCCGGGCCACTCGTGGTTGTCCGACCACAGCTGGAACCGGCCGACGTGGACAGTGGCTGAGCTCGAGGCCGCCAAAGCCGGTCGGACCATCTCGGTGGTGCTGCCCGCACTGAACGAAGAGGAGACCGTCGCCTCCGTCATCGACACCATCTCCCCGATGGTCGGGGGACTGGTCGATGAACTGATCGTGCTGGACTCCGGTTCCACCGACGACACCGAGATCCGCGCGATCGCCGCGGGTGCCCGCGTCGTCAGCCGCGAGCAGGCGCTTCCCGAGGTGCCACCGCAACCCGGCAAGGGCGAGGTGCTGTGGCGGTCACTGGCCGCCGCCACTGGCGACATCATCGTGTTCGTCGACTCCGACCTCATCGATCCCGACCCGATGTTCGTGCCCCGCCTTGTCGGCCCGATCCTGACCGGAGACGGCATCCACCTGGTGAAGGGCTTCTACCGGCGCCCGCTGAAGGTCAGCGGTGCCGAGGACGCCAACGGTGGCGGCCGGGTCACCCAACTGGTCGCGCGCCCACTGCTGTCCGCGCTGCGACCCGAGCTGGGTTGTGTGCTGCAGCCGCTCGGCGGCGAGTACGCCGGAACCCGCGAACTGCTCACCTCGGTGCCGTTCGCACCCGGTTACGGAGTGGAGATCGGGCTGCTGATCGACACCTACGACCGGCTGGGTCTCGACGCCATCGCTCAGGTGAATCTCGGTGTGCGCGTGCATCGCAACCGTCCGCTGACCGAACTGGCCTCGATGAGCCGGCAGATCATCGCGACCATGCTGCGGCGCTGCGAGCTTCCCGACTCGGGTGTGGGCGTCACGCAGTTCTTCACCGACGGCGACGACTTCACGCCGCGGACCTCCAAGGTGACCCTGGAGGACCGGCCTCCGATGAACACACTTCGTTAGCGGTGCCCCGCCCGATCTGTCACACCCATCGGGCAGTATCGAACCCGTGACCATGGTTCTGCTTTATCTGGTGGTTCTCGTCCTGGTCGCGGTGGTGCTCTTCGGTGTGGCCAGTGTGCTGTTCGGCCGCGGTGAACAGTTGCCGCCGTTGCCGCGCGGCACGACGGCCACGGTGCTGCCCGCCTCGGGCGTCACCGGCGCCGACGTGGAACGGGTCAAGTTCGCCCAGACCCTGCGCGGGTACAAGACCAGCGAGGTGGACTGGGTGCTCGACCGCCTCGGCGCCGAGCTGGATTCACTGCGCGGTGAGCTCGCGGCGCTGCGCGGGGTCACCGAGACGCCGCCGCCCGACGCAGAGGTGGACCAGTACGCCGACGAGGTCGGCGTGCAGGATGCCGATGTGGATGCCGACGAGGTCGCCGCCGACGTGTCACGTCAGGACGTCCCGTGACCGCCGAGTCCGACACGCGTGTCCGCTGTGGCTGGGCCGACGGTTCCGACCTCTACCGGGACTACCACGACCAGGAGTGGGGTCAGCCGCTGCGCGGGGCGGTGCCGCTGTTCGAGCGGATGACGCTGGAGGCGTTCCAGAGCGGCCTGTCGTGGCTCATCATCCTGCGCAAGCGGGACAACTTCCGGGCCGCGTTCGACGGCTTCGACTTCAGGGCCGTCGCCCAGTACGGCGAGTCCGAGGTGGCGCGCCTGATGGCGGACTCGGGCATCGTGCGCAACCGCGCCAAGATCGAGGCGACGATCGCCAACGCCCGGGCCGTCGCCGAGCTCGATGTCGATCTTTCGGACCTGTTGTGGTCCTTCGCACCGCCGGCGCGGCCGAGGCCCAAGACCATGGCCGACGTGCCGGCCACCAGCCCGGAATCGGTCGCGATGGCCAAAGAACTCAAACGCCGCGGGTTCCGCTTCGTCGGTCCCACCACGGCTTACGCCCTGATGCAGGCCACCGGAATGGTCGATGATCACGTCGCGACCTGCTGGGTTCCGGGCCGATGAACGCGCCCAACGGACGGGTCTTGCACACGTCGGGCCACCGATAGGGAAGAATGGACCGCGTGAACCGGCAGTTCGCGCCGATCAGGCCGCGACGCCGACCAGCGCAGATGTGGAGGGAGCACTCGATGGCGGCCATGAAGCCCCGGACCGGTGACGGTCCGCTGGAAGCAACCAAAGAGGGGCGTGGCATCGTGATGCGGGTTCCACTCGAAGGAGGTGGCCGCCTCGTCGTCGAACTGACGCCGGATGAAGCGGCCGCGCTGGGCGACGAACTCAAGAACGTCACAAGCTGATCCGCCGGTCGGCCGGACCAGCGTTGGGTCTGGCCGACTAGGTGTGATGTCCAGGGAGGTTGGTCAGTCGGGTGACCGGCGGCTGGCCTCCGAGGGCGGAGTGGGCTCGGTGATGATTG
>NZ_LZHW01000004.1 GCF_001667265.1 Mycobacterium sp. ACS4331 | reverse complement strand
GGGTGTGGCGAGGCGGTGGGGGTGGCGGCGCAGGCGTGCGCTGCGCGGGGAAGGCCCCCGGATGCGGGCGGTGCGACGGGTCGCGACGGATCACCTGCGACGGTTCGTCGGACTGCGGTGGGCGGGGTGCGCCACGCCGATCGCCGGGACCGGGCGGCGGCTGGCCGTACCGCGGCCGGTCGTCGTTCACCAGGCCAATTTACGTGCTCGGCGGCGGATCGATGCCCAGCCAGCCCAGGTGTGGGGCAAGCAGTGCGTACCCCACGAAGGCGACCGAGTCGATGATGCCGTGCGCGATCACCAGCGGCCAGAGTCGGCCCGTCCGATGCCAGACCCACCCGAACACGAGGCCCATCGCGAGGTTCCCCAGCCCGGCGCCGAAACCCTGGTAGAGGTGGTAGGCGCCGCGCAGCACGCTGGACGCCACGATCGCGGTCGCGGGGCTCACGTCGAGTTGGCGCAGCCGGGTCAGCAGGAAGCCGACCACCACGACCTCCTCGGCCCAGCCGTTGGCGAAGGACACCAGCAGCAGCACGGGTATGCGCCACCACGTGTCGTCGAGTTCACTGGGGACCACCGCGACGCTGAACCCCAGGGCGCGCGACGCGACGTACAGGGCCAGTCCGGGGATTCCGATCAGTGCCGCCAGGCCGAGGCCGCCGAGCAGGTCGGGGCGCCAGCGGAGTCGGCCGAGGCCGATGCGGGCCGGAGTGAACCCGCTGCGCCACAGCAGGTAGACCGCGAGCGCACCCCACGCGACCAGCTGGGTGATGTAGGCCAGGTTCAGGCCGAGGTCGATCAGGTCGAAGTAGGACCGCTTGGGATTGAGGGCGACCCGTTGACCGGCCAGCCCCCGCAGCACGAAGTCGATCAGCTGAAGCGACGCGGTGATCGCGCTGAGTCCGAAGGTGACGGCGAGGACCAGGCCGATCTCGAGGCGGAGGGCGCGGCGCTCGAACGCGCTCAGGCCCTCCGTCTCGCCGGGCCGGTCGGGGGCGTCGGGTGCGCCTTGTGCGCTCACCCCGACACCGTATCCGGGTGGGTCAGGGTCGGCGTGCGCGCAGGCCGTTGACGAAGGGGCAGCCCATCAGGATGCGGATGGCCTGGCTCAGGCCGGTCACATCGTCGACTGGGTTGGGAAACGGGAGACGGACGTCGTGGTCGCCGTCGTCGCCCTCGACGCGGAGACGGAGGCCGTACCGGTCCAGACCCAGCGGGCGCACGTGTCCGCGGCGCAGCGGGCGGGGCAGCTTGGCCGCGAGCCGGGCGACGACGTCACGGTGTGCGGAGTCGATGTGTCGCAGCCACGAGGTCTCCATGTCGCAGAACGGGTCCGGCCGCGCCTCGAGGAGAGCGCTGACTCCCACGGACTCGGCGCCCGTCGCATCCGCGACCACGACCGACTCGATCTCCAGGCGCAGCAGGGTGAACTCGGAGCCGACCTGCAGCAGTGCGGGGTTGGGATCCTCGGCGGCGATGACGTCGAGCGTCGCGCGCAGCATCGACTCCGGCACGCGATACAGGCGGCCGCGGATCCAGACCAGTGACCGCACCGGTTCGCGCAGGGGCAGCGGAGCGTAGTCGGTCAGTTCGAGCATCGCCTGCACTCCCGCGGCGCCCGCGTTGACGACGTTGGCGGCCGCGACGCCGTGCATCGGGACCGTGATGGCGAACGAGCCGTCGGGCAGCAGGTGGTGCACGGTGACGGCTTCGGGCTCGGATCCGTCCAGCGCGATGAGTGCGCTCTGGGCGCGCACACACGCGCTGCGGATGCGCTCGGCGGTCGTCGGTGCGGGGATCGTCGCCAGGGTCATCGGAGGGGCCTTCCAGGTGCGGTCCGTGCTGGTCAAGCTCGGCGTCTCTTAGTGAGGTAAGCCTAACTTAACAACACGCCCGCGGCGGTTCAACACCTTCGTCCCCGGCGGGTGGGGCTAGGAGAGCCGCTCGACCTCGACGAAGACCACGGAGTCGGCGCTGCCGCGGTTCTCCACCTGGTGCTCGACGCCGGCCGTTCTGGTGTAGCTCTCGCCGATCCGAAGCTCGGCGGCGGTGGCGGTGCCGTCCGGGGTGACGACATGCATGGTCCCGTTGACCAATGGGACGACGACGTAGTCGTACTCGTGGCGGTGCATGGGGATCGCGCCGCCCGGTTCGATGGTCCACCTCGTGACCCGGAATCGGCCGTCGTCCTGCTGCACCTCGCCATGCGATCCTGCGCCCATGTGAGCCCTTCACCTCTCTGCCATCGTCGGCTGTGACGGGGAAGCCTAACGCCGTCCGATCCGCAGATACTCAATCTGGCGCGCGGGGTTTTGCCGATAGGGTTTGGGGGTGACCGCCATCGCCTATCTCGGACCCCAAGGGACGTTTTCGGAGGCGGCGCTCAATGGAATGGCCGCGGCGGGTCTGCTGCCCGACGGAGCCGATGTCGACCCCATACCGACCGACAGCACGCCCGCGGCGTTGGCGGCGGTCAGATCGGGCGCCGCCGACTACGCCTGTGTGCCGATCGAGAACTCCATCGACGGATCGGTGCTCCCCACGCTCGACAACCTCGCGGTGGGCGCGCCGCTGCAGGTGTTCGCCGAACTGACGCTCGATGTGGCGTTCAGCATTGTGGTCCGTCCCGGCGTCGCCGCGGCCGAGGTCCGGTCGGTGGCGGCGTTTCCCGTCGCCGCCGCGCAGGTGCGGCGCTGGCTCGACGAGCACCTGCCCGACGCCGAGGTCGTGCCGGCGATCTCCAACGCCGGCGCCGCCGACGACGTCAGCAGTGGCCGGGCCGATGCCGGGGTCAGCACCGCGTTGGCGGCCCACCGCTACGGACTGGACACGCTCGCCGACGGGGTGGTCGACGAGCCCAACGCCCGGACCCGGTTCGTGCTCGTCGGCCGGCCCGGTCCACCACCGCCGCGCACCGGCGCCGACCGCACGTCGGTGGTCCTCAAACTCGACAACGTGCCCGGGGCCCTGGTCAGCGCCCTCGCCGAGTTCGGCATCCGCGACATCGACTTGACCCGCATCGAATCTCGGCCCACCCGCGTCGAACTCGGCACCTACGTGTTCTTCCTGGACTGTGTCGGCCACATCGACGACATCGCGGTCGCCGAGGCACTCAAAGCGCTGCACCGTCGTTGTGCAGATGTGCGATACCTAGGTTCCTGGCCCACAGGTGCGGCGACCGGCAGTGTGCCGCCACAACTCGACGACGCCACGCAGTGGCTGAACCGGCTGCGGTCCGGGGAGCAGCCATGAGCGGGCGGCTGATCCTGGTCCGGCACGGACAGACCTACGGCAACGTGGAGAAACGCCTGGACACCCGGCCGCCGGGTGCCGAACTCACGCCGCTGGGCAGAGACCAGGCCCGGGCATTCGCGCAGAACGCCCCCGGACAGCCCGCGCTTCTCGGGCATTCGATCGCCATTCGGGCGCGCCAGACCGCGGCCGAGATCGCGGGTGCGCTCAGCCTGCGGCCCCACGAGTTCGACGGTCTCCACGAGGTGCAGGTCGGTGACCTGGAGAACCGCAACGACGAGGAGGCGGTCGACGAGTTCAACCGGATCTACCAGCGGTGGCATCAGGGTGAGCTGAACATCGCGATGCCCGGCGGCGAGACCGGCGCCGATGTCCTGGACCGGTACCTGCCCGTCGTCAACGATCTGCGGCTCCGTCATCTCGACGACGATCAGTGGAACGGTGACATCGTCCTGGTCAGCCATGGGGCGGCGATCCGACTGGTTGCGGCCACGCTGGCCGGGGTGGAGGCCAGCTTCGCTCTCGAGCATCACCTGGCGAACACCGACGCCGTGACGCTCGCGCCGATCACCGACGGCCGCTGGAGCTGCGTGCACTGGGGCGCGGCGAGCCCGCCCTTCTACCCCGAGCCGGACGCGAATCCGGTGGAGGACGCGAAGCGGGCGCCGGACCCGATCGGCTGACTGCACTCACACGCCACCACGTCGCAGTCGACGACGAACGTGTGCATGGTCAGTTCGGGAGTGGCGCAGCCGCTCTCGGTGCATTCGGGGCGACCCGCCCAGTGCACGATCAGCGTGCCGTGGCAGTGCGCCTCGTCGGCGTCACACGCTCGGCATCTTGCACCCATGGCCCGTTCCTATCACTGCGCGGTGACAAAGCGGTGATGCCGCGCCCGGTCAGGCCCACCCGAGTTCGTGCAGCCGGTCGTCGTCGATGCCGAAGTGGTGGGCGATCTCATGCACGACCGTGATGGTGACCTCGTCGACCACCTCAGCCTCCGAGTCGCACATCTGCAGCAGCGCGCCGCGGTAGATGGTGATGACGTCGGGCAGCGATCCCGCGTAGAAGCTGTCCCGCTCGGTCAGCGCGACCCCCTCGTAGAGGCCGAGCAGGTCGGGCTCGTCGGGATTGTGGTCCTCCACGAGCACGACGACGTTGTCGAGCGCCGCGGCGAGTTTGGGTGGAATCCGGTCCAGCGCGTCGGAGACCAGCTCGTCGAAGCGCGCCGAACTCATCGACACCGGCATCGAATCAGGCCGGCGGCGGAGCGACCTCAGGACCCGGCGGGGGGCCTGCGGCGGGTGCGGGGACGTCGGCCGGCGGCGGCGCGGGCGCCTCGGGGGGCGGCGCCGGGGCGCCCGGCGGCGGCGGGTTGAACGTGTTGCCCTGTGTCTGCGGGGGTTCGGTCGCGGCCGCGGTGGATGTCGGCGCCGAGGTCTGCCCCGGCAGGTGCTGACTCGAGTCGCTCTGCGAGCCCGAACTGTGCGACCCCGAGTTCGACGAGTTCGAGTTCGAGTTCGACGAGTAGTCCGGCTCGTAGGTGGACTGCGAGCCGCCGGTGGGCGCCGGGATCGGCGGGAGGTTCAGGCGCTCGGCCGGGATGTCGGGCGGCGGGATGGGTGGCTGGCCGTTGATCAGCAGCGGCCCCTTGGCGCTGTTGATCAGGGTGGCCCAGCCCCCGTTGCCCAGCGTGGCCCCGATGCTGCACGCCACCTGGTGGCTGCCCGCTGACCAGCTGGGCAGCGAGATGGTGCTGTAGATCAGGGTCAGGGTCGTCGTCCGAAGCTGCAGAGGCGCAAGGTAGGCGTCCGTCATCCGGGTGCAGGAGTCCTTGATGAATCCGTCCTGCTCAGGCTCGGGCGGCAGCCCGCCGGGAAAGCGCTCGGCCAGGTTCACCGACCCGGTGACCTCCATGGCGTGCGGCGAGGCGCAGTCGACGGGGATGTCGGTCGGTTGGTTGCTGGCCGGGTCGATGCCCAGGCATGTGCCCGCGGGCCAGACCTTGGACTGGTCGACGTCGGCGACGCGGCCCTTGAACGCCAACTGCTGGCTGTCGGGACCCGGAAGCTGCAGCCCGCACAGCATGCGGCGCTCGCCGTGCTGCCGCCAGGCCTTGTCGCCCGACCACAGCATGCTGATCGTGAACCGGCTGTTCGGGTCGAACTTCTGGCCGAGGTAGTGCCGCACCGCGACCTGGCACTGCTCCTGGCTGATCTGCTGGATGCGCGCCGGCGACGGCGGCGCGGCGTCGGGTCCGTACTCCGAGCCCGGGAACGTGCGCATGTCGACCGACTCGGCCACCTCGAAGCGGTGGTCCTCCCCGCAGTCGACGATGGTCGCCTCGTCCGGAGTGCGCTCGGGCCAGTTCAGGCAGTCGCCGGCCTTGGCGTCGTTGAACGCCTTGTTGCCGCGGGATCCGGTGGCCGGGACGGGGTCGGACTGCAGGTACGCGGCCAGACCGGTCTGGCTGCGGTTGACGGGAAGCGCGGTGATCACGCCCGCGATCAGCAGCGCGCCCAGCGCGGTGAGCAGGAGGGCGCGACGCGTGGACCGGGCCTGGAAGGTGTTCAGCCAGCTGAACCGCTCACGCGGGGCCTGGTCCTCGGGGTCGGTGTCGGCCTCCACAGCAGTCGATTCCACATCGAAGCCGGTCGACGCCGGCTCGGCGGCGAACGCGGCATCGGGGGTGTCGTCTGGGGAGCCGACGGGGTCGTTCTCTACGGCCACGTCGTCGCGATCTTCCTGCTGGGGTCCATCAACCATCGGCTTCCATTGTGACAGGCGCGCCGACCGCTGTGACAACTGTTGCGTTTGTAGTGTTATGGGGTTGTGCTCATGCGGGGCGGGGCGACACATACCGCCAACTGACCCTCGAGAGCGCAGGTCGCTGACGGCAAAAGTAGTGTTGACGGGCGTGATCGACCTCAAGCTGCTCCGCGAAGACCCCGACGTCGTGCGCCGTTCCCAACGCAGCCGGGGGGAAGACCCCGAGTTGGTGGACGCGCTGCTGGCCGCCGACGCCGCGCGTCGCGCCGCGGTGTCGAAGGCGGACACCCTGCGCGCCGAACAGAAAGCCGTGAGCCGACAGGTCGGTGCGGCCAGCAGCGACGACCGCCCGGCGGTGCTCGCGCGCGCCAAGGAACTCGCCGCGGAGGTCAAGGAGGCCGAGGCCGCCCAGGCCGCCGCGGAGGAGGCGTTCACCGCGGCGCACATGGCGGTGTCCAACGTCATCATCGACGGCGTCCCGGCGGGCGGCGAGGACGACTTCGTGGTGCTCGACACGGTCGGGGAGCCGGCTCGGCTGTCCGATCCCAAGGACCACCTGGAACTCGGTGAAGCGCTGGGCCTGATCGATATGGAGCGCGGCGCGAAGGTCTCCGGGTCGCGCTTCTACTTCCTGACCGGCCGCGGCGCGCTGCTCCAGTTGGGCCTGCTGCAGCTGGCAGTGCGGGTCGCGACTGAGAACGGGTTCACGCTGATGATCCCGCCCGTGCTGGTGCGCCCCGAGGTCATGGCGGGTACGGGCTTCCTCGGCGCGCACTCCGAGGAGATCTACCGCCTCGAGGCCGACGACATGTACCTCGTCGGCACCTCGGAGGTGCCGTTGGCGGGGTACCACTCGGGCGAGATCCTCGACCTCTCCGGCGGGCCGCTGCGGTATGCGGGATGGTCGTCGTGCTTTCGGCGCGAGGCCGGCAGCTACGGCAAGGACACCCGCGGCATCATCCGTGTGCATCAGTTCGACAAGGTCGAGGGCTTCGTCTACTGCAAGCCTGAAGACGCCGAGGCCGAGCACCAGCGGCTCCTCGGCTGGCAGCGGGAGATGTTGGCGCACATCGAAGTTCCGTACCGCGTCATCGACGTGGCGGCGGGCGATCTCGGGTCGTCGGCCGCGCGGAAGTACGACTGCGAAGCCTGGGTGCCCACACAGCAGGCCTACCGCGAGCTCACGTCGACGTCGAACTGCACGACCTTCCAGGCTCGTCGGCTCGCGACGCGCTACCGCGACGAGAACGGAAAGCCGCAGACCGCCGCGACGCTGAACGGCACCCTGGCCACCACCCGCTGGCTCGTGGCGATCCTGGAGAACCACCAGCAGCCCGACGGCAGCGTCCGGGTTCCTGACGCGCTCGTGCCGTACGTCGGCGCCTCGGTGCTGGAACCCCGGTAAGCGCGACACCGCGGCCTTGGGGATGACTGCGGACAACCCGGTACGGGTGCGGGTTCTGGGACCGGTGCAGGCGTGGGTCGGCGGCGATCCGGTGGACCTGGGCGCGCGGCTGCAACGCGCGCTCCTGGCCAGACTGGTGGCCGCACATGGCCATACGGTGTCGGTGGACCGGCTCATCGAGGACCTGTGGGAGGGGGAACCGCCGCCCAAGGCGCTGTCCGCGCTGCAGGTCTACGTCTCGCATCTTCGGCGTGCGCTCGAGCCGGGTCGGCAGCGCCGGGCCCCCGCCCGCGTCCTCGTCAGCGCCGCGCCCGGGTACTGCCTGCGGCTGCCGGCCGACGCCGTCGACTCCTGGCGATTCGAAGCCGATGTCACTGCGGCACATGAGGAATCGGATCCGCAGAAGCGCATGCGCCGGCTCGACGAGGCGCTGGCCGGATGGTCGGGAGATCCGTTCGCCGGGTTCGGCGACGCCCTGTGGGCCGCACCCGAGGTGGCCCGGCTGACCGAGCTCCGGCTGACCGCGGTGGAGGCGCAGGCCGCGGCGCAGGTGGAACTCGGCCGCCATCACTCCGCGATCGCCGCGCTGGAACTCCTTGTCGGTGAGCGTCCCGGCCGGGAGGGCGCCGCCGCGGTGCTGGCGACGGCGCTGTACCGCAGCGGGCGCCAGACCGATGCCCTGGAGGTGTTGCGGCGCACCCGAAGTCACCTCATCGACGAACTGGGTCTGGAACCCGGTCGGGCGCTGCGCGACCTCGAACGCGACATCCTGTGCCAGGCGGAGTATTTGGAGCCGTCACGGCCGAACCTACAGCCGGCGGCGCCCGCGATCGCGGCGCCGGACACGCCCGAGGCCGCCGCCTACGGGCGGGCCGAGGAACTCGCCGAGATCGACAACGTCGCGGGGGCCGTCGCCGCCGGTCGCAGTGCGGTGGTGTGGATTGGGGGTGAGGCGGGCTCGGGCAAGACCACCCTGGCCGACGCCGCGACGGCCCGGCTGCGGGCCGCGGGGTGGCGCACGGTGCTCGGCCGCTGCCCGGAGGTGCACGGCGCACCGGCCGGGTGGGCCTGGACCGAGGTGCTGCGTGACCTGCTCGAATCCGGAACCGACGACGACAGGGTGGCGCTGGCGCCCCTGCTGCACGACGGTGCCACCGCCGAACCGGGCACGTTCTGGCTGGGGCAGGCGGTCGCCGACGTGGTGAGCGCGGTCGCCGACGCTCAGCCGCTCGCGATCGTGCTGGATGACCTGCACCGCACCGACGGCTTGACGCTGGAGCTGCTGCGGCTGGTGGCCGACCGCATCAAGGACAGCCGCGTGCTGGTGATCGCGACCTATCGCCCCACGGAGGACCACGGCGAACTCGAGGTGGCCCGGGCGGCGCTGACGGTCCACACCGCGGCGCACCTGATCCTGGACGGCCTGGACGCCGCGGCCACCGCCGCGCTCGCTGCCGACTGCGGGCTGACCACCGCGAGCGGAGAGGCCCTGCGGCTGCTGCGCGAGCGCACCGGCGGAAATCCGCTGTTCATCCGCGAGCTGGCCCGGCTGATGGACGCCGAGGGGCCGGATGCGGTGTGGGCGTCGGTGCCGGTCGGCGTCCGGGATGTGCTGCGCCGCAGGCTGGCCCGACTGCCGGGGCAGACCGTCACGGCGTTGCGTCAGGCCGCGGTGCTGGGCCGCGACATCGACGTCGACCTGCTCGCCGAACTGTGCCGCAGCGATCCAGACGACCTGCTCGACGCGCTGGAGCCGGCGGTCCTGCTGGGTCTGCTCGACGAGCCCGAGCCCGGGCGGCTGCGGTTCGCCCACGCCCTGGTCCGTGACACCCTCTACGAAGACACCTCCAAGCTGCGCCGGTCCCGCCTGCACGGTGCCGCGCTGGAGCTGCTCCGCGCCCCGGGCCGGTCGGTCGACCCGGCCGCGTTGGCGCACCACGCTGTCGCCGCGGCGAGGGCCGAAACCGCCTTGACCGCAGCGGCTTTCGCGACAGAGGCGGCGCGTGAGGCCAGCACGCTCGGAGCCCACGCCGAAGCCGCCCGGCAATGGCGCTCGGTACTGCAGATGCTGGACTTGGCGGCCAGCCGTCGGTTGCGGCCCAGCGCCGACGGTCTGCGCGATGAGATCGACGCACGCTGTGGTCTGATCGCCGCGCTGGCGCAGTCCGGCGACGCGGTCGGAGCACGTCTTGAGATGAAGGCCGCCCTGCAGTTGCTCACCGGGACGTCGCAGCACGACCTGACGATCCGGGTCCTCACCGCCTGGGACACCCCCCTGGTGTGGCGGGACCGCGAGTACGACGGGTCCGATGCCCACATGATCGGACTGCTGCGGGAGATGCTGGCCGTCGACGGGGTCACGGTGGCCGATCGCATCAGGCTGCTCAAGGCGCTGTACGTAGAACTGGAGGGCGCCGACCCGGACGGGGCCCTGGCGGTCAGCACCGAGATGCTGGACCTGGCGCGTCGCGCCTACGCCGAGGACCCCGGATCGGCGGGCCGGCTGCTGTGCGCCGCCCTCAACGTGCGGGCTTACGGCGCGTTGGGTCCCGACCTCGACGCCGAGCGTGACTCGACGGCCGCCGAACTGTTGGAGACCGCGGAGGCCACCGAGCAGGCCGACTATCAAGCGGTAGCCCACTGGCTGCTGTCCCTGGCGGCCGGTCATCGGTCTGACCTGGCCGAGGCGAAGCGCCACGTCGACCTCGCGGTGGCCCGGGCGGGCACTGGCCAACTCGTGCATCTGCTCGGTGTGCTGGGCCTGTTCGGTGCCCGGATGCACCTGCTGGTGGGACGCCTCGACGAGGCCGTGCGCGCCTACACCGATCTGGCGGCCCGCATGGTGGAGAACGGCGCCGCCAACGGGGCCAAGCTGGCGATGGTCGGCCGGGTGACGGGTGAGTTCTGCCTGGGAGATCTGGGTGTGCTGGCCGACGAACTGGTGTTCTTCTATCGGGAGGTGTCGGTCGCTGCGCTGGACGCCGCGGTGCTGGCGTTGATGGCTGCCGGCCGCGAGGCGGAGGCACGAGCGCTCTGGCCCGACCGCCAGCCGATCGAGCGGGCGTACTTCTGGCTGCCCTTCACCGTCCTGCGGGTCAACGCGGCGGTCGCGCTCGGCGACCGCGACGAGGCCCGGGCCCGGGCCGAGGACCTGCGCCCGTACTCCGGCCGGATCGCCGGCCTGGGCGTGGACGGGCTGATCGTCGGACCGGTGGACGACGCGCTGGCCGCCGCGGAGGACGCGTTGGGCAGGCCGGAGGATGCGCGCCGGCACCGGGAGGCGGCCGCGGCACTGCGCGAGCGACTGGCGGTCGAAGCCCGCCGGTTCACCGACTGACGCCGCGCCGGCCGAAGACCGCCCGCTCCCGCCGCCGATGGGCAAGCCTCAGCACCGTGAGCAGCACGCGGTGCCGCCAGCCCGTCTGCCGGCGCAACGCCGTCCGCTCGTCGTCGGTCATGACCGCCAGGAGGCGCGGCCCGTCGAACGACATCCGGGCCCCCTCCCGGGCCGCGGCCTCCACTGACGCCCATTCCGCCACGGAGACGTGCTCGGTGATGAGCGGGAACAGCTCGATCTCCTCGTCGTTGATGTGATCGGTCAGCAGGGCCGCCAGCTCGGCGAGTTCGAGGGCCAGCAGGCCACCGACCTGACGGTCGCCCATCGAGAGCCGGAAGGCCGCCGCCCGAGCCCGCAGCTGAGCCAGCCGCGGCTCCAGCGCCTCGTGGTCCGCGGTCAGCTCGCTCAGATCCAGGTGATCACCCACGCTGGCCTGGATGGCGGGCCACATCACGGCGTCCTCCGCTGCGTGGTGGTGGTGGATGGAATCGCAGAGCAGCTCGATGTACTGCGAGATGGCCCGGGCGTGGCCCGGCGTGCAGATCACATCGCGGTCGCGCACGGCCTCGGCCAGCTCGGTCAGGCGCAGCAGGTCGGTCAGCATCGCCCGGTGGGCCAGGGTGATGCGCAGAAGATCGGGTGCGGAATCGTCCGCGTGCTCGGGCGCGGTGGTGCCGGCGGTGGTCACTGTGGTGCTCCTCGGGCTAGGCGGATCCGGGACGTCCCGGATCGCAGGTTCGCCAGCCAGCCTGGCGCTGGCGACTTAAGTGCGACTTGTCACCGGCTTGCTCGGGGCCGCAGTAGGGTGCAGCCATGATCGATATCGACCTCGCTGAGCTTCGCACCTGGTTCGGGTTCGGAGTCGCCGGTAACTTCGCAGGACACCTCGAACAGGCAGGGGAGGCGGTCGACTTCGTCAACGTGGCCTCCGAGGGCGTCGCCCCGAAGGGGATATTCCCCTGGTATGCACCGGGTTACGACAGCTTCCTGGGTGAGTTCCCACTGTCGCACGATCAGATCCTGCTGCCGGAGGCCTCCGACGGTCCGCTGAATCTGCAGATCGAGCCCGAGGTCGGGTTGGCCTGCCGGGTGAAGTGGGACGGCGACACCGTCGCCGCGCTGGAGCCGTTCGCGCTGGGTGCGTTCAATGACTGCTCCATCCGCCGACCCGGTGCCCCGAAGATCAGCCACAAGAAGAACTGGGGCCCGGCCTCCAAAGGTGTGGCGCGGCAGTTCTTCGACATCAGCGACCTCACCCCGGACGGTCCGACCGCCACCCTGCGGCTGGTGTGCTTCCTGGACGACGCCGAAGGGAAGGCGCACGAGTACGGCGTCGACAGCCCACTGCTGGGTTACTCCTACTACGGCGAGGTTCTCCTGGACTGGATCGTCGAGCGGTTGGCCAATCAGAAGGGGTCGCCGGACACACCCCTGGAGGACGTCGGGGCGCTGATGGTGGCCTCGGGTCGTCCGGAGAACGTGTTGATCGGCATCGGTGCCACGCGCTACACCGCGTTGGGTGAGTCCACCTACCTCAAGCCGGGCGACGCCGCCGTCGTGCGCGTGTACGACACCGCCTCGGATGCGAATTCGGAACTGCGCCAAAGAGTTTCGCAACGCTGATGTCCGCACCCGGGTCGGTTCAGCAGCTCTGGCGCTTCCCGGTGAAGTCCATGGGCGGCACGGCGGTCGAGCAGGTGCGCATCGACCGCCGGGGTGTGCACGCTGACCGACTGTGGGCCGTGCGTGATCTGGAGAACGACGTGACCGCCTCGGCGCGCAGGGTGCCCGCGCTGCTGGGCTGCACGGCCCGGTATGCACGCGAACCCGGGGACGACGCGGGGCCGGGTCGGGCGCCGACGGTGATCGTGACGTTCCCAGACGGGGCCGAACTCGACAGCGACGACCCGGCGATTCACGACCGAATCAGCGAAGTGGTCGGCCGCGAAGTCCGGCTGACCCCGCTGCCGCCCGTCAAAGACACCAGCGCGCACAGACTTTCGCTCCGGCAGAGCCTCGCCAACTACGCGGCCAGTGTGGTCCGTCAGGATTTCGGCCTGTCGGCGGACGAGGCGCTGCCAGACACCTCGGTGTTCACCACCAAGCAGGTCCTCACGCTGGCGCGGTTCTCCACCCCGCCGGGAACGTTCGTCGACCTGAGCCCGGTGCATCTGATGAGCACGTCCAGCCTGGCGGCACTGTCGCCCGACGGTGTGCCCTATGACGTGCGGCGGTTCCGGCCCAACGTCCTCGTCGACGTCGCCGGGGCGGTGGGGTTTCCCGAAACGCAGTGGGTGGGTTCGCAACTCCGTCTCGGGACGGTGTCACTGAACGTCGACATCCCGACCATCCGGTGCGTGGTCCCCACCCGGGCCCAACCGGGTCTGGAGACCGACCGTGGGCTGACCCGCCAGCTCGCGCAGCTCACCGACCGCTTCCTCGGGGTGTACGCCGAGGTGACGGAGGCGGGGGTGGTCCGGGTCGGGGACGAGGTGATCGTGCACGCGGTGGCCGAACCCGGTGCCGTGCGCCGGGCCGCCTCGGCGGCGGGCAGGACCGCCCTGCGCGGTCTGCAGCGCGTCCTGGAGGCCACCGTCCTGCGTGGCTAGCTAGTGCTCGAGGACCTCGTCGAGCATTTCGAGGAACTCCTTGGGACGCAACGGGGTGAACGCCGGTTTGGTCCTGCCGGGGACGTCGAGTGTGACGAGTGTGGACTTGATCGGGCGCCACACGTCCAACGGAAGCCAACGGCGCAGGTCGGAACTGCCCCAGATGCGGAACCGCTGGGTGAACAGGCCAAGCGATTCGGCCTTGTAGCCGCGCACGGTGTCGACCGGGATCACCTTCGAGGTGCCGGACGGGAAATGGTAGCGGCGCAACGTGATCGCGTGCTGGTCCAGTTGGATCAGCCCGTCGTCGTAGTACTGCTTGGGCGGAGGGCTCACAATTTGGAACTCCGAAGTTCGTGGCCTCGACTGGTCAGGCACCGGCCGTTGTCCAGGTTCCACTGCCAACCGTGCAGATTGCAGGTCAGGGTCGAGCCCTCGACCACCCCAAACTTCGACAGGTCCGCCTTGAGGTGTGGGCAACGACGCTGAATCTCCCAGCCGTCCAGCGTGATCGAGGAGCTGTCGTCATGGGCCTCGGCGAACCAGCCGTCGGCGTAGGCGATGCGTTCGTCGGTCAGGCACTTGAAGAAGGTGTACAGGTACTCGTTGTACCCGCCGACTCGCCATGCTTTGAACCGCGTGGACAGGAAGATCGTGTTGACCCAGTCCGGCTCGTTGTCCCGCACCACGGTGCGCACCAACTCGGGCGCGATCTCGAACCCGTAGCGGAACTTCTCGTCGGGAATGGGCTCCCGCACAATCCGTTTCGGGAAGTCGAGGACAACGCTCTCCTTGTACTCGGCGGACCACAGCCGCAGTTCCACCGGATACCCGATGCCGTCGCAGATCTGGTCGGTGGCCGCCATGATCGGCTCGAACAGGGCACGCAGCGGTTCCAGCAGAGGTTCCCCCGCAGCCGGTGCCCAGCGCGCCTTCTCCGCGGCCAGCACCGGTGCCATCCGCTCGGCGTAGGCCGCGATGTAGTCGGCCTTGCCGGTGGTGAAGATGGCCTCGACCTCGTCGGTGGGCAGGGGGTGGGTCAGCGCGTTCAGCGTCGACCCGCTGAAGTCGGCCACCGAACCGGGGATCATCAGCAGGCCGCCGTCGTGACCGTTCTGACGCATCTGGTCGAGGAAGACCATCTGGTCCGGGAAGATGTTGGCCGGATCGCCGTGATCGTCGTTGAGGTCGCGAAGTTCGTCGTCGAGGAAGCACGGCGGACCCGCCGAGGGCACCACCCAGGTGGCGCCGACCTGGGCGATGTACTGCCGGCAACGGTCCATCTGGCGCTGGCGCTTCTGTGTGCCGAACGCCTCCTTGGCCCGGGCCGGCATGTCGTAGACCATCGGGTACCAGATCGCGCCCGAGTACTGCAGCATGTGCACGTCGATGTGGCCGAACTGGTCCAGGACGTCCAAATCCACGGGTCGCGCATCGTTCATGTTGAACGCCGTGGTCTCGCCGTCGGAGACCACCAGGCCGGAGTCGCCGATCGGCCCGTCGGCCGGGGCGCGCAGCGCGATGATCATCACGTCCAGATCGCCCTTGGGGCCGCTGACCCGGTGCTTCACCGAGTCCGCTGTCTCCACGAAGTCGTGGAATCCCAGCTTCTCCAGTTCGCGACGCAGGTCAGGCACCGGGTAATCCGGGAGCAGCACCACGGCGTCCTTGTTGACGTGGTCCCGCAGCGTCTGCGGATCGAAGTGATCCTTGTGCAGGTGCGACACGTACAGGTAGTCGCAGTTGCCCAGGGCGTCCCAGTCCAGTCCGGAGTTGTCCGGGAAGACGAACCACGAGCCGAAATAAGCCGGGTTGACCCACGGGTCGCAGAGAATGCTTCCCGCCTTGGTCTCAATCAGGAAGCCGGCGTGACCGACGCTCGTGACCTGCACAAATACGCTCCGAATGGTTGTTCTTTCCCCGAAACCTGCACTGTCGAGCTTAACCGGCGCCAGTCCCGGAGGCGTTCCGCAGGCGTCCGTGGTGTGCGATTCGTTGGGCATCTCCATCGGTGCCATTGGCCTCTATATGCCATGAGCCGCGGTTCGGCGCGGCGTGGGGACGGGGCCCCGGGGCTCGGGCACGGGTGCGAATGCAACCCCTTCGCAGCCGAGGATCACGGCAGGGCAGAACGGCTAGGCTGGCTGGTTGTGGAACCCGTATACGGCACCGTCATCCAGCTGGCCCGCGCGGTCTGGCGGGTCCAGGGCCTGAAGTTCACCGTGACCGGCGTCGAGAACCTTCCCAAGAAGGGTGGCGCCGTCATCGCGATCAACCACACCAGCTACTTCGATTTCACCTTCGCCGGCCTGCCCGCGTACCGGCAGGGGCTGGGCCGCAAGGTGCGCTTCATGGCGAAGCAGGAGGTCTTCGATCACAGCATCGGCGGCCCGCTCATGCGCAAGCTCGGCCACATCCCGGTGGACCGGCTGGCGGGCGCCGAGTCGTTCGACGAGGCGGTCCGTCGGCTCAAGGCCGGCGAACTCGTCGGGGTCTATCCCGAGGCCACGATCAGCCGCAGCTTCGAGATCAAGGAGTTCAAATCGGGCGCGGCCCGGATGGCGATCGCCGCAGACGTCCCGATCGTGCCCCACATCGTCTGGGGCGCCCAACGGATCTGGACCAAGGGCCACCCCAAGAAGATGTGGCGTCCGAAGGTGCCCATCTCGATCACGGTCGGAGAGCCGATCGCGCCGACGCTGCCGGCCGCCGAGCTGACCGCGCTTCTGCACTCACGCATGCAGCACCTGCTCGAGCAGACGCAGGAGGCCTATGGGCCGCACCCGGCGGGCGAGTTCTGGGTGCCCAAACGCCTAGGCGGGGGCGCGCCGTCGCTGGCCGAGGCGTCGCAGATGGACGCCGAGGAGGCCGCCGAACGCGCTGCGCGACGGGCGCAGCGGTCGGAGTAGCCGATGGAACCCGTTTTCCGCAGCCTCGAGATCGCCGCCGGCATCGCCAGGCGCGTCACCGGAACCAAGATCACGTTCCACGGCCTGGAGAACATTCCCGCCACCGGCGGCGCCGTGATCGCGATCAACCACACCAGCTACATCGACTTCCTCCCCGCCGCACTGGCCGCCACGCAGCGCAGGCGCCGCCTGCGGTTCCTGATCAAGGCCGAGATGCAGGAGGTCAAGTTCGTCAACTTCCTGATCACCCACTCCAAGACCATCCCGGTGGACCGCAGCGCGGGCGCCGGGGCCTATGCCGCGGCCGTCGACCGGCTGCGTGACGGTGAACTGGTCGCGGTGTACCCGGAGGCGACCATCAGCCGGTCCTTCGAGCTCAAGGAGTTCAAGTCCGGCGCCCCGCGGATGGCGCTCGAGGCCCAGGTGCCGCTGATCCCGCTCATCGTGTGGGGGGCCCAGCGGATGTGGACCAAGGACCA
This sequence comes from Mycobacterium sp. ACS4331, assembly GCF_001667265.1. Taxonomy (GTDB): domain Bacteria; phylum Actinomycetota; class Actinomycetes; order Mycobacteriales; family Mycobacteriaceae; genus Mycobacterium. The sequence goes on along the minus strand of NZ_LZHW01000004.1, from coordinate 49,592 downwards.
TCCAAGAAGCCTGGGCCGCAACAAGATTCCGATCACCGTTGTGGTGGGGGATCCGATCCGGCCCGAGGGCACCGCAGACCGTCTGGAGGCGGAGATGCGCAACGCGATGACGACGATCCTGCATCGCGTGCAGGAGGAGTACCCGCATCCCGCGGGTGCGTACTGGGTGCCGCGCCGACTGGGCGGCGGCGCCCCCACCATGGAAGAGGCCAAGGCTCTCGACGAAGCGGAGTTGGCCGAACGCGCGCGAAGGCGGACCCAGCACTGATGACACTGCCCACTCTGATCGCCACCGACGTCGACGGCACGCTGCTCGACGACGACGAGCAGGTCACCCCCCGTACACGAGCCGCCGTCGCGGCCGCCGTCGCAGCCGGGACCCAGTTCGTGCTCGCCACGGGCCGTCCGCCGCGCTGGGTGGCACCCGTCGTCGACGCGCTGGGCTTCGCGCCGCTGGCGGTGTGCGCGAACGGTGCGGTGATCTACGACCCCGCCCAGGATCGGATTCTGTCGGCCCGCACGCTGTCCACCGAGGCGCTGGCCAGGTGGGCTGAGATCGCCAACCGGGCGATCCCCGGTGTGGGTCTGGCGGTGGAGCGGATCGGGCGCAGCGCCCACGACGCCGCCACACCGCAGTTCATCAGCTCGCCCGGCTATGAGCACGCCTGGCTGAACCCGGACAACACCGAGGTGTCGCTGGAGGACCTGCTGGCGGAGCCGGCCGTCAAACTCCTGATCCGCAGGGCCGGGGCGCAGAGCGCCGACATGGCCACCGAGCTGGCCAAATGGGTCGGCGACGACGGGGACATCACCTACAGCACCAACAACGGGCTGATCGAGATCGTCCCGCGCGGGGTCAGCAAGGCCACCGGGGTGGCCGAAGTCGCGGCACCGCAGGGCATCACGGCCGCCGACATCATCGCGTTCGGGGACATGCCCAATGACGTGCCGATGCTCGGCTGGGCCGGACACGGCGTGGCGATGGGCAATGCGCATCCGGAGGCGATCGCCGCGGCCGACGAGGTGACCACGCCCAACTCCGACGACGGCCTGGCGCGGGTCCTCGAACGCTGGTGGCTCTGACCGGTTCCGCTCGCCGGAAGGTCGGGCTCAGCCGACGCTGATCGGGGTGAACCGCTCCAGCTGCACCGGTGGACCATCGGCCGGCGGCGCCGGAAGCTGTTGTGCGACACCGTCGACGACGCGCGTCACGAGTCCGGTCTCGCGGTCGAAGTTGAGCGTGCCGTGCTGGAAGTTCTGCTTGATCCACAGCGGTTCGTGGATCTCCCCGCTGGTGGGCAGCCCCAGCCGACCGCGCTCGTACCCCAGCGAGCCCCACGCGGCGTAGATGGCACCGGTGACCGGAGCGGCGCCGCTGCTCGGTGACCAGTACATGGCGCCCCGCTCGAACGTCGCGTACCGGATGTCACCGTCGGCGGACGCCTCCGGCGACGTCGGTGCGCCCAGAATCGAATCCGGGCCGCCGAGCTTCTGCCACTTGGCGTAGATCGCGCCGCCGCGCAACCGGTCCTCGAGCGTCACGGGTCCCGCGGGTTGACTGAATCGCGCGGCCAGGTCCCGGATCGTGTCCATCGCCGCCAGTGCCGCGGCGCCGGGACACTCGGTGTTGCCGACGTCGCGGTGGGTGAAGATGGTCGGCAGCGTGGGCATCGAGCCGCGGGCGAAGTGGGTGAACTCACCGCCCGCGGAGGTCAGGACGACGGTGCCGCGCGGGTCGACGTGGTCGAGGCCCAGGCGCCAGCCGAGCAGCCGGCCGACCGCGCCCAACTGGGCGTCGGTGGGGCGGTCGACGCTGAACTCGCCGAGCATGGCGACGCCGAATGTGTTGCGGTTGAAGCCACCGGTGTGCGAGCCCTCGACCGGTCGGTCCAGGCCGCCTGCGCGCCCCTCGAACACCTGGCCGTACTTGTCGACCAGCGCGTTGTAGGCGATGTCGCACCAGCCCAGGGTCGCGGTGTGGTACGCCCAGATGGCGCGCACGATCGCCGCGGAATCCTCCGGCGCGTAGTCGTTGCTGCCGGCGGTGTGGTGCACGATCCCGGCGCGCACACCGTCGTCGTAGACCGGGGTGCCGCAGTTGCCTGCCGGTGCCGCGCCCCACTGGGCACGGGTGATGATCGGGGGCGGTTGCCCGGGCGCCATGGCCGCGGTGGGTGGCGTCCACTGCACGTCGACGGGCGCCTGGGGCGGGCTGATCAGGATGGCCGACAGATTCTGGCCGAGTGAGCGTTCGGTGCTGGCGGGGCGGTAACCGAGGTCGTCATGCTTGGGCGGAGCGGTGGTGACCGGTGCGTCCTTGGGCCGGGTCACCGCGATCTGAACCGCCGTGGTGTTGCCGACGAACACCGGATCGGTGCCGGGGGAGCCGCCGGGCGCGTCGTCGCTTCCGGTGGTGCGCAGGGCTTCAGCCGAGTACCAGGGGCCCCAGCTGCCGTCCCCGCGTTTGGCGCGGACCCGGGCCGAGGTGCCGGTCAGGTTGTCGCCGGTGATCGCGACCATGGAGAACGGCGTGGCCTGGGACACCTCGCGAATGCTCTCGCCACCGCCGAGACCGTCGAGTGGTTGTTCGACCAGGCGCGTGTTCGCAGCGCTGGGGGCGTCCTGAGCGGGGGTGTCGTCCACGGCCCAGGGCAGGATCACCGCTGTCGCCGCGATGGCGGTGAGCAGCAGGGCCGGCGGTGGCCGGCGACCGGAGCGACGAGGCACGGACTGATGTTACGTATGTGTCGATTGTTACGTGTGTTTCGACACGGTACGAAAGTGAAACAAGTGAAAACGAGCAACGGCACCGCAGGGTCTTGGGCTCTGGATGGGGTCGAGGGTTTGAGCCCACCCTGCGGTGCCGTCTGTAGGGAGGTGTGTTCAGCCCGCCGCGGGTGCTGCTGCCGCGGCGGCCTCGGCTGCCGGAGCCGCTGCGGCCTGAGCCGCGGGCGCGGCCGACTGCACGGCGCTCATGATCGAGGGCATCACGACGCCTTTGAGCAGGTCGATGGCCTGTCCGGCGCCCAACTGCTGCGCCGCGCTGCTCAGGTCGCTGATCAGGCCGCCACCGCCGGTCGAGGCCGCGGGCACGCCCATGCCCAGTGACGGATCACCGAGGATCGGGTAGGTGCCCGCCATCGGATCGAGGCCGATCGGCGCACTGATGGGCATCTCGGTGCCCAGCCCCAGGCCGGGGGTGGCACCCGGGATCGGCGCCAGCGGATCCGTCGGGGTGAGCGCGGGGTTGAGACCCGTGGTCGGCAGCGACGGCGTCAGGCCGGTCGGGCTCAGCGCCGGGGTCAGCGCCGGGTTGGTCAGTGACGTGTCGCCCAGGCCCGGGGTCGTCGGGCTGGTCAGACCCGGCGTCACCGGGGGCGTGGTCAGGCCCGGGGTGACGGGCGCCGCCGGGACGCCCGGGGTCAGTCCCGGTGTGGCCAGGCTCGGCGTCAGCCCGGGTGTGGCCAGGCTCGGCGTCAGCCCGGGCGCGGCGAGGCTCGGGGTGCCGGCCAGCGCGGGATTGGTCAGTGTGGCCGGCATGGCACCCGCGGGGCTCAGGCCCGTGGGCATGGGCGGCAGGTTGATACCGAACTGGGACAGGCCCTGCTGCAGCGCGGACATCAGCTCGTTGGGCAGGTCGGTCACGACGGCGGCCTGCTTGAACTCATGCTGCTGCGGGGCGGGGTAGAGCTCGGAAACTGCGATGACGGCAAATGGACTCGCGACGGCCATGGCGGCGACTGCGCTCATAGCTGTCGAGAGCCTGCGTCGACGTCGGTTTGGCACGGAAGTCTCCTCAATATCTGGACTACGTGTGTCACAGGAACTACGTGGTCGAACTACGGGATCGACGGTACCGCTGTGACTGTTGTGACTGGAGTGACGATGCGGAATCGTGAGCTAATCGCGACACCGCTGCGTCGCCGTTGAGACGTCCCCGGTACCGTCCTCCGCACCGTCCGACGGCCACAGCGCCTCCGGCAGCGCCCTGAACAGTGAGGAAGCGGCGCAGCCCGTCGAATCGGCCGAAGTGGCCCCGTCAGATACCCTTGCTGCCGATGAGTTCTCCTGATCGAGGTCGCTACGACCTCTTTGTCGTCGGATCCGGTTTCTTCGGTTTGACGATCGCCGAGCGCGTGGCCACCCAGTTGGGCAAGCGCGTCCTCGTCGTCGAGCGGCGACCCCACATCGGCGGCAACGCCTACTCCGAGGCCGAACCGCAGACCGGCATCGAGGTGCACAAGTACGGCGCCCACCTCTTCCACACGTCCAACAAGCGGGTGTGGGACTACGTGCGGCAGTTCACCGACTTCACGGGGTACCAGCACCGTGTCTTCGCGCTGCACAAGGGCCAGGCCTACCAGTTCCCGATGGGGCTGGGCCTGGTGTCCCAGTTCTTCGGCCGCTACTTCACCCCCGACGAGGCGCGGCAGCTCATCAGGGAGCAGGCCGCGGAGATCGCCACCGAAGATGCGGCGAACTTCGAGGAGAAGGCCATCAGCCTGGTCGGCCGGCCCCTCTACGAGGCCTTCATCAAGGCCTACACCGCCAAGCAGTGGCAGACCGATCCCACCGAACTGCCGGCGTCCAACATCACCCGCCTGCCGGTGCGGTACACGTTCGACAACCGCTACTTCAACGACACCTATGAGGGTCTGCCCGTCGACGGCTACACGGCCTGGCTGCAGAACATGGCGGCCGACGAGCGGATCGAGGTCCGCCTGGACACCGACTGGTTCGACGTCCGCGACCAGCTGCGCAGCGAGTCCCCCTCGGCGCCCGTCGTCTACACCGGCCCGCTGGACCGTTACTTCGACTATGCGGAGGGCCGGCTGGGCTGGCGCACCCTCGACTTCGAACTCGAGGTGCTGCCGACCGGAGACTTCCAGGGCACCCCGGTGATGAACTACAACGACGCCGACGTCCCCTACACCCGGATCCACGAGTTCCGGCACTTCCACCCGGAGCGGGCCTACCCGACCGACAAGACCGTCATCATGCGGGAGTACTCGCGGTTCGCCGACAACGACGACGAGCCCTACTATCCGATCAACACCGACGCCGACCGTGCGCTGCTGACGGCTTATCGGTCCCGGGCCAAAGCCGAGACCGCCTCGGCAAAGGTGCTGTTCGGGGGCAGGCTCGGCACCTACCAGTACCTCGACATGCACATGGCGATCGCCAGCGCGCTCAACATGTACGACAACACCCTGGCGCCGCACCTGGTCGACGGTGCGCCCCTGACCGACAGTGAAGAGAGCAGTACAGCATGAGTGACATCCCCTCAGGACCGCTCGGCACAGCGGAGTCCCGGGCGGTCAGCCTGCTGTCCCGGGTGATCCTGCCGCGTCCCGGCGAACCGCTCGATGTGCGCAAGCTCTACATCGAGGAGTCCAACACCAACGTCCGCCGGGCGCACGCCCCGACCCGCACGACGCTCGAGATCGGGTCCGAGTCCGAGGTGTCCTTCGCGACCTACTTCAACGCCTTCCCGGCCAGCTACTGGCGGCGCTGGTCGACGCTGGAGTCGGTGGTGCTGCGCGTCGAACTGACCGGAAGCGCGCGCGTCGACGTGTACCGCACCAAGGCCACCGGGGCGCGCATCACCGTCGGTGGCACGCAGGTGTCCAGCCCGGACCCGTCCACGCCGGCCTGGACCGAGTTCGAGATCGGCCTGGACCCCTTCGAGGACGGCGGCTGGATCTGGTTCGACATCACCACCGAAAGTGCGGTGACGCTGCACAGCGCCGGCTGGTACGCCCCCGTCGAGGCCCCGGGCCGCGCCGACATCGCGGTCGGCATCCCGACCTTCAACCGCCCGTCCGACTGTGTCAACGCGCTGGCCGCGTTGACGTCGGATGAGTTGGTGGACAACGTCATCGGTGCGGTCATCGTCTCCGATCAGGGCAACCGCAAGGCCGTCGACCATCCGGACTTCGCCGCAGCGGCCGAGAAACTGGGCGATCGCCTGTCGATCCACAACCAGCCCAACCTCGGCGGTTCGGGCGGTTACAGCCGGGTGATGTACGAGGCGCTCAAGAACACCGACTGTGAGCAGATCCTGTTCATGGACGACGACATCCGCATCGAGCCCGACTCGATCCTGCGGGCGCTCGCGCTCAACCGGTTCGCCAAGACGCCGACGCTGATCGGCGGGCAGATGCTCAACCTGCAGGAGCCCTCGCATCTGCATGTCATGGGTGAGGTGGTCGACCGGGCCAACTTCATGTGGACCAACGCCCCGTTCACGGAGTACGACCACGACTTCGCCAAGTACCCACTGGCCGACGAGTCGGACAAGAGCCGGCAGCTGCACCGGCGCATCGACGTCGACTACAACGGCTGGTGGATGTGCATGATCCCGCGCCAGGTCGCCGAGGAGCTGGGTCAGCCGCTTCCGCTGTTCATCAAGTGGGACGACGCCGACTACGGTCTGCGCGCGGCCGAGCACGGGTACGGCACGGTGACCATGCCGGGCACCGCGATCTGGCACATGGCCTGGAGCGACAAGGACGACGCGATCGACTGGCAGGCCTACTTCCACCTGCGCAACCGACTGGTGGTCTCGGCACTGCACTGGGACGGCGACGTCAGGGGCCTGCTCAAGAGTTCGATCAAGGCAACGCTCAAACACCTTCTCTGCCTTGAATATTCGACCGTCGCCATTCAGAACCGGGCCATCGAGGACTTCCTCGCCGGGCCCGAGCACATCTTCTCCATCCTGGAGTCGGCGCTGCCCGAGGTGCACCGGATGCGCAAGGAGTACCCCGACGCCGTGGTGCTGCCGGGGGCCACATCGCTGCCCGCACCGTCGGGTCGCCGCGCCGTGCACAAGCCGCCGACGTCGCTGCCCACCATCGGGGTTCGGCTGGCTCGTGGCGTGGCACACCAGCTTCGCAGGGAGAACCGGGCCCACCACGTGCGGCCCGAACTCAACATCGCCACGCAGGATGCCCGCTGGTTCCTGTTGTGCAAGGTCGACGGCGTCACCGTGACGACGGCCGACGGCCGAGGTGTGGTGTACCGGCAGCGTGACCGGGCCAAGATGTTCGAACTGCTGCGCGCCTCACTGCGTCAGCACGCGAAACTCGCACGCAAGTACGACACCATGCGCCGGGTCTACCGGGAGGCGCTGCCCGAACTGACCAGCAGGCAGAGGTGGGAATCGGTGCTGCTGGAATCCACCGATGCGTGACAACGGGGCGGCCAGCGCGGGCAACCAGGACGCGCTCCCGCCGCGGGGTGAGGACGCCGTGCTGGTGGCGGTGCAGTCCGCGTTGGCGACGCGACCCGGTGTGCTCGGTGTCGCCCGGGGGATGTCGCACTTCGGTGAACACAGCCTCGGCTGGATGGCGCTGGCCGCGCTCGGCGCGGTGTTCTCGCGCCGGCGCCGCCGCGAGTGGATCACCGCGGGTGTCGGGGCGTTCACCGCGCACGCGGCGGCCGTGGTCATCAAGCGCGTGGTCCGCCGGACCCGGCCGGACCACCCCGCGATCGCCGTCAACGTCGGGACGCCGAGTCGTCTCAGCTTCCCGTCCGCTCACGCGACCTCGACCACCGCGGCGGCCATCCTGATGGGCCGCGCGACGGGGTTGCCGCTGCCTGCCCTTCTGGTTCCGCCCATGGCGTTGTCACGGATGGTGCTGGGCGTGCACTATCCCAGCGACGTCGCGACCGGTGTCCTGGTGGGTGCGGTGGTGGCCAGAGCGACTGAGGCGATTGCCGATCGGATCGAAGGAGCCCAGTGAGCGAGCAGAGGACGCAGAAGGTGGCCGGCGAACCCGGCCCGCCCAGCAATCTGTTCAGCGGTGTCATCAAGGCACTGCGCCCGCGGCAGTGGGTGAAGAACCTGCTGGTGCTGGTGGCGCCGCTGGCGGCACTGGGCACCGACGTCGAATACGACTACGGGTTCCTGCTCACCCACGTCGCGATCGCGTTCGTGGTGTTCTGCATGGCCGCCTCGTGCATCTACCTGATCAACGACGCACGCGACGTCGAGGCCGACCGGCAGCACCCGACCAAACGGTTCCGCCCGATCGCGGCCGGCGTGGTGCCGGAGTCGCTGGCCTACACACTGGCTGTGGCGCTCGGCGTGGCAGCGCTGGTGATCGCCTACTTCGCCAGCCCCAGCCTGGCCGTGGTGATCGGCGTCTACATCGCCATCCAGCTGGCCTACTGCTTCGGGCTCAAACACCAGGCGGTGCTCGACATCTGCATCGTCTCGTCGGCATACCTGATCCGAGCCATCGCGGGCGGCGCGGCCACCAACATCCAGCTCTCGCAATGGTTCCTGCTGGTGATGGCGTTCGGCTCGCTGTTCATGGCGGCGGGCAAGCGCTACGCCGAACTGCAGTTGGCCGAGCGCACCGGCGCCAAGATCCGCAAGTCGCTGGAGAGCTACACCAGCAGCTATCTGCGGTTCGTGTGGACGCTGTCGGCCACCGCGGTGGTGCTGTGCTACGGCCTGTTCGCCTTCGAGCGCGACGGTGGCACGGCGTCCTGGTGGGCCGTCTCGATCATCCCGTTCACCGTGGCGATCCTGCGCTACGCGGTCGACATCGACGGTGGCATCGCCGGCGAACCAGAGGACATCGCCCTGCGCGACCGGGTCCTGCAACTGCTGGCCCTGGCGTTGATCGGAACAGTCGGTGCCGCAATCTACTTCGGGTGACACCGTCGTGCTGGCCTCCCGTCAGCCGGCACCACCCACGCTGAGACGGGCACCGAGGGCGACGCCCGCTCCCACCTCGGCGACCGAACCGATCGCGCCCGACGGGCACGATCGGCGGACACCTCCGCCCGCGCCACCGCTCAAACCCGTCTTCCCCCTGCCAGTGTCGGCGCGGATCAGCCTGTGGTGCAGCATCCTCGTCGTCACGGTGCTCTTCGGATGGGGCGCCTGGCAGCGGCGCTGGATCGCCGACGACGGACTGATCGTGCTGCGCACGGTCCGAAACCTGATGGCCGGCAACGGACCGGTGTTCAACGCCGGGGAGCGGGTGGAGGCCAACACCTCCACACTGTGGACCTACGTCATGTACCTCGGCGGCCTCGTCGGCGGTCCGGCGCGCCTGGAGTACGTCGCGTTGGCCCTCGCGCTGACGCTGTCGCTGGTCGGCGTGGTGCTGCTGATGCTCGGCGCGGCCCGGTTGTTCGCCCCGAGCCTGCAGGGGCGCAGCGCCGTGCTGCTGCCCGCGGGCGTCCTGGTGTACATCGCGATTCCGCCCGCGCGTGACTTCGCCACCTCCGGTCTGGAGAACGGGCTGGTGCTGACCTACATCGGACTGCTGTGGTGGATGGCGGTCTGCTGGTCGCAGGGCCTGCGCGCCGAGGCTGTGCGCGCGCCGTCCCGGTTCAGCGCCACCGGGCCGGGATTCGTTGCGGCACTGGCGTTTGTGGCCGGGTTGAGTGTGCTGATCCGCCCCGAACTCGCGCTCGTCGGCGGCGGCGTGCTGGTCATGCTGCTGCTCAGCACGCGCGGGTGGCGGCACCGGCTGATGGTCGTGGTCGCGGGCGGCCTGCTGCCCGTGGGCTACCAGATCTTCCGGATGGGCTACTACGCGCTGATTGTGCCCGGAACCGCGGTGGCCAAGGACGCCTCGGGATCCAAATGGGAGCAGGGCTTCATCTACCTGGCCAACTTCAACAAGCCCTACGCGCTGTGGATCCCGGCCATCCTGCTGGTGGCGCTGGCCCTGCTGCTGGCGGCCACCCACAGTCGGCCCTGGTGGATCGACCAGAGCGTCTCGCGCGAGCACCCGCGCTGGGCCCGCACGCTGCAGCGGCCCCCCGTGGTGGCCGCGTTCTTCGTGGTCAGCGGCCTGATCCAGGCCGTCTACTGGGTCCGCCAGGGCGGCGACTTCATGCACGGCCGGGTGCTGCTGACCCCGGTGTTCCTGATGCTCGCGCCGGTGGCGGTGATTCCCGTGGTCAAGCCCGACGGCGCCCGGTTCTCGCGAGAGGCCGGGTATCTGCTCGCAGGCGCCACCACGGTGCTGTGGGGCTGCGTGGTCGGTTGGTCGCTGTGGGCGGCCAACTCACCCGGTCTGGGCCCCGACGCCACCCGCGTCACGCACTCCGGAATCGTCGACGAGCGCAGGTTCTACGCGCAGGCCACCGGTCATGCCCACCCGTTGACGGCGGCCGACTACCTCGACTACCCCCGGATGCGCGCCGCCCTGGTCGCCATCAACAACACACCCGATGGTGCCCTGCTGCTGCCCTCAGGCAACTACGACCAGTGGGACGTCGTGCCCGCGATCCCGCCTCCACCGCGTCCGCCGGGTGCGCCGCCCCGGACCGAACGAGGCCCGCACACAATCTTTTTCACCAACCTCGGGATGACGGGGATGAATCTCGGGCTCAACGTCCGGGTGATCGACCAGATCGGATTGGCCAACCCGTTGGCCGCGCACACCGAGCGCCTCGAGGACGGCCGGATCGGCCACGACAAGAATCTGTTCCCGGACTGGGCGGTGGCCGAGGGTCCGTTCCTCAAGGAACCGCCCTACATTCCGACCTATCTCGATGAGGGCTGGATCCGTGAGGCCCAGGCCGCACTGCAGTGCCCCGCCACAGACGCGGTGCTGACCTCGATTCGGGCTCCGTTGGGTCCGCGCCGGTTCCTGTCGAACGTGCTGCATGCCTACGACTACACGAAGTACCGCATCGACCGGGTGCCGCAGTACGAACTGCTGCGCTGCGGACTGCAGGAGCCCGAACTGCCCACCGCCCCCTACACTGGCCTACCGGCTACGGGCCCGTGACCGCAGGCCCTGACACGACGGGGCCTCTCGAGCTCCTTCGGTAACGCTGCGGGACTGCGCGGGCGATACGGATGCAGGAGGTGCGGTTCGCACGCACCGGCCGCGAGTGTGAACGAACGGATGGAACACGTCTTGAGAATGAGGACGACTGGTGTGCTGCCTGCTGCGCGCCGCCTGATCGCCCTGGTCGCGGCTGCGCTGACCATTCCCGCGGTCTCGCTGGTCGCGGGCGCACCCACCGCCGCGGCGTTTTCCCGCGAGGGTCTGCCGGTGGAGTACCTCGATGTGTACTCGGCGGCCATGGGCCGCAACATTCGGGTGCAGTTCCAGGGCGGCGGACCGCACGCGGTCTACCTGCTCGACGGTCTGCGCGCCCAGGACGACTACAGCGGGTGGGACATCAACACCCCGGCGTTCGAGTGGTTCTACGAGTCCGGCGTCTCGGTGGTCATGCCGGTCGGCGGGCAGTCCAGCTTCTACAGCGACTGGTACTCGCCGTCGAACTTCAACAAGCAGGGCTACACATACAAATGGGAGACATTCCTCACTCGTGAGCTGCCCGCCCACCTCGCGGCCACCAAGTCGGTGTCGCCGAGCGGCAACGCCGTGGTGGGGCTGTCGATGTCCGGTGGCGCGGCGCTGATCCTGTCGGCCTACCACCCCGGACAGTTCCGCTTCGCGGCGTCGCTGTCGGGGTTCCTCAACCCGTCGACCGCCTTCATGAAGCAGGCCATCCGGGTCGCGATGCTCGACGCCGGGGGCTACAACGTGGACAACATGTGGGGGCCGCCGTGGGACCCGGCCTGGAAGCGCAACGACCCGGTGGTCCAAGTGCAGACGATCGTCAACAACGGCACCCGGCTGTGGATCTACTGCGCACCCGGCGGGCAGACCGAGATCGATGAGAACGCCGACCCGAACCAGGCGCTGAACGCCACCAGCCTGGAGACGCTGGCGATCGGCAGCAACAGGCGATTCCAGGAGAAATACCTCGCTGCAGGGGGCACCAACGCCACCTTCAATTTCCCGCCCGCGGGTAACCATTCGTGGGCGTATTGGGGGCAACAACTGCAGGCCATGAAGCCCGATCTGATCGCGACGCTGGCCGGTTAGCTGGAGACGACGAGAAGAGATCGAGTCGAGGACCTGTGGTTGACTACATGAACACGTTGGACTTTGTCGGTGGCGGAACGAGGGCCGCTGCGAGGAGTCAGTTGACGCCGGATCGTGCGGCGTACACGAAAAAGATGGGATGGGAAGCTCTATGAAACTTGTCGAGAAGATGCGCGGTGCGTGGGGGCGCCGCCTCGCTGCTGGAGCCGCTGCGGCGGCACTGCTGCCCGGTCTGATCGGCGTTGTCGGCAGCACCGCAACGGCGAGCGCGTTCTCCCGTCCGGGCCTGCCCGTGGAGTACCTGGATGTGCCGTCGGCCGGTATGGGCCGCGACGTCCGGGTCCAGTTCCAGAGCGGTGGCCCGAACTCGCCCGCGGTGTACCTGCTCGACGGTCTGCGCGCCCAGGACGACTTCAACGGGTGGGACATCAACACGCAGGCGTTCGAGTGGTACTACGGCTCGGGCCTCTCGGTCGTCATGCCGGTCGGCGGCCAGTCCAGCTTCTACAGCGACTGGTACAAGCCGGCGTGCGGTAAGGCCGGTTGCCAGACCTACAAGTGGGAGACCTTCCTCACACAGGAACTTCCCGCGTACCTCGCGGGCAGGGGCGTCGACAGCACCCGCACCGCGGCCGTCGGCCTGTCGATGGCCGGTTCGGCCGCGCTGACCCTGGCCATCTGGCATCCGAACCAGTTCCAGTACGCCGCCTCGCTGTCGGGCTACCTGAACCCGTCCGAGGGGTGGTGGCCGTTCCTGATCAACATCTCGATGGGTGACGCGGGCGGCTACAAGGCCGACGACATGTGGGGCAAGACCGAGGACGCGAGCAGCGCCTGGAAGCGCAACGACCCGATGGTCAACATGGACCGTCTCGTCGCCAACAACACCCGCATCTGGATCTTCTGCGGTAACGGCAAGCCCGCCGAGGTCAACGGCAGCATCGCGGGTGACAACCTGCCCGCGAAGTTCCTCGAGAGCTTGACGCTGCGCACCAACAAGACGTTCAAGGACGAGTACATCGCCGCCGGCGGCACCAACGGTGTCTTCAACTTCCCGGCGGGCGGAACGCACGACTGGCCCTACTGGGGACAGCAGCTGCAGGCGATGAAGCCGGACATCCAGCGTGTGCTGGGTGCCACCCCGCAGGACCCGGCCGCGCTGGCCGCTGCGGAGCCGGTCGGCAACGGCGGATAGCACCAGCGGTCGAACAGACCAGCGACAGAAGGCGGCGGCCCCGCAGGGGCCCCCCCCTTCTCGCATGTGCCGGCTCCGCGGAATGCCCCGACCCTGCGACCGGTGCTGCGGTGATGTGATTCACTACGTTGCGGGTGGGGCGAGTCGAAGTCGGTGAGGGGCGCACAAGGTGGGTGTCAGCATGCTGAGAATCGTTGTCCGGGCATTCTGCGCCCTGGCGTTGACCGCCTCGCTGTGGGGCGCGGGCGCCGTGCATGGCGGATCGGGCGTCGCGCACGCCGACGGCGTGGAGTACCTGCAGGTGCCCTCGGCGGCCATGGGCCGGGACATCCCGGTGGCGTTCCAGGGCGGCGGACCGCATGCCGTGGTGCTGCTGGACGCGTTCAACGCCGCCCCGGACGTCAGCAACTGGGTGACCGTGGGCAACGCGATGAACACCCTGGGCGGGCGCGGTGTCTCGGTCGTGGCCCCCGCCGGTGGTGCATTCAGCATGTACACCAACTGGGAGCAGGACGGCAGCAAGCAGTGGGAGACGTTCCTGAGCAGTGAGCTGCCCGACTGGCTCGCCGCCAACAAGGGCCTCGCCCCCGTCGGCCACGCGATCGTCGGCGCCGCACAGGGCGGCACGGCCGCGGTGACGCTGGCCGCGTTCTACCCGAACCGGTACCGCTACGCGGGATCGATGTCGGGCTTCATGAATCCGTCCAACACGTTCCTCAACGGTGCGATCCAGGCCGGCATGATGCAGTTCGGCGGCGCCGACGCCAACCGGATGTGGGGCCCGGCCCAGCTGGGGCGCTGGAAGTGGCACGACCCCACGGTGCACTCGCAGCTGCTGATCGACAACAACACCCGGCTGTGGGTCTACAGCCCGCAGACCCTGACGGCCAGCGACCCGGCCGCGATGATCGGCTACGCCGATCAGGCGCAGGGCAGCAACCGTTCGTTCTACGCGCAGTACCGGTCCAACGGTGGCGGCAACGGCCATTTCGACTTCCCGACCACCGGGGACCACGGCTGGGGTTCGTGGGCACCGCAGTTGGGTGCGATGTCGGGTGACATCGTCGCCGCCATCCGTTAGGGGTTAGCCGGGCGCGGTTCGGACACAGTTGGGTATCGCCCTGCCGTGGGCATAACCCTGCATATGTTTTCAGCCGGTACCGTGGAGACGTGCAGAACCGGGCCGGTCTCAGAGCCGGAGGGCGTACCGCCCTCCTGGCCGGACTGTCGTTGCTGATCGCCGTGGCGTCCGCCGCCCTGGTGTGCGGTTGCACGCCCGGAGAACACGTGCAGAAGTCCCCGGCGGTGCCGCACCACCCGGGCGGAGCGCCCGGACCCGGAAACCTCCCGGCCCTGGCGGTGCCGGACCCGGCGGTCGCCAGCAACTTCTCCATGTCGGCCGAGCAACGCGCCTACCTCGATGCGCTCAATGACGCAGGCGTGCACCCGTCGAGTGATCTGCTGGGGTTGTCGATAGGCTCGTACATCTGTCAGGCACATGCCGCGGGCCAGAACGATCAGGCGGTGCGCGATTTCGTGCTCCCCCTGGTTCGCGGTGACATTCGCGGAGCGCAACCCGGAGTCACGGTGACCTCGCTGGCCAGCCAGGTCGACGATGTGACCTCGACCTACATGCGCATCGCAACCGACCGACTCTGCTAGCAGGAGAAGATGGCTCGCACCTCTAAGACCGCGCGGCGCCGTCGGCACCGCATCCTGGGCATCATCGCGGCCGCGGCCGTCGCCGTCGTCATCGCGCTCGTGGTGGCGATCATCGTCGTCATCGTGCGTCGTCCCGAAGGGCCGACCACCGCGGTTCCCCCGACGGCCGTGCCGCCGACGCAGACCACGCCGGGCAAGAAGCCGCGTCCCGAGTTCCAGGACGCGAGTTGCCCCGACGTGCAGGCGCTGGTGATTCCGGGCACCTGGGAGTCCTGGCCCACGGATGACCCGTTCAACCCGACGCAGTTCCCGATGTCGCTGATGCTGAAGGTCAGCGCACCGCTGCAGCAGCAGTTCGGCTCCGATCGAGTGCAGGTGTACACGGTTCCCTACACCGCGCAGTTCCACAATCCGTTCTCCGCCGACAAGCAGATGTCCTACAACGACAGCCGCGCCGAGGGCACCCGCGCCGCGGTCAAGGCGCTCACCGAGATGAACGAGCGGTGCCCGTTGACCAGCTATGTGCTCATGGGCTTCTCGCAGGGCGCCGTCATCGCGGGCGACATCGCCAGCGACATCGGCAACGGACGCGGTCCGGTGGATGAGGACCTGGTTCTCGGTGTGACGTTGATCGCCGACGGGCGGCGTCAAACCGGTGTGGGCAAGGACATCGGCCCCACGCCCCCCGGCCAGGGCGCCGAGGTGACGCTGCACGAGGTGCCCATGCTGTCGACGCTCGGTCTGACCATGACCGGCCCGCGTCCGGGAGGATTCGGTGCGCTCAACGACCGGGTCAACCAGATCTGCGGTCCGGGCGATCTGATCTGCGCCGCGCCGGAGGGTGCCTTCAGCATCACCAATCTGCCTCGGACCCTGGAGACGCTGGCCGGGGGAGCGGGTCAACCCGTGCACGCGCTGTACGCGACCCCCCAGTTCTGGAGTCTGGACGGTGCGCCGGCGACGGACTGGACCGCCAATTGGGCGCGGGGCCTCATCGAGAATGCGCCGCACCCCAAACACGGCTAGGCCGCGCGGGAGATTCCGTCTCGGTCAGGTCACAGACGGTGTGACGTTGGTACAGAGATTTGGCGACCGACCTACCGGCCCGTAACATTAAGAACTGACTAAGAGCAGTGGTTGCTGCTCCCTGCGCGTAACCGGTCGAACCGGAACTGCGCCCCCACCGCATCTGTACGATCTGTGGGGTTTGGGATCAGCGGCAGTGCGATGCGGCGGCCCATGCCGCACCGCACGCTCGTGACGGCTGAGCACACAGGCGTTTTCGACAGGAGAGATGTATGGCGTTCCACAACCCTTTCATCAAGGACGGGCGGATCGTCTTCCCCGAAAATGCGAGCATCGTCAAACACGTCGAGACGTGGGCCAAGGTGCGTGGCGACAGCCTCGCCTACCGGTTCCTGGACTTCTCCACCGAGCGTGACGGTGTCGCCCGCGATCTGACCTGGTCGGAGTTCAGCGCCCGGAACAAGGCCGTGGCCGCCCGCCTGCAGCAGGTCACCGAACCCGGTGACCGCGTCGCGATCCTGTGCCCGCAGAACCTGGACTACCTCGTCGCCTTCTTCGGCGCGCTCTACGGCGGCCGCATCGCGGTGCCGCTGTTCGACCCGTCCGAGCCCGGCCACGTCGGCCGCCTGCACGCGGTGATCGACGACTGTGAGCCGTCGGCCATCCTGACCACCACCGAGGCCGCCGAGGGCGTCCGCAAGTTCTTCCGCAGCCGGCCCGCCAAGGAACGTCCCCGCGTCATCGCGGTCGACGCCATCCCCGACGAGGTCGCCGCGACATGGGTCCAGCCCGACGAGCCGGACGAGACCACCATCGCGTACCTGCAGTACACCTCGGGTTCGACGCGCATCCCGACCGGTGTGCAGATCACCCACCTGAACCTGGCCACCAACGTGCTGCAGGTCGTGGAGGCGCTCGACGGCGACGACGGCGACCGCGGCCTGTCCTGGCTGCCGTTCTTCCACGACATGGGCCTGATCACGGCCCTGCTGTCGCCCATGATCGGTTACCGCTTCACCTTCATGACCCCCGCGGCGTTCGTGCGCCGGCCCGAGCGCTGGATCCGCGAGCTCGCGCGCAAGCCCGAGGACACCGGCGGCACCATCTCGGTCGCGCCCAACTTCGCGTTCGACCACGCGGCCGCGCGCGGTGTGCCCAAGGAGGGTTCGGAGCCGCTGGACCTGTCGAACGTCAAGGCCATCCTCAACGGCAGCGAGCCCATCTCGGCGGCCACCGTGCGCCGGTTCAACGAGGCGTTCGGTCCCTTCGGCTTCCCGCCCAAGGCCATCAAGCCGTCCTACGGGCTGGCCGAGGCGACGCTGTTCGTCTCGACCACACCGAGCACCGAGGAACCGCGGATCGTCTCGGTGGATCGGGACGAGCTCAACTCGGGCCGGTTCGTCGAGGTGTCCCCCGACTCGCCGAAGGCGGTGGCTCAGGCCGGCGCGGGCAAGGTCGGACTCGACGAGTGGGCCGTCATCGTGGACGCCGAGTCGGCCACCGAGCTTCCCGACGGGCAGATCGGTGAGATCTGGATCAGTGGCCAGAACATGGGCACCGGATACTGGGGCAAGCCGGAGGAGACCCGCGAGACCTTCCAGAACATCCTGAAGTCCCGCACCAGCCCGTCGCACGCCGAGGGCGCCGCCGACGAGGCCACCTGGGTGCGCACCGGCGACTACGGCGCCTACTACGACGGCGAGCTGTTCATCACCGGTCGCGTCAAGGATCTGGTGATCATCGACGGCCGCAACCACTACCCGCAGGACCTGGAGTACTCGGCGCAGGAGGCCAGCAAGGCCCTGCGCACCGGGTACGTCGCGGCCTTCTCGGTGCCGGCCAACCAGCTTCCCGACGAGGTCTTCGAGAACGCGCACTCCGGTATCAAGCGCGATCCCGACGACACCTCGGAGCAGCTGGTGATCGTGGCCGAGCGTGCCCCGGGCGCCCACAAGCTCGAGGTCGGACCCATCACCGACGACATCCGTGCGGCGATCGCCGTGCGTCATGGCGTCACGGTCCGCGACGTGCTGCTGACCGCCGCGGGCGCCATCCCGCGCACCTCCAGCGGCAAGATCGGCCGCCGGGCCTGCCGCGCCGCCTACCTGGACGGCACGCTGCGCGCGGGCAAGGTCGCCAACGCCTTCCCGGACGCATTGGACTGACAACACGAGGCGAACCCGAGAGCGAGCCGAGGACGGGCTCTCGACGCCCTCAAGACTCCGCCGAAGAGAAGTGAGTGAGGCCTTCGATGTCTGAAGACAACGCCAATCCCGACACCCCATCGGCCGAGCAGAAGGCGGAGGGTTCCGCCACGCCGCCGGCACGCACCGACATGTCCGTGCCGGAGATGCGTGAATGGCTGCGCAACTGGGTGGCCAACGCCACCGGCCAGCCCGCGGACTCCATCAACGAGTCCGCCCCGATGGTCGAACTCGGGCTGTCCTCGCGGGACGCCGTCGCGATGGCCTCGGACATCGAGGACCTGACCGGCACCACGCTGACCGCCACGGTCGCGTTCAAGCACCCCACCATCGAGGCGCTGGCGCAGGTGATCGTCGAGGGCGAGCCCGAAGAGGACCTGTCCGCTCTGGACGACGAGGACTGGTCGCGCGACACCGGTGGCGACTCGGGCGAGTGGGACGTCGCGATCGTCGGCCTGGCCACCCGGTTCCCCGGCGACATGAACACGCCGGACGAGACGTGGGCCGCGCTCATGGAGGGCCGCGACGCCATCACCGACCTGCCCGAGGGCCGGTGGGAGGAGTTCCTCTCCGAGCCGCGCATCGCCGAGCGGGTCGCCAAGGCCCGCACCCGCGGCGGCTACCTCTCGGACATCAAGGGCTTCGACGCCGAGTTCTTCGCGCTGTCGAAGATGGAGGCCGACAACATCGATCCACAGCAGCGGATGGCTCTCGAGCTGACCTGGGAAGCATTGGAGCACGCCAGGATCCCGGCCTCGAGCCTTCGCGGCACACCGGTCGGGGTGTTCGTTGGATCCTCGACCAACGACTACCAGTTCCTCGGCGTCGCTGACCCGACGACGGCGCACCCGTACGCCATCACCGGCACCGCGAGCTCCATCATCGCCAACCGGGTGTCCTACTTCTACGACTTCCGCGGACCGTCGATGGCCATCGACACCGCGTGCTCGTCCTCACTGGTCGCGATCCACGAGGGCGTGAAGGCGCTGCGTTCCGGCGAGGCCGACGTCGTCGTGGCCGGTGGCGTGAACGCGCTCGTCACACCCCTGGTGACCATCGGTTTCGACGAGGTCGGCGGCGTGCTGGCACCCGACGGCCGGATCAAGTCGTTCTCCTCCGACGCCGACGGGTACGCCCGGTCCGAGGGCGGCGGCATGATCGTGCTCAAGCGGGTCGCCGACGCGCGCCGTGACGGTGACGAGATCCTGGCCGTCATCGCGGGTTCGGCGGTCAACCACGACGGTCGCTCCAACGGCATGCTCGCGCCCAACCCGGACGCGCAGGCCGAGGTGCTGCGCAAGGCCTACAAGGACGCCGGCATCGACCCGCGCACCGTCGACTACATCGAGGCGCACGGCACCGGCACCATCCTGGGTGACCCGATCGAGGCCGACGCGCTGGGACGTGTCGTCGGCAAGGGCCGTGCCGCCGACAAGCCCGCACTGCTGGGTGCGGTGAAATCCAATGTCGGACACCTGGAGTCGGCCGCCGGCGCGGCGAGCATCGCCAAGGTCGCCCTGGCGATCAAGAACGACAAGATCCCGCCGTCGATCAACTACGCGGGCCCCAACCCGTACATCGACTTCGACAAGGAACACCTCAAGGTCGCCAACGAGGTGACCGAGTGGCCGCGCTACAGCGGCCACAAGATCGCAGGTGTCTCCGGTTTCGGTTTCGGCGGCGCCAACGCCCACCTGGTGGTGCGCGAGGTTCTGCCCAGTGATCTCGTTGCGCCCGAACCGGTTTCGGAATCGAAGTCCGATGACGCGGCCACCAGCGAGGCCAACGCGGTCTATGTCGGCGGCGTCCGGATGGACGAGTACGGCGAGTTCATCGACGACGACGACGATCGCGGCGATGACGAGTTCTATGGCCGCGCCGTCGACGCGGAACCGGAACTGCCCGGCCTGACCGACGAGGCCCTGCGGCTGCTCGAGGTGGCGCGCGAGGAGCTCGCGGCCTCCGAAGACGAGATCAAGCCGATTGTGCCGCTGGCGGTTTCGGCGTTCCTGACCTCGCGCAAGCGGACCGCGGCGGCCGAGTTGGCCGACTGGATCGACAGCGAGGCCGGCCGTGCCACCTCGCTGGAGGCCATCGGACGTTCGCTCTCGCGCCGCAACCACGGCCGCTCCCGGGCCGTCGTCCTGGCCCACGACCACGACGAGGCGGTCAAGGGTCTGCGCGCGCTGGCCGAGGGCAAGCAGAGCCCGCTGGTCCTGGCGGCCGATGGTCCGGTGACCAACGGCCCGGTCTGGGTGCTCGCCGGATTCGGCGCCCAGCACCGCAAGATGGGCAAGAGCCTGTACCTGCGCAACGACGTGTTCGCCGAGTGGATCAACAAGGTCGACGCGCTGATCCAGGACGAGCGCGGCTACTCGATCGTCGAGCTGATCCTCGACGACTCCGTCGACTACACCGACGAGACCTGCGAATACCCCATCGAAGTCGTGCAGCTGGTGATCTTCGCCATCCAGATCGCGCTCGGTGAGGTGCTCCGCCACCACGGCGCGGCACCCGCGGCCGTCGTGGGCCAGTCGCTCGGTGAGGCGGCCGCCGCGTATTTCTCCGGCGGCCTGAGCCTGGCCGACGCCACCCGCACCATCTGCTCGCGCAGCCACCTCATGGGCGAGGGCGAGGCGATGCTGTTCGGCGAGTACATCCGCCTGATGGCGCTGGTCGAATACTCCGCCGACGAGATCAAGACCGTGTTCTCCGACTACCCGGACCTCGAGGTCTGCGTGTACGCCGCCCCGACGCAGACGGTCATCGGCGGCCCGCCGGACCAGGTCGACGCGATCATCGCGCGCGCCGAGTCCGAGGGGAAGTTCGCCCGCAAGTTCCAGACCAAGGGCGCCAGCCACACCCAGCAGATGGACCCGCTGCTGGGTGAGCTCACCGCCGAACTGCAGGGCATCGAACCGCTGCCACTGGTCACCGGCTACTTCTCCACGGTGCACGAGGGCGGCTACATCCGCCCGGGCGGCGAGCCCATCCACGACGTCGAATACTGGAAGAAGGGCCTGCGCCACAGCGTGTACTTCACGCACGGCATCCGCAACGCCGTCGACTCCGGGTACACGACCTTCGTCGAACTGGCTCCCAACCCGGTTGCGCTCATGCAGGTGGGCCTGACGACCGCGGCCGCAGGACTGCACGACGCCCAGCTCATCGCGACGCTGGCGCGCAAGCAGGATGAGGTCGACTCGATGACGGTGGCACTGGCCAATCTCTACGTGCACGGCCACGACCTCGACTTCCGGACGCTGTTCCCGAACCCCACGGATCGGCCCATCGACCCGGCGACCGACTACGCCGACGTCCCGCCCACCCGCTTCCGCCGCAAGCCGTACTGGCTGGACGCGAAGTTCACCGGTGACGCATCGGTGCTCATGCCGGGCAACCATGTCGCCACGCCGGACGGCCGGCACATCTGGGAGTACGCGCCCAAGGCCGCGGTCACCGCGACGGACCTGTCCAACCTGGTGAAAGCCGCTGCGACCCAAGTGCTTCCGGACGCGCAGCTGACGGCGTTCGAACAGCGCGCGATCCCGGGTGAGGGGTCACGCCTGGTCACCACGCTGACCCGGCACCCCGGCGGTGCCACGGTGCAGGTGCACGCCCGCATCGAGGAGTCCTTCACGCTGGTCTTCGACGCGGTGGTGACCCGGGCCGGACAGGCCGCGGCGCTGCCCACCGCGTCCGCCGCGGGTGCGGCCGTCGCGCTGCCGTCAGCCGGCACCGACGTGGTGTCGGCCGCGGTGCTCGAACCCGAGGTCGTCGACGACGCCTCGATCCTGTCCGACAACCTCACCGCCGGTGCGAATCTCGGTGCCGGCTTCGCCAAGTGGTCGCCGGACTCCGGGGAGACCGTGGGTGACCGGTTGGCCGCGATCGTCGGCGGCGCAATGGGTTACGAGCCCGAGGACCTGCCTCGCGAGGTCCCGCTGATCGAGCTGGGGCTGGACTCGCTGATGGCCGTGCGGATCAAGAACCGCGTCGAGTACGACTTCGACCTGCCGCCCATCCAGCTGCAGGCCGTGCGCGACGCCAACCTCTACAACGTCGAGCAGCTGATCATCTACGCCGTCGAGCACCGCGACGAGGTGTCCGAACTGCATCAGTTCCAGCAGACCGCCAGCCCCGAGGAGTACGCCAAGGCGCAGGCCGAACTGCTGGGCGGTGCGAGCACGGCCGCCGAGATCGAGCAGCGCCTGGCGGAGGTGGCCGCGCAGGCCGACGGCGATGTGGCGACGGCGCCCGCCGACGAGGCCGACGGCCCGTCCGCCGAGCCCGCGGTGGCCGCCGAGGCCGCCGAGCTGAACGCCCAAGCCCTTGGCTCCGCGGCCGATGGGGGAACCGCGGCGAGCATCCCGCCGCCGCCGACCAATCCGGCTGGGCCGGTTCCCACCCCCCCGCCCCCTACTAACCCCGCCGGGCCGGCCGTGGCGCAACCCGTCACCCCTGCCGCCGATGAGGAGAAGCCGGGTCCGGACCTGGCCGCTGCCGCGGCCGCGCTGAACCAGCAGGCCGTCGCCGCCGCCCTGAACTCCGACGTCCCCCCGCGCGACGCGGCGGAGCGTCTGACGTTCGCGACGTGGGCGATCGTCACGGGCAAGTCGCCGGGCGGCATCTTCAACTCGCTGCCCGCACTCGACGACGACACCGCGGCCAAGTTGGCGCAGCGACTGTCCGAGCGCGCCGAGGGCACCATCACGGCCGAGGACGTGAAGTTCGCACCCACGATCGAGGCACTGTCCACCACGGTGCGCGAGTTCCTCGAAGCCGGTGAGCTCGACGGGTTCGTGCGCACCATCCGCGCACCCGAGAACGACGACCAGGTGCCGGTGTATGTGTTCCACGCCGCGGGCGGATCGACGGTGGTGTACGAGCCGCTGCTCAACCGGCTCCCGGCCGGCACTCCGATGATCGGCCTGGAGCGTGTCGAGGGCACCATCGAGGAGCGCGCCGCGCAGTACGTGCCGAAGCTGTTGGAGCTCAACGGCTGGACGGACGGTGCCAAGGCCAAGCCGTTCCTGCTGGCCGGCTGGTCGCTCGGGGGCGCGCTGTCCTACGCATGCGCGATCGGTCTCAAGGAGGCCGGCGCTGACGTGGAGTTCGTCGGCCTGATCGACACGGTGCGCCCCGGCACGCCGATCGACCAGAGCAGGGAGGGCACCCGCCAGCGCTGGGCCCGCTACGCGAAGTTCGCCGAGAAGACCTTCAACGTGCAGATCCCGGAGATCCCGTACGAGCAGCTCGAGGAACTCGACGACGCGGGTCAGGTGCAGTTCGTCCTGGACGCCGTCAAGGAGTCCGGCGTGCAGATTCCGGGTGGCATCATCGAACACCAGCGCACGTCGTACCTGGACCAGCGGACCCTCGAGATCGCGGTGCCGCAGCCGTACGACGGGCACGTGGTGCTCTACATGGCCGACCGCTACCACGACGATGCCATCACCTTCGAGCCCGCGTACTCCACGCGTCAGCCCGACGGCGGCTGGGGCGAGTTCGCCTCGGACCTGGAGGTGGTGAACATCGGCGGCGAGCACATCCAGGCCATCGACGAGCCCTACATCGCTAAGGTCGGGGCACACATGAGCCAGGCGATCACCAAGATCCAGGCAGAGCAGAAGGGTAACCAGTCATCGTGACTGAAGAATCCGTCCCCGCTGTGAACAGTCCGGTGACCACGGCCGAGAAGCTGGCCGAGCTCCGCGAGAAGCTGGAGCTGGCCAAGGATCCCGGCGACGAGAAGGCCAGGGCCCGTCGCGACAAGAAGGGCATCCCGTCGGCTCGGGCGCGTATTCACGCGCTGCTCGATCCGGGCAGCTTCCTCGAGATCGGGGCGCTGGCCAGGACACCCGGCGACCCCAACGCCTTCTTCGGCGACGGTGTGGTGACCGGGCACGGCACCATCAACGGCCGCCCGGTCGGTGTGTTCAGCCACGACCAGACGGTGTTCCAGGGCTCGGTCGGTGAGATGTTCGGCCGCAAGGTCGCCCGGCTCATGGAGTGGGTGGCCATGGTCGGCTGCCCGATCATCGGCATCAACGACTCGGCGGGCGCCCGCATCCAGGACACCGCGACCTCACTGGCCTGGTACGCCGAACTGGGCCGCCGCCACGAACTGCTGCGCGGGCTGGTGCCCGAGATCTCGCTGATCTTCGGCAAGTGCGCGGGCGGAGCGGTGTACTCGCCGATCCAGACCGACCTCGTGGTCGCGGTCCGCGATCAGGGCTACATGTTCGTCACCGGACCCGACGTCATCAAGGACGTCACGGGTGAGGACGTCTCGCTCGATGAACTGGGCGGCGCCGACGCGCAGGCCCGCTACGGCAACATTCATCAGGTGGTGGAATCGGAGGCCGCGGCGTTCCAGTACGTGCGCGACTACCTGCAGTTCCTGCCCGCCAACACCTTCGACGATCCGCCGATCATCAACCCGGGCCTGGAACCCGAGATCACCCCGCACGACCTGGAGTTGGACTCCATCGTGCCGGATTCGGACAACATGGCCTACGACATGATGGAGATCCTGCTGCGGATCTTCGACGACGGGGACGTGTTCCAGGTCGCCGAACAGGGCGGCCCCGCCATGATCACCGCGTTCGCCCGTGTCGACGGGCGCCCGGTCGGCGTCATCGCCAACCAGCCGATGCACATGTCGGGCGCGATCGACAACGAGGCCTCGGACAAGGCCGCGCGCTTCGTCCGGTTCTGCGACTCCTACAACCTGCCGCTGGTGTTCGTGGTGGACACCCCCGGGTTCATGCCGGGTGTCGAGCAGGAGAAGAACGGCATCATCAAGCGCGGCGGCCGGTTCCTCAACGCCGTCGTCGAGGCCGACGTCCCGAAGGTGACGTTCACGATCCGCAAGTCCTACGGCGGAGCGCACGCGGTCATGGGCTCCAAGCAGCTGTCGGCGGATCTGAACTTCGCCTGGCCCACCGCGCGCATCGCGGTGATCGGCGCCGAGGGCGCAGCTCAGCTGCTGGTGAAGCGCTTCCCGGATCCGACCGCGCCCGAGGTGCAGAAGATCCGCAAGGACTTCATCGAGGGCTACAACCAGGGCATGGCGGTGCCGTGGATCGCGGCCGAGCGCGGGTACATCGACGGCGTCATCGAGCCGCACGAGACCCGGCTGCTGCTGCGCAAGTCACTGCAGCTGTTGCGCGACAAGCAGATCCAGGGCCGCGTGCAGCGCAAGCACGGCCTGCTCCCAATCTAGGTCAGGTGACCAACTCGACATGGTTGGATAGGCGGTATGGCCGACTCACACACCGGGCTGAGCTCCAACCCACCACTGGGTGATGAGCGGCTCGACCTGCGCGATCTGTACGTCTTCCCCGCACCCGCCGACCCAGCGCACACCGTGTTGATCCTGACCGCCAACACAGGCGGCGAGACGCTCAGTCCGGATGCGGTCTACCGGATCAACATCGACAACGACGGCGACCTGCGGACCGACATCGCGTTCAGCTTCGTATTCTCGGAGCCGGGTGAGGACGGCACCCAGACGTTCGACGTCTACCTCGCGGTGGACAGCGACGCCGAGGAACCCCAGGCCGTCGGTTCCAGACTGTTCACCGGCGTGGAACTGACTCGCGGTGCTGCCACCGAGGTGCGCAGTTCCGGCAGTTTCACCGTCGCCGCCGGGGTGCGCAGCGACCCGTTCTTCTGCGACATCGACGGCGTGAGGAACCTCCTGAGCTTCGACGGCGAGCTCGGCAAGCGGCCGTCCCCGTGGACCGGTGTGGACTCCAACGTCGGCACCAATGTGATCGCGCTGGCGGTCGAGGTCCCGACGTCGGCTCTGGGGGCGGCCCCGGACATCCGGGTGTGGGGTCGGTGCACGGTGCGCCAGAACGGCGACTGGAACCACGTCGACCGGGTCGGGCACCCCGCGGTGCGCGGCTTCCTGGCCGATGACGAGACGCGCGCGGCGTACTACGCCACCAATCCCATCCAGGACCGCGAGCGGTGGATCGGTCTGTTCATCGACCGGATGAAGATGACCGGCGGTTTCACGCGGGCCGAGGCCATCGCGGCCATCGAGCAGGAGGGCACGCTGCCCGACCTGCTCACCTACAACCCCAACCTGCCCGCCGGATACCCCAACGGGCGGACCTTCGGCGATGACGTCGTCAGCTTCCGGGTCGACTTCCTGACCAAGGGGATCTGCCCGCCAGCCGGGCTGAGCCCGCACACCGACACCGTCGACGAATTCCCCTACCTGGGCCCCCCGCACTAGTTCTTTCGGCCTCGAGAAGAGCCTGGCGGACATGGACGCCCAGGTGGGCCGTCATCGCGGCCCTTCTCGGCGCACGCGGTGGTCGAGGAGCATCCTGTGGTGAGCAGACGCTGCGCGCCGTGAGGAGATCAGCATGTTCGACCTCGAGGACACCATCCGGTCACGCCGGTCGACTCGCCTGTTCCTCAGAGACGAAAGCGTGCCGCGGGAACTGGTGCAGGAGGCACTCGAACTCGCAATGCGGGCGCCGTCGAACTCCAACGTCCAGCCGTGGCAGGTGGTCTTCACCACCGGTCCGGCCCGGGACCGTCTGGTGGAGGCGCTGCTGACCGAGGCGCGGTCCCAGCCGCCGCGGGTGCCCGAGCTGCCGCCGGCATTCGCGCATCTGCGGCGCGAACTCGGCGCACACGTGTACGGGTCCATGGGCATCGCCAGGGACGACACCGAAGGCAGACGCGTTGCGGTACTGCGGAATTGGGAGTTCTTTCGGGCTCCGCTGGCTGGGATCGTCCACATGCACCGCGATCTGGACCACGTCGACAGCCTCGGGGTGGGGATGTTCCTGCAGACCCTGTTGCTGGCGTTGACGGCCCGCGGGCTCGGCACCTGCGTGCAGGTGGCCATCGCGGGCTACCCGGAGACCGTGCGCGCGCAGTTGGGACTGACCGACGACGCGCGGATCCTGTGCGGGCTGGCAGTCGGCTATCCGGACCCGGAATTCCCGGGCAACCGGCTGCGGGTGCGCCGCGATCCGGTCGCTGACCATGTCAGGTTCCTCGACAGCTGAGTCAGGGGCGTGACCGGCGTGGCGCATCGTTGCCGAACCGCTGTTCACATCGATCGAGCGCTGAGCTAACGTCATAATCAGTGTCCTGAATATTCGACTGCAAGTGAGGTAGCGGCATGACTGTGACCGGCGAGCGTCCGGAGGTCCTCCTCGAGGATGTCGACTTCAATCGACGGGACCACCCGGACCGGCCGCTGCGGCCCATTCCACCGGGTCGAGACCAGTTCGCCGACCAGTGGCGCCACATGCGCAAGTTCATGTTCGGACAATGGATCGACGTCGACAAAGAGGTCGAACCCAATGACATGACCCGCATGCGCGACGACTACTTCTGGCAGGGCGACGAACACATGATCGGCGTGGTCGACGCGTTCGAGCGCCTGGGCTACGAACGCGGGCGCGCGCTGTTCGAACAGGCTCTGACCCAAGGCATCGACACCGTCGAGGATCCCCCGCAGGAACTGGTCGACCTCTTCGAGCACCTCGATCAGCTGCCCGCACAGTTCGATCTCGTCGCCGCCGAACGCGGCCGCATGCTGGCGATGTCGAGCACAGCATGTGCCACCACGATCATCCGCGGATGGGCGGTCTACGAGACGGCCATGACGGGCGACATCTCCGCGGCCACCGGGGCCACGGGCCGATTCGCTGACGACGGGCCGCGCCGCTTCATCGAAACCGCCCGGGTGTTCTCGGAATTCACGCTGCCGGAGATCTTCGACCGGCACTCGCTGGCCTTCCAGGACGTGGTGCGGGTGCGGCTGATGCACGCGCTGGCCAGCCGCGGGCTGCGGCGCAAGTGGGGTGACGAGCTCTATCTCAAGTTCGGCGAACCCATCCCGGTGACGTCGCTGCTGGGGTTTGGAAGCGGCATGCTGCTCGGACGTCTGGTCGACCACGCATTCGGCCGCAGACTCACGCACTCAGAACTCGAGGATCTCGCCGAGTACTCCTCGTTCTCCGGACGGCTGTGGGGTGCTCCCGAACGGCTGTACTCCCCGAACGGCCTGGAACTGATCAAGTCGCTGAACTACGTCCTCGCCAGGGGCGGTAAGCCGTCCCCGTGGCGCGCCGAGCTCGTGGATGCCATCGCGGGGCCGGAACACCTGCAGACCCTCACCGAGACGCTGCCCGGGCCGCTGAAGAAGGTGGTGTACAAGTACGCCAACACGATCACCGCGAACATCGCATTCGCCCCGGCCGGCGTGGTGTTCGGGTACCAGCAGATCAACGCGATGCTGGAGGGCACCATGTTCGAATCGCTCGGCTACAACATCGAACGCCGAGTCCGGAACTTCGAGCGGCTCACCCGACTCAACGTCCGCATCGCGATGCTGGCCGACAGGGTGCCGTGGTCCAATCCGATCCGGGAACGCCGCAAGCGCACCGGCGCGGCCGCGCGTGAGCGCATCGCGACGCTCAACAAGATCGCCAGCGGCCGGCAGATCCCGCTGACCTACACCAGCCACGACCGGTCGACCTCGGGAGAGGGATTCACCGGCTAGTGCGCGGCTGACGTATCCGCGTCAAAACACTGAACCGGCGCGCGCGACCTTCCTACTGTTAGGGCAGCCGTCGCAAGGAGCCGCAGATGGGATTCATCACCCCGACACTGCCCGATGTCGACCACGATGAGTTCCTCGCGCTGCCGCTGATGGAACGCATCCGGATCATGGCACTCAAGTGGGTCGACGCGGGTTACGGCGTACCCCGGATGATCCACATCCTCTACATCGCCAAGCTGGTGGTGTTCTACGGCATCCTCGGCGTCACGATCGCCACCGCGACGTCGGATCTGCCCGCCTTCTGGCATGTCGGGCAGTGGTGGGATCAGCCGATCGTCTACCAGAAGGCCGTCCTGTGGACCGTGCTGCTCGAGGTGTTGGGGCTCGGCGGATCCTGGGGGCCGCTGGCCGGCAAGACCAAACCCATGACGGGCGGGTTCCGATTCTGGGCCAAGCCCAACACCATCCGCCTGGCGCCGTGGAAATGGGTGCCGCTGACCTCAGGTGACCGCCGCACCTGGGCCGACATCGCGTTGTACGTCGCGCTGATCGTGTCGCTGCTGGTGGCGCTGTGCGCCCGAGGGGCGGTGAGCCCGTCGTTGTCGGCCGCACTGCCCGACAACACCTCCGGCCTGGTGCCCCCGGCGCTGCTGATCGTGCCCATCGTGACGCTGATCCTGATCGGGCTTCGGGACAAGACGGTGTTCCTGGCCGCCCGGGGCGAGCAGTACCTGCCCGCGTTGTTCTTCTTTGCGACAATGCCTTTCGTCGACATGATCATCGCGGGCAAGATCCTCATCGTCACGGTGTGGTTCTGGGCGGGAGTGTCGAAGTTCGGGTGCCACTTCACCAGCGTGATCCCACCCATGGTCAGCAACAGTCCGTCGATGCCGCTGCGCTGGCTCAAGCGCGCGCACTACCGGCACCATCCCGACGATCTGAGACCGTCACACCTGGCGACGTTCATGGCGCACGGACCGGGCACCGTCGTCGAGATCTTCGCGCCGCTGACCCTGCTGTTCTCACCGTGGCCCTGGCTGACGGCCGTCGCGGTCGCCATCATGGTCGGGTTCCACCTGTTCATCATCTCCACCTTCCCGCTGGCCGTGCCGGTGGAATGGAATGCCCTGTTCGCCTACGTGACCGTGTTCCTGTTCCTGGGCTTCCCGAACTGGGCGGGGTACGGGCTCGGTGACATGTCGTCGCCATGGCTGGCGGTGCTGCTCATCGCGGCGTTGAGCTTCTACCCGGTGCTGGGCAACCTGCGTCCCGACCTGGTGTCGTTCCTGCCCAGCATGCGGCAGTACGCGGGCAACTGGGCCTCGGCGGTCTGGGCCTTCGCGCCGGGGGCCGAGGCGAAACTCGACCGGGTGACCCGGTCGTCGCCAAACCCGGTCGACCAGTTGATCGACTTCGGTTATGACCCGTCGACGGCCGAGATCTTTCATCAGCAGATCCTGGCGTGGCGCGCCCTGCACAGCCAGGGCCGCGGGCTGTACTCGGTGCTGCTGAAGAACCTGCCCGACATCGACCAACGCACCGTGCGGGAGGCTGAGGTGGTGTGTAACACGTTGGTGGGCTTCAACTTCGGAGACGGCCACCTGCACGACGAGGATCTGATCCGGGCGGTGCAGGACGAGGCGCGGTTCGAGCCCGGCGAGTTGATCGTGGTGTGGGTGGAGTCGCAGCCCATCCACCGTAGGATTCAGCACTACAAAGTGATCGACGCCGCGTTGGGAGTCATCGAACGGGGCACCTGGAACCCCGAGGACGCCGTGAACGCTCAGCCCTGGTTGCCCGACGGGCCCATTCCGTTGACGGTCACGTGGCGCCGCGATCAGGTCGGCGCCTGACGTGCCCACCGCCACCGTCGTGGGCAGCGGCCCCAACGGCCTGTCGGCGGCGATCGCCCTGGCGCGCGCTGGCCTGCAGGTCACGGTGCTCGAAGCGGCCGACGAGGTCGGCGGTGGCCTGCGCTCGCACGAGACGATTCTGCCGGGCCTGCTGCAGGACGACTGCGCGGCCTTCCATCCGATGGCCGTCGGTTCGAAGTTCCTGGCCTCGTTGCACCTGCAGGACCATGGCCTGCAGTGGTGCTGGCCCGAGATCGACTGTGCGCACCCCCTCGACGACGGCGATGCGGGCCTGCTGTACCGCAGCGTCGAGCACACCGCCGACGGACTCGGTGCCGACGGGAGGCGGTGGCGGGCGCTGTTCGCCGGTCCGTCGGCGGGGTTCGATGTGCTGGCCGACGACATCATGGGACCGTTGCTGAGGCTGCCGAGTCATCCGCTGGCCCTCGCCCGGTTCGGGGCGCCGACGGTGCTGCCGGCGTCCGTGTTCGCTCGGGTCTTCCGCACCACGAAGGCCCGCGCACTGTTCGGAGGCGTTGCCGCACACACCTTTCAACCCCTGCACCGCCCGCTGACCTCGGCGATCGGCCTGGGCATCCTCACCGCGGGGCACCGTCACGGTTGGCCGGTGGCGGCGGGCGGAACGCGCTCGATCACCCATGCGCTGGTGGCGGTGCTGACCGAACTCGGCGGCACCATCGAGACCGGCGTGCGGGTGCGGTCGGCGCGCGACCTGCCGCCGGCGGATGTCACGATGTTCGACCTCGCACCCCCCGCCGTCGCCGACATTCTGGGGGAGCGCCTGCCGGGCCGGGTGGCGCGCGCGTTTCGCCGATTCCGGTTCGGGCCCGGCGCGTTCAAGGTGGACCTCGCAGTCGAAGGCGGAGTGCCGTGGACCAATCCGGGCAC
This sequence comes from Mycobacterium sp. ACS4331, assembly GCF_001667265.1. GTDB lineage: Bacteria > Actinomycetota > Actinomycetes > Mycobacteriales > Mycobacteriaceae > Mycobacterium. Next base: position 18,321 of record NZ_LZHW01000004.1, on the reverse strand, counting down.
TCGCCGGGCCGGCACCGTGCACCTGGGCGGCGACTTCGATGAGGTCGCGGCGACCGAACGCGACATCAACGCCGGGCGCATGCCGCAGCGCCCCTTCGTCCTGGTGGGCCAGCAGTATCTGGCCGATCCGCAGCGCTCCTGCGGCGATGTGCATCCGGTGTGGACGTATGCCCATGTGCCCAACGGGTATTCAGGGGATGCGACCGAGGCGATCATCGCCCAGATCGAGCGGTTCGCCCCCGGTGTGCGGGACCGGATCGTCGGGCAGGCCGTCCGCTCGACGACGGAGATGTCGGTGTACAACCCCAACTATGTCGGCGGCGACATCAACACCGGCGCCAAGGATCTCCGCCAGCTGGCGTTCGGCCCGCGCACCACGCTGGCACCCTACGACCTGGGCGTGCCGGGCATGTACATCTGCTCGGCGGCCACCCCACCTGGGCCCGGCGGGCACGGCATGTGCGGGTACAACGCGGCCACCCGCGCGCTCGCCTTCTTGGCGCCGAACTCGACGTAATGGCGGCGGCCACTCGCACTTCTTCGCCCAAACGTTCGTTTGGGCGAAGAAGTGTCACGGCTTGATCCGGATGTGGCCGGACTTCCACAGCCCCGACCGGGTGGCCTCACCCAGATCGAGCTCGGCGGGCGTCGCGTCGACGATGGTGTCGAACCTGCGCAGCGAACCCCAGTCCTGACCCCAGTCGCGGGACAGGTAGGTGGCCATCACGTGGGCCCGCAACAGCAGGTCGCTGACACCGAGAAGGCCGCCGTTCATGCCGTCCTGCCAGGTGTCGGTGCTCTGCAGCTTGGCGTAGTAGTCCGGGCTGATCCGGAAGCGCGGGACCTCGGTGACCCCGTTGGCGTGCAGCATCGGCCGCTGGCACGGGAACACCAGTCCCACCGCCCAGTCCATCATCACGGGCTGCTCCGATCCGACGTACTCCTGCACCGAGCGCAGTTCCGGCACGCGCGGCGGCGTCACCGCGACCCAGTCACCCTGCGTCAGAGAGCGGTCGTCGGCGACCACCCGAACGAACGTCGCGTCGGCGGGGATCTGGCTGCGCGGGTAGCGCAGGTTGCGCCAGGACGGGGTCGGGCCGACGTCGTAGGGCGTCAACCGGCCCGCGGGCACGGGTTGGCCGTCCGGGCCGGTGCGGCCGTACTCGAGCTCCACGGACTGCCCCTCGGTGCGGGCGTTGGCGACGCTGTCTCCGGTGATGGTGCCGGCGGCGGTCACCACCACCAGTGGGTGGGCATCGTCGGGCGCGGGCAGCTGGTACCACGCCGAGGTCAGCGTGCTCGGCTGCTGCGGACCCTGCACGTAGCTGCCGGCCACGGGCACCCGCTGCGGATCCAGCCCGTACGGCAGAGGCACGGTGGAACCGTTGACGCCGGGGCGGCTGAGCTTGACGGGCTGATCCCAGTCGTAGTCGCTGCCCGGCTTCGGATTGTTCAGCCGGATCGACTCGGCGACGATGTGGTCGGGAATCCCGTTGGGCGAGAAGCCGACCGGATTCTCCCCGCCGAGGGCGCCGAGCGGCCCGAAGCCGGTGCCCACCGGTGTCAGGAACCCGGCGTTGGGGTCGGGTTCGACGAGCACGTCATCGGCCATCCCGCAGCCTCCGCTGATGGCCCTCAGGTTCGCCCAGGCATTCGAGTAGGTCGGGTACTGCCGCACCGCGCCGATCGCCATCGAGGCGATGAACGCCACCACCATGAACCCCGCCGCAATCGGGATCGGAGCGGCCGTCAGCGCGTTGGTGATCCGCCCGTTGCCCCGGTCGCGGGGCGCGAAGTGCAGCCATGCCGCGTATGCGGCGAAGACGACGAACAGCGCGAAGAACAGTGTGCTGAGCGTGATTCCGCCGATGGCGGGGACGTCGTTGTTGAAGGGAACGCCGAACGTCGAGACGTACCACCAGCCGTTGGTCGACGCCCAGCACAGCGCCATGACGAACGACAGCGCGGCCAGGAACGCCACTCGGTTGCGGGCCCACCGCAGCACCGTCGGTGAGACCAGCACGGTGGTCAGGGCGGCCACCGCCGCACCCACGGCCGCGAACAGGCCCATGTGGTGCACCCACTTGGTGGGGGTGAACATCAGGAAGAAGATCGTCGCGAAGATGATCCCCATCAACCGCCAGACCGGCCCGCGGGCCACGCCGGGAACCCGCTTGCGCCGCAACATGATGAACATCGCGGTGAACAGCGACAGCGCGGTGATCATGAAGCCGAACCGGCGCGACACCGAGCCGTCGACGGTCTGCAGAATCAGGTAGTAGTAGCGCAGGTTCTCGGTGTACCACTCCTGGCTCGGCCCGATCGCCGTGCGAATTCTGGTGGCCTCCAACACCGTTGCCAGCGTCTGGTCGGCGAACACGACGGTCAGCACGACGGTTCCGGCCGCCAGCAGCGGCAGGACCAGCGGCCAGATGCCGACCACTCTGCGCCGTCGCATCAGGATCCGCAGGATGGGGCGACCGGCGGCGACCAGTGCCGCGACCGCGATCAGACCCGTCGGCTGGATGCCGAGCGTGAACGCCGCGGTGATGATCCCGAGGGCGGCCGGGGTCAGCCGGCCCGAACTGATGGCCCGTTCGATCAGCACATAGGTGATCAGTGCGCCGGTCGCGATCTGGCCCTCGGGGCGCAGACCGTTGTTGAACGGCATCCACGCCGCCAGCAGCACCAGTCCGGCCGTCCACAGGGCAGGACGGCTGGCCACGACGGCGGGCCCCAGCCGGGGCAGCACCTCGCGGGACAGCAGCAGCCAGCAGATCAGCGAGCAGACGAGGTCGGGCAGCCGGATCCAGATGCTGGCGTCGCTGACGTGCGTCATGAGCGCCAGCAGGTTGTAGTACCAGCCGAAGGGGTCCTCCGGGCTGCCGAACCAGCGGAAGTAGTTCGACATGTAGCCCGCATGGTCGGCGACCCGGGCCATACCCAGGATGTAACCGTCGTCCGACGAGTTCGCTCCGCCGATGTACCAGACCAGGAAGGCGCTGATCACCGTGGCGTCGACCAGGGTGAACGTCCGCCACCGGGTCGGGATGAGCCGCTGCATCCGCCGCCCGTCGAGGCGGTCCAACCGCCACAGCGCCAGCAGCGCGATCACGGTGGAGGCGATCGCGAGCAGGATCGCGGCGAGCTTGAGAGGCGTCGGCGCGGTGGAGAAGCGGGTGTCGATGTCGGCCGAGAACGACATGCCCTGAGCGGCCGGGCCGGTCAGATCGGTGAACACGCCGACGATCGCGGGGCGCAGGTTCGGGTCGGCGAACCCGGACTTCTGCTCGCTGCCGTCGGATTTCTTCAGGCCGACGAACGTGGCGTAGGTGCCCTCCTCCGAGGACGTGATCTCGATGCGCTGGCACTCCGGTGACAGCACCCGGGAACGGGGCACGCTGGCGATCACGACGTTGCGGTCGGTGACGTCGACGCGCTGAGCGGTCGCGTTGACCAGCAGCGCGTTCAGCGCGGCCTGCTTGCCCTTGGCGGGCGCGGTGCCCAGCACCAGGCCGCCCGACGGCGGCAGATCGCGGATCACCTCACACGGGATCGTGGCGGTCAGCGTCACCGGCGCCTGCGAGATCAGGGGTGCGGTGACGTTTCCGAACTGCCCGCCCTGTGGCCAGTTCAGCGTCGCGGTGGTCTGCACCACCGGCAGCAGCGGGGTGGCCACCGACAGGACGAAGCCGATCAGGCCGGCGACGATCGCGACCCAGCGGGCCACGGTGACATCGCGGGTCGCGTCGCGCGCGGCGGGCGCGCTCGTGACGGCGGTCATGGCAGCGCCCGAATCGGTCCGGTCCGGTACCAGCCGAACACCCGTTGGCTTCCGGTGTCGATCACGGCGTTCGGCGCCTGCTCGGCGGGAACCACGCGGATGAACCGTTCAATCGAACCCCAGTCTCGATACCAGTCGTCACGCAGATAGGACGGCACCGTCGACGTGGTCAGCAGGGCCTGGATGAACAGGAACGGGCCGCCGTCCTGGGCGGACTGCCACTGGTTGGACGACACGACCACCTGCTTGAAGTTGGGCAAGATCCGGTACTCCGGCAGTTCGGCGACTCCGAGGTGCTCGGAGAACGGACGCTGACAGGGGAAGTTGGCCGCTGTGGCGATGTCCATCAGCACCGGGGTCTGCGACCCGAGGAAGGCGCTGGCGGTCTCCAGGACGGGCACCCGCGGCGGGGTGAACGCGAACCACTGGTCCTCGGACAGGTTGGGATCGTCGGCGACCACGCGCACCACGTTGGCCTCCGGCGGCGCCCAGGCGAGCGGGAAGCGCAGGTTGCGCCAGGCCTTCTGCGGGATGACGTCGATGGGCTGGCTCTCGGACAGGGCCGTGAAGCCGCCGTCCGGGTTGCGCACGCCCCACTGCACCTTGAGCGACTGCCCGTAGTTGAACGCGCCCTCTTCGTCGTAGGACCAGATCGCACCGGCGGCGGCCATCGTCACCAGCGGCCGCTCCGGCGTGCGGGCGGGCAGCTCGTACCAGACCGAGGTCGCCTTGGCGGCCACGGTGTTCTCGCCATAGCTGCCCATCACCGGGGTGCGCTGCGGATCCAGGCCGAACGGCAGGAACACCCGGGAGCCGTTGACCCCCTCCGGTCCGTAGCCGCCGCCGGTGCCCGCCGCGTAACCGACGCCGATGTTCGGTTTGTCCGGCGGACCATCGGAGTTCACCGTGCCGGGGTTGCCGACGACCGGTTCGGCGGGTTCCAGCGTCTCGTTGACGCCGTTGGGGGTGAATCCGACCGGGTCCTCGCCGCCGAGCGGTCCGTACTCGCCGAACCTCTGGCCCGGGACCGGTACGAGCAGCCCGGCGTTGGTGTCGGGCTCGACCAGGACGTCGTCGGCCATCGCGCAGCTGTCGGCGTTGGTCAGCGCCGAGACGTTGGCCTTGGCGGTGGTGTAGACGGGGTAGCGCTGGACGAAGCCCTTGGCCATCGACCCGACCTCGAGCACCACCATGATGACCGCGACCACCAGCAGCGGTGTCGAGGCCAGTACGCGGTTGCGGCGGGTGTTCTTGACCTCGGTGTGGCCCGCGTAGTCGATCCGGAAGTGCAGCCATGCGGTCAGCAGGCCGGTCAGGATCGCCAGCATCAGAAACATCGTCGTGACGGGCTGCCCGGCCAGCACCGGCTGCTTGTCGAACCACGGCACGCCGTAGTTGCCGGTGTAGAACCACCCGTTGATGCCCGAGGTGGCCCAGGCCAGCACGAACAGCAGCGCGGTCACGTACAGCGCCAGGTTGCGCCGGCTGTGCAGGCCGACCCGGGCGAACGCGAATGCGGTGACGGCGCCCAGCGCACCCGCCAACCCGGCGAACGCGCCGAACTGGATCGCCCACTTGGTCGGGGTGAAGGTCAGCAGCAGCAGGCCGACCGCGGTGCTGCCGATCAGCCGCCAGACCGGGCCGTTGGCCGCGCCCGGCACCCCGCCGCGCCGCAGCAGCACGGTCAGCATGCCGAACAGGCACAGCAGCAGAATCAGGACCGCGAAGCGCCGGGTCATGGAACCGTCGACGCTCTCCTCGACGGTCAGGAAGTAGTACCGCAGGAAGTCCTGATACCAGGCGATGGTTGGGCCCACGACGTACTTGATGCGGGCCGATTCGGCGACGGTCGCCAGGGTCTGGTCCCGGAAGATCACGACGAAGATCAGCGACAGCGCCGCGACCAGCGGTGCGACCTGCGCCAGGAGCCCGTCGACCGGCCGGCGGCCGCCGATCACGCGGGCCACCGCCCGGGCCCCGACCAGCAGCGGGGCCACCGCGATCAGGCCCTGCGGCGCGAGCGTGACGCTGAACACCGCGACGATGATCGCGACCGCCGCGGGCCACAGTCGGCGAGTGCCGATGGCGTTCTCGACCAGCGCCCAGGTCGCCAGCGCGCCGAGCGCGATCAGCGGTTCGGGCCGCAGGCCGTTGTTGAACGGCAGCCAGGCGGCCAGGAACACCGCGCCGCCGGTCCACACCGTGACGCGGTTGACGGCCAGCGCCCGGCCCAGCCGCGGCAGCGCCCAGCGGGACAGGATCAGCCAGGTGGCGATGCCGGCCAGGGTGGCGGGCAGGCGCAGCCACACACCGTGCGTGCTGATCCCGGCGAGCTGGGCCAACACCGACTGATACCAGTCGAACGGGGCCTCGGTGGCACCGAAATAGCGGTAGTAGTTGGCGCTGTAGCCGGCTTCGTCGGAGATCCGCGCAATGGTCGTGTTGTAGCCGTCGTCCGACGACGTCGCGCCGATCAGGTGCCACAGCAGCAGGGTGCCGATCACCCCGACGTCGGCCAGCCAGGTGGCCACACCGACGCGCGCGAAGCGCCGCCACGCGTGGGCGACGCGCCGTCCTGAGCGCCGGTCCAGCAGTGCCAGCGCGACGATCGAACCCACCACGCACACCACGCCGAGGACCATCGCGAGCAGCTTGATCGTCGTGGGTGAGCTGATGAAGCGGGTGTCGACGTCGACACGCGCGCTCAAGCCGGGCTCCGCGGGGACCTTCAGGTCGGTGAACAGGCCGGCGACCTGCGGCTTCTTCTCGATCGGCAGGGTGCCGACGGCACCGGGGATGCCGACGAAGTCCGCGCCGACCCCGCCCAGGTTGGCCCAGATGTGCAGCGTGCTGCAGGCCCCGGAGTCCACCTGTTCCCGCGGTGCGGCGGCGGCCACGGAGTCGCGGAAGGCCACGAACACGGTTTCGGCGTTGGCGCGTACGAACAGGCCGTTGCGGCTGGCGTCGATGCCGGCGGCGGGCACCGTGGAGAACACCACCCCGCCGTTGGCGGGCAGGCTCGCCACGGCGCGGCAGGGAATGGAGACGTCGAGGGCCAGGGGCGCGCCGGAGACCAGAGGAGCAGTGAGATCGCTGACGTTGCCGTCGGCGGCGGGGGCCTGCGGCCACGTGATGGTGGCGGTGGTCTGCTTCACCGGCAGGAGCGGAACGAGTCCGCACAGCAGCACCCCGGCGATGCCCGCGACGACAGCGATCAGGCGGGCGATGCGGAGGTCTGGCACGAGGGTCGATGGTATGCGACGGGCCTGTGCGGGGTTACGACGCGTTGACTCCCGCGCGCCGAAATCGACGCAATGGCGAGTTCCTCTCGCACTTCTTCGCCCATGCGTTCGTTTGGGCGCAATCGGGGGGCTACGACGGGCGCAGAGGCGCCGGACTCCACAGTCCGCTGCGCTCCGCCGACCCGAGGTCGATGTGCGCGGGGGTGGCGCCCGGATAGAACTGCACCAGGCGCTGCAGCGAACCCCAGTCCCGGAACCAGTCGCCCTGCAGATACGTGGGCACGGACTCGGCGCGGAACAGCAGTTCGGTGATGCCCAGCGGGCCTCCGCCCAGGTAGTCCATGACGGGCGAGTTGGCCTCGGCGCCGAAGCGGTCGGGCAGGATGCGCCACTTGGGCACCTCGGTGACGCCGTTGCGGTGCCCGAACGGACGCTGGCACGGGAACGCGAGGCCCACCAGCCAGTCCAGCATCACCGGGTCCTGCGAGCCGACCACGGTCTGCAGCGTCTGCAGTTGAGGGATGCGCGGCGGTGTCACCGCGATCCAGTGCTGTGGGGCCAGGTCGTCGTCGGTGGCCGCGATCCGGATCTGGGTGGCCTCGCGCGGAATGGCGGCCAGCGGCGCGCGCAGGTTGCGCCAGGACGGCGCCCCGCCGACGTCGGCGAAGCCGACCGATCCGCCGGGCTTGTTCTGCTCGGCCTGCTCGTCGGTGGCCCACTGCACCACCACTTCACCCGGATCGAAGCGTCCGGCGGCCGAGACCACCAGCAGGGGACCCGCCTCGTCGCGGGGGGGAAGCCGGTACCACGCCGAGCGCATCACGGCGGGCTGCTGGACACCCGCCCGCCAGCTGCCGAGCACCGGAGTACGCGCGGGATCCAGGCCGTAGGGCAGCCGGGCCCGGGAGCCGTTGGCCCCGGCGGCCGCCGTCGTCCCGCCCTCGGTGCCGGGCTCGCTTTCGGTGTCGTCGTTCGCGTCGGTGTTGGCGAAGTTGTCGCTGCCCGGTTGGTCGGACACCGCGTCCGGGGATACGTCGGACGGGATCCCGTTGGGCGAGAAGCCGATTGACGTCACTGATCCCAGTGCTTCACCGACTGGTACGTCCACCGGGGACAGCAGACCGACGTTGGGATCCTGTTCGACCATCACGTCGTCGGCCAGCCCGCACGTTCTGCCGGTCAGTGCGTCGAGGTTGGATCGGCCCACCGACCACGCCGGGTACTGCGCGGTCATCCCCAGCGTCAGTGACAGCACCTCGAAGATCACCAGCGCCCAGGCCGCCAGCGCCAACGGCGAGTGCAGGATTCGTCCCGCCCGGGTGGACCGCCACGGTGTGTCACCACGCGCGGAGAAATGGAAGTACACGGCCAGGATCAGCGTCAGCAGCGACAGCCCGAGCAGGAACGTCGTGAAGCCGAAGCGCCACTCGGGGAACTCGTTCGACCACGGCACACCGAAGTTCGAGACGTACCACCAGCCGTTGACGCTGGCGAACGACAGCGCCATGACGAACAGCACGACGGCGCCGAAGATCGTCCGGTTGCGCCGCGACTTCATGGCGTAGGCGGTCACCGCCACGGCGGCCAGTGCGCCGAGCGAACCGGCCAGGCCCGCGAACACCCCGAAGTGGTGGGTCCACTTGGTGGGCGTGAGCATCAGCGCCAGGAACGAGATGATCGTGATGCCGATGATGCGCAGGCTGGGGCCGGCGGCGGTGCCCGGAATCCGGCCCTTGCGCAGTGACATCGCGATGGAGACGCCGAGGGCCGCCAGCAGCGCCAGCACCGCGAAGCGCCGGGCCACCGAACCGTCGGGGGTGGCCAGGAACAGCCGCTCGTAGCGGGTGTGCTCGTCGAACCAGCTCAGGCTCGGTCCGATCAGCGACTTGAACGAGCTCGCCTGGATCTCGGCGGCGAACGTCTGGTCGCGGAAGATCAGGATCGCGGTGACGGTGACCGCGGCGGCCAGTGGCGCCAGCAGCGGCAGCAGGCCGAACTGGCCGGAGCGGCGGCGCAGGATGGTCCGCAGCGGGCCGATGGCCACCAGCAGCGCGCCGATCGACGCGATGCCGGTCGGGCCCGAGAACAGCGTCAACGCGCCGATGATGCAGGCGACGGCGACCGGCAGCAGCCGGCTCGTGGCGACCGCGCGCTCGACCGAGCACCAGGTCAGCAGGATGCCGAGGGCGATGATCGGTTCCGGACGCAGCCCGTTGTTCAGGGGCAGCCAGAACGCCAGGAACATGCCGGCCGCGGTCCAGCAGGCGGCCGTGCTGTGCTTGACCGCCGCACCCAGACGGGGGATGACCTCGCGGCTGATCACCCACCAGCAGGCCAGCGCCATCAGCAGTGTGGGCAGCCGCATCCAGATGCTGGCCGTGCTGACGTGTGACCACAGCGCCAGCAGGTCGTAGTACCAGCCGAACGGTGCCTCCGGCGTGCCGAACCAGCGGTAGTAGTTGGCCATGTAGCCGGCGTTCTCCGACACCCGGGCCATGGTCAGGATGTAGCCGTCGTCGGAGGTGTTGGCGCCGACGAAGTGCCACCACACCAGCACCGCCGCCACCAGGGCGTCCAGACCCGACAGCGACCACCAGCGCGACGGCAGGAACCGGCGGTGCCGGACGCCGTCGGCGGTGTCCAGCACGTGCAGTGCGATCAGCGCGGCCACGGTCATCACCAGGCCGAGGATCATCACGACGAGCTTGAGGGGCGTCGGGGCGGTGCTGTAGCGGGAGTCGATGGTGGCCGACAGGCTCAGGCCCGGCGGGGCGGGACCCGTCAGGTCGGTGAAGACGCCGACGATCTGGGGCCGGAAGTCGTAGCCGCCGCGCTCCCCGGCCAGCGGCGCGTCCGGCTCGTCGGGCGTGGAGTCGATGCCCTGCGCCTGGGTCAGGCCGACGAACTCCGCGGTGACCTTGTCGGCGTGCGCGGTGAACGTCAACCGCTCGCACTGTGGGCTGAGCACCGCGCTCATCGGTGCGACGACGACCGGGGTGTTGCGCACCACGACGTTGAGGTTGCCGTTGGCGCGTTCGATCAGCAGGCCGCGGTCGACGGCCTTGGGGGCCTGCTTGGGCACGGTGGACAACAGCACCGTGCGATTGCCCGTCAGTCCGGCCGCGACCTGGCAAGGCACGCTGATCTCCAGGTCGGTCGGGACGTAGGAGATCAGTGGTGCGGTGACGCTGCTGAACTCGCCGTTCTGCGGCCAGTTCAGTTCCGCGGTGGTCTGCTTGACCGGCAGGAACGGCGTGGCGATGGCCAGCAGGACGCCGAGCAGACCGGCGAGAACGGCGACGTTGCGCGCCACTCGATACTTGGGTGCCCCGTCATCCACGGACCTAGATGGTAATTGCCGCTGCATTGTGGCCATCAGCGCTGGTTCCTGATCGCCAGCACGAACGGTCCGATGGTCTGTGTGGTGAAGTGCGGTTCGTCGAACAACGCGGAATCCAGTTCCACGGTGTAGCGCCGCACGTTGGGCTGATTCGGGTACACATCCTCGGCTAGGCGCAGCGTGTAGGTGCTCCCCGACCCCGTGCCCGCACCGCGGCGCATCAGGAACACCGTCGGCGCCTCCCACGGCAGCTCGTCGAGGGCCTTGACGAAGGCCTCGGCGTCGTCGAGATCAGACCACGACTCGATCGCCGCCGCGCGGTCGTCGAACTGCGCCAGCGGGTTGGCGTAGTGCGAGGTCAGGCCCTGGAAGCCGAGGTACGGGTAGAACGACAGGAAGCTGTAGTCCGCGGTCAGCACCACGGTCTCGTCGCGGGGCCGTCCGGTGGCCTCGACGATCGCGGAGTCGATCTCGGCGTAGTACTTCTCCGAGGCGGGCGGCCTGCGGTCTCCGCGCTGCCCGTAGCCGTCGGTGTCGGTGTAGGCCACGGCCAGGTCGGGGCGCAGCGTGTCCGGGATGTCCTGGCTGAACGCCATGCCGCCGGCGATCCCGACGACGGCCGCGACGGGGATCAGCGCGCGATTCCACCGGGCGGCCGCGGCGAGGGTGAACTCGATGAACCCGAACGCGCCGGCCGCGGCCAGCAGCGCGGTCAGGGTCGGCTGCAGCCGGAACGACAGCAGGGTGGTGCCGGCCAGCGTGGTCAGCATGGACAGCAGCGACCACAGGTAGACCGTCAGCACGCCGATCGCCAGTGCACCGGCCCGCACCGACGACCTCGCCCGGACGATCAGCCAGATCGTGCCGAGCATGCAGAGCGCTCCGAGCAGCGAGAACTGCAGCATGGGGAACGTCAGCACCGCGCCGTCCGCGGGCAGGTAGTGCTGGGCGCTGCCGGTGTCCGACAGGGGGTCGCGCAGCGCGCGCAGCACGAACGGAAGCCAGGTGATCGCGGCGATCGCAAGCGCGATCACGCCGGCGACAGCCAGCCTGACCAGCGGGTCGACACTGCGCCGGGCGATCGCGACCACCACGGCCATCACGGTCACGGTCAGCGCGGCAAGGCCGAGCAGCAGCGTGTAGAACGTCGCCGTCACGCCGAGGAACACCCCGACGCCGACGATCGCGGCCCAACCCCCTCCGCGTTCACCGGCCCTCAGGCCCGACCACGCCAGCACCAGCACCGGCGGCAGCAGAACCGTGACGATCGCGCTGTAGGGCTCGGGGGAGGCATAGGCCAGGGTCACCGCGGCCGTGGTGATCGTGACGATCAGGGCGTACTCGAAGCGCACCAGCGCGCTCCACAGCACGAAGGCCAGCACGACCGCGATCGCGATCGAGGTGATGGCCCACGGCTTGTACATCTCCCAGCCGGGAGTCCCGGTCAGCGCGGCCGCGCGGCCCCCGAGCCAGAACCAGCCCGGCGGGTAGAACGGCGGCAGGCCCGCGTAGGTCATATCGCGCAGCGCTGGGCTGTCGGTCAGCCGGGTCAGGTACTCGGTGCGGAACTGCTGATCGACCGAGATCCCGAACAGATACAGCTTGGTGGCCCCCAGCGGCATGCCCAGGGTCGCGACGACGAACGCGGCCAGAAAGACGACCGCGGTCAACTGCGCGACGACGCGCCTGCCGCGGCGCCACAGCCAGCCGGCGGCGAGCAGCGCCGCCAGGCAGCCGAACTGACCGACCGTGGTCAGCGCATGCAGTTGATTGCTCGACGGGAAGGCGGGCCACTCGACACGGCTGATCGCGATCAGCGCCAGCGCGCAGACGACGACGGCGATCGCCGTCGCCAGCAGCATGCGGCCGGCGCTCGAAAGCGCGCTCTTCATGTCAGATGGGCAGCTTGCGGAAGATGGGACGGGGAATGTGGCGCAGGATCATCATCACGTAGCGGAACGCACCCGGCGCCCAGACCAGATCCTTGCCCTTGGCGGACGCGGTGACCGCAAGATCGGCGACGTACTCCTTGTCCACGGTCAGCGGCGCCTCCTTGACGTGCGCGCTCATCCGCGTGCGCACCTGACCCGGGCGGATCACAAGCACGCGAACGCCGTACTCGCGCAGCGCCTCCCCGAGCCCCAGGTAGAACCCGTCGAGTCCGGCCTTGGTGGAGCCGTAGACGAAGTTGGACCGCCGCACCCGCTCGCCGGCGGCCGAGCTCATCGCGATGATCTGCCCGTGTCCCTGGGCGCGCATCTTCTCGCCAACCAGAACGCCGACGGAAACCGCTGCGGTGTAGTTGATCTCAGCGATCTGCACGGCCTTGCGCTGGTTCTGCCACAGTTCCTCGGCGTCACCGAGCAGGCCGAACGCGACGATGGCGACGTCAACCTCGTGGTCGGCCCACGCGGCGTCGATGACGCCGGGATGGCTCTCGGTGTCGACGGCGTCGAAGTCGATCAGTTCCACGGATTTGGCACCCGCGGCCTGCATCTGTGCGACGGCGGCCTCGCGGCCCGGGTCGTCGGGCAGTGCCGCCAGCACGATGCGGGCCGGCTGATTCTTCAGGTACCGCTCGCAGATCGCCAGGCCGATCTCGGAGGTGCCTCCGAGCAGCAGAATCGTCTGTGGGTTGCCCACGGCGTCGAACACCATCTACTGAAGCTCCAAACGTCGGGCCATGTCGGACATGAAGACCCCGTCGGGGTCGACACTGCGGCGCACCTTGATCCACTCGTCGATGCGCGGGTACATGGCGTGGAAGGTCTCGGCGGTGGTCCGGGAGTCCTTGGCGGTGTAGAGGCGTCCGCCGAACTCCAGGACCCTGCGGTCGAGTTCGTGCACGAATTCGTTCAGTCCGGCCTTGATCGGGAAGTCAACGCACACGTTCCAGCCCGGGATCGGAAAGCTCAGCGGCGCTTGGTTTCCCGGCCCGAAGAGCTTGAACACATTGAGGAACGAGTAGTGCCCGGAACCCTGGATGTCACCGATGATGCGCTTGAACTCCTCGACGGCCTCCGTCGGCACCACGAACTGGTACTGCAGGAAACCGGCGGGTCCGTACGCCCGGTTCCACTCCCCGAACATGTCCAGCGGGTGATAGAACTGCGTCAGGTTCTGCACCTTGTTGCGGTAGGTCCCCGACTTCCGGTACCAGAGTTCGCCGATGGGGCCGAACGTGTATTTGTTGGCCAGCCCGTTGGGAAACATGTCGGGCAGCGTGAGCAGTTGTGGCGCATCGAATTTCAGTGGATTGCGCGCCAACTTGGCGGGCAGCTGGTCGAGCTTGGCCAGCGACCCGCGTGAGATGGCCGCGCGGCCGAGCTTCGGCGGCGCACTGATGGCGTCGAACCAGGCACTGGAATAGGTGTAGTTGGCCTCGCTGCCGTCGCTGTGGAAGGCGATGGTCTGCTCGAGGCTCGCGGTGACGTCGCCGTCGGCGATGAAGTACGCGGTCTCAGTGCGGGTCATCTCGATCGTGGCGCGGAGGATGATGCCGGTCAGGCCGTTGCCGCCCACGGTGGCCCAGAAGATGTCGGCGTGCTCGCCGTCCGGGGTCAGGTGCAGGATCTCGCCGGAGGCCGTCAGCAGGTCGATCGAGCGCACGTGGTTGCCGAAGCTGCCGGCGCTGTGATGGTTCTTGCCGTGGATGTCGCAGGCGATCGCCCCGCCGACGGTGACCTGCCGGGTGCCCGGCAGCACCGGCACCCACAGTCCGAACGGCAGTGCGGCCTTCATCAACTGGTCGAGGTTGACGCCGGCGTCGACGTCGACCATCGCGGTGTCTGAGCTGATCGAGTGGATGGTGTGCAGCGCAGTCATGTCGACGACCAGACCGCCGCCGTTCTGGGCGTTGTCGCCGTAGGACCGCCCCAAGCCGCGGGCGATGACGCCGCGGCCGGAGGCTTCGGCGGCCTGTGTGACCGCGTTCGCGATCTCCGCGGGATCTGGGGTGGACAGCACCTGGGCCACTGAGGGAGCGGTGCGTCCCCAGCCCGTGAGGCGCTGCGTCGTGAGGGTGGACATCGCTGGCAAGGGTACCGCGCGCACTCGTCAGTCCACGCCCGCCGAGATTCCCCACCGTCAGCGCAGGCGGAAGATCACCGCTCGCTGGACCACAAAGTTGATGACCGTGGCGGTGCCCTGCGCGATGACGAAGGCGACCGGCACCTGCCACGGCTGACCCGCGAACTTGAGATAGAAGAGGTAGTTGATGCCGACCTGGACGGCGTAGGTGAGCGCGTAGAGGACCATGACCGCGATGAACCGGGCGCGGCTGGGCGGTGCCTGGAACGTCCATCGACGGTTGATGAGGTACGCCGTGGTGGTGCCCGCGATGAAACTCAGCGTCTTTGCCACGTTGACGTGCAGGCCGAGCGCCAGCAGCGCGATGTAGAGCCCGAAGTCGACGATCGCCGACAGCCCTCCGGTGAGCAGGAAGCGCAGCACCTGGGTCTTCAGGCTCAGGCGGGTGTCATCGGAAGCTGTCTCGGCCATCGCGGGAAGCTTACGACCCCGGTGTTGCAAGAATGGATGCGTGGAGGATCTGGTTCGGGCGTGGCGGGCGCTGCTGGCTCCGCTCACAGCGTCGCCCGACGTCGACGCGGCCGGTCAGGTGCTGCTGGAATGCTGGGCCGAACCCCACCGGCACTACCACGACCTCGCGCACCTGCGTGGTGTGCTGAGCGCCATCGACGACCTCGAGCACCTGGCGGAGGATCCGGCCGCGGTCCGTCTGGCCGCCTGGTACCACGATGCGGTCTACGCCGGGAGGGCCGACGACGAGGAGCTCAGCGCGGTCATGGCGGAGAAGGCACTGTCGGCGCTGGGCCTGCCCGCCGCGTTCGTGGCGGAGGTGGCCCGGCTGATCCGGATGACCGTCGAGCACAACCCGGTCGCGGGGGACAGCAACGGCGCGGTGCTCTCGGACGCGGACCTTGCGGTGCTCGCCCTGCCACGTGCGGACTATCAGCGCAATTCGGCCGCGGTGCGTGCGGAGTACGCGCACGTGCCCGAGGCGGATTTTCGGGCGGGGCGTGCCCGTGTCATCAGAGCACTGCTGGCCGAGCCACATCTCTACCGCACGGCCACGGCCCGGGAACGGTGGGAGCGGGCGGCGCGGGAGAATCTGGCCGCCGAGTTGGAGACGCTCAGCTGAGCCTGCTGGACGTCAGTGGATCGTCTGGGCGAGCACGTCGCACAGAGCATCGACCGCGCTCGGGAAGGCGTGTTGGGCGGGCGTCCCGAAGTTCACCACGACGCCGTCGGGTCGGGGAACGTCGTTGTCTGCCAGCGGATGTCGAAGCCGCGACAGGCTCGCGATGCCGACGCCGGCCTCGCCTGCGCGCCGCAGCATCTCGGCCTCCGCGCCGTCCGGCAGCAGCAGAAGCAGGTGCAGCCCAGCCGACAGGCCGCTGACGGTGACTGCGGGTTCGAACGGCGCCAGGCGGGACACCAGTGCGTCGCGGCGGCGGCGGTATTCGGTGCGCATACGGCGAATGTGCTTGTCGTAGTTGGCCGTTGCGATGAAGTCAGCCATGGTCAGTTGCGTGATGCCGTTGACCATCCACTGCTCACCGCCCGCCGCGGCCACGGCGGGGTCCACCAGATCGGCCGGCAGCACCATCCAACCGAGGCGAAGCACCGGACTCAGGCTCTTGCTCGCGGATCCCAGATAGACCACCCGCTCCGGTGCCAGGCTCTGAAGGGCGCCGATGGGCTGCCGGTCGTACCGGAACTCGCCGTCGTAGTCGTCCTCGAGCACGTAGCCTCCGCTGCGGTGCGCCCAGTCCACGATCGCCGTGCGCCGGGTGGGGTGCAGCGGCACCCCGTGCGGGAAGTGATGGGCCGGAGTCACCAGCACCGCCGGCGTGCTCAGGGAATCCAGATCGGTTACCGCAACACCCATTTCGTCGAAGCCGAGGGGCGTGGTGGAACCCCCCGCCTCGGCGATGCAGTCCCGGAACAGGAACAGTCCGTAGGCCTCGACCGCAATGCGTGCGGCGGGACCGAACATCCGGGTCAGGATCTGCAGCGAATGCCGGGTGCCCGCGGTGATCACCACGTTCTCGGGTGACACCCGTGCCCCGCGGGCGCGGGCGAGGTATTCGGCCAGTGCACGGCGCAGTTCGACGCGGCCGCGGGGATCGCCCATCCGCAGGGCCTCGGTGGGCGCGTTGTTCAGTGCCCGCCGGGTCGAGGCGATCCACGCCGCACGCGGAAACTCCGCGACATCAGGTGAACCGGGCAGCAGGTTGTGCCGCGGCGTCGGCGGCGCCCCCCGAGGCCGAGGCGTCGACGGGGTGTGGGACTGGTTCACCACCCAGGTTCCCGAGCCCTGGCGGGAGGCCAGCCACCCTTCGGCCACCAGCTCGGAGTAGACCTCGGCGACGGTGTTGCGGGCGACCCCGAGATCGGTGGCCAGCGCCCGGGAGGGTGGCAGGCGGGTGCCGGGAGCCAATCGCCCGGACCGCACGGCCTCCCGCAGCGAGGTCAGCAGGGTATCGCGCACACCCCTGGTGCCGGGAGCGACGGCTTCGCGGAGATCAAGGTGCAGGTCGTAACCGGCCGAATTGGCCCGCGAAATCACCGCTGAATTGAACCATGAACGGAGGCCTTTTCGGGCCTACCGTCGAATCATGACCACAGTCCTGGAATCCACAGAAGCCGTTTCGCGCATCCAACTCAACCGGGTCGTCCCCGAGGTGTACGAGGCGATGCTGAACTTCAGCGCCGCCGCCACCAAGGGAGTCGATCCCACACTCGCCGAGTTGATCAAGATCAGGGCATCGCAGCTGAACCACTGCGCGTTCTGCCTCGACATGCACAGCCACGACGCCCGTAAGCAGGGCGAGACCGAGCAGCGGATCTACCTGCTGTCGGCCTGGGAGGAGGCCGGGTCACTGTTCACAGAGAAGGAGCAGGCCGCGCTCGCGCTGACCGAGGAGATGACCGACCTGACCCGCGGCGGCCACGTCTCGGACGCGGTGTACACGCGCGCCGCCGAGGTGTTCACCGAGGAGGAGTTGGCGCACGTGATCGCGCTGATCACCGTGATCAACTCCTGGAACCGCTTCAGTGTGTCCACCCGGGTTCGGCCACCGCGGCGGAAGTGAGTCAGGTGCAGGGGATTCCGTGCGGGCCGCCGATCCACTGACCGGGCGGTGAGTGCCATGGACAGACCTTCTTGGCCTGTCCGGGCGGCAGCGGGTTCCACTGGATCCTGTCGATGTTCGGAATGTTGGGCACCCGAAGCCCAGCGCACTCACCCGTCTGGGGTCATAGGGCCTTGCGCAGATGCCGCACGACCCTGGCGGAATCCTGCGGCGGTCCCGAGAATGGCAGCATGACTGCAGAAGCCGAACCCGTCGTCCCCCTGACCGAGGACGAGAGCTGGGATCTGTTGTCCGGCGTCCACCTGGGTCGGCTCGTCACCACCATCGGGGGCCGGGCGGAGATCTTTCCGGTCAACTATGTGGTGCAACGCCGGACGATCCTGTTCCGCAGTGCGGAGGGCACCAAACTGTTCGGCACGGTGATGAACGACCAGGTGCTGTTCGAGGCCGACGATCACAACGTGGCCGGCGGTTGGAGTGTCATCGTCCGCGGCACCGCCGAGGTGCTCTATGGCGCCGAGGAGATCGAGGACGCCGAGAGGGCCGGGCTGTATCCGTGGATCGCGACCCTCAAGCTGCGGTTCGTCCGGGTCACCCCGACCGAGATCTCGGGCCGGCGGTTCGTGTTCGGCCCGGAACCCGACGAGGGCCTCGTCCCCGGCTGACCCCCCACGCTCGACCCGCGCCGTTGCAGGACAGCAGTCGGGGCCCCCCCCCCCGGGGGGGGGGGGGGCGGGGGGGGGGGGGGGGGGGGGGGGTGGAGGGGGGGGGGGGGGGGGGGGCGGGGTGGGGGGGGTGTCGGGGGGGTGGGGGGGGGGGGCTGAGGGGGCGGGGGGG
>NZ_LZHW01000003.1 GCF_001667265.1 Mycobacterium sp. ACS4331 | reverse complement strand
CCCGCCCCCCCCCCCCCCCCCCCCCCCGGCCCCCCCGCGCCCGCCCCCTCCCACCCCCCCCCCCCCTTCACGTGGGGTTGGTTTTTGGGGGGGGTCGTTCCCACCCCCAACCGCGGGGGGCGCCCGCGACCTGGGTGGGACTTTGGTCACCAATGCCGCGACACCCCGGACCCGATTTCAAGGAACGTGTGAACCCGGGTTACAGTTAGTTTCATGGCTGAATTCCCCATTGCCAACGCGCTGACGCTGGAACTCGAGCCCGTGGTCGCCGAGAATCTGCAGCGCCACCTCGACACCGCCGAAGAGTGGTTCGCGCACGACTACGTCCCGTTCGACCAGGGTGAGAACTTCGCCTTCCTGGGCGGCCGGGACTGGGACCCGTCGCAGCAGACCCTGCCGCAGCCTGTCGTCGATGCGCTGGAGATTCTCCAGATCACCAAGGACAACCTCGCCGGCTATCACCGCGAGATCGTCGAGCACTTCATCCTGGACTGGAAGTGGGGCCGCTTCATCGGTCGCTGGACCGCCGAGGAGCATCTGCACGCGATCGTGCTGCGCAACTACCTCGTGGTCACCCGCAACTTCGATCCCACGGCCAACGAGGACGTCCGCGTCGACCACGTCATGAACAAGGGCTACCGGGCCAGCGACTACACCCAGATCGAGACGCTGGTGTTCATGTCCTTCTTCGAGAAGAGCTTCGCGGTCTTCTGCCGCCGCCTCGCCGAGCAGATCGAGGAACCGGTGCTGCGTTCGCTCATCGAGCGCATCGCCGTCGACGAGGAACGGCACGAACTGTTCTTCCGCAACCTGGTCCGCTGGTGCGTCGACTACGACGAGGCAGAGACCATCGCCGCCGTCGCGCGGCGTGCCGCTGAACTGCAGGTTCCTGGCGCCGACATCGACGCCTACCCGCAGAAGGTGGCCAACGTCGCCGAGGCGGGCATCTTCGGGCCCGAGCAGCTGAAGGCCGTGATCTCCGAGGAGATCGCCGCATTCGGCCTGGCCGAGCGGCCGGAGTTACGCGAGTTCATCTCCGCGTAACTCGCGGCGCGGCGCGCCTGCGCAGCACGAATGATGTTGCGGGAGTAGCGTCACAATCGATGGCTAGCGACATGCTCTGCTGTCCGGGCGGTATCTCCCGTAGCGACTACGGCAGGACCGGCCCCGGTCCTGATGCCGCTGCGCCCGCTGACATTCCTCCGCGGGGCCGCGCGGGGTCGAGGAGCGCCACGTGACTGATTCGCCATCGGCTTTCTCAAACCAGGTGCCGGGCCAGATCGAGAACGGAAAGCGGACCTATGTGCTGGACACATCGGTTCTGCTGTCCGACCCGTGGGCATGCACCCGGTTCGCCGAACACGAGGTCGTCGTCCCGCTAGTGGTGATCAGCGAGTTGGAGGCCAAGCGACACCATCACGAGCTCGGCTGGTTCGCGCGGCAGGCGCTGCGCATGTTCGATGATCTCCGGCTGGAGCACGGACGCCTCGATCTACCCATTCCCGTTGGGGCAGAAGGCGGTACGCTGCAGGTTGAGCTCAACCACAGCGATCCCTCGGTGCTGCCCGCCGGGTTCCGCACCGAGACCAACGATGCCCGGATCCTGACCTGCGCCGCGAACCTCGCCGCCGAGGGCAGGCGAGTCACGTTGGTGAGCAAGGACATTCCGCTGCGGGTCAAGGCGGGCGCGGTCGGTCTGCCCGCCGACGAGTACCGCGCCCAGGATGTCGTGACCTCGGGCTGGACCGGAATGGCCGAACTCGACGTCGCCTCCGAGGACGTCGACCTGCTCTTCGACGAGGGTGAGATCGACCTGCAGGCGGCGCGGGATCTGCCCTGCCACACCGGTGTTCGGCTGCTCGGCGGCAGCTCACATGCGCTGGGCCGGGTCAACGCCGAGAAGCGCGTGCAACTGGTCCGTGGGGATCGCGAAGTGTTCGGCCTCCGGGGAAGGTCCGCCGAACAGCGCGTCGCACTGGATCTGCTGCTAGACGAGTCGGTCGGCATCGTGTCGCTGGGCGGCAAGGCCGGCACCGGCAAGTCGGCGCTGGCATTGTGTGCGGGCCTGGAGGCGGTACTGGAACGGCGCACGCAGCGCAAAGTTGTGGTGTTCCGGCCCCTGTACGCCGTCGGGGGCCAGGATCTGGGTTACCTGCCGGGCAGTGAGAGCGACAAGATGGGGCCCTGGGCCCAGGCCGTCTTCGACACCCTGGAGGGGCTGGCCAGTCCGGCCGTCCTCGAGGAGGTCCTGTCTCGCGGGATGCTCGAGGTGCTGCCGCTGACCCACATCCGGGGCAGGTCCCTGCATGACTCCTTCGTGATCGTCGACGAGGCGCAGTCGCTGGAGCGCAACGTCCTGCTCACGGTGCTCTCACGGCTGGGTACGGGTTCGCGCGTGGTGCTGACCCACGACGTGGCGCAGCGGGACAACCTGCGGGTCGGACGGCACGACGGTGTCGCGGCGGTGATCGAGAAGCTCAAGGGTCATCCGCTGTTCGCCCACATCACGCTGCTGCGCAGCGAGCGTTCACCCATCGCGGCGCTGGTGACCGAGATGCTCGAGGAGATCAGCCCCGGCGCGCTGCCCTGATCGTCGCCCACACGACGAGGCCGCGGTGACCGCGAATCTTGTCGCAGTCACCGCGGCCTGGGGTGGGTGAGCGGGGCCGGGATCACCGGGCGGAGCTGGTCATCGCGTTCTGGTGGATCGGCCGGTTCTCGCGGTGGTGGATGCTGCTGTGGGCGCTGCGGCCGGCGCGCTCGGGCATCGGGCCGAACTGCTGCACCGAGGCGCTGATCGACTGTCCGCCGGTGACGGGCGCCTGGGCGTTCGCGGTGCTGGCCGCGCCGAGGGCGATCAGGACGGGGGCGGCGACCAGGGCGGTGGCGGCGGCGATGCGGCGGGAGATGGCGTTCATGGTGACTCCTTGTGTCTCAGTTCTTTTCGCTCTGGGGCGGGTGCTCCGGCGTTGGTTATGAGTCTGCCGACGGCGCCGGGTGATGTCTGTCGGGCGGGCAGGGGAGCGATGGGATGAATCGAGGGTCCCCCGATCGGGGGACACCGCTGCACGGGATCCGGGAGTCGCCGCCGGTAGGCTGCCAGCGTGCCTGGCATGTGTCGTCCCGACACCGTCCGCTGGTCCTACTGGCGCACGGTCGTCGGCGCGTGCGCTGCAGCGCTGGTGGTGGCGGTCGGGGCCTGCACGGGCGACGTGAAGGTCGACACGCCGGCGGAGGCCGCCGCTGAGGTCGACTGCAGCGACGTCAAGTGCGTCGCGTTCACGTTCGACGACGGACCCGGCCCCTACACGGACCGTCTTCTCCAGATCCTCAAGGACAACGACGCGACCGCGACGTTCTTCCTGATCGGCAACAAGGTCGCGGCCAACCCGGACGGCGCCCGGCGCATCGCCGAGGCGGGCATGGAGATCGGAAGTCACACCTGGGAACACCCGAACATGACCACGATCCCCGTCGAGGAGATCCCGGCGCAGTTCAGCCGGGCCAACGACGCGATCGAACAGGCCACCGGGCAGCGTCCGCGCCTGGTGCGCACCGCCGGCGGCCTGATCAACGACACCGTGCTGGCCGAGGCCAAGCGACAGGGCCTGGCCGACATCAACTGGGACGTCATCCCCTTCGACTGGGCCAACGACTCCGACACCGCCGCCACGCGCTACATGCTGATGACGCAGATCAAGCCGAACTCGGTGGTGCTGTTCCATGACACCTATTCGTCCACCGTGGACCTCGTGCAGCAGTTCATCCCGGTGCTCAAAGCCAACGGCTATCACCTGGTGACGGTGAGCCAGATGCTCGGACCCCGCGAACCGGGCAGCGCCTACGGCAGCCGGGAGAACGGCCCGCCGGTCAACGAACTGCGGGACATCCCGGCCAGCGAGATCCCGACGCTGCCCAATACGCCGTCGCCGGCGCCGATGCCGAACTTCCCGATCACCGACATTCCCGGCGCCAACTCCGGCGGACCCAACAACGGGGCCTAGCCCATGCACACCACAACCGCGCTGGTGCTCACTGCGATGGTGCTGGGCTACGCCGTGGTCTCCGCCGTGGTCAAGCGGTGGTACGTCGCTCCGGCCCTGATCTTTCTGCTGCTGGGAATCGTCTTGGGGCAGTCCGGGTTAGGGCTGCTGCAGCTGTCCGAGGACACCGCGTCCTTCACCGTCCTGGCGCAGTTGGCGCTCACGGTGATCCTGTTCAATCAGGCCTCCGACCTGGACGTCGCCGGGGCGATGCGCCGCGGGCGGATCACCTTCCGCCTGCTGGTGATCGGCATTCCCATGACCCTGGTGCTGGGCACGATCACCGCGCTGGTGCTGCTGCCGGTACTGCCGCTGTGGGAGGCGGTGTGTCTGGCCGCGATCGTCGCGCCCACCGAGGTCGCGCTGATCGAGGCCCTGCTCGACGACACCCGGATCCCAGAACGGGTCCGGCACGCGCTGTCGACGGAGTCCGGTTTCTACGACGGCTTCGCGCTCGCGGCGCTGCTGGCGGCGCTGGCGGTGGCCTCGGAGCGGGCCACCCGGCAGAGTTCGACACCCGCGGCGGACTGGATCTGGTTCGCCGTGCGCACCGAGGTGCTCTCGGTGGCGATCGGTCTGGTGGTGGGCCTGGCCGGTGCATGGGCGATCACCGCGTCGATGCGACGCGGGTGGATGAGTGACACCTGGTCACAGCTGGCCATGCTGGCCGTGGCGCTGCTGTGTTTCCAGGCCGGCGAGTCGGTGCATGCCAGCGGGTTCGTGTCGGCCTTCGCCGGCGGCCTGGTGTTCTCGGTGATCGCACACCGCACCAGGACCGCGATGCCGGCACAGGTCACCCACGCGGCCGCCGAACTGCTCGAACTGCTGGTGTTCGCGCTGCTCGGGGCGACGGTCGTGGTGGCGGCATGGCGCGAAGCCGACTGGCGAGTCGTCGCGTTCGCGGTGCTGGCACTGCTGGTGGTGCGGATGACCGCGGTGGGCATCGGTCTGCTGCGCACCGACGTGCCGATCCGCAGTCGGCTGTTCATGGGGTGGTTCGGTCCACGCGGCATCGGCACACTGGTGCTGGGTCTGCTGGTGCTCAACAGCGGCGACATCCAGCATGAGGACGTCATCGCTGAGGTCGTCGTGGTGGTCGTGACGATGAGCCTGGTTCTGCACAGCCTGACCACTCCGTTCGGGATCCGCTTCGTGGCGCGGGACCGGGTGAGTGTCCAGCACCGCTCGGAGACGGTGCATTAGGGCGCTGGCCGCGAGCGGCCTGCTCTATGCTCTGCAGATTATGCGATCACGTAAATCGGTCCTCGGTGGCGTGCTGACGGCGGCGGCCGCCGCAGCGATCGGTCTGGCGCCGTCCGCGCAGGCCGACCAGTTGGGCTACATCATCAACGTGACCACGGGCCCCGGCTACAACTTCCCGAACGCGCAGGCCGCACTCGACTACGGCTACGCGCTGTGTGATCGCATCGCCCGCGGCGACAGTTACGTGTCGATGGCCGATCAGATCAAGGCGGACTTCGGCCCCGACGAGTACAAGGTGTCGTATCTGCTCAGCCAGTCGGCTCAGGAGCTGTGTCCGGCGCAGACGTGGCAGCTTCGGCAGTCCGTGGGAGACGGGTACCGCCCCACCACCTGAGCGGACCGGGCAGGAACACCACCGACAGCGCCGAGATGATCGACACCACGATCAGGTAGGCGGCGATCGAATTGCTGGTCGAAGTCGAGTTGTACAGCGCCACTGCGATCGTCGGCGCGAAGGCCGCGCCCAACACCTGCGACAGGGTGTAGCCGACCGACACCGCGGTGTAGCGGACGTCGGTGTCGAACACCAACGCGAACAGTGATCCGGTGACGCCCGCGGCCGGTGCCATCGCCAGGCCGAACACCAGCACCAGGGCCACCAGGAACCAGACCGCCTCGCCCGTGTTGATCAGGGCGAAGGTCGGCAGCGTGGCCATCCCCATCGCCAGCACGCCCATGAGGAACACCGGCTTGCGCCCGATCCGGTCGGCAAGGGATCCGAACAGCGGGTAGGTGCACACCGCGACGACGGCCGCCACGAAGACGCCGAACAACGCGTCGGCGCGGTCGATCCCAGCGACGCTGGTGGCGTACGACACCAGGTAGGCCACGCAGATGTAGGCGAACACCCCCTGGGACAGGTACGCGCCGGCCACCAGCAGGATCTGCCTCCAGTGCCTGCGGAAGGCCTCGGTGAAGGGAACCCGCACCACCGCCGAGTGCTGTTGCACTGCAGTGAATTCTGGGCTCTCGGTCAGGGAAAGTCGGATCACCAGACCGATCGCGATGAGCGCGACGCTGGCCAGAAACGGGATGCGCCACCCCCAGCTGAGGAACGCCGCGTCGTCGAGCAGGGACACCGCGTAGAACGCGAGCGTGGCGAGTGCGGTCCCAGCGGGCGCACCCATCTGCGGGAAGGCGCCGTAGAACCCCTTGCGACCCGACGGGGCGTGCTCGACGGCCATCAGGGTGGCACCGCCCCATTCACCACCCACCGCGAAGCCCTGAAGGAGGCGCAGCGCGGTCAGCAGAAGCGGTGCCGCGAGGCCGATCTGGGCGTAGGTGGGCAGCAGTCCCATCGCGACCGTGGAGCCACCCATCAGCAGCAGCGAGTACACCAACATGCGTTTGCGGCCGACGCGGTCGCCGAAGTGCCCGAACACAATCCCGCCCAAGGGTCGGGCGACGAAGCCGACGCCGAAGGTCGCGAACGACAGCAGCATTCCCGTGGTGGGGGAAGTCCCGGGGAAGAACAGCTTCGGGAAGACCAGTGCCGCGGCGGTGCCATAGATGAGGAAGTCGTAGAACTCGACCGTCGTGCCGACGAAGCTCGCGACCGCGGCCCGGCGCGGTGTCACATGCGTGGCGATGCCTGCCTCCTCACGAGATGGTCACCCGTTCTGGCAGAGCTTAGCGGTGCGCGGACCACTGAATGTGCTTGCTCGCGAACAACTGCGGCCCTCCTGCCGAGGGCAGGGAGGGTCACAGTTGTCACGTAATTCTTGTCGCCCAGGCGGGGCATGTAAGTCCATACGGGGCCATTCCGGGTCCAATTGAAGTCCCTCGCTATTGACGTCAAATCGATATTTGGCGTACCTTGTCCTGGACATGAAAACGCGTTCCTATGTCATGCGGGAGCGTCAGCGGGCCAAGGACGCCACGCGCGACGCGATCCTGAGGGCTGCGATCGACATATTCATGGCGGAACGGTCGTTCGAGATCACCCTGCCCGCGGTCGCTCAACGCGCAGGCGTGACCGTCAAGACCGTGCTGCGGCATTTCGGTACCCGTGAGGCGCTGATCGATGCGGCGTGGGCTCAGGTATGCGACGAGGTGATGGCCGAGCGGACGCCACCGCCAGGTGACCCCTCGGCCGCACTGCGCGTATTGATCGCGCACTACGAGCGCAGGGGGGACATGGTCTTGGCGGCGCTGGCACAGGAGGCGGACCCGCGGGCCGAGCGCATGACCAGCGCCGGTCGGCGGGCGCACCGTGAGTGGGTCGAAGACGTCTTCGGCAACGCGCTGCCCGACGACGTGGCGGTCCGTGAACATCTGCTGGACGCGCTGGTGGTCGTCACGGACGTGTACTGCTGGAAGCTGCTCCGCCGCGATCGTGGACTGAGCGACGAGGAGGTCTTCGACCGGATGTCGTTGATGACCGAGGCACTGACCGGGACGACCTGATGAGAGCGCTGTTCGCGATGTTCGACGGCGGCGGCAACGTGCCGCCGCAGTTGGCGGTGGCGGCCGCGCTCCGGCGTCGCGGGGGCGACGTCGCTGTGATCGGCCATCGCGGACTCGGTGAGCGCGTCGAGGCCGCTGGCTTCCCGTTCGAACCATTCACCGCGGGAGGGCATTTCGACCCGACAGTGCGACGACCGTTGGCGGCGATGATGGCCGACTTCGTCCGGGTGGCCGCCGACCGCCAGATCGGGGGATGCGTCATTGACGCCGCGCGCCGTCACGGTGCCGACGTCGTGGTGGTCGACACGGTGCTGGTGGCCGCCACCGCCGACGTCATCGAATCGGGTCTTCGCACAGTGATTTTCGTGCACTGTTTCTATCGTGCGATGCAGGATCTGGCCGCCGGTCCGGCCGGATGGGCGCTGCGGATGCGGGGTGTCGATCCGTTGGCCGCACAACACCACGATGTCCTGCAGATAGTCTCGGCGCGTGCCGATCTGGACCCGGTGCGAGGAGCGCCGTCGTTGTGTCACACCGGCGTCGTGTGGCAGGGGCAGCCCCGAGAGTCGACACCATCGGTCCGGCCCCATGTGCTGATCAGCCTGAGCACCAACGCTTTCGCGGGGCAGGAGCGGATGTTGCAGCGCATCCTGGATGCCGTGGCGCCGCTACCGCTGGACGCCACGGTGACGGTCGGGCCCAGCATCGACGCGCGGGGGATCCGGGTGCCGGCCAACGCCGACCTCCACTCCTGGCTCGACCACGACGAGGTGCTGTCCACGGCATCGCTGGTGATCGGGCACGGAGGGCACAGCACCGCGATGCGAGCGCTGTCCTTCTCGGTCCCGCAGATCGTGCTTCCGGCCAATCCGTTCATCGATCAGAAGACCGTGGGCGCGGCACTGCGCGATGCCGGCGCGGGCCTGCTGCTGGGCAAACACGCTGGGGTGAAGCGCATCCGGTCCGCGGTGGAAACGGTGCTCGGAGACGGCAGTTATCGGCGTGCCGCAGAGCGTCTCGGAGACGACATCCGCCGTCGCGACGGGGCCGAGGTCGCGGCGTCCCTCTTATGAACGAGATCGGCGCGGTTCCCGGCGCTCACCGCCGGCAACCGCGCCGAAATCTGAAGAACTACTCGCCGAGGTGTCCGTTACGCTCCGGGCTCGTTCGCGCAAGCGCTCACTCGCCGTCGCGCACCTTGGCCATCGCGAGCACGTCGAGGCGCTTGTCCAACTCGGCCTCGGACAGCTTGTCGCCGATCAGCCCGCGGTCGATGACCGTCTGACGGATGGTCTTCTTCTCGGCCAGCGCCTGCTTGGCCACCTTGGCGGCCTCCTCGTAGCCGATCGCCGAGTTCAGCGGCGTCACGATCGACGGCGAGGACTCGGCCAGCTCGCGCAGGTGCTCCTCGTTGGCCACCAGGCCGTCGATGCACTTGGCCGCGAACAGCTTCGACACGTTGGCCAGCAGCGTGAACGACTCGAGCACATTGCGGGCCATCATCGGGATGTAGACGTTGAGCTCGAAGGCGCCGGACAGGCCGCCGACCGCGACGGCGGCGTCATTCCCGATCACCTGCGCGGCGACCTGAGTGACGGCCTCCGGGATCACCGGGTTGACCTTGCCGGGCATGATCGAGCTGCCGGGCTGCAGGTCGGGCAGCTGGATCTCGCCCAGGCCGGTCAGCGGGCCCGACCCCATCCAGCGGATGTCGTTGGCGATCTTGGTCAGCGACACCGCGATGGTCTTGAGCGCACCGGACGCCTCGACCAGGCCGTCGCGGGCCGCCTGGGCCTCGAACGAGTCGACCGCGGTCTGCAGTTCAGCAACGCCGGTCTGCGCCTTGAGCACCTCGACGACCTTGGGGCCGAACCCGTCGGGCGCGTTGAGGCCCGTACCGACGGCCGTGCCGCCGATCGCGAGTTCGCCCAGACGGGGCAGGGTCGCACGCACCCGCTCGATGCCGGCCTCGATCTGACGGGCGTAGCCGCCGAACTCCTGGCCCAGCGTCACCGGCACGGCGTCCATCAGGTGGGTCCGGCCGGACTTGACGACGGTCTTCCACTGCCGGGCCTTGGCGGCCAGCGACTCGTGCAGCACCTCGAGGGCCGGGATCAGCTGGCGCACGGCGGCTTCGGTGGCGGCGATGTGGGTCGCCGTCGGGAAGGTGTCGTTCGACGACTGCGACATGTTCACGTCGTCGTTGGGGTGCACGGTCACACCGTTGGCCGCCGCGATCGACGCGATGACCTCGTTGGTGTTCATGTTCGAGCTGGTGCCCGAACCGGTCTGGAAGACGTCGATCGGGAACTGGTCGTCGTGCTTGCCGTCGGCGATCTCGGCGGCCGCGGCGATGATCGCGTCGGCCTTCTCAGCGGACAGCAGACCGAGGTCCTTGTTGACCTGCGCGCACGCGCCCTTCAGCAGGCCGAGGGCCCGGATCTGGGTGCGCTCCAAGCCGCGGCCCGAGATCGGGAAGTTCTCCACGGCGCGCTGGGTCTGCGCCCGCCACAGCGCGTTCTTGGGCACCCGGACCTCGCCCATGGTGTCGTGCTCGATGCGGTATTCGACCTCGTTGTCGGCCATTGGCTTCCTCTTCGTTGGTGTGCGGGGTGGTTACGGCAGGGGATAGGCGGCCGAGCTGTCGCCGGTGAAGTTCACCGCCGAGTACTCGTTCAGCTTGGACAGCCGGTGGTAGGCCTCGATCATCCGGACCGTGCCGGACTTCGACCGCATCACGATCGACTGGGTGGTGCAGCCGCCGCCGAAGTAGCGGACCCCCTTGAGCAGGTCGCCGTCGGTGACGCCGGTGGCGCAGAAGAACACGTTCTCACCGGACACCAGGTCCTTGGTGGTCAGCACCCGATCCAGGTCGTAGCCGCGGTCGATGGCGCGCTGGCGCTCGTCGTCGTCGGTGGGCGCCAGGGTCGCCTGGATCTCGCCGCCCATACAGCGGATGGCGGCCGCGGCGATGATGCCCTCGGGGGTCCCGCCGATGCCGACCAGCAGATCGGTGCCGGACTCGGGCCGGCACGCCGAGATGGCGCCGGCGACGTCACCGTCGGAGATCAGCCGGATGCGGGCGCCGGCCGAGCGCACCTCTTCCATCAGCTTCGCGTGGCGGGGGCGATCGAGGATGCAGACCGTCACATCCGAGACCGAGGCCTTGCGGACCTTGGCGATGCGCTGGATGTTCGCCGCGATCGGCGAGGTGATGTCGATGAAGTCCGCGACGTCGGGTCCGCCGGCGATCTTGTTCATGTAGAACACTGCCGAGGGGTCGAACATGGCGCCGCGCTCGGCGACGGCCAGCACCGAGATGGCGTTGGGCATGCCCTTGCTCATCAGGGTGGTGCCGTCCACCGGGTCGACGGCGAAGTCGCATTCCGGACCGTCGCCGTTGCCGACCTCTTCGCCGTTGTAGAGCATCGGGGCGTTGTCCTTCTCGCCCTCGCCGATGACGACGACACCCTTCATCGACACCGAGTTCACCAGTTCGCGCATGGCGTCGACGGCGGCGCCATCGCCACCCTCTTTGTCGCCACGACCGACCCAGCGGCCGGCGGCCATGGCGCCGGCCTCGGTGACTCGAACGAGTTCGAGAGCCAGGTTGCGGTCAGGGGCCTCGCGGCGCTTGGTCTGGGCAGGGTCGACGACACCGTCACTCATGTGCAGGATTGTCCCAGAAGCGGGTCGGTCATCGGCAGCTGGGATACTGGTCTGGTGAGCACGCAGTCGCAGGAGCCGTCCGACCACCCGCCCGTCGCGGCCTCCAGCGAAGGACCGGCGCCCAAACCGGCAAAGCCCCGGGTGCTGCAGGACGGCCGGGACATGTTCTGGTCCATCGCCCCGCTGATCGCGGCGTGCATCGTCTTGGCCGGGCTGGTCGGCATGTGCTCGTTCCAGCCCAACGGACCCAAGGCCGGGCAGGTGCCCAGCTACGACGCGGTCGGCGCGCTGGGCTCCGATGCCGAGACGCTGGGCTTCCCGATCCGGCTGCCTGCCGTCCCCGACGACTGGCAGGCCAACTCGGGTCGCCGCGACGGGCTCGACGGCGCCCGCACCGATCCCGCGACGGGGCAGCCGACGCGGGCCCTGGTCTCGACGGTCGGCTACATCACCGGCAGCGGCATGTACCTGAGCCTGACCCAGAGCAACGCCGACGAGGACAAGCTCGTCCGCTCGATCCACCCCGACGTCGCTCCCACCGGTGTCGAGGACGTCGACGGCGTCCGCTGGGTCGTCTACGACGGCGGTGAGCGCGACGAACCGGTCTGGACCACCAGAATCGGTGAGACCCAATTGGCCATCACAGGTGCCGGAAGCACCGACGAGTTCCGTACGCTGGCCAGAGCGACACAGTCCCAGGAGCCGCTTCCGGCCAAGCGGTCCTGACCTGACGAGGGGGAAACGTGGGCGAAGCTCCGGAGGCGGACCTGACCGGGTGGACGTGTGAATCGTTCACCGGCGGCGGCTATACGCACGACGTGTACCGCAGGAGCCCGGAGGTTCCCGGCCCCGGCGTCGTCCTGATCCCGGAGATGCCCGGCATCCATCCCGGTGTCCTGGCGCTCGGCAATCACCTGGTCGACAACGGCTTCACGGTGGTGTCACCGTCGCTGTACGGGACGCCGGGGGCGGCGATCGGCCCGTCCGCGGTCGCCACCCTGGCACGGGGCTGCGTGGCCAAGGAGTTCGCCGCGTTCGCCACCAACAAGAAGCGTCCGGTCGCCGATTTCCTGCGGGCCCTGGCGCGCGACCTCAACGACAGGACACCCGGGAAGGGCGTCGGGGTGATCGGGCAGTGTTTCTCCGGCGGGTTCGCGCTGGCGGCCGCGGTCGACGACGCGGTGCTCGCGCCGGTGCTCAGCCAACCGTCGCTGCCGTTGCCCCTGACCCCGGCGCAGCGCCGTGATCCGGGGGTCTCCGACGAGGAGCTCCGGATCGTCGAGAAGCGTGCCGCCGACGAGGGGCTGTGCGCCCTGGGTCTGCGTTTCAGTGCGGACCCGATGTCTCCCTGCGCGCGGTTCGCCACCCTCAAACAGCGCCTCGGTGACGCATTCGAAGTCATCGAGATCAATTCGGGCCCCGGCAACCCCGACGGCTTCAACCGGATGGCGCACTCGGTGCTCACCGATCAGGTCAGAGAAGTCGACGGGCACCCCGCCTACGAGGCCCGCAAGCGGGTCGTGGAGTTCCTCAGGTCTGCGCTGGCTGTTCAGTAGGGTCCGGGCTGGTCGGCGTCGTCGCCGACTGTTTGACCCGCTGCCAGGGCCAGCGCCACTTCGCCTTCTTGGGCTCGTCGGCGGGATCCGGGCCGACCAGGGAGTCCAGTGGAGCGTCCTTGTAGACCGCCAGGTACACGCTGATGGTCGTCACGATGAT
The DNA here is from genome assembly GCF_001667265.1 of Mycobacterium sp. ACS4331. Classification (GTDB taxonomy): domain Bacteria; phylum Actinomycetota; class Actinomycetes; order Mycobacteriales; family Mycobacteriaceae; genus Mycobacterium. The sequence goes on along the minus strand of NZ_LZHW01000003.1, from coordinate 48,635 downwards.
GATCATCAGGACCGGGCCCAACACGATGCCCCAGAAGCCGAACATGCCCAACCCGGCGAACACCGCCAAAAGCATCAGCGCCGGGTTCAGGTGCGCGCTCTTGGGCACCAGGAACGGCCGCAGCACGTTGTCGATGCTGGTGACCACGATGACGTGGAACGCCACCACGAAGACGCCGCCGACCACGTTGCCGAACAGGGCCATCCCGATGCCCAGGGGGATCGTCACGATGCCGCTGCCCAGTGGGATGAACGACAGCGCGGTCAGGAAGATCACGAACATGAAGAACGCGTCGTGGATGCCCCCGATGTAGATCGACACCGCCCCCGCCACGCCCTGGCACACCGCGATGATGAACTGACCCCGCACCGTCGCACCCACCATCGCGCCGACCTTGGCGAGGTAGATGTCGGAAACCTCGTGCCCCAACGGATTCAGATCCCGAAACAGTTCCAGAACCTTCGGGCCGTTGACGATCAGCGCCAGGAACACGTACAGGAAGATGATGGCCGAGGTGACGATCGTCGCGATGCTGCCGACTGAGTCGCGCGCGACGTGCAGTGCGAACTCGCCCGCACTCTGGCCGACCTTGGCGATGGTCTCGCGCACCGACTGTGGCGTCAGTGTGGTGTCCACGAACGGAACACGGGACAGCAGGTCGTTGACCGAGGCCAGCAGGCGATGGCCGAGTGCGGTCAGATCGGTGTTCTGCACCCAGTGACTGATCCCGGTGACCATCTGACTGATCTGCAGCACCGCGAGAAAGACCACGCCGGACAACGGAATTGCCACGGTCGCGATCGCGGCCAGCAGTGTCACGGTGGCCGACAGGCCGACGTTCAACTTGGTGCGCACGCGGTTGTACAGCGGGGTGAACAGATAGGCCAGCACCGCGGCGACCGCGATCAGGATCAGATAGGTGCGCAGAAAATACGCACCGAACGCCAGCGCGATGATCGTCAGGACGGCCAGCGCGCGCTTCTGGGTCGGCGTGAATTCTGCGAGCATGGTGGCCGATCCTAGGGGTTGGTCATGTCTCGGCGAGCTTCATGATGTGGGTCTGAATGTCGGGGTAGCGCTTGAGATGTGCGCCGCCGTTGATGTCGAGGACCTCGCCCGTCATCCAGGACGACTTCGGCGAGCACAGGAAGGACACGGCGTCGGCGATGTCCTGGGGAGTTCCCGTGCGGCCCAGGACGGTGTTCTCGACGTATTCCTCGACGACCCCGGGCACCAGTGCGGCACCCTCGGTCAGCGGGGTGTGCACGAACCCGGGGGACACGGCGTTGACGCGAATGCCGCGCGACCCCAATTCCAGTGCCGCGACCTGAGTCAGCATCGCGAGACCGGCCTTGGCCGCGCAGTAGGCGCTCATCCCGATCGCCGGTTGGCGGGCGTTGAGCGACGCCAGCGACACGATGACGCTGCCCTCGCTCAGATACGGCGTGGCATGTTTGATGACAACGAAACCGCCCGTCAGACAGACGTCGACGACACTGCGGAAATCGGCCACCGCCAGATCGCTGATCACGCCGTACCCGCTGAACCCCGCGCAGTTCACCACGGCGGCCAGGCCGTCGCTGCCCGCGGCGTCGGCGAAAAGTCGCTGCACCGACTCCTCGTCGGTCACTTCGACCGCGGCCGCGGTGTGCGGGCCGCCCAGCTTCTCGGCGCCCGCCTGCGCCCCCTCGAGATTGCGGTCGGCCAACACCACGTCGAAGCCGTCCTCGGCGAGCGTGGTCGCGATGGCGGCACCCAGGCCTGAGGCGGCCCCGATGACCACCGCCCGCGCGCTCACAGGTCTTCCGCCTCTGGCCGCGGGTCAGCCCATTTCTCGGCGATCGCCCCCCACGGATCGGCGTAGATCCTCCCGGTCCCGTGATAGGGCGCCCGGCGGGTGAGCAGTTGATGTGCCAGCGGTGCGGCGGCCCGCAGCAGGTGTCGCTTCCAGCCCATCTTCTCGGCGGTCTCGGTCAGCATGTCCGGCCACGAATAGTGCTGGTGGCCAAGCACTTCCTGGGCGCGGCTGGAATCCATCCAGTCGGTGTTGAACCAGTCGTCGTCGCTGGCGGGGTTGCCCTTCAGGCCGGCCGGCACACCACCGACCAGACCCATGGCAGCGGCCATGGCCGACGCGACATCACCCTGCACGTGCCGGTGCGTGTCGTCACCGCCGATCAGCAGGGTCTCGCCGACCACCGGGGCCGTCGTCGCCGCACCGAACGCCCAGGCGACATCGCGGACGTCGACGGTCTGCAGCCGCCCGTCGGTGGGCAGCAGGCCCTCGAAATAGGCGTTGTCGAGTTTGAGGTAGGCGCCGAGGTCAATGGTCAGGACACCACCGAGGCGCAGGATCACCCAGTCCAGATCGGCGTCTCGGACCAACTTCTCGGCCTTGACCTTGTTGGCGCCGTAGATGTCGGCAGGATTGGTCGGCGTGTCGGGCGTGAGGACCCCTTCGACGGTGTGGGGATTGCGCGACCCGTACACCGCGATGCTGGAGGCCAATACGAACCGGGGTGGGGTGGACTGCTTCTCGGCGGCGCGCAGCAGGTTGGCCGTGCCGTCCACGTTGACCCTGCGGGCCAGGGGTTTGTTCATGTAGATGAAGGGCGGGATGACCGCCGCCAGGTGAACGATGGCCTCGGGTTTGACCGCGGTCACGAGGTTGTCGACGGCGGCCGCGTCGGTCAGGTCGGCGTACCGCGCCTCGACGCCTGCGGGCAGAGCCGCCGCGGCCTTGCGGTTGGCCGGGACGTCCAAGTCGGTCGCCACCACCGTGCGCCCGTCGGCGGCCAGGCGCTTCACCGTCGCCGAACCGACCAGCCCGAAAGCCCCCGTGACCAGTACCGTCATACGTCTCCCCTGTGGGTGTAAGTGGAACGTGTTCTAGGCATCTTGGCGTACCGGACGCGCAGACACCAGAGTTCCCCGGATGCGCGGGGCTCCGCCCCGCCGCGCCGAGATCGGCGTATCGGCGGGAGTCACTCGATCTTGGTCGCCGAAACGTTCGTTTGGGCGAGCAGGGGACGGGCCCTACCAGTGCTGCGCGCGGCAGCCGGCCGCCAGGTTGTGGCAGTGCTGACCGTTCTTGCAGCGACTGCAGTTGCACCGGCACTGGTGATCGGACTGGCCGCGGGATTGTGATCGCATGCCTCTCATCCTCCGCCGAGATCGACGGAATGGCGGCATTCACTCGCACTTTCTCACCCAAACGTTGTTATGGGCGAGAACCGAGGCGTGGTCAGGCGGGGACGGCCTTCATCTTCTCGAACAGCGACCTGTAGTAGGGCAGGCTCTCCTGCAGCGCCTGTTCGGTGGTGAACAGCGGTTGGTAGCCGAGGTCGCGGCGAGCCTTGTCGATCGAGAAGAAGTTGTTGCGGGTGATCCGTTCCACGCCCAGCGGTTCCAGCAGCGGCTTGGGCAGGCCGAACTTGAAGTGCAGCCACTGCCACACCGTCATCGCGACCCACACCAGGCGGCCGGGCACCCGGAACTTGGGCCACGGCTGACCGCATGCCTGGATCACGGGTCGGGCGAACTCGAACATGTTGATCGGTTCGCCGTCGTTGATGAAGTAGGCCTGACCGGGCGCCGTCCCGCCCGGCACCAGATGCTCGGCGGCCAGGATGAATCCGTGAATCAGGTTGTGCACGTAGGAGTTGTCGAGCTTGACCTTGCGGCTGCCCACCAGCACCTTGAGGTGGCCTGCGTGCACGCTCTCAAAGACCTTGCGGAACATCGTCTGATCGCCTTTCCCCCAGATGCCCGACGGCCGGATCGAACACGTCAGGACCCCGTGCTCTCCGTTCTGCCCGAGGACGAACTTCTCGGCGATCACCTTGGTTTCGGTGTAGAGGTCGTTGAATCGCTCTGTGTAGGGCAGGGTTTCATCACCGCCCACGATCTGCTGACCACCCATCACGACGCTGTTGGATGCGGTGTAGACGAAGCGGGCGACGCCGGCGGCCTGGGCCGCGTACAGCAGGTTCTTGGTCCCGTCGACGTTGACCGCGTAGCTGCGCTGGCGGTACTCCTCGGTGACCGACGCGCCGCCCATCAGGTCGATGATCGCCGCGGTGTGGAAGATCGTGTCGATGCCGTCGACCACGGTGGCCAACTGGTCGGTGTCGGTGATGTCGCCGACGACCGTCTCCAGCAGTGGATGGTCGGGCAGTGGCGAGGGGGCGCGGTCGAAGGAGCGCACCCGATGGCCCCGGTCGAGCAGTTCGGTCACCAGGTTGGCGCCGACGAAGCCGGAACCGCCCGTGACCAGCACGTGGCCCAGTTCAGTGGTCAGCGTTGAGTCACCCATGCTGGGCCACGCTACCTGAAACGTGTTCTAGTTTGAACCGCCGAAGCAGAATTCGGTGGCCGCCGGATCCGGTCAGTCCTCTTCGGCGGCCAGTGCGTCCTCGACGCGCTTGCGGGCGCCAGCTAAGTGCTCTTCGCAGCGTTTCGCCAGTCTCTCGCCGTATTCCCAGAGGTTCAGCGACGCATCGAGGTCGAGTCCGCCCTGCTCGAGGAGTTGCACCACGGTGATCAGCTCGTCGCGGCAGTCCTCATAGCCCACAGAACTAACATCTCTAGTCGGATCGATTCCATCAACGTCAGTCACTTGTACCTCCCTGACTTACAGCCGTCACAGCGCCGTCGGCGACCCGGATCCGCAGTTCGGTGCCCGCCGGAGCATCGGCCACCGTCCGCAGCACCCGCGAGCCGGCCTGGACCACCGCATAGCCGCGCGCCAACGTCGCGGCTGGACCCAGCGTCGAAAGCCGGGCCCGCAGATGTCCGATCCGGTCGGTCTCGCCGGTGATCAACCGGGTTATGTCGCGGCGGATCGCCGCCCGCGCGCGCGTCACCTCATCGGTGCGCGCGGTCAGCATTCGCATCGGCTCGGCGAGGACCGGGCGGCTGCGCAACTGCGTCAGGTGACGCTCCTCGCGGGACACCCAGTTGCGCAGCGCGCGGGCGCTGCGCTGCCGCAGGTCGTCCACGAGCGCCTGTTCGGCGCCGGTGTCGGGCACGACGCGCTTGGCCGCATCGGTGGGAGTGGCGGCACGCAGATCGGCGACCAGGTCGCACAGCGGATTGTCCGGTTCGTGACCGACCGCGCTGACCACGGGGGTCGTGCACGCCGCGATCGCCCGGCACAGCGTCTCGTCGGAGAACGGCAGCAGGTCCTCGACACTGCCGCCGCCGCGGGCCAGCACGATGACGTCGACGTCGGGGTCGGCGTCGAGTCCACGCAGTGCCTCGACGATCTGCGCCACCGCGTTGGGTCCCTGCACCGCGGTGTTGCGGATGGCGAACCGAACCGCGGGCCAGCGCGCCGCGGCCACCGAGGTGACGTCGTGTTCGGCCGCGCTCGCGCGTCCGGTGATCAGACCGACGGTGTTGGGCAGGAAGGGCAGCGGACGTTTGAGCCGGGGATGGAACAGCCCCTCGGCCTCCAGCAGGCGGCGCAGGCGCTCGATGCGGGCCAGCAGCTCGCCGACGCCGACCGCGCGAATCTCGTTGACCCGCAACGAGAACGTCCCACGACCGGTGTAGAAGTTCGGTTTGCCGAGCACCACCACCTGGGTGCCCTCGGTGAGCTTCACCGGCGCCGAGGCGACCAGGTCACGCGGACATGTCAGCGTCAGCGACATGTCGGCGGCCGGGTCGCGCAGCACCATGAACACCGTCGACGAACCCGAGCGGATGTTCATCTGCGCGATCTGACCCTCGACCCAGACCATGCCGAGTTTGTCGATCCACCCCGCGACCCGGATGGCCACGGCACGCACCGGGTAGGGGTTCTCCGGCGACTGGCCCTGCGCTGCCTGCGCCGGCTCGCTCACTTGGCGCTGGCGCGGGTGATCCTGTTGGCCAGCAGCGTCTGGAACGGTGCCCGGGCCTTCGTGGCCTCCTCGTAGGCCAACAACTCGCCGAGCTCGTCGACGGACAGCGACTGCAGCCGGGCCCGCAGCTGGGCCAGCGTCAGCGAGCCGTAGTCGATCCGGTCCGCCACGGCGGGCGCGCTCAGCTCGGAGCCGTTGTGAGCTTCGTCGCCACCGGCAGGCGCCGAGGCGGCCTCGATGTCCTCGCTGTCCACGGAGTACAGAGCGAAGCGGCCTTCGGTCATCCGCTCGCCGCTGCCCGCGTCGCCCCCCGCCGCGTCGGCTTCGTCCTCGTCGAAGGTCGCCCACTCGGGTTGTTCGTCCTTGGGCGGGAAGAGCGTCTCCAACGTCGCGTCACCCTTGATCACCAGGTCGGCGACGTCCTGCTGCATCTTCATCACCAGATGCGCGACCTGGCTGGCCACGGTCATCGGGTACATCATGATCGTCTGGGGCAGCTTTCGGGTCTCCTCGACCGCCGTCGCGGCCACCCCCACCAGCAACCGGACACCGTACGGAGCACTAGACATGGCTGCCAGACTACTTCCGGCTCGCGCATTCGCCGCAGGTTGCCCGAGAAAGTAACCTGATGTCATGCCGCCAACTGTCAACATGGGCATTCCCGGAACCACCAGCGCGGTGGTCGCGCCCCCGACGGGCAGGCGAGTGCTGCTGGCCGAGCCCCGCGGATACTGCGCCGGCGTCGATCGTGCGGTGGAAACCGTGGAGCGGGCCCTCGAGAAGCACGGCGCGCCGGTGTACGTGCGGCACGAGATCGTGCACAACCGCCACGTCGTCGAGACGCTGGCCAAGGCCGGCGCCATCTTCGTCGACGAGACCGACCAGGTGCCCGAGGGCGCGATCGTGGTGTTCTCCGCGCACGGCGTCGCACCGACGGTGCACCAGTCCGCCGCTGAGCGCGACCTCAAGGTCATCGACGCGACGTGCCCGCTGGTCACCAAGGTGCACAACGAGGCCAAGCGCTTCGCGCGCGACGACTACGACATCCTGCTCATCGGTCACGAGGGCCACGAGGAGGTGGTCGGCACCGCCGGCGAGGCGCCCGATCACGTGCAGCTGGTCGACGGCCCCGACGCGGTGGACGACGTCGTGGTGCGCGATCTGGACAAGGTGATCTGGCTGTCTCAGACCACTCTGAGCGTCGACGAGACCATGGAGACGGTCCGCCGCCTGCGTGAGCGCTTCCCGACGCTGCAGGATCCGCCCAGTGACGACATCTGCTATGCCACCCAGAACCGTCAGGTCGCGGTCAAGGCCATGGCGCCCGAGTGTGAACTGGTGATCGTCGTCGGGTCGCGCAACTCGTCGAACTCGGTGCGGTTGGTCGAGGTCGCGCTGAACGCGGGTTCGGATGCGTCGTACCTGGTGGACTACGCCGAGGACATCGACCCGACATGGCTCGACGGCGTCACCACTGTCGGCGTCACCTCTGGTGCCTCGGTGCCCGAGATTCTGGTCCGTGGAGTGCTCGAGCGGCTCGCCGACTTCGGGTTCGACACCGTTCAGCCCGTGACCACCGCCAACGAGACGTTGGTGTTCGCGCTGCCGCGCGAGATCCGGCCCGCGCGGCGCTAGTCCGCACGGGGCGGCGGGCGCCGCACCGGTGGCCTTTGAACAATGAAATCGCGCGTATCGTGCGCCACTCCCCTTACTGTGTGGAAGTGCCTGAGATCAATCGCCGCAGTGTGATGTTCATGATGGGCCTGGGGGTGGCAGCGACAGCACTGCCTGCCGGGATGGCCAGTGCCGAACCAGAAGTCCCGCCCGGGCCTCCCGGGTCGGCGTCCGGAGGGCCGACGCCGCCGTCGGCCGCCGCCACGCCGGCGTTCATCTTCCAGGACGAGTTCAACGGTCCGGCCGGCGCACCGCCGGACCCGGCATGGTGGCACATCGTGCCGGCGCGTGAGCTCATCCGGAATCCGAACGAGTGGGACAAGCCGTTCAACATGGGCCGGTACGTCACGGATCAGGACCATGTGTTCCAGGACGGCAACGGGAATCTGGTCATCCGGGCCACGCGGGGGCCGGGCACCACAATCCAGGAGAAGTACGCCAGCGGCAAGGTCGTCGGCCTGTGGCGAGGCGGGATCGGCACCACCTGGGAGGCGCGGATCAAGCTCAACTGCCTGACAGATGGAGCGTGGCCCGCGTTCTGGCTGCTCAACGACGATCCGGTCCGCGGCGGCGAGATCGACCTGGTGGAGTGGTACGGCAACCGAGACTGGCCGTCGGGCACGACGGTGCACGCCCGGCTCGACGGGGAGTCGTTCGCCACCAACCCACACCCAATCGACAGCGCATGGCACCGGTGGCGGATGACGTGGACGCCGGCGGGGATGTACTTCTGGAAGGACTACCAGCCCGGCATGGAGCCCTTCTTTGAGGTTCCGGCCAACTCCCTGCAGGACTGGCCGTTCAACGATCCGGGTTACACCCTGGTGCCGGTGTTCAACATCGCGATCGGCGGTTCCGGTGGCCGTGAGCCGGCCGGGGGCAGCTACCCCGCCGAGATGTTGATCGACTGGATCCGGGTCTTCCAGGGCTGAGATCCCCGACCCGGTGCGATGTCCCGGCCGGAGCAGCTGAGTCCTCTCGGCGGCGGGGCGCCCTGTCCTCCTGGCCGGGGCGCCTAGTCCTGGGCGTGGCGACGCGGTGCGCGCCGGTACTGCCGGTGCGCGTCGTCGTCCTCGGCTGACGGGCCGCGATAGCGAACGTTCGAGTACGGCAGATGGGTGCTGCCACCGGTCGCCGGTGGCCGGCGGCGCGGCGGAGGGCCGTAGTCGTAGGAGTCGCGTGGATACGGCTCGTCCAGGGGCGGATACCGGTCGGGCCGCGGACGGGGCCGGTCATACCGGTCATACGAATCTCGGGGCTCATACGGCGGCCGCGGCTGACGCGGTTCGCGGCGGCTTTCCGGCGGCGGGGGAGTGCGCCGTCCCGGTTCGCGCGGCGCCCGCCGGCGCGGGGCGGGGCCACCGTCGAGGTCGTCGGTCTCGCGGGCATGGGTCGGACGCCGACGCGACGGGCGCGCGGGTTCGGAGCCGTCGACCGCGGGCGGACGCACGTGCCGAGACTTCGACGGTGGCGTTCGCCTTGCGGCTGGGCGGCGGCGGGGCGGTTCGGCGACGGTGTCGCGGTCGATGGCGTGCTTGCGCGGTTCGGCGTCGGCGGCGCGTGCGGCCGCGAAGGAGGCGACCCGGGCCTTGAGCGCGGCCACCACCCCGAGCAGGCCCGCGCCGGCGGCGACCTTGGCGGCCACCGGGGCCTTCGCGTCGGGCGTGCGGTCGGCGGTGGTGGCGGCCTTGGCCGCCGCGCCGAAGTACCACCGGGCCATGCCGATCAGCAGCACGATCACCGACGTGGTGAACATCAGGAGGAATCGCTCGATCAGCGGATAACCGCAGTTGATCAGGATGTCCTTGAGGCCGTCGATGTTGGCGTGGTGGAACAGGTAGTACGTGGTGGGAACGGACACGAACAGGATCAGCGGCGGCTGGACCACCGCGGTGAACAGGCCGTCCTGGCGTACCGCGAGCACGGCGGCCACACAGCCGATCACGTACATCGCGGCGAACACGCCGCCGAGTTCCCGATTGCCCGACCCCGCGTCGAAGGCAAAGCCTATGGCGGTGCCCACGACGGCAATGACGACAGCCCCCCACCACGGCACACCGGCGATGTTCGGGTGCGCCGAGCGTTGTTCGGCGGGTACCGACGACCTCGCCCGCTGCGCTGACACACGTAGACCGTACCGGCTGATGCTGGACTGGCGCTGATGGCGGGCACCGCCCGCATGTTGTCCCGATCACTGAGTGGGAGTGTTTCGGCGAAGGCCACTGCCGTGCGGCCGGCTCACGTACCGGAATGGTCGCTGGTGGCAGTCGCGGGCTGTGCGGCGCCTAGACTTGTCATCCCGTGAGCCTCAACCTGGGAATCGTCGGTCTGCCCAACGTCGGAAAGTCGACGCTGTTCAACGCGTTGACGCACAATGACGTGCTGGCGGCCAACTATCCGTTCGCGACCATCGAACCCAACGAGGGCGTCGTCCCGCTGCCCGATCCCCGGCTCGACAAGCTGGCGGAGATCTTCGGGTCGGAGAAGACCGTGCCCGCGCCGGTGACGTTCGTCGACATCGCCGGCATCGTCAAGGGCGCCTCCGAGGGTGCCGGGCTGGGCAACAAGTTCCTGGCCAACATCCGGGAGTGCGACGCCATCTGTCAGGTGGTCCGGGCCTTCGCCGACGACGACGTCGTGCACGTCGACGGCCGGGTTGATCCCCGCGCGGACATCGAGGTCATCGAGACCGAATTGATCCTGGCCGACATGCAGACCTTGGAGAAGGCGCTGCCGCGGCTGGAGAAAGAGGCGCGCAACAACAAGGAGCGCAAGCCGGTTCTGGACGCGGCGGTGGCGGCGCAGGCCGTGCTCGACAGCGGCCGGACGCTGTTCTCGGCGGGCTCGGAGGTGCCCGACGCCGCGCTGCTCAAAGAGCTCAACCTGATGACCACCAAACCGTTCCTGTACGTCTTCAACGCCGACGAGTCAGTGCTGACCGACGAGGCGAAGAAGGCCGAACTGCGTGAGCTGGTGGCGCCGGCCGACGCGGTGTTCCTGGACGCCAAGATCGAGGCCGAGCTGCAGGAGCTCGACGACGAGTCGGCCGCCGAGCTGCTGGAGTCCATCGGGCAGACCGAGCGCGGCCTGGATGCGTTGGCGCGCGCCGGTTTCCACACCCTGAAGCTGCAGACCTACCTGACCGCTGGGCCCAAGGAGGCGCGGGCGTGGACGATCCACCAGGGCGACACAGCGCCCAAGGCGGCTGGGGTGATCCACACCGACTTCGAGAAGGGCTTCATCAAGGCCGAGATCGTCTCGTTCGATGATCTGGTCGAGGCCGGGTCGATGGCCGCGGCCAAGGCCGCGGGCAAGGTTCGGATGGAGGGCAAGGACTACGTCATGGCCGACGGGGACGTGGTGGAGTTCCGCTTCAACGTGTAGGCGGGTCCCGTTTGGACGTCCCTCGGTGGCGGCGAAGGCCGCGGTGGTGACTTCACGGTATCGGTGGCATTATGAAACGCATCATTGATGCGTACGGAGGTGCCACGTGCGGACGACTGTGACCATCGACGACGCGCTGCTTGCGAAGGCGGCAGAACTGACTGGGGTGACCGAGAGTGTGGCGTTGCTCCGCCAGGGATTGCAGACGTTGATCCGAGTGGAGAGTGGTCGTCGCCTCGCGGCTCTGGGCGGAACCGACCCGCACGCAACTGGCGCTCCTCGGAGGAGGGCGTCTGCCGGTGATTCTCGTTGACACGTCGATATGGATCGATCACCTGCACAACGCGGAGCCACGTCTTGTCAGGCTGTTGACAGAGGATGAGATCGGCTGCCACCACTTGGTGATCGAGGAGCTGGCCCTCGGTTCGATGAAACAACGGGACGTCGTACTCGATTTACTGTCCAATCTTCACCAGTTCCCGACAGTGACACACTCGGAGATACTTCATCTTGTCGAACGTCGTGGGCTGTGGGGAAAAGGACTCAGCGCTGTCGACGTCCATCTGCTCGGAGCTGTCACGCTGGTGGACGGTGCGCAGCTCTGGACGCGGGACAAGCGGCTGAAGTCTGTTTGCGCCGAAATCGGTGTTCCGCTTGCCGAGGAATGATGCCGTTGTTCGGGGGATCGTCGCCGGGTGGTCGTGGACGCATTCCCGACGCGTCGTCTCCGCCGAGGCTTAAACGTCTGCGAGACGGACCGGCGTGTCGTTGCGGAGGTTTAAGTGTCGCGGTGGCGGTGGCGTGTTCGCCGCGCATCGCACGGACTCAGTCAGCCCGCGGGCGCACCCGACCGCATCGAACCGGAGAAGTCGGGCGCGATCAGGCCGTCACCGGCCAGAGTTGACCGCGAAGGGAGCCCCGATGATCGAAGCGCTCAACCGTCTTGTCGATGAGATCGAATCCCACCTGGGCGACGACCTGGACATCGACGCGCTCGCCGCGACGGTGGGCACGACGGGTTATCACCTGCGCCGGATGTTCTCGTCCCTGGCGGGGATGCCGGTGTCGGAGTACGTGCGCCGGCGGCGGATGTCTGTCGCGGCGGCCGACGTGATCGGCGGCGAGGACTTCCTCACCATCGCGGTCCGGTACGGATACGGGTCCACCGAGGCGTTCGGACGGGCGTTCAAGGCTGTCCACGGTGTGAGCCACGGGCAGGTGCGACGCGATGGCGGCCCCCTTCGCAGCCAACCGCAACTCAGGTTCCGCCTGACCGTCGAAGGGAGCGCCCCAGTGGACGCCCGCATCGTTGACCGCCCCGACTTCCGCCTGATCGGCCACGCCGCGCGGGTACCGCTGATCCACGAGGGCATCAATCCGCACATCCAGGCGCACATCGCGGCGCTGCCGGCCGAGGAACATCAACGGCTCAAGCAGCTCAGCAATACGGACCCGGCCGGTCTGCTGCAGGTGAGCGCCGACGTCGACCCCGACTACCGCGAGGGCAGCGAGCTCACGTACCTGCACGGCGTCGCCGTCACGACGGACACGGCGGTGCCCGACGGTCTCGACGCCATCGACGTGCCGGCCGGGTCGTGGGTGGTGTTCCGCACCGCCGGCGCCCATCCCGCCGCCCTGCAGTCGGCGTATGCGGCGTCGGCGACGGAGTGGTTTCCGGCCAACCCCTGGCGGCTGCGCCCGGGTCCGTCGATCGTCGCGGTGCTCGACCGTGCACCGGACTTCAGCACCGCGACCTGCGACCTGTGGGTGCCCGTGGAACATGGCTGACACAATCATGGGTCAGCGGGGGCCACTCGAATCACTCCTGAAAGGTTCGACGACACTTGACGTTCCGCATCCGGCGCGCGACCGTTTCCGATCTGGACGGTGCGGTGCAGACCCTCGTCGCGGCATTCGACTCCTACGCTTGGACGCGGTGGTCGATCCCGCAGGACGACTACCGGAACCGGCTGGCGCGGTTACAGCGGATGTATCTGGGCTACGCGATTGACGAAGGTGTCGTCCTGGTCGACGACGAACTCCGTGGAGTGCTCGCCCTGCTGCCTCCGGACGTGTCCGCGCCGGACTTCGGGGACCAGGTCGCGCAACTGCACGGATCGCGATTGGAAGCGATTGCGGCCGTGGACATTCCGGCCCATCCCGACGGCGCCTGGAATCTGGCGACCGTCGGCGTGCACCCAGGCAGTCAGGGCCACGGTCTCGGTGCGGCGCTGGTGCACGCGGCGCTTGAGGTGGATCCAGCCGCCGGTGTGGCACTGGAGACATCCGATGAACGCAACGTGCGACTCTACGAGCGCGCGGGATTCGCCGTCACCGCCACGACATCCATACCGGACGGTCCGATGGTCTACTCGATGTACGCCGATCCCCGGCGGCCGCGGTGAGTGACCGAAAGGGACACGGTGCGGGAACCGGTTCTCGGCGGGGCCGTGTTCGCCCGACGACTCACCTCGCCGACACCTGAGGGTCGAACGCCGCCCGCAGCGATGTCGGCCAGGCCGCGACGAAGGTGCCCGTCGAACTCGACACCGTCAGACAGTCACCGCGATCTCCCGGCCCAGGGAGTATCCGGGTGTCAGCGGCAACACGTCACCACTCCAGAACGACCCCGGATCGAAGTAGTTCTCCCGTTTCTCGGTGACCAGCAGTCCCATCTCCTCATAGGTGATGGCGACGGTCTCCGCGCAGTAGGCCGTCTCCAGCCCGGCCGCTCGGCGCTGGCTCTTGTCCTGCTCGACGGACTTCGCAACCAACTTGTGCAGGAACGGGATTCCCCGCGTCCAGTCGGCCCGGGTGGGCAGCCGCCCGCGCATCCAGCGACCGGTCAACCGGGCCGTGCTGGGGAACGGTGTGCCGTCCATGCGGGCGATCACCTTCAGCAGCAGGTCCTCCTGCTCGCGACTGGCGTACGGATGCAGTTGGCGCAGCCAGCAGCGCTGCTGATACCTGCCCGTCCACTGCTCGACGGCCGCGCGCAGGTCGTTCAGCTGCACGCCACGGTGATTGGTCCCGGTCCAGTAGTCCAGCAGTTTGTCGCCCAGTTCGGCATGCCAGATCAACGGCGGCAGATCGTCGATCGCGACGGTCATCCCGACATGGTTCACCGGGCTGTTGGTCAGCGTCTGGATCGCGCGGTCCGGCCCGGATCCGCCGCGGAACAGCCAGATGTCCCCGGTGCGGGTGGATTCGAGCGCCTGCTCGAGCGTGGTGTGTCCTGCGCCTGTGCTCGCCATCACCTGCGCAGCTTAGGCACACTGTCGGCATGCGCAACGTCTGGAAGTGGATCGGCCTTGCCGGTGTCGTGGGTGTGACTGCTGGAGGCGTACTGGTCGCCCGTGACCAACGGCGGCGTGCGTCCTACACGCCCAATGACATTCGGGCGCGCCTGCACCAACGGCTCGCAGACGCCGAGCGCACTGCGCGCGACTGAGGCACTTCGGCGCTCAGGTGTTCTGCAGTGCGCGCTTCCACAGCTGAGTGAGCACGTCGGTGAGCACCTTGGGGTCGGCCGGCTTGTCCCCGTGCAGCGTCGCATCGATGATGGCCCTGTGCACCTGCGCCTCCACTCCGGAGACCAGCAGTTCGGCCACCAGCTCCCGCTGTTCGTGCGCGACGCCGACGCGCTCCAGATGCCAGGCGACCTCCTGGGCGATCAGGCCGTCGATCTGGTACTGCCTCTGCTCGAGATCCTCTGAGCGCGGGGCACTGTCGTAGAGCAGGTGGTGCAGATGGAACTGCTCGACGTGCATGCGCACGATCACGTCGATCACCATCCGCAACGACTCCTCCAGGTCGGGCTTGGTGTCCCGCATGCGTTGGAACGTGACCGTGATCAGGGTGGTGCCGCCGGCGAGGTGCTTTTCGGCCAAGGCGTAGAGCAGTGCGTCCTTGTCGGGAAAATAGTGGTACAGCGTGCCGATCGAGATGCCCGCGGCGTCGGCCACCTTGTTGGTCGTGGTGCCGGCGTAGCCAAGGTCGGAGAAGATCTCCTCGGCAACCGACAGGATCTTGTCGTAGGTGTCGCGCGATCTCTGTTGACGCGGTTCAACGCGTGGTTTTCCCATGCTGTGGACTCCACAACCGAAAAAGTGAATTCTGCTCGAAAACGATATCGCGGGAGCGCGACGAATGCGGGCAGTTCAGGACTTGCACAGAGCCTGTGGGCTGAAACTCCGCGTCACCGGGGAAGTTACCGGGTGACGAACTCGACCACAACTTCACTGAACGCGTCGTTGTCATCACCGGCCGCGGTGTGCCCGGCGTCGGCCAATTCGACGAACTCGGCCGCGGGCACCTTGGCGAGGAAGTCGCGGACACCCTCGGTGCTGACGACATCGGAGAGCTTGCCGCGAATCAACAGGATCGGGATCTGCAGTCCGGCCGCCGCAGCCTCGAGGCGGTCGGTGCGATCGAACGGGTTGTCGTCCGGTTTGGTCAGAAACGCCGGATCCCAGTGCCAGTACCACCGACCGTCGCGCAGCCGCAGGTTCTTCTTCAGTCCCTCGGGGCTGCGAGGTTTGGTGCGGTGCGGCAGATACTCGGCGACCGCGTCGGCGGCCTCCTCGAGCGAGTCGAACCCGTGCACGTGATTGAACATGAAGTCGCGGATCCGGGCGCTGCCCGATTTCTCGAAATTGGGCACGACGTCGACGAGCACCAGCTTCGCGACTCGGTCCGGGCCGCCGTCGCTGGCGACGAGGATTCCGGTCAGACCGCCCATGCTCGCGCCGATCAGCGTGACGGGCCGGCCGATGGCGTCGATGATGCGCAGGACGTCACCGCTGAGCTTGTCCAGGGAGTAGTCCGCACCCGGGGCACGGTCACTGTCGCCGTGTCCGCGCGTGTCCACCGCAACCACGTGAAAGCCCCGATCGGCGAGCACCTGGCCGGTGTTCTTCCAGGAGAAACGATTCTGTCCGCCGCCGTGCAGCATCAGGATCGACGGACGCTCGCCGGGGGCGTTCCACTCGTCGGCGACCAGCGTGAGGTCGTCGACGCCGGAGTACTCGACGGTCTGTGGTGTGCTCACCGACCTGACGTTACTTCGGTGGCCTGCTCAGTCCGCACGCGGAGGGCGTCGCGCCTCGTTAAGATCCGTGCCGTGCAGCCCGTGGACGGTGCAGACGGCACTCCTGAAGAGCGCAGCCTCATCATCGATGCCGCGTACGCGTGCCTGTCGGCGCCGCGGTCGGGGCCGGTGCCCGTCGCGGCGATCCTTGAGCGTGCCGGCGTCTCCACCCGCGCGTTCTATCGGCACTTCGAATCGAAGGACGCCCTGTTCATCGCGATGCTGGAGCGTGAGAGCGACGAACTCGTGAAACGCCTCGAACAGATTCCCGAGACCGTCGCGGGCGGACCCGTCGCGGAGCTGCGCGCGTGGGTGGAGCAGATGTTCGACCTCGCCAACGATCCGCGTCGGGCCACCAAGATGGACGTCATCGACTCCGACGAGGTGCGGGTGGCCAAGGGCTACTGCGCGGTGCGGGACCGGATCCGCGCCGAACGCGAGCGGTCGCTGATCGCGATCCTCGACCGTGGCCTGCGCGCCGGTGTGTTCCCCGACGCCGACCCGGCCGCTGACGCGACCGCCATCAGCGGAGCCGTCAGCCGCGTGCTGGCCGGGATGCTCGACCCCGCCGCACCGTCGAGCACGGAGGCGATCGAGAACATCCTGAGTTTCGCGCACCGCGCCCTCGGGGTGCACCGGACGGCGGGTACCGCGTGACGAAATCCGGGTATGCGCACGTGCTGACCGGGATTGTTGCGCCGGTTGTCGCGCCAGTGAGACCTGCGTCGCACACCACGGCTCATCGTGTGCAAAGATTCACTCGCCTACTCGCCAGTAGGTACCCGCGCGGTGTGCGGAAAGCGGCGCTGGACGGCAAAGCGGTGGTGTACGTTTTGCGTCAGTCCTGTGTCATGAGTCACAGTTGTCACGCAGGAAGCAGGTGTCGCATGTCGGGAGGATTCAGCCGCTGATGCAGTTGAGAAACACCCTCCTGGACCTGCGCCCAGACCACTGCGCGGCCCGGAAGTGCGGGGTCCTCTGATGGTCACCTCTGCGGCGCTCACCAAACCGGTCCGGTCCGTCGGCGGATTCTTCGCGATGGCCCTGGACACGTTCGTCGCGATGTTCAAGCCCCCGTTCGCGTGGCGCGAGTTCATCCTGCAGACCTGGTTCGTGGCCAGGGTCTCGATCGTCCCGACCCTGATGCTGTCGATCCCCTTCACGGTGCTGCTGGTCTTCACCTTCAACATCCTGTTGGTCGAATTCGGCGCCGCCGACTTCTCCGGCACAGGCGCCGCGATCGGCACCGTCACCCAGATCGGGCCGATCGTGACCGTGCTGGTGGTCGCCGGTGCCGGCGCCACCGCGATGTGCGCCGACCTGGGTGCCCGCACGATCCGCGAAGAACTCGACGCGCTGCGCGTGATGGGCATCGACCCGATCCAGGCGCTCGTCGTGCCCCGGGTGCTCGCGGCCACGGTCGTCGCGCTCATGCTGGCCTCGACCGTGGTGGTGGTCGGTATCGCGGGCGGCTTCTTCTTCTCGGTCTACCTGCAGCACGTCACGCCGGGTGCCTTCGTCGCCGGCCTCACGCTGCTCACCGGTCCGGCCGACGTCATCGTCGCGCTCGTGAAGGCCACCCTGTTCGGCCTCTCGGCGGGCCTGATCGCCTGCTACAAGGGGATCTCGGTCGGCGGCGGACCCGCGGGTGTCGGCAACGCCGTCAACGAGACCGTCGTGTTCACCTTCATCGCGCTGTTCGTCATCAACGTGCTGGCGACGGCCGTGGGAGTGCAGGCCACAACATGACCGCAGTGCACGACGGCCGTTTCGTCCAGTTCCGGCGCACCGTCCGGGAATGGGGTCAGGGCTGGAACCGGATCGGCCGGCAGACCAAGTTCTACGGCTACACACTGCGGGGTGTCTGGGCCGCAATCGTCTACTACAAGGGTGAGGTCATCCGCCTCATCGCGCAGATGGGACTCGGCGCGGGCGCGTTGGCGGTCATTGGCGGCACCATCGCGATCGTCGGGTTCCTGACCCTGTCGACCGGTGCCCTGGTGGCCGTGCAGGGCTACAACCAGTTCGAGTCCATCGGCGTCGAGGCCCTCACCGGCTTCGCGTCGGCCTTCTTCAACGTGCGCCTCATCGCGCCGCTGACCGCGGGCGTCGGCATGGCCGCGACCATCGGCGCGGGCGCGACCGCACAGTTGGGCGCCATGCGCATCAACGAGGAGATCGACGCCCTCGAGGTGATCGGCATCCGCACGATCGCCTACCTGGCGTCCTCCCGCGTGATCGCCGGCGTGATCGTCGTGATCCCGCTCTACTGCGTCGCGGTGCTGATGTCGTTCCTGGCCGCCCGAGTGGGCACCACCTTCATCTACGGCCAGTCCACCGGTGTGTACGACCACTACTTCCGGACGTTCCTCAACCCGGTCGACCTGATCTGGTCATTCCTGCAGGCCGTCGCGATGGCGTTGGTGATCATGCTCGTGCACACCTATTACGGCTTCACCGCCTCGGGCGGCCCGGCCGGGGTCGGCGAGGCCGTGGGCCGCGCCGTGCGCACGTCGCTGATCGTGGCTTCGCTTGTGACCGTGATGATCTCACTGGCCGTTTACGGTCAGTCCGGCAACTTCAACCTCTCCGGATAGCGGGAAACAGGATGGAAGAGGACGACAAGGGCCTGCATCCCGCCTGGTGGACGGCGATCTTGATCGCGTTCCTGGCGGCACTGGTGTGGATGACCTCGGCGCTGTTCACGGGGTCACTGAAGAACTACGTCAACGTCACTGTGACGTCGGACCGCTCCGGACTCGTGATGGAGTCCGGCGCCAAGGTCAAGATGCGCGGCGTGCAGGTCGGTCGCGTGACGACGATCAAGGGTGGCCAGGACCCGGTCCGGCTCAACCTCGAGATCTACCCCGACCAGGTCAAGTACATCCCGGCCAACGTCGGTGCGCAGATCCGTGCGACGACCGTGTTCGGCGCCAAGTTCGTCGACCTGATCTACCCGGACGACCCCGAGAGCGGGCGGTTGGCCGACGGTCAGGTGCTCATCTCGCGCAACGTCAGCACCGAGGTCAACACGGTGTTCCAGAACCTGGTCGGCGTGCTCGACCAGGTGGACAGCTCCAAGCTGAACGCGACGCTGGCCGCGCTGGCCGAGGGCGTCCGCGGGCAGGGGGAGCGGATCGGCGAGGCCACCACGGCCGCCAATCAGGTGCTGCTGGAACTCAACCCGCGCGCCGACACCATCCGGGCGGACTGGCAGGCGCTGCGCGGGTTCAACGAGACCTACAGCGCAGCGGCACAGAACATCGTCGGCACCCTCGACGCTCTGAGCACCACGAGCTCGACGATCACCGAGAACGCCAAGCCGTTGGATGCGCTGCTGCTCAACGTGATCGGCCTGTCCAACAGCGGTATCCGCCTGTTGGCGCCCAATCAGGAGAACCTGATCAAGGCGATCAACGTGCTCGAGCCGACGACCAATCTGTTGATGAAGTACAACCCCGGGTACACCTGCATGCTCGTCGGCGCGCACTGGCTGCTGGAGAACGGCGCCTACGAGGCCACCGGCGGCAACGGGAAGTCCTTCATCGTGGACGGCGGCGCACTGCTCGGCGACGATCAGTACCGCTACCCGGAGAACCTTCCGATCATCGGGGCCAAGGGCGGCCCGGGCGGCAAGCCCGGCTGTGGTTCGCTGCCGAACGTCGACGAGAACTGGCCAGTCCGGGCTCTGGTGACCAACACCGGCTGGGGCACCGGTGTCGACATCCGGCCGAACCCCGGCATCGCATTCCCGATGTGGGCCAACTACTTCCCGACCACGCGCGGCATCCCGCAGCCGCCCAGCATCCGGAACCTGTTCGGTGGTCCGGCGCCGGGTCCCAACGCGGGCAACCCGCCGAAGGTCATTCCGGAACCGGGCGACTACCCCTACGGGGCGCCGATGTACGGGCCGGACGGCACACCGCTGTGGAACAACCTGCCGCCCGCGCCGCCGCCGGGTGCGCCGAAGGATCCCGGCCCGCGGCCAGGGTCGGAGCCCTTCGTGGTGCCGAACCCCGGCCAGGTGCCCACGCCGTACCCGCCGAACGGCATCCCCGTCCCGGCAGCACCGTCGCCGTAACCACCACCGAGTCCGCAATGTCAGCAATTGAGAGGCAGTCGCAGTGAGAGACAACCTGGGAGGCGCCGCGTGGCGTCTGGCCGTGTTCCTCACGGTCTGCCTGCTGGGTATGTTCACGCTGTTCGCGGTGTTCGGACAGTTGCGGTTCGACAAGGCGCACGAGTACCGGGCGCACTTCGCGAACGTGACAGGTCTGGAGGTCGACGACTTCGTCCGCATCGCCGGCGTCGAGGTCGGCAAGGTCAAGAAGATCGGCTACAACGACGACGGCACGCTGACCGTCGACTTCACCGCCGACGAGTCGGTGGTGCTGACCGAGGGCAGTCGCGCCGTGATCCGGTTCGACGACCTGATCGGCGGCCGGTACCTGTCGCTGGTCGAGGGGGCGGGCGGCACCAAGCGGCTCAGCCCCGGGGACACCATCCCGCTGGCCCAGACCGAACCGGCGCTCGATCTCGACGCCCTGATCGGCGGATTCCGCCCCCTGTTCCGTGCGCTGGCGCCAGAGCAGATCAACGCACTGTCCGGTCAGTTGATCAGCGCGCTGCAGGGACAGGGCGGGACCATCAACTCGTTCCTGTCGCAGACCGCCGCGCTGACCAACACGCTGGCCGACCGCGACCAACTCATCGGAGAGGTCATCGTCAACCTGAACACGGTGCTGGGCTCGCTTGCCGGGCAGAGCGATCAGTTCGCCAAGGGCGTCGAGGCGCTGTCGGATCTGGTGGCCACCCTGTCGGACCGCCGCCAGGACATCGCCAACGGGCTGGCCTACAGCAGTGAGGCCGCGGGCACCATCGCCGACCTGCTGTCACAGGCGCGCCCGCCGCTGCAGAAGGTGATCACCGAGACCGATCGCAGCGCCGGGATCGTGCTCGCCGACCACGACTACTTCGACAACGTCATCAACACGCTGCCCGACGCCTACCAGGTGCTCAACCGGCAGGGTCTGTACGGCGACTTCTTCAGCTTCTACCTGTGCGACATCTCGCTGAAGCTCAACGGCAAGGGCGGTCAGCCCGTCTACGTCAAGGTGGCCGGACAGGACACCGGGAGGTGCACGCCGCGATGAAACCCTTCGCTGAACGCAATCCTCTCGTCATCGGCACGATCGGCATCGTCGGTCTGCTGGCGATCATCCTGACGGCGCTGAACTATCAGAAGCTGCCCTTCTTCAACCCGGGCAAGACGTACTCGGCGTACTTCGACGACGCGGGCGGCCTGGCCGACGGCGCCGCCGTGCAGGTCTCGGGCTTCCAGGCCGGCCAGGTCAGCAGCATCTCGCTGGAGAACCAGCAGGTGCTGGTGAAGTTCAAGGTCAACAAGAACATCCGCCTCGGCGACCGCGCCGAGGCGGCGATCAAGACCAAGAGCCTGTTGGGCACCAAGATCCTTGAGGTGACCCCGCGCGGCGACGGACAGCTGCGCGAGACCATCCCGCGGGATCGCACCACCTCGCCGTACCAGCTGCCCGACGCGCTGGGTGACCTGACGACCACCATCAGCGGCCTGAACACCGACCAGCTGTCGGATTCGCTGCGGGTGCTCTCCGAGACGTTCTCGCAGACTCCGCCGGATCTGCGCGTGGCCGTCGAGGGCGTGGCCCGGTTCTCCGACGTCCTCAATCAGAAGGACGCGCAACTGCGCGAACTGCTGGGCAACGCCAACGAGGCCACCACGGTGTTGTCGGAGCGCAGCGAACAGGTCGTCGGCCTGATCCGCAACACCAACGCGCTGATGGCCGAACTGATGAGCCAGAGCGCGGCGCTGGACCAGATCTCGGGCAACATCTCGGCGGTCAGCCGCCAGTTGCAGGGATTCATCGCCGAGAATCGCGCGACCATGAAGCCCGCGCTGGAGAAGCTCAACGGCGTGCTGGCCACGATCGACAACCGCAAGGACCGGGTGCGCAAGTCCATCAACATGCTCGGCACCTACAGCATGGCGCTGGGCGAGTCGGTGGGCTCGGGACCGTTCTTCAAGTCCTACATCTCCAACCTTCTGCCCGGTCAGTTCGTGCAGCCCTTCATCGACGCGGCGTTCTCGGATCTGGGTCTGGACCCGACGGTGCTGCTGCCGTCGGAGCTGACCGATCCGCAAGTCGGCCAGCCCGGCACGCCGGCGCTGCCGGTGCCGTTCCCGCGCACCGGGCAGGGTGGCGAGCCGCACCTGAACCTGCCCGACGCCATCACGGGCAACCCGGGCAACCAGCCCTGCGGCCCGCCGGGAATCCCGCTGTCCGGAACCAACTGCTACCCGCACCGCGCGCCGCTGCCCGTGCCGGAGCCCGGCGGTCCGCCGCCCGGTCCGCCCGCCGTGGCCCCGCCCGGGGTGGCCTCGACGCCGCAGCCGTCGTCGCCCCCGATGGCGGTCCCGGCTCCCGGGCAGGAGCCGGCCGTGACGCAGGCTGTCGTGCCGGTGCCGCTCGGTCCGGCGCCCGGACCCGCTGAAGGCAACGGGGAGGCCGGCCAATGACCCTGACCCGTAACTCTCGTGTGGGGCTGGCCGTGGTCCTGGTGCTCACGCTGCTGGCCGCGGGCGCGGTGCTGCTGCGCTCCGGCGGTGCCATGAACCGCACCAACGTCGTGGCGTACTTCGACAACAGCAACGGCATCTTCGTCGGCGACGACGTCCGCATCCTGGGCGTCAACGTCGGCAAGATCGACAAGATCGAGCCCGAGTTCGACCAGGTCAAGATCTCGTTCTGGGTCGACGGCACGCAGAAGGTGCCGGCCGACGCCAAGGCCGCCATCCTGTCGCCCGCACTGGTGACCGGACGAGCCATCCAGTTGACCCCGGTCTACTCCGGCGGCCCCGCGCTGGAGAACGACGCCGTGATTCCCCGCGACCGCACCGCGGTCCCGGTCGAGTGGGCGGAGTTCCGGGCGCAGCTGGAGCGACTGACCGACAACCTGCAGCCCACCGAACCCGGTGGCGTCAGCACGCTCGGCGCGCTGGTCAACACCACTGCGGACAACCTGCGTGGCCAGGGTGCCAACATCCGCGAGACCGTGGTCAAGCTGTCGCAGGCGTTCTCGGCGCTGGGAGACCACAGCACCGACATCTTCAGCACGGTCAAGAACCTGTCGATCCTGGTCGATGCGCTGCATGACAGCACCGACCTGATGCGTCAGCTCAACCAGAACCTGGCCAACGTCACGGGCCTGTTGGCCGATGATCCGGGTGAGGTGGCCGCGGCCGTCAGCGACCTGAACTCCGCGGTCGGTGAGGTGCAGATCTTCGTCGCCGAGAACCGCGAGACGCTGGGCACGACCTCGGACAAGTTGGCGTCGGTCAGCCAGATCCTGAACGACAGCCTGGACGACATCAAGCAGGTGCTGCACCTGGCGCCCAACACGCTGCAGAACTACATCAACATCTACCAACCCGCGCAGGGCGCGGCGACCAGCGTGCTGGCCCTGGCGAACTTCCAGAACCCGGTGTCGTTCCTGTGCGGTGCGGTCCAGGCCGCGTCGCGGCTGGGGGCCGAGCAGTCGGCGAAACTGTGCACGCAGTACCTGGCCCCGATCATCAAGAATCGGCAGTACAACTTCCTGCCGATCGGTCTGAACCAGGCCGTGGGCACTCAGGCCCGGCCGAATGAGATCACCTGGAGTGAGGACTGGCTGCGGCCGGACTACGTTCCGCCGGCCGGTTCGGTCCCGGCGCCGCCGGCGCCCGCGCCGAGCGCTCCGCTTCCCGCGGAGGCCGGTGAGCCGTTGGCGGCCGAGACCCCGGCGGCGACGGTCGCGACCAACCCGGCCGACGGACTGACCGGGATGATGGTTCCCGTGCCGGGAGAGGGACAGTGAGGCCGGCCATGCGTGCGAGACGATCGATTGCCGTCGCGGTGCTGGGTGTCTCGGCCACCGCGCTGACGGCGTGCGGCGACTGGCAGGGGCTGAACTCCCTGCCCATGCCGGGCACCGAGGGCCACGGGCCCGGCGCGTTCACGATCCAGGCGCAGATGCCCGACGTGGACAACATCGAGCAGAACTCACGGGTGCGGGTCGGCGACGTCACGGTCGGCAACGTCACCAAGATCGAGCGGCAGGGCTGGCATGCGCTGGTCACGATGCGGCTCAACGGCGACGTCGAACTGCCCGCCAACGCCACGGCGACGGTCGGCCAGACCAGCCTGCTGGGCTCGCTGCACATGGAGTTGGCCCCGCCCAGGGACGTCGAACCTGAAGGGCGGCTCAAGGACGGCGACCTGATCCCGTTGGAGCGCAGCGGCGCCTACCCGACCACGGAGCAGACCCTTGCCGCCGTGTCCCTGCTGCTCAACGGCGGCGGCGTGGGCCGGATCCAGGACATCACCATGGCCTTCTCGACCGCGTTCACCGGTCGCGAGGCCGATCTGCGCAGCCTGATCGAGCAGTTGGACAAGTTCATTGCGTACAACAATGAGCAGAAGGACGACATCATCGCGGCGACCGAGAGCCTCAACAGCCTCGTCGGTCAGTTCGCGGATCAGAAGCCCGTGATCGACAGGGCCGTCAAGACCATTCCCGACGCGCTCGAGGTGCTCAAGGATCAGCGCACCCAGTTGGCTGACGCGCTGACCCAGCTCGGACAGTTCAGCGCCTTGGCCGCCGACTCGGTGAACCAGACCAAGGAGGCCTTGGTCCAGGAGCTGCGCGACATCGGTCCCGTGCTGCAGTCGCTGGCCGACGCCGGTCCGGCGCTGACCCGCTCGCTGAGCTTCTTCCCGACGTTCCCGTGGCCCAAGGAGACCCTGGACAACTGGATGCGCGGTGACTACGGCAACCTGAGCCTGGTCTTCGATCTGACCCTGAGCCGCATTGACGCCGGGTTCTTCACCGGCACCCGCTGGGAGGGCGATCTGACCGAGCTCGAGCTGCAGTGGGGTCGCACCATCGGGCAGCTGCCGAGCCCGTACACCGCGGGTAACCCGCTGATTCAGCCCTACCACTGGGATCAGGGGCGGTAACGATGCATCTGACACGCAAGACGCTCATCCAGATGGCGGTGCTGACGCTTGTCGCGCTGGTCGCCGGCGCCGTCATGGTGTTCAACTTCATGGGACTGCCCGCCATGCTCTTCGGCGTCGGCCAGTACAAGGTGTCGGTGCAGCTGCCGGAGGCGGGCGGACTGTACCCGCGGGGCAACGTCACGTTCCGGGGCACCGAGGTGGGACGGGTCAAGGACGTCCGGCTGACCGACAACGGCGTGGTGGCCGACCTGGCGATGGACTCCAACTTCAAGATCCCCGCGGATCTCGACGCCGCCGTGGGCAGCGTCTCGGCCGTCGGTGAGCAGTACGTCGAATTGATGCCGCGCACGCCCAATCCGCCGTTCCTCAAAGAGGGTGACGTCATCCCGGTGGACCGCACGTTCGTCCCGCCGGACGTCAACTCGCTGTTGGACGCGACGAACCGTGGCCTGCAGGCGATTCCGCACGACAACCTCAAGACCGTCGTGGACGAGTCCTACACCGCGTTCGGTGGTCTGGGACCCGAGTTGTCCCGGCTGGTCAAGGGTTCGACGCAGATCGCGATCGACGCGCGGGCCAACCTCGATGAGCTGACGACGCTGATCGACAAGTCCAAGCCCGTGCTGGACTCGCAGACCGACACCTCCAGCGCCGTGCAGCGCTGGGCCGCGAACCTCGACGTCGTCACCGGCCAGCTCAAGGAGCAGGATCAGGCGGTCGCGGGCGTGCTCCAGAAGGGTGCTCCCGCAGCCGACGAGGTGCGCGCGCTGTTCGACCGGCTGCAGCCGTCCCTGCCGATCCTGCTGGCGAATCTGGTCAGTGTCGGCGAGGTCGCGGTCACCTATCAGCCCAACATCGAGCAGCTGCTTGTGCTGCTGCCGCAGGGCACGGCGGTCAGTTCGGCCACTGGTACGGCCAACCGGCACACCCGGCAGGACTACCGGGGCGCCTACCTGAGCTTCAACCTGAACCTGAACCTGCCGCCACCATGTGTGACGGGCTTCCTGCCCGCGCAGCAGAAGCGGGTGCCCGCCGATGTGGACCATCCGGACCGCCCGGCCGGTGACATCTACTGCCGCATTCCGCAGGACTCGGCGTTCAACGTGCGCGGTGCGCGCAACGTGCCGTGCGTGACCCGTCCCGGCAAACGTGCACCGACCGTGCGGATGTGTGAGAGCGACGAGTTCTACCGTCCGCTCAACGACGGCTTCGCGTGGAAGGGCGACCCGAACGCGACGCTGTCGGGGCAGGCTGTTCCGGCGACCGGCCCGGGTGCCTCACCTGCGCCGCCGGAGTTGCCGCCGCCGCCCGCGGTGCCCGCGATCGC
This sequence comes from Mycobacterium sp. ACS4331, assembly GCF_001667265.1. GTDB lineage: Bacteria > Actinomycetota > Actinomycetes > Mycobacteriales > Mycobacteriaceae > Mycobacterium. Next base: position 22,277 of record NZ_LZHW01000003.1, on the reverse strand, counting down.
AGCCGCTGAGTACGACCCCAGTACCGGCACGTACGTTGGACCTGACGGCCAGACGTATACACAATCCAACCTGGCCCGCAGTGCCGCAGAGGAGCAAACATGGCAGACGATGCTGCTGCCCCCGAAGGGGAACTGACCGAGTCGACCGGAACCGAGTTGACCGAGTCCCCCGCGGAGGCATCGGAATCGCCTCAGGACACCACACCGAAGACGGAGACCACCCCCGACGCCGCTGATGCGGACGCGGAGACCGAGGTGGCCGACTTCGACGCGGAGTCCAGCGAGTCCAGCGAGGGTGGCGAGGCGACGACGCCTGCTCCGAAACGGACCATCTCGCACGTCACGCTCGCGACCATCGTCGGCCTCGTCGTGGTGGTCGCCCTCGGCGGCGTGGTGGGCTGGCTGGGCTGGCGGGCCAACGAGTCACGGCACGCCGACCAGCAGCGCGACCTGTTCCTGCAGGTCGGCCGCCAGGCCGCGATCAACCTGACGACGATCGACTTCACCGACGCCGACGCGGCAGTGCAACGCATCCTCGACTCGGCGACCGACACCTTCTACGACGACTTCTCCAAGCGGTCGGCACCGTTCACCGAGGTGGTCAAGCAGGCGCAGTCGAAGTCCGCCGGTGAGGTCACCGCGGCCGGCATCGAGTCGGCCGACGATGAGTCGGCGCAGGTGCTCGTGGCCGTCACGGTGAAGACGTCGAACGCCGGTGCACCCGAGCAGTCGCCCCGGATGTGGCGGATGCGCATCACGGTCAAGAACACCGGTCCGGATGAGGCCAAGGTGTCCAACGTCGAGTTCGTGCCGTGACCGACAAGCCAAGCAACAAGGAACAGGAAACCGCCGAAGTGCCTGTCGACGCTGACGAGACCACCACGGGTGAGACCACCGACGAGACGACGGCCGACGACGCCGCCGAGCCCACGGAGTCGGACGAGACGTCGGTCGCCGAGGACGAGTCGGACAGCGACTCCGCCGAGGAGTCGGCGGACGGCGCCGCCGACGAGAGCGCGGCCGCCGAGTCGGGTTCCTCGACCTTCGGCAGGATCGTGGCCTTCGCTCTGCTGCCCGCGCTCGCGCTTCTGCTCGCCGCGGCCGCCGGTTTCCTGAAGTGGCAGGACGATTCGGTGCGTACGGCTGAGGTGGCCGCGATCGAGTCGACCCAGGTCGCCAAGGATTCGACCGTCAAGATGCTGTCCTACAAGCCCGACACCGTCGAGCAGGATCTCGGTTCCGCGCAGGACCTGTTGACCGGCGGGTTCAAGGAGTCCTACGCGTCGCTGATCAACGACACCGTGATCCCGGGCGCCAAGGAGCAGAAGATCTCCGCGGTGGCCAGCGTGCCCGCCGTCGCGTCGATCTCGGCCGATGCCGACCGTGCCGAGGCGCTGGTGTTCGTGAACCAGACAGTGATCATCGGTGACGGTGCGCCGACGGCGACCGCCTCGAGCGTCAAGGTGACGCTGGAGAAGGTCGGCGACCGCTGGCTGATCTCCGGTTTCGACCCGGTCTGACGCGCTTCAGTCCCGACGCTGAAGTCCTCACACTGACGTCTCAGCGCTGACGGGCTCCCGGGTGGGAGCGTGCCAGCATGCGGACCAGCGGCCGCCGCGGCATCAGGTGGTTCAGCGCGGCCGCGACCCGGTTCGCCGCTCCCGGAATGATCACCGCGCGGTCGGCGCGCAGTCCGTCGAGCGCGGCCGCGGCCACCTGTTCGGCGGACACCCACAGAAATCGGGGCAGCATCTTCTCGGCTTCGGCGTCCGGAAATCCTGCGCGTTCGCCGAACCCGGTGCGCACGGGTCCCGGGCACAGCGTCGCTGCCGTGACCCCGGTTCCGTGCAGTTCTCCGCGCAGCGCATGCGTGTACGACAGCACGAACGCCTTCGCGGCACCGTAGCCCGCCTGCCCCGGCACCGGCCCGAAAGCGCCGACTGACGCCACGTTGAGCACCGCGCCGGTGCCGCGCTCGACCATGCCCGGTACGAAGCGGCAGCACAGGTCCACCACGGCCGCGACGTCGAGTTCGACCAGCGCCAGTTCCGCGATCGGGTCGGCCTGGGCGATCGGCCCGAGTGTGGCCGCGCCCGCGTTGTTCACCAGGAGGCTGGGCGTGAGCCCCAGCGCCGCGATCCGCGCGGGCAGGACCGCCCGTTCGGCGGGTTGCGTCAGGTCGGCGGCCACGACATGCGCCGTGGCGCCGAGCGATTCGGCCACAGCGGTCAGCGGTTCGACTCGCCGCGCCACCAGCACCACCTCGTGTCCGCGGTCGACGAGAGCGGCGGCCAGGGCCGCGCCGATGCCCGAGGAGGCGCCCGTGATCACCGCGGCGTGGCCGGTCCGGGCGGTGGGTAGCATCAACCGATCCTAGGGTGGGATGAGGCCCCGTCAACGGTTCTGGAGGTCCGGTGCCCAGGTTGGAACCCGTCGACGCGCAGACGTACTGGCTGGCGGCGAAGCTCCCCAGCGACCAGTTCCCGCTGTACGCCTTCGCCGGCGCTGTCGACATCGGCGAGGAGCTCCTCGACGGCCTGGCTCGGCGCGCCGCGGCGTGTCCGGATCTGGGCGTGCGGATCGAGGACGACTGCGCCCTGCGGTACCCGCGATGGGTGCCCGCGCCGCCCACCCGTACGCAGTTCGTCGTGCATGACGGTGTCCGGGACTGGGCGGGCTGCCTGGACGCCGTCGGGGCGCTGGCCGACCGGCAGTTGGATCCGCGGCGATCAGCCTGGCGACTGCACCTGTTCACCGCGGGTGCGCCCACGGGCGACGGCGTGGTGACCGTCGCAGTGCTGCAGATTGCGCATGCACTGGCCGACGGCACCCGCGCGGGCCAACTGGCGGGCTGGCTGTTCGGCCGCGACGCGCCGGTTCCGGTGCTGCCGCAGCGCCGCCGCGGAGGCCTGGTGCGGCACGGTGTCGCCGCCGCGCGCACCCACCGTGCGTTGGTCGCCGACATCGAGGCCGGCCGGATCCCGGCCCCGCCGCCGCCCAGACCGGCGCTGCTGACCAACGCCGCACCGGCGGGGCCGCGTCGCATCCGCACCGTGGTGACCGACCGCGGCACGGTTGCCCACCGCGGCGGCACCGTCACCATCGGCGCCCTGGTGGCCATCGGTGCCGCCCTGGATGCCCATCTGCGCGCCCGCGGTGAGGACACCTCCACCCTCTGCGCCGAGGTGCCGATGGCCAAGCCGGGAATTCGATATTCGCGCAACCATTTCCGCAATGTCGGCGTGGGCCTGTACCCGGATCTGCCTGCCGAGCGGCGTGCCGAGGCCATTGCCGCAGATCTGCGCGCGGCTCACCTGCGGGCTGAACATCCGGCGACCGTCGCATCGGGCGAATCGTTCGCGGCAACGCCGGCGGTGCTGCTCCGGTGGGGCGTCGCCCAGTTCGACGCGGGCGTGCGCTCGCCGGTGGTCACGGGCAACACCGTGGTCTCGAGCGTGAACCGGGGGAGTGCCGACCTGCGGCTGGACGGTGCCCCGGTGGTGCTCACCGCGGGATACCCCGCGTTGTCGCCGATGATGGGCGTGACCCACGGTGTGCACGGCATCGGCGACACGATCGCGGTGAGCGTTCATGCGGCGGATTCAGTGATGACGCAGGCACAACTCGACGACTACGTCGGCATCCTGCAACGAGCGTTGGCGGTGGGGCAGTCCCACTAGGCAAGCGGTTAACAGATGACTTAAGTTCTGTTACATGACCTACGACTCGGCCATGGACTTCGGACTGCTGCTCCTGCGTGTGACGCTCGGCCTGACGATGGCCGCGCACGGATACAACAAGTTCTTCGGCGGCGGCCGCATCCCCGGCACCGCCGGGTGGTTCGACAGCATCGGGATGAAACCGGGCCTGTTTCACGCCCGGGTCGCGGCCAGCACCGAGATCGCTGCGGGCCTGGGCCTGGCGCTGGGCCTGCTGACGCCGATCCCCGCCGCGGGCTTCGTGGCCCTGATGCTCGTCGCCGCCTGGACGGTGCACCGCGCCAACGGCTTCTTCATCGTCAAGGAGGGCTGGGAGTACAACCTGATCCTCGCGGTCGCCGCGGTCTCGATCGCCGCGATCGGTGCGGGCCGCTACAGCCTCGACCATCTGCTGTTCTCGGGGTCGAGCGTCGATCACCTGCTGCACGGGTGGTGCGGCTTCCTGATCGCCGTCGGGCTGGGTCTGGCCGGTGGGATCGGCCAACTCGCGATCTTCTACCGGCCGCCGGCCAAGACGGGGCAGCCCTGAGTCGCCGAAGCCACTCCCGTTGATCTAGAACACGTTCTAGTCTGTCGGGCATGGGATTCCTCAAGCCTGAACTTCCCGTGGTCGACTTCGAGACCTGGAGCGCGGGTACCTGGTCGGAGAAGATTCGCCCGATGGCCCGGCACTGGGCCGAGGTCGGCTTCGGCACCCCCGTGGTGCTGCACCTGTTCTACGTCCTCAAGATCGGGCTCTACATCCTGGGCGCGTGGCTGGTGGTGCTCACCACCCGCGGCATCGACGGATTCACCGCGGTGGGGGACTGGTGGACCGAACCGATCGTGTTCGAGAAGGTCGTCCTCTACACGATGCTCTTCGAGGTCGTCGGCCTCGGATGCGGTTTCGGCCCGCTGAACAACCGGTTCCTGCCCCCGATGGGATCGATCCTCTACTGGTTGCGGCCCAACACCATTCGGCTGCCCCCATGGCCCGACAAGGTGCCGTTCACCCGCGGAGACAATCGGTCCCCGGTCGACGTGCTGCTCTACGGGGCACTGCTGGTCGTGCTCGTCATCGCGCTGTTCTCCGACGGCACCGGACCGGTCCAAGGACTGGGCACCGAGGTCGGGGTGCTGCCGATGTGGCAGATCTGGGCCGTGCTCGGTCTGCTCGCGGTGGCCGGCCTGCGGGACAAGGTCATCTTCCTGGCCGCCCGCGGCGAGGTCTACGCGTCCTTCACGGTGGCGTTCCTGCTCGCCGGGTACGGCGTGGACATGATCATCGCGGCCAAGCTGGTGTGCGTGGTGATCTGGATCGGTGCGGCCACCTCGAAGCTCAACAAGCACTTCCCGTTCGTGATCTCCACGATGATGTCCAACAGTCCGATCGTGCGCCCGCGCGCGCTCAAGCGGAAGTTCTTCGAACGCTTCCCCGACGACCTGCGACCCGGCCGGATCTCGCGCATCGTCGCGCATTTCAGCACCGCGGTCGAGATGCTGGTGCCGATCGCGCTGCTGTTGTCCCACGGCGGGTGGCCGACGGCGATCGCGGCGTTCGTCATGGTGGTGTTCCACCTCGGCATCCTTACCTCCATTCCGATGGGGGTGCCGCTGGAGTGGAACGTCTTCATGATCTTCTGCGTGCTGACCCTGTTCGTCGGGCACGCCGACGTCGGCCTCGGTGACCTGAGCACGCTGTGGCCCCTGCTGCTGTTCCTGCTGCTCGCCGGCACCGTGGCCACCGGAAACCTGTTTCCCCGCAAGGTTTCCTTCCTGCCCGGCATGCGCTATTACGCCGGCAACTGGGACAGCTCGCTGTGGTGTGTGAAACCGTCTGCGGCAGAGAAGATCACGCAGGGGCTGGTCGCGATCGCCAGCATGCCGCAGGCTCAGTTGGAGCGCGTCTACGGGAGCCCCGAGGCCGCGCAGATTCCGCTCTACCTGGGGTATGCGTTCCGCTCGTTCAACACCCACGGCCGGATGATGTTCACGCTCGTGCATCGGGCGCTGGCCGACAAGGACGAGGCCGACTACGTGCTGACCGACGGTGAGCGCATCTGCTCGACGGCCATCGGCTGGAACTTCGGCGACGGGCACATGCACAACGAGCAGTTGATCGCCGCGATGCAGAAGCGCTGCGGGTTCGAACCGGGAGAGGTCCGCGTCATCCTCATCGACGCCCAGCCCATCCACCGGCAGCGTCAGGAGTACCGCCTCGTCGACGCCGCGACAGGCGAATTCGAGCGCGGCTGGATCGACGTCGCCGACGCGGTGACGCGCCAACCCTGGGACGACGCGGTGCCGGTGCACGTGCAGACCAGCACGCGGACCCGGCAGGCCTAGCGAAGCGACGGGTCGATCAGCACCTTGGCCTGCTTGTCGGGATTGCCCAGCGCCTCGAACGCCGCGGCGACGTCCTGCAGGCCGACGGTGTCGGTGACCATGGGTGCGGCGTCGACCCTGCCATCGGCCAGCAGGTGCAGCGTGTCGCGGAACTCCAGCGGTGTGTAGGCGAAGACGAACCGCAGGTCGATCTCCTTGCTGTTGGCCAGTGTCGGCCGCAGCCGGTCGGCGCCCATGCACACCCCGGCCACCACCACCCGCGAATTGAACGGCGCCGCAGCCAGAATGGAGTCGATCATGCCGGGGTTTCCGACGCATTCGAAGATCACCGGACGCTTGGGCGCTCCGGCGCCCAGCTTGTCGGCGATGCGGTACAGGTGCACCCACCCGGGCACGCGGCGCATCTTCTCCATGGCACTCATACCCAGTTCGTACAGCTCGGTTCCCGACGTCACACCGGGTGCGGACGCGTAGGGCGACTCCTCGGTCGGGTCGACGGCCAGGGTGGCGCCGCACCGCCGGGCCAACTCCCGTCGTCCCGGTGAGGGGTCGCTGGCGATGATGTTCTCGACGCCCTGCGCCTTGAGGTGGCAGATGATCGCCAGACCCACAGGGCCGCAGCCGATCACGACGGCGGTGTCGCGGCGGGTGATGTCGCTGCGCCGGACGGCGTGCAGCGCGACGGCCATGGGTTCGGTCAACGCTGCGATGTCGGGGGACAGGCCGTTGGGCACCACGAAGCTCAGGGCGGCCTCGGCCAGCACCTGTTCGGCATAGCCGCCCGGTGCCGCGGGGGACAGCCCCGTCAGATGCACGCCGCCGCGGGCGCGCAGCAGCGGGAACGACACCACCCGAGCGCCGGTCCTGAACTGCCGGCCGGTGCCGCGGCCTCGTTCGGCGACCTCGCCGCAGAACTCGTGCCCGAACACCACCGGCACGTCGGAGGCGATGGCGTGCTCGACCCCGACGGCCGTCATCACCTCCGCCAGTTCGTCGGCGTGATCCTTGGCGTGCAGGTCCGATCCGCAGATGCCGCAACGCAACACGGTCAGCAGCAGTTGCCCCCTGGCCGGTTGCGGGGACGGGACATCGACCACCGACAGCGTCGCATGCTGGCAGCTGACGGCCTTCATCAGCGGCCTCCCTGAACCGGGATGTTCTCGTAGTACGGCACGACGATCGCGTCCTCGGCGGACAGGTCGCCGAGCATCATGGTGGTCAGCGGGTGCACGGCCGCACCGGACGCCGCGACGTTGATGCACGCCGGCAGGCCGGACGCGAATGCGCGCTCGATCGCCGGGGCGAGTTCGTCGAGCTCGGTCACCTTCTCGCCGTAACCGCCGAAAGCACGGGCGATCTCGTGGTAGTCGGTGTCGGTCAGACGGGTGATGACATCGCTGCCCGGGCCGTAGACCGCCTCCTGGCCGTGGATCGACATGCCCCAGCACGCGTTGTTCAGCACCACGGTGACGATCGGCAGCCCGTGCCGAACCATGGTGTCGAGTTCCTGGATGTGGAACCCGTACGCGCCGTCGCCCGTCACCTGCAGCACGCGCCGGTCGGGTTCGGCGATCTGCGCTCCGATCGCGAAGCCCTGCCCGATCCCGAGATAGCCCATGTACCCGAGGTTCAGGGCGCGATGCGGGGCCGCCGCGGCCAGGCTCATCCCGGCCCACAGCGGGGCCTCGCCGCCGTCGAGCACAAGCACCGATCCGGGGCCCGCGGCCTTCACGGCCTCGCGGCCGGCGTGGTAGGGGTGCAGTTGGCCGTCCTCGACCGGCGGCACCGCGGCGTACAACTGGTCCACGATGGTCTGCGCCGAGGTTGCCTGCGTGAGCCATTCGGTGCGGTCGGGCCACCGCGTGTCGGTGTCCAGCAGCGCCCGCAGGAACTCTCGGCAGTCCGCCACCACGGGCACCTCGACGGGACGCAGGCGGCCGAACTCGCCGGCCTCGAGGTCGACCTGGATCAGTGTCGCGTCGGCCGGGATCATCGAGTTGGCCCGGCCGCCGGTGAGCAGGCCCGTCCGCGCGCCCAGCAGCAGCGCGACGTCGGGTCCCTGTGCGCCCGTCATGGCGAGAACCGCGAGATTGTCGATGGCCCAGGCGTTACAGCGGTGGTCGGCGGGCAGCACGCCCGTGGCGCGGTTGTTGGCGAACACCGGAATGCCCGCGTGGTCGGCGAACTTCGCCAGTTCCTGGCCGCAGTCCGACCACAGCGTGCCGCCGCCGATGAGGATCGCCGGACGCGCCGCGGTGCGCAACTGCTCCAGCGCCGCGGCCACCGCGGACGGCGAGGGGGCGGGCCGGTCGCCGATGACGGCCGCGCCGCTCTGGGCGACGGCGGTCTCGTCGATGGGGGTGACCAGCACGTCGATCGGGATCTCGAGGAACACCGGTCCGGGCCGGCCCGACAGCGCCTTGCGGATCGCCAGCGCGACCAGGTCGGGGATGCGTTCGGTCGACACGATGCGGTGTGCCCACTTGGTGACGGCCGACGCCGCGGCCACCTGGTCCAGGCCGCCCTGCATCTCGTTGGTCTCCAGTTCGCGCAGCGGGGGAGCGCTGGCGATCATGAGCATCGGCACGCCGTCGGCCAGTGCATTGGGAAGCGCGGCGAAGCCGTTGGCGAATCCGGGACCGGAGGTGACGACGGCGACGCCGAGGCGGCCCGTGGTGCGGGCGTAGCCGTCGGCGGCGTTGCCCGCGGCGGCCTCGTGGCGGGTGTCGATCAGGCGCAGGTCGTTGTCGGCGCATGCGGCCCAGAACGAGTCCAGATGCCCGCCGTGCAGCGCGAAGACGTCCGTGACTCCAGCGGCATTCAGAGCGCGGGCGAGCAGTTCGCCTCCGTTGACTGTCATTTCGGCTCCTCGGTCGTGGCCGCGGCGGTCACGACTGCGACCCGGCCCTCCAACTGTGTCACGGCGTCTCCTGGGTCACACCAATAATGAGACTTGAGTATCAATTGGTATTTCAGTCTCTGTCAAGGGTGCGGGTCGCTTAAGCTGCGGTCATGGACGACGGGGCGGCGCTGACGCTGAGGGAGCGCAAGAGGGCGCGCACCCGGGCCGCGATCTACGAGGCCGCGATGGAGTTGTTCGAGGAGCGTCCCTATGCCGAGGTGACGGTCGAGGACATCTGTGAACGCGCCGAGATCGGGCGGGCCACGTTCTTCCGGTTCTACGGCGCCAAGGGCGCACTGCTGCTGGAGTTCAACCGTCGGCTGGCCGATCGGGCGCGTGCGGCGATCGACGCCGGCGCCCAGTCGGCGGAGAAGCTGCGCACCGTGGCGGCCGTCATCGCCGACGCCTGGGCCGACAGCAGTGCGGCCATGCGCGCCATGGCCTTCGACATGCTCAATCGGCCGGAGACGCCGGTCGGCGGTGAGACGCTGCATCCGGAACTGATCGCCCTGGTCGCCGAGGTCATCGCCGAGGGGCAGCGCAACGGAGATCTGCGCGGTGCGCAGTTGGGTGCGGAGTTCATCGCGACCATGGTGGTCACGGTCCTGGCCGGGTGCGTCGCGAACTGGTTCGACACCCCCGACATCGACCTGCGTGCCGCGGCGGGCCACACCGTCGAGTTGATGCTGACCGGTCTGCAGGACTAGGGCTTGAGCGCCTGCGCGATGGGCGTCGACCCGTTGTTGAACTCGATGGTGCGCTTGACGGTGTCGCGGTCCTCGAGGGCGGCGGCGGCGACGAGCGCCACGTCTTCGCGGGACACCGCGCCGTTGGCCGCGGCGTCACCGACGTCGATGAGGCCGGTCGCGCCGTCGAGCGTCAGCCGACCGGGGCCCAGGATGGTCCAGTCCAGCGTCGACGCCCGCAGTCGTGCGTCCGCCGCGGCCTTGGCCTCGGCGTAGGCGTGGAACGGATCCCCCTCGGGGACACCGTGATCGGGGCCCGCACCGAAGTAGGACACCATCACAAAGCGGCGGGTGCCCGCCTGGGCGGTGGCGTCGATGACCCGGATCGCGGCATCCCGGTCGACGGCGTACGTGCGGGCCGGGTCACCGCCCCCCGCGCCCGCGGAGAACACCACTGCGGCGTTGCCGGAGATCAGGCTGCTCAGTTCGCTCACGCCGAGGTTCTCGATGTCGGCGACGACAGGGCGCGCGCCCGTCGCGATCACGTCGTCGGTGTGGTCGGCGTTGCGGAACACCGACGTGACGCGATATCCCCGATCGCTCAGAATTCTGGCCAGATGCAGGGCAACCTTGCCGTGGCCCCCGAAGATGATGACGTCGGACATCAGAACTCCAGCCTCGTGACGAACATCCCCGACAGATCAGAGCGTACGGGCGTAACTGCGCCCCGGCGATGTGGCGGCGCTGCACTGGTGCTATGAACAGATGATCAACCAACTAGTTGAGAGGAGAGGTCCATGGCAGAAGCCGTGATCGTCGAGGCCGTCCGGTCCCCGGTCGGGAAGCGAAATGGCAGCTTGTCGGGGGTTCACCCCAGTGAGCTGTCGGCGCAGGTGCTCAATGGCCTGGTCGAGCGCGCGGGAGTCGACCCCGCACTCGTCGACGACGTCATCTGGGGCTGCGTCATGCAGGCCGGTGAGCAGGCTCTGGACATCGCGCGCACCGCGGTGCTGACCGCGGGCTGGCCGGAGACCGTTCCGGGCGTCACCGTGGACCGCCAGTGCGGTTCGAGCCAGCAGTCCCTGCACTTCGCCGTCGCGGGCGTGGTGGCCGGCCACTACGACGTCGTCGTCGCCGGTGGCGTCGAGTCGATGTCGCGGACCCCGATGGGCTCCTCGCTGGCCAACGGCGGGCACCCCTACCCGGAGGCCTTCCGTGAGCGCTACAACCATCAGACCCCGAACCAGGGCGTCGGTGCCGAGATGATCGCCGAGCAGTGGGGCTTCAACCGCACCCAGCTCGACGAGTTCTCCCTGCGGTCGCATGAGAAGGCCGCCGCCGCACAGGATTCCGGTGCCTTCAAGGATCAGATCGTCGGCATCAAGACCCAGGACGCGGACGGCAACGACACCGTCGTGCTCGAGGACGGCGGCATCCGTCGCGGCGGCACCGTCGAGTCGATGGCCAAGATCAAGCCCGCGTTCAAGGAGGACGGTGTGATCCACGCCGGAAACTCCAGCCAGATCTCGGACGGTTCGGCCGCGCTGCTGATCATGTCTGCGGAGAAGGCCAAGGACCTCGGTCTCAAGCCGCTGGCCAAGGTGCACACCGCGGTGCTGGCCGGGGCCGACCCGGTCATCATGCTGACCGCTCCGATCCCGGCCACGCAGAAGGCGCTGAAGAAGTCGGGCCTGAGCGTCGATCAGATCGGTGCGTTCGAGGTCAACGAGGCCTTCGCACCCGTCCCGCTGGCATGGCTCAAGGACATCGGCGCCGACGAGTCCAGGCTCAACCCCAACGGTGGCGCCATCGCCCTGGGCCACCCGCTGGGCGGTTCCGGTGCACGCATCCTGACCACGCTGCTGTACCACATGCGGGACAACAACATTCAGTACGGTCTGCAGACCATGTGTGAGGGCGGCGGCCAGGCCAACGCCACGATCCTCGAGCTGCTGTGACGGAGACGGCGCAGGAGGCCCCCGGCGCTCTCACCGAGCGTCGGGGCAACGTCCTGATCATCACCATCAACCGTCCCGAGGCCCGCAACGCGATCAACGCCGCGGTCAGCACCGCGGTCGGTGACGCTCTGGCACAGGCGCAGGCCGATCCCGAGGTGCGCGCCGTGGTCCTCACCGGCGCTGGCGACAAGTCGTTCTGCGCCGGCGCGGACCTCAAGGCGATCTCTCGCGGTGAGAACCTGTTCCACCCGGACCACCCGGAGTACGGATTCGCCGGCTACGTCAGTCATTTCATCGACAAGCCGACGATCGCCGCGGTCAACGGGACCGCGCTTGGCGGTGGCACCGAACTGGCCCTGGCCAGTGACCTCGTGGTGGCCGAGGAGCGGGCGCAGTTCGGGCTGCCCGAGGTCAAGCGGGGTCTCATCGCTGCCGCGGGCGGCGTGTTCCGCATCGTCGACCAGCTGCCGCGCAAGGTCGGCATGCAGCTGATCCTGACCGGCGAACCGCTGTCCGCCGCCGAGGCGCTGAAGTGGGGTCTGATCAACGACGTGGTGCCCGACGGCACGGTGGTCGATGCCGCCGTGGCGTTGGCCGAGCGCATCGCGGCCAATGCGCCGTTGGCCGTGCAGGCCAGCAAGCGGGTGGCCTACGGCGTCGATGACGGTGTGATCACCGGGGACAAGGGCGGCTGGGACCGCACCAAGCGGGAGATGAAGGTGGTGTTCTCCTCCGAGGACGCCATGGAGGGACCGCTGGCCTTCGCGCAGAAGCGCGCGCCGGTCTGGAAGGCCCGCTAGGCTCCGCAACCCAAACAGAAAGCGCCCCGGAATCTTTCGATTCCGGGGCGCTTTTCCTGTGTCTGCTACTCCGACTCGGCCGACGTGGTCGTCGTCGCCGGGGTCGCCTCGGTGCTCTCCGCGGCCCCCGTCGTGGTGGCCGTCGTCTCCGTGGTGCTGGTCGGCGAGGTCGTGGTGGTCGCGGTGCCCGGCAGTGCGCCCTCGGGCGACAGCACGGTGTCGATCATGTAGATCTTGGCGTTCTGCGCGGTGATGCCGCCGCACACCACCTTGGCGGTGTCGTCGAACTTCAGATCACCACCCTTGCCGGTGATGGTGATCTGAGAGCCCTCCTGCGTGGTGAGCTTGCCGTGGATGTCGTCGGGACCCAGCGTTCCCAGCGCGATGTGGTAGTAGACCAGGGCGGTGAGCTTGGCCGGATCGGCCTTGAGCGCCTCGAGCTCGGCGGGGTCGAGCTTGGCGAACGCCTCGTTGGTGGGCGCGAAGATGTTGTACGGGCCGTTGTCGATGACGCTGACGATGTTGACGGCCGGGTTCAGGCCGCCGGAGATGGCCGAGCTGAACGTGCTCAGGTCGGGAATGCTCGCGATGGCGTCGGTGCCGGACAGGTTGAGCAGGCCCTGCTGGCCCGCCGCCCCCAGCGACTTCTTGAAGTCATCGCACTTGGGGCCGTGCACATCGGGCACCGTGGCGGAGACGGTGGGAGTCGCGGTCGGGCTCGGGGTGGGCTCCGGGGCGGGCTCGGCATAGGCCGTCAGTGCGGTGGGGATGGAGATGGCGAAGGCTGCTGCGGCCGCGGCCACGCCAAGGGTCTTCAATCGAGTCGTCATATCGGCTCCTCTCGTCGCCTTTACGTCGTCGCGCCGTGTGCGGCCGTTACGGATCTGAGGCGCGCGTCTCATCATGCGAGACGCCAGATGGCGTCTGTCCAGCAGGAATCGTAAGCACACCGCGGCCGCGGCACCGACACGGCCCGTTGCCCGGTGACGGGTGGGGCGCGTGGGGAGACGCCGCCGCTGGACGCGTCCAGGATCAGCCGCAGGCCCCCTGCCAGCGGGAATGCGGCGTCGTGGGAGTCGTTGTGGCCGCGCGGCCGGCCCGCCCAGTGGCGCCGGTCTGATGCGGGCGTACCAGCGCGAATGTGCGCACGCCTTACGATGGCGCCCATGCCTGAGCCGCTCATCCTCTCCATCAAGGGCCGGACGCCCCGCCTGCACGCCGACAGCTGGGTCGCGCCCAACGCGAGCGTGATCGGGGACGTGATCCTGGCCGCGCGGGCCAGCGTCTGGTACTCCGCGACGCTGCGCGCCGAGATCGAACCCATCGAGATCGGCTACGGGTCCAACATCCAGGACGGTGTCACCGTGCACACCGACCCGGAGTTCCCCGTGACGGTCGGCGCCGGGGTCAGTGTCGGCCACAATGCGGTGCTGCACGGCTGCACGATCGAGGACGACGTGCTCATCGGGATGGGCGCCGTCGTGCTCAACGGTGCGGTCGTGGGGAAGGGGTCGTTGATCGCGGCCAGCGCCCTGGTGCCGCAGGGCATGGTGATCCCGCCGAAGTCACTGGTTGCGGGGGTGCCCGGCAAGGTCAGGCGTGAGCTGTCGGACGCCGAGGTGGCCGCCAACCACTACAACTCAGAGGTCTATCAACATCTGATTGAGGTGCATCGCGGCGCCAGTGGGTAACCGCAGGGGGTGAAATCGATGCGAATCCTGGTCACCGGGGCCTCGGGGTATGTCGGGTCGCGGCTCGTCACGGCCCTGCTCGACGCGGGGCATGAGGTCACGGTGGCCGGCCGGGATCCCGCCAAGTTCGGTGCCTACGGCTGGATCGACCGAGTCACCGCCGTCCTGCTCGATGCGGCCGACGCCGACGGCACGGCCGCCGCGGTGGCCGCGGCCGGTCCCGTCGACGTCCTCTACTACCTGCTCCACGGCATCGGAGAACCCGGCTTCCGGGATGCCGACAACGCCGCGGCCACCCACGTCGCGCAGGCCGCGAAGGCGGCCGGGGTGAAGCGCATCGTCTACCTCGGCGGCTTCGTGCCCGACGACGACTCCCTGTCGGAGCATCTGGCCAGCCGCGCCGAGGTGGCCGACGCACTGCATGTCGACGGCGGCCCCGAGGTGGTGTGGCTCGGGGCGGCGATGATCATCGGCGCCGGGTCCACCTCGTTCGAGATGCTGCGCTACACCGGGGACCGATTCGTGCTCATGCCGATGCCCAAGTGGGCCCGGCACCCGATGGACCCGATCTCGATTCGCGATGTGCTGCACTATCTTCTGGCCTCGGCCGACCCCGACCAGGTGCCGCCCGGCTCCTACGACATCTGCGGGCCGGCCACCACGACATACGGTGATCTGATGCGCACCTACGCACGGCTGGCCGGAAATCGGCGCGCGCGGATAGACGTGGGAGGCATCGACACCGCGGCACTGTCCTGGCTGACCGCCGTCGGCTTGCCGATCCCCGGCGGGCTGGCCGCGGATCTGGTTGCCTCCCTGGACTATCCGATGACGGCCTCGGCGCACCGTCTCAGCGACATCGTGCCGGACCCCGACGGCGGACTGGTCGGCATCGAGGACGCCATCAGTCGCTCGCTGGAGCCCGTCGAACCCAAACCCGTGGACCAGCTTTCGGATCCGCACCACCTGGCCGACACCGACGCGGAGTGGGCCGGCGGTGACGCGCTGCGAATCCAGCGGTTGGCGGCCATGGTCACACCGGCGTTCGCCCACCCAGCCCTTGGGCTGATCTCCGCGGTGCCCAAACCCGTTGCGGGTGCGGTGCGCGCGAGCCTGGACGCCCTCGACGCGATCTCCGGGAAGCTGGGAAAGCCCGGGCCGTTATGACCGGGGTGCTCGAGCAGATCACGGCCCTGGTGACCGGTGCGGCTGCCGCACCACGGGAGTCGCCGTCGGTGCTGCGACGGCGACGCATGATCGTCGTCGCGGTTCTTGTGCTCGGCGCGGTGCTGCTCAGCCTGTCGCTGACGCGCACCCCGGGTGATGCGAGCTTCTACTGGCTGACCATCGCGATGGCGATCGTGTGGGCGGGCGGGGCGCTGCTGTCCGGCCCGCTGCACCTGGGCTGGGTGACCGTCGCGGGCAGGCAGCGACGCCCCGTGCTCACGGGACTGGGCGTCGGTCTGGCGGTGGGCGCGGCGTTCGTCGTGGGGGCCTTGGTGGCGCGCGAGATCGAGGTCATCGCGGGGCCGATCACCCGCGTGCTGGCCTTCGCCAACCAGGGCAGCCTCGCGCTGGTCGTGGCCATCACGCTGGCCAATGGGCTGGCCGAGGAGCTGTTCTTCCGCGGCGCGCTCTACAGCGCGCTGGGAAACACTCGGCCAGTGTTGATCTCGACGCTGCTGTACATCGTGGCGACCTCGGCGTCGGGTAACCCGATGCTCGGTTTCGCAGCGGTGGTGCTCGGTCTGGTGTGTGTAGTCGAGCGCCGGGCGACGGGTGGTGTGCTGGCACCGATGCTGACGCATCTGGTCTGGGGTCTGATCATGGTGCTCGCGCTGCCGCCACTGTTCGGCGTCTAGTTCCCTTTCCAGCGCGCCTCCCTCTCCCGCGAGCAGACACAAACTCGCACGTTCTGGCTCGGTTTTATGCGAGTTTGTGTCTGCTCGCGGGGAATCAGGACAGCGGATGCGCGATCTCGTCGCGCGGCATCCGGGCGGCGGCCAACGCGATCAGCGCAAGGATGATCGGCAGGATGCCGGCCACCGCGAAGATCGTCTGCATCGAGACCACCTTCGACAACGGCCCCGCGATCGCCATCGAGACGGGCATGAACGCCAGCGAGACGAAGAAATCCAGGCTCGACACCCGGCCGAGCATCTCCGGCGGCACGCGGCGCTGCAGCAGCGTGCCCCAGATGACTGTGCCCGCACCGTCGGTCACCCCGACGAGGAACGACGCCACGACCATGAGCCAGAACGAACTCGTCCACCCGATCACGATCAACGGCAGCGACCCGGCGCCCCACATCAGCATCATCACCGTCAGATAGCGCCGCGGCAGACGCCGCGAGGACACCCCGAGCGCACCGAGGGCACCACCCATGCCGAACGCCGCGAGGACCAGTCCGTAACTGCGGGCACCGTCCTCGAAGCGTTCGGTCGCAATGAACGGCAGAAGCACCTCCAGCGGTCCGATCACGACCAGCACGAACACGCTCGCGAACAGCAGCGTCCACAGCAGCCAGGGTGTCTTCACCATGAACCGCACGCCGTCGGCCAAGTCGGTCAGGACGCGCGCCTTGACGCGTGCGGGTTCGATCACCACTTCGTTGCCCACGGGGCGGGTGGCCACCAGAAGCGCCAGCGCCAGCGCGAACAGGACTGCGACCGTGACCGACCCCAGCGTCGGAAACGTCGCTCCGACAAGGAGTCCCGCGACGGCTGGGCCGACGGCGCGCTGGAGCACGGGGCGCATGACGCCCTCGACTCCGTTGGCCGCCAGCAGCTGCTCGGGCGGAAGGATGCGCGGCAGGTAGGCGCTGTAGGCGGGGAAGAAGAACGCCGCCGCAATGCCCAGGACGCCCGCGGCCACGGCCATGTGCCAGACGCGCAGCAGACCCAGTGCGCCGAGGACCGCGACCACCGTGACGGCGGCCAGGTTGACCGCCTCGACCACGAGAATGATCGCGCGTTGCGGGAATCGGTCGGCGGCGATGCCGCCCACCAGCACGAAGCCCACCAGGCCCGCGCCCAGGCACGTCGCCACCAGCGACAGCGCCGCGGGGTCGTGGTCGAGTTCCATGACCTGCAGGGCCATCACGACGGCCCACATGCCCTCGGCGAAGATCGACAGAGAGACCGCAGCGATCAGCAGGCGGTATTCGCGGAACCGGAACGGGGCGAGCACGCGCCACCCGCCGGAGGCACCCGCCTCCGACTGCCGCTCCAGTTCAGTGCTCACCAGGCGATGGTCCTGGAGGGGCCTCCGCGGCGTCCACTGATTTTCCGCGCCGAGATCGACGAAATGGCGTGAATCACTCGCACTTTCCCGCCCAAACGTACGTTTGGGCGGCGGGAGGGTCAGATGTCGGTGAAGTTCGGTGCGCGCTTCTCCTGGAAGGCCGTGACGCCCTCGTGGAAGTCGGGCCCGCCGAGCAGGATGTGCTGACCCGCGGTCTCGTGGGCCAGCGTGGTGTCCAGATCGCCGAGGGTGGCGCCGTTGATGGCGCGCTTGGTCTTGGCGTAGGCCACCGCCGGGCCGGCGATCAGGCGTTTGATCACGGCATCGGCCTCGGCCTCAAGCTGCTCGGCCGGATACACGGCGCTGACCATGCCCCACTCCAGTGCCTCGGCGGCCGTCACGCGTTCCGCCAGCAGCGCCATCTTCATCGCACGCACGCGGCCGATGGCCGCGGCCACCAGGGCCGAGGCGCCGCCGTCGGGCATCAGTCCGATCTTGGTGAACGCCAACAGGAAGAACGCCTTCTCCGACGCCAGGATCAGGTCGGAGGCCAGCGCCAGCGAGACGCCGATACCGGCCGTCGGACCCTGGACCACCGCGACCACCGGACGCGGGAAGTCGACGATCGCGCGGATCGTGCGATTGCCCTGATGCAGCGTCTCCATCGGGTTGTGCCCGTTGCCGGTGTCGTCGGCGCTGATGCCCGCGCCGGCGCAGAATCCGCGTCCGGTGCCGCCGAGGCGCACGACCCGCACCCGGGGGTCGGTCGCGGCGCGCTCGAGGGCGTCGGCCATCCCCGCGAACACGCTCGGGTTCACCGAGTTGAGGCTGTCGGGCCGATCGATGGTGATCGACAGCACGCCGTCGGTCAGATCGACGACGAGCCCGTCGACGGGAGTGAGTGCGTCCAGGCCGGTTTCCGCGATCGTCATGAACACACCATAGGAACTCCACACCGCATCAGCACAGCCCACCCGTCAGTTGGTTGGGAGCCGGTGAGAAGATGCAGATCACACGTCAACGAAATTCGGGTGAAGGGTGGACAACGTGGCGGGACCGCTTCAGGGGTTGCGAGTTGTAGAGCTGGCCGGAATCGGACCGGGGCCGCATGCGGCGATGATCCTCGGCGACCTCGGTGCCGACGTCGTCCGGGTCGAGCGCCCGTCGAAGAGCTCCAACCCCAGCCGGGATGCGATGCTGCGCAACCGTCGTTCGGTGGCCGCCGACCTCAAGTCGGACGAGGGCAGGCAGCTGGTGCTGGACCTGATCAGCAGGGCCGACGTGCTGATCGAGGGTTTCCGTCCGGGCGTCACCGAGCGTCTGGGACTGGGGCCCGAGGACTGCGCCAAGGTCAACGAGCGCCTCATCTACGGCCGGATGACCGGCTGGGGCCAGGACGGCCCGCGCGCACTGCAGGCCGGTCACGACATCAACTACATCTCGCTCAACGGCGTGCTGCACGCCATCGGCCGCAAGGGTGAGCGTCCGGTGCCGCCGCTGAACCTCGCCGGTGACTTCGGCGGTGGATCGATGTTCCTGCTCGTCGGTATCCTCGCGGCGCTCTATGAGCGTCAGACCTCGGGCAAGGGCCAGGTGGTCGACGCCGCGATGATCGACGGTTCCAGCGTGCTGATCCAGATGATGTGGGCGTTCCGGGCCAGCGGCATGTGGTCCGATGAGCGCGGCACCAACATGCTCGACACCGGCGCGCCGTACTACGACACCTACGAAACCGCCGACGGTAAGTACGTCGCCGTGGGCCCCATCGAGCCGCAGTTCTACGCCGCGATGCTCGAAGGTCTCGGTCTTGACCCGGCCGACCTGCCGGCCCAGAACGACGTCGCCGGGTGGCCGAAGCTCAAAGAGATTTTCGCCGAGACCTTCGCCAAGCACGACCGCGACCACTGGGCCAAGGTTTTCAACGGCACCGACGCGTGCGTGACGCCGGTGCTGTCGTTCGGTGAGGTGCTCGATGAACCGCACGTGGCCGAACGTGACACCTTCTATGACGCCGGCAACGACGGCCTGCAGCCACGCCCGGCGCCGCGCTTCTCCCGGTCGCAGCCCGGCACCCCGACGCCGCCGCGGGTGCCCGGCGAGGACACCGAGGCCGTTCTGCGCGACTGGAGCTGACGCTCTAGGACGTTGACGTTCGAGGAGACGAGGACACCAGCTGGCGCTTGGGCGCCGGCTCGGTGTCCTCGGTGGGTGTCTGCGCCGACACCAGTTTCAGGCCGGCGACGGCCACGATGATGCCGGCGATGAAGACGAGTTTGACCGCCGACGCCGCCTCCTGGCCGGTCAGCAGCGCGAAACCGACCGTGAGCGCGGCGCCCACCCCGGTCCACACCGCGTACGCCGTGCCGATGGGGATGCGTCGAGCGGCCCAACCCAGGCCGGCCATGCTGAGCGCGAACGTGATGGCGAACACGACCGTCGGCCCCCACTGGGAGAAGCCGTTGGAGTGGCCCAGGGCGGTGGCCCAGGCCGCCTCCAGCACCGCACTCACCATCAGCACCAACCACGCCATCTCAGCTCACCGCCTTCAGGCCGCCCACGCTGCCGATGAGCAGCGTGAGCAGCAGCGCCTTCTTTGTCGTCATGTGCTCGTTGCCGACGAGGGTTGACCACAGCACCGTGACAGTGGCGCCGATGCCGATCCAGACCGCGTACGCGGTGCCCACGGGCAGCTCTGTCATCGCATACGCCAGGCCACCGAGGGCTGCCACGGTCCCGACGACGAACACGAGAACCGGGATCGGACGCCGAAATCCATTGGATGCACCCAGTGCGATGGCCCAGACGGCCTCAAACAACCCGGAGATCACCAACACCAGCCATGCCATGGCAAGACCTTCCTGAGTCAGTCTTGTCCGGTGCGGGTACTGCTCCCTCGTCCGCGAGCCCGAGAACAGGGCTCCATCAGCCAGGTTACCTCGTTGTTTCAGTGCCGTCATGGCGTTGAAACAGATGTCGCGTCGTGCCTTGGGGGAGGGCCGTGAGACCTGCGGCACAGCGGTCGGTATAGTCCCGACCAACCAGTAGGTCGAAGATGACGAAAGGATCATTGACGTGGAGATCAAGGACTCCGTGGCAGTTGTCACCGGCGGAGCGTCCGGGCTCGGCTTGGCCACCACCAAGCGCCTGCTCGATCGCGGAGCCTCGGTGGTGGTGATCGACCTCAAGGGTGAAGAGGTCGTCGCCGAACTCGGTGACCGCGCGAAGTTCGTCGCCGCCAACGTGACCGACGAGGCCGCGGTGAGTAGGGCCCTCGACGTCGCGGAGGAGATGGGTCCGCTGCGGATCAACGTCAACTGCGCCGGCATCGGCAATGCGATCAAGACGCTGAGCAAGAACGGCGCCTTCCCGCTCGATGCGTTCAACGCCGTCGTGCAGGTCAACCTGATCGGTACGTTCAACGTGCTGCGTCTGGCCGCCGAGCGGATCGCGAAGACCGAGCCGCTGGCGGGTGAAGAGCGCGGCGTCATCATCAACACCGCCTCGGTGGCGGCATTCGACGGTCAGATCGGCCAGGCCGCGTACTCGGCGTCCAAGGGCGGCGTGGTCGGAATGACGCTGCCGATCGCCCGCGACCTGTCGCGGGAACTGATCCGCGTGTGCACCATTGCGCCGGGCCTGTTCAAGACGCCGCTGCTGGGTTCGCTGCCCGAGGAGGCGCAGAAGTCGCTGGGTCAGCAGGTGCCGCACCCGGCGCGACTGGGCGATCCGGATGAGTACGGCGCACTGGCCGTGCATATCGTGGAGAACCCGATGCTCAACGGCGAGGTGATCCGCCTCGACGGGGCGATCCGTATGGCGCCTCGCTGACCAGGGGGAAGGAATCTGCATGGCAATCAAGACAAAGTTCACTGAGGCGTTCGGGGTCGAGCACCCCATCGCCCAGGGCGGTATGCAGTGGGTCGGACGCGCGGAACTGGTTGCGGCCGTGGCGAATGCGGGTGCGCTGGGTTTCATCACCGCGCTGACGCAGCCCACCCCAGCCGATCTGGCCAACGAGATCGCCCGGACGCGGGATCTGACGGACAAGCCGTTCGGCGTCAACCTGACGATCCTGCCGTCGATCAACCCGCCGCCGTACGACGAATACCGCCAGGTGATCGTCGACTCGGGGGTGAAGATCGTCGAGACCGCGGGCTCCAACCCGGCGCCGCATCTGCCGATGTTCCATGACAACGGCATCAAGGTGCTGCACAAGTGCACCTCGGTGCGCCATGCCGTGAAGGCCCAGAGCCTGGGCGTCGACGGCATCAGCATCGACGGGTTCGAGTGCGCGGGTCACCCGGGTGAGGACGACGTGCCCGGCCTGGTGCTGATCCCGGCGGCGGCCGCTCAGATCGAGATCCCGATGATCGCCTCGGGCGGCTTCGCCGATGCGCGTGGCCTGGTGGCGGCCCTGGCGTTGGGCGCCGACGGCATCAACATGGGTTCGCGGTTCATGTGCACCGTCGAGTCGTGCATCCACCAGAACGTCAAGGAGGCCATCGTCGCCGGTGACGAGCGGGGTACGGAACTGATCTTCCGCAGCCTGCACAACACCGCACGCGTGGCGTCCAACGCGGTGTCGCGCGAGGTCGTGCAGATCCTCAAAGACGGCGGTCAGTTCGAGGACGTCAAGGATCTGGTGGCGGGTGTGCGTGGCCGCAAGGTGTTCGACAACGGCGACATCGACGCCGGTATCTGGACCGTCGGCACCGCGATGGGCCTGATCAACGACATCCCGACCGTGGGCGACCTGGTGTCGCGCATCGTCGGCGAGGCCGAAGAGATCATCACCGGTCGCCTGGCCGACATGGTCGCCGACGACGCCGAGGAATCGGCCGCCTGATCTCCGCTTCGAGTGGGGGGGGGGGGGGGGGGGCCCGCCCCCCCCCCCCCCCCCCCCCCGGCGGCGGCCGCCAAAAACCCCCTCGCCCCCCCCCCCCGGGCGCGGGT
>NZ_LZHW01000002.1 GCF_001667265.1 Mycobacterium sp. ACS4331 | reverse complement strand
GGATCGTCCACGGGCGCAAGCGGTTCCGATGGTGTGTCCAACATCGGTGGCGGTCATGGTGGTGCCGGTGGTGACGGTGCGGATGCGGTCGTGCCGGGTGGTTCCGGTGGTCATGGTGGTGCCGGTGGTGATGCGGGCACCCATGGCGATGGTGGCCAGGGCGGTGCCGGTGGTGACGGTGCTGCCGGTGGTGATGGTGCTGATGGTGTGGTCGGCTCGCCGGATGGTGAGGATGGCCAGGCTGGTGGCGATGGTGGTCATGGTGGTGCCGGTGGTGCCGGTGGCACGGTCGCTGGCGCGGCTGGTTCCGGTGGTGCCGGTGGCGCCGGTGGTGTCGGCGGTGCCGGTGGCGATGGTCTGACCGGTGCGGATGCGGTGACCGCTGGTGGTGCCGGTGGTGATGGCGGCGATGCCGGTGACGGTGGTGCCGGCGGCAACGGCGGCAACGGTGGCGTGGCCGGGGTGTCCTACAACGGTGCCGCGGGCAGCGCGGGTGCCGGTGGTGCCGGTGCCGATGGTGGCGCCAGTGGTGTGGCCGGTTCCGGTGGTGACGGCGCCGACGGTGATGCCAGCACCCCCGATGGTGGTGCTGGTGGTGACGGTGGCGATGCCGGTGTTGGTGGTGTCGGCGGTGTCGGTGGCAGCGGATCGTCCACGGGCGCAAGCGGTTCCGATGGTGTGTCCAACATCGGTGGCGGTCATGGTGGTGCCGGTGGTGACGG
>NZ_LZHW01000001.1 GCF_001667265.1 Mycobacterium sp. ACS4331 | reverse complement strand
GGGCGGCGCGGGGGGGGGGGGCTGCGGACGCAGGGGCGGCGAGGGCCGCAGCACCGTGGTCCTCTCCGGGTCGAAGGGCGGATGAGTCATGTCAGCCCTCGAGCGGGAGCATCAGGAACTCGTCGAGGGCCTCACCGAAGGTGGTGAGTTCCAGATCGGGTTCGTAGTAGATGACGGCGGCCCCGGGCGGAAGGTCCGGCGAGGTCAGCAGATCTGAATACGTCTCGCGGCCCGTCACGCGCAGGAAACGGCGGGAGTCGGGCAGCGCGACCTCGTGGTCCCATTCGGAGTCGAACCAGCCGGGCACACCGTCGTCGGCCGCATCCAGGTATGCCGCATACGTTTTCATCTCGCGCGGCGGGGTCAGGCCGCACGACTCACCGTCCCAGGTGGTGAAACCCGCGTGCACCGTGCGCAGGAAGGTCTGAACGGGCTGCGGCAGCGAGTCGAACAGCGGCGGTTCGACGAAACCGGCCGGGCTCTCCCCCATCCAGGTGGCGTAACCGTCCACCTCGCTGCGCAACACGTAGTCCAGCGTCGGGGCGTCCACCCAGGAGTGTTTGACGACGCGGACGTCGACGAGATCGGTGCGCAGGGCGGCGGCGAATCGCGGGATCAGCGCCAGGAAGTCGGTGTTCCACAACGACAGTGCGGCGGCAATCCGCTGCTGCGGGTCGCTGGACTCAGCCACGGGCCACCACGCCTGCGGGATCAGGGCGCGGGTCGCCGGCCCGGGTTCGAGGATCTCGAACGGGGTGTCCTCCCATCCGGTGAGGGCGTCCGCCAGTTCGTCACGGTCCATCAGGGCTCTCCTAGACTCGGCTGTCTGCCAGTGTGGCAATCAGTTCGGTGAGTTCGGCGCGTTTGCGGTTCTGCAGGGTGGTCTGCGCGTCGCGCCACGTGGCGTCCACGCCCTGCATGTCGGCGGCCGATCTCGAATTCTTGTTGACGACGTTGACCACCGACGGCAGCCACTGCAGATTGAGTGGGGCGTTGAGCACCAACCACATGTCGTCGGGCGAGAGCTCCATGAACCGCGGCAGGTACATGATTTCGACCTTCGGCACGATGTGGTCGGCCGACACCGCCGGACTGCCGTCCCGGCGGGACCCGACCGTGGTCCACGGCTGGGAAGGATGACGGTCGCCGACTTGGGGTCGCGGCTGCCCCTGCAGTGAGGTGTTCGGGAAGTTCTTCATCGGTGTCGACAGCTTCTTCACCACGTCCCAGACGGGGCGGATGGGGCTGTCGCTGGGGACGGTGACTCTGTTGTTGGGCAGCGTCGGCACCGGAGCCGGCGGCGACCACCCCGGCGGCACCTGTGTCTTGGCCTGCGTCAGGTCGTTGCGCGCCTTGCTGGTCAGCGGCGGCGGCAGCGGACCGCTGTCGGTGAGCTTGGTCGCGGCGGCGGCGCAGGCCCGCAACTTGGCGGCATTGGCATCACGCTCGGCGTTGAGCTGCTCGGCCTCCCGGTTATAGGGGTCCGCAATGTGGGGCGGTGCTACCCCGCCGGGCGGGCGGCGCGCGTTGTGCGCGTCGATCTTGGCGCCGGTGGCCTCGGCCGCTGCGAGTTGCGCCGCGCAGACCTCGCCATCGGCATGCGCCAGCGGCGGGTTGACCAGTGCGGCGAAGCCCGTGACCAGCGCAAACAGGACCGTGAGCACGGCTGTGATGAAACGTCTGCGCACCTGTCGGCCTCCTCGAAACTGTTGCATTTCGAGGCTATAACCGTTGCAGATGGGCTAGGTGCACCAATTTTCTGTAGCGGCCCGCCTGGGTCCGGGCTGGTGTGTCATCACGTGATGACGCCGCACAGAACAGGGATGTCCGGGGGGACCTGACCGGGGACCCTCCCGATCACACGCCGTCACCAAACGATGACGCGCCCCAGACGAGGGGTGTCAAGGGGGACGCGACCAAGGACCCTCCCGACCACACGCCGTCACCAAACGATGACGCCCCCCAGAGGAGGGGTGTCAGGGAGACTCGACCAGCGCGGACCGCACGCTGCGGCACTGGCTGGCGAAGAACCGCTGCGACACCGACGCGTTGGGGACGACCATGTCGAACACATGGAACGCCCCCGGCGCGACGTGCACGTCGACGGGCACGCCGGCCTCGGAGAGGCGATGTCCGTAGGCAACGGATTCGTCGTGGAAGAGGTCGAGCGCGCCGACCCCGATCCACGCCGGCGGCAACCCGGCCAGATCCGTACGCCGCCCCGGGACCGCGACCGCCGGGTCCGCCCCACCCAGGTACCACCCCCACGCGACCTGATTGTCGCGACCGGACCACATGACGCGGGGCACCTGGCCCGGCGCAGCACCGGTGCGGTCGTCGAGCATGGGATGGCTCAGCACCTGCAGGGCTACGTCGAACTCGCCACGGTCGCGGGCCAGCAGGGCCAGCGCAGCGGCGAATCCCCCACCGCCACTGGCCCCGCCGACTCCGACGCGGGCCGGGTCGACCCAGGGTTGACCCATGACCCAGGACAACGCGCGATAGCAGTCCTCGATCGGCGTCGGATACGGATGCTCGGGCGCCAACCGATGATCGACCGCGACCACCGTCACGTCGGTGAAGTTGGCCAACCTGCGGCAGAAGCTGTCCTCCTGCGCGGCGCCGCCCATCGCGGTGCCACCCCCGTGGATCCACAGCAGGGCGGGGCCGGGGTCGGCCGCCCCAGCCGGACGGTGCACGCGCACAGTGACATTCGCATCGACCACGGCGGTGTCGACATCGTCGATCCGCCCCGCGCGGACCGCCAGGTTCATCAGCGCCCGCGGCACCGCCAGGCCGCGATGCAGCCCGTATCCGCCGGGAAGCACACGCGCCGCGAGCCTCAGCTGAGGGTCGACCCTGCGCAGTTCAGCGCCAAGGCGCGCCATCGCGACTCACACGTCCCTGGGCACGGCGAGCGCGGCATCCCACTGCTGGTGCAGATGCTGGACCAGGGGCTCGGACCGGCCGAGGAGGATGTCCTTGAGACCGTGCTCTGCACCGCGCTGGCACGCCTCGGCGGCCGGGAAGTCCTCGTCGCGCAATACCGCGGTGGCACCGTCGAATCCGGCCTGGGCCAGCATGCTGTCGGAGTCGTCTCGGATGGGATGCAGTGCGCCACCGACCATGTGGACCACGCATGTGCCGGCCGTGTCGCCGGGATAGACCCGCAGCATCAGCGTCGACACCGGGGACTCGACCAGCACGCAGCTGGGGAAGATGCCGTAGACCACCGATCCGCTGAACCGCTCGGGCCAGTCGTCCTCCGGGACGTCGCGCAGTTCCTCGATGTTGCGGAACGGGAAGGCCCACCGGCAGTGCGCACCGAAGACGTCGAACACCGAGTTGTTGGTGACGATGGGCGCCAGGGTGTCCTTGTGCAGGAACGGAAAATGGTAGCCCTCGAAGTTCACGTCGACGGCCAGCTTCCAGTTGGCCCGCAGGGGCAGGTCCACGGTCTGTGCGTGGGCGTACTGTCCGAAGCCGAAGCTCTCCAGGTCCTCGGCGGCGTCGTCGAGAAACCCGTCCACCGCAACGGATTCGTCGAGGCCGACGACGATCAGCCCGGCCTGCTCGCTGACCGGCAGCGGGCGCAACCCACGCTGGGACAGATCCACGCCCGCGAACATCGCGCGCCCGGGCAGGCTCGCCAGCCGGCCCCGGCTGTCGTAGGTCCACGCGTGATACGGGCAGGTGAACCTGGTGGCGTGCCCGCAGCCCGCGGCGACCTGCGCCCCGCGATGCGCGCACACGTTGACGAATGCCCGCACAACCCCGTCGTCGGAGCGCAGCAGCAGGATCGGGGTGCCCATGACGTCCTTGGTGGTGTAATCGCCCGGTTCGGCGATCTCGCCGCCCCAGGCCACGACATGCGGTGTCCGCCGCATCATGTCGCGGTCCGCGGCAAACCGTTCGGCGCTGGTGAACACCTCCGCGGGGACGGTGAGGACCTCGGCCGCGATGTCGAGACTTCGGTTGTCGACGTGGTCGAGGACACGACGCGTCATCGAACGGACGAAAGGCTGTTGCGCGGTGACGGTTTCGGCGGCCTGGCGCACCGGGGCGAGGACCTCCTCGAGGTCACCGGCGGTGTCGAAGGAGAACGCGCGTTCCTCGGTCACGGTCAGTCCACCGCGCCCACCGAATACCAGCGCGCCGCACTCCTGGGCTCGACGGCGAACCGCCGGAACCAACGGTCGGCGAACGGCGGCAGGTTCTCGGTCTCCGGGTTGTGACGGGGCGCCTGCGAGCGGATCAGACCGAGGACCATGGCCAGCATCTCGCGTTTGGGCACACCGGCATAGGTCGCCTGCTCGCGGCTGGCCAGGTCCCGTGCGGCGCGCTGCGCGGCCAGCAGCTCACGCGGCGACATACCGCTGGGGATCAGCGCACTGAACCGGCCGCCGTCGTCCTCCGGCACGTGCTCGCGGAACCCGCGGGAGATGATCTCAAGCACCTCGTCGATGTGTTTGACCACGCCCACAAGGGTTTTCAGTCGATACAGGTAGCTGTCGTGCACCGCGTCGTACACCCGCAGCGCGGAACTGCGGTGCTCGATCTCCTCGACGAAGTGCCACAGGAACAGCGACGCCACGCGTTCGTCTCCGGGTGCGAAGAGTTTGTCCTCGTGGTCGAGGAACACCTTGAAGTACGGCGTGAACGTGGCCTCCACGGCGGCCGTGTAGCCGAGACGCCAGGCCAGGGGTTTGGTGGCCGTCAGCCGATCGAACGACGCCGTCACCTCGTCCATGGTGTCGCGCAGCCCGGGCCAGCGCCGGGCCAGGGCACGCACGTGGCTCATGTGCGCCGCGGAGTGCTGCGCCTCCTGCCGAAGGTAGGCCTGCGCCTCCTCGACGACCTCCGGGTCGCGGATCAGCGGCATGGCCTCCCGCGTGGCGTCGACGATGAACTTCTCGAACCCGGGTGCGAACAGCGAGACCAGATTGCACTGCATCGCGAACGCCGGTCGCGCGGGCTGCCAGAGGAAGGGGATGTCGTCGCCGGCGAAGTCGAAGCGCACGCGCCGCACCTGAAGGTCGGTCATCGGCGACTCCCCCCTCGACTGGACAATCCTTGTGATGTGTCAACCCTGACGCTAGCATTGCCGACGGGGTCAGACAACGGTGTGCTGAATGGGGATGACATGGACCTGACGACGGCGAGTCACTCCGACGCTCTGCTCGGGTTGCCGTTCGATCACCCCGATGAGGTCATTCGCGAGGCCGTCGAGCAGGCCAGCGTTCCGGCACTGCTGATGTCGATGGTGCACATGACCGGCGATCTGGGCCTGCTCGACGAACTGCCCCGCCCGCCCCTGCTGATCCCGATGGACCTGCAGGGCGGGTACGCCGAACCGGACAAGCAGACGGTCCGCGCACGAGCCTTCGACGTGATCCGCGCCTACCGGGACCGGGGCTGCCCGCCGCCGTTCGCGCCGGACGCCGACCAGATGCGGGTCATGTTCGAGGCCATCGCGCCCGGGCAGGTCACCGACGAATACCTCGACTACGTCGCCGCGGACCTGCGCCTCACCGACGCCGACCAGGCCGGTCCCCCGCTGGCCTCGACGCCGGAGCAGCGCGCCGCGTTCCCCGTCGTCGTGATCGGTTGCGGCGAAGCGGGTCTGCTCGCCGGCATCAAACTCAAGCAGGCCGGGTTGCCGTTCACGATCATCGAGAAGCAGGCCGGCGTGGGCGGGACGTGGCGGGCCAACCGTTATCCGGGCTGCCGCGTGGACATCGCCAACCAGTACTACGCGTACTCGTTCGAGCCGACCGACCACTGGACGCACTATTACTCCGAACAGCCGGAGATCCTGGCCTACCTCGAAGACGTCTTCGACAAGCACGGGATCAGTGAGCACATCCGGTTCAGCACCGAGGTCAGCGAGGCCGTCTGGGACGACGCCTCGGCGACATGGCGGGTGGCCATCCGCTCGGCCGACGGCACCGACGAGGTGCTGCGGGCCCGCGCCCTGATCTGTGCCGTCGGCCAGTTCGGCAACCCCGTCATCCCGGACATCAAGGGCGCGAGCAGCTTCCAAGGCCCGTCGTTTCACACCGCCGACTGGCCCGACGACCTCGATGTCGCCGGTCGGCGGGTGGCCGTGATCGGAGCGGGGGCCAGTGGATTCCAGCTGGTGCCGGCCATCGCCGAAAGTGCCGCGCACGTCGACGTCTACCAGCGCACGCCGCAGTGGATGGCCCCGAACATCGCCTACCACGACCAGATTCCCGATGGTGCGCGCTGGGCGATCCGCCATCTGCCGTATTACGGGCGCTGGCTGCGCTTCCTGTCCTGGTGGCCGCTGACCGATGCCGCACAGGAACGCGTCATGGTCGATCCCGGCTGGGACACCGGCGGGCTGTCCTGCGGTGAGGCCAACCACGCCATCCGCGAGATGCTGATCGCGTGGATGCGGGTGTTCACCGACGACGAGGATCTGCTGGCGAAGGTCATCCCGGACTATCCACCGATGGGCAAGCGCATGCTGCAGGACAACGGGACCTGGCTGCGCACGCTGCAGCGAGACGACGTCGACCTGATCCGCGACGGCATCGTCGCCATCGACCCGGACGGGGTGACGACCGTCGACGGCACCCACCGGCGCGCCGACATCCTGGTGTGGGCCACGGGTTTCGACGTCAACCACCAGTTGGGCCCGATCGACATCCGCGGCCTGGACGGGGTGTCGCTCAACGAGGCGTGGGGAGACGCGCCGTATGCCTATCTCGGTGTGACGGTCTCGGGGTTCCCGAACTTCTACTGCATGTACGGTCCCGGCACCAACGCCGTGAACGGCACCAGCATCATCTACAACTCCGAATGCCAGATGCGCTACATCATGGGCTGTCTCGACATGGTCATCGCGAACAACGCACGCTGGGCCACCCCGAAGACGCACGTGTGCGCCGACTACCACCGTCGCAACCAGGCCCAGCTCAAGACCATGGTCTACACGCACCCCAAAGTGGTGAGCTACTACAAGAACTCAGCCGGGGAGGTGCCCACGCTCTACGGGTTCCGCATCGTCGACTACTGGAAGTGGACCAGCCGGGTCGACCCCGACGACTACGAGGTGGCGCCGCCCGCGTAGTCGCCGATGAGCCGGTGCACGACATCGGGCTGATCGAGGTGCATGAAATGCCCTGCGCCGTCGATGACCTCGTGCCGGCTGCCGGGTGGAAGGCCCTGTGCGCTGATGGTGCCGATCCGGACGTCGATGGCGCCGTCGATGCGGCCGTGCAGCACCAGAAGCGGTGACATCGGCTGCTGCGTCATACCGTATCGGTCCAGGTCGGGCTGCCCGCTGCCGCGCCGCAGCGGTCGCGCGATCGCGCGGTAATACGCCAGCGCAGCAGTGCGCCTGTCCATGTCCGGCAGGCTCTCCCACAGCCGCGCCAGGTCCTCGCGGGCGTCGTAGCCCGGCGGGCACCAGTCCCGCCACAGCTTGGGGATCACCCGGTCCAGGTTGCGTTCGGAGATCCTCGGAAGCTGCTGGAACAGGATGTACCAGCTCATCTTCAGCTGCCGTGGGAGCAGCGGCGCCATCCTGCGGGCGTTGCCGGGAGTCCGCAGGCTCGCCGGCAGCGGTACGCCCATCGTCACCACGGTGCCGAACGGGTTGCCCGGGTAGGCCGTGATCCCCGCGGACGCCAGCCCGCCCCAGTCGTGTCCGACGAGGACCGCGTCGTCCCCGCCGCCGAGTGCCGCATGCAGTTCCATCGCGTCGAACATCAGCGCACCGATCCCGTAGTCGCCGTCGCGCGCGAGTTCGGTGGGTGCGTAGCCGCGCATGAACGGTGCGACCACCCGGAAGCCCTGCGCGGCGAAGTGCGGGCCCAGGTGGCGCCAGGTCCACGCGGTGTCCGGGTAGCCGTGCAGGCACAGCATCAGCCGGCCATCCTCCGGCCCCCAGGCCAGTGCCTCGAAACGCAGGTGCGGCAGGTCCAGGGTCACCCGCTGTGGCTCAGTCATACCGTCAGACTCGCATGCCCGGAGGCCAGCTGCGTCGGCGCGTTGCGGGGACGGCCGTCGGCGCGCAGGAAGCTTCCGGTGCGCTGCCTGCCGACGAGGTCGGTGGGGACGCCGTCGCGGAACACCGTGTTACCCGCCACCAGAACGGTTTTCACGGTCTCGTCGTTGCGGTTGACCATGCGTTTGAGTCCGCCGAACGCCTCGACGGGCGCCTCGTGGTAGGCGGTGAGTGTCGAATCCAGCCGCTGCGGGTCGAGCACCACGACGTCGGCCCAGTCGCCCATCCGCAGGTGCCCGGCATCGAGGTGGTACCAGTCGGCGAGCTCGCCGGTGAGGCGGTGCACGGCGCGTTCGACGCTCATGAACCCGGTGTCGCGGACGTGGCGCAGCAGCCGCAGGCCGCTGTTGTAGAACGCCATGTTGCGCAGGTGGGCACCGGCGTCGGAGAACCCCATCTGGATGCCGTTCTTCACCGCGAGCTGCCGAAGCGCCTTCGGCCGGTGATTCGAGATCGTGGTGCGCCACCGCAGCCGCTCACCGTGTTCGAGGACGAGGTCGAGGAACGCGTCGACCGGATGCAGCCCACCGCGCTCGACCCCGACCTCCCCGAAGCTCTTGCCCAGCAGGCTCTCATCGGGGCAGGCCACGATCTCGGCGTCGAAGAAGTCGCGGTGCCAGGCCCGGGCCCCGAACCGGCTGTCGTAGTCCTTGCGGAACTCGCGGCGGTAGGTCTCGTCGGCGAGCAGCGCGTTGCGCTCGAACTCGGTCTTGAGATGCAGTGCGGCGGCACCGGATCCGAACTCCTCGAAGATCACCAGGTCGATGCCGTCGGCGTACACCTCGAACGGCACCGGGAGGTGCTGGAAGCGGAAGTCCCCGCCGAGACGGTTGGCGATCGCGGCCAGCGCCACCGTGAGCCACATGCCGCCGGGCGCGGACTTCATGTCGGCGGCGGCCAGCAGGCTGGTCTTGAGCCGCGGGCGGCCGATCCCGACCGACTGGAACGCCTGCGAGGCGATGTTGTGCGGGTGCGTGATGTCGGGCCCCGACTGCAGCGCGCGGTCCCGTCTGCGCAGAATCGACTTGAGCCGGCGCAGTTCGCGGGCCTTGGCGTAGGTCGACGGCAGGGTGCGCGACCGGCAGACGTCGCCGTCGAGCTTGTCGAAAAGCAGTTGCTGCGAGGACAACCCGATGAAGCCCGCGTCGAGGGCCTCGTTCAGCATCTCCTCCATCCGGGCCTGTTCGGCTTTCGTCGGCCGGACGTCCTTGCGGGTGGCGCGGTCCAGGCCCATGACCGCAACGCGCATGTCGGAGTGGCCGATGAAGGCCGTCACGTTGGGGCCCAGCGGCAGCGTCTCGAGGGCCTCGACGTACTCCTCGGCGTTGGTCCACGTCTTGTACTCACCGAGGATGCGCACGACGTGCTCATGCGGGATGGCCTCGACCCGGCCGAACAGGTCGGCGGCCTCGGAGGCGTTGACGTGCACCGTCGACAGCGAACAGGACCCCATGACGATCGAGGTGACGCCGTGGCGCAGCGACTCGGTGAGCGCGGGCGCGGGCAGCACCTCGGCGTCGTAGTGGGTGTGGATGTCGATGATGCCCGGGATGACCCAGCAGCCGGCGGCGTCGACGACCTCGGTCCCCTCGATCGGGTCCGAGGTCACCGCGGCGATGCGGCCGTCCCGGATACCGAGGTTGCGCAGGGCCGATGGGCCTCCCGTGCCGTCGAAGAGACGGCCGCCCCGGATCACCGTGTCGAAAGTCATGGCTGCGTCTTCTCCTCAGATCGGCGGGTGAGTTGACAGTTTAGTGTTTCCGTCCACCCATTGTGTTACTTTGCCGACGTGGGATTCCCCGAACCCAACATGCCCCAGGTGGACCCCGCGCAGTGGCCCGCGCTGAGTCGCTCGGAACGCATCAAACCGATGGCACGGCACATCGCCGAACACGGCATGGGGAATCCCGACGTCTTCTATCTGCTCTACACCGTCAAGATAGGCCTCTACGTCCTGGGCGGTGCCTGTTTTGCGTTGTCCACCGCAGGCATCGACGGGTGGGGCGACATCGGGTCGTGGTGGAGCGAACCGATCGTGTTCCAGAAGGTCGTGCTGTGGTCGCTGCTGTTCGAGGTGCTGGGCCTGGGCTGCGGGTTCGGTCCGCTGACCGGCAAAGTCGCGCCGCCGATGGGCTCGCCGCTGTACTGGCTGCGGCCCGGGACCATCCGGCTGGCGCCGTGGCCGTCCCGGATCCCGTTCACCGCCGGTGACCGCCGCTCGGTGCTCGACGTGCTGCTCTACGCGGGCCTGCTGGCCGCCACGCTCATCGCGCTGCTGTCCGACGGCGCCGGGCCGGTTGAGCAGCTGGGCACGTCGGTCGGGTTGATCCCGGTGGAGAAGATCGTCGCGGTGCTCGCGATCCTGGCGGTGCTCGGACTGCGCGACAAGGTCATCTTCCTGGCGACCCGCGGCGAGGTGTACGGGGCGTTGACGGTGACGTTCCTGTTCGCCGGCGCGAACATGATCGTCGCCGCCAAGCTGGTGATGCTGGCCATCTGGATCGGGGCCGCGACCTCAAAGCTGAACCGGCACTTCCCCTTCGTGGTCGCGACCATGATGGCGAACAACCCGCTGGTGCGGGCGCGATGGATGAAGCGGATGTTCTTCCGCCGCTTCCCCGATGACCTGCGGCCCGGCCGAATCCCGCGGTTCCTGGCGCATTTCGGCACCGCGGTCGAGTTCGGGGTGCCGCTGGTGCTGTTCTTCTCCGACGGCGGCGTGCTCACCTACGCGGCGGCGTTCGTCATGGTGGTGTTCCACCTGGTGATCCTCACGGCGATCCCGCTCGGTGTGCCGCTGGAGTGGAACGTCTTCATGATCTTCGCGGTGCTGACGCTGTTCGTCGACAAGGCCGCGATCGGGTGGACGTCGGTCACGGCCCCGTGGCCCATCGTGGCCCTGATGGCGGTGATCGCGACGACGATCGTGATCGGCAACGTGGCGCCGAGGAAGGTGTCGTTCCTGCCGGGCATGCGGTACTACGCGGGCAACTGGGACACCTCGCAGTGGTTCTTCACCGAGGCCGCCAGCGCGAAGATGGCCGAGCACCGCATCGGACTGGGTCTGGTGCAGCACAAGCAGATCGAGAAGCTGTCCGGCCCCGAGACCGCAAAGGTGGCGCTGGCGCTGGGCCACGCGTTCCGGGCGATGTTCGCCCACGGTCGCGCACTGATGACGCTGTGGGGCCACGTCATCCCGCCCGGACGCGACGCCGACTACTCGGTGATCGACGGCGAGACCGTCGCCGGCTATGCGGTGGGCTGGAGTTTCGGCGACGGGCATCTGCACAACGAGCAGCTCATCACCGCGCTGCAGCGCCGCTGCGCCTTCGAACCCGAGGAGTTGCGCGTCCTGATCCTCGACGGGCAGCCGATCCATCGGCAGTGGCAGCGCTACCGGATCGTCGACGCCGCCACCGGGCTGATCGAGTCCGGCACATTCCGGGTCGCCGACGTCGTCGACCGGCAACCCTGGGAGCACGATGTCCCGATCACGGTCGATGGCGGGCGATCTCGGCCGTGACGACCGGACCCAGCCAGCGGCGCACATAGCCGCGCAGCGCCTCGCCGGAGCGGGGCGGGCGGCCCGGATCGATCATGAATGACTGCAGCAGGCGCAGCATGTACTCGACCAGGTCATCGATCGCGGCGTCATCCATGCCCAGCGCGGCCCAGTCGACGTCGAGGCCGGAGAGGATGCCGTGCCCGAACTGCTTGGCCATATCCGAAGTGACCTCGGTCGAGGTCCGACCGAAGTCGTTGGCGAGCATCAACTGCACGGGCTTGTCGTTGGGCAGCCACTCCAGGGTGAACGCGAAACTCTCCACGAGCGCGTCGACGGGATCGGTGATGCCCCTCAGGTGCGCGCCGAGGCGATCGATGAACCGCACGCCCGACCGGTTGGCCACGGCCTCCAGCAGCGAGTTCCCCGGAAAGTAGTTGTAGACGGTCTGGCGGGACACCTCGAGGGCACGCGCGACATCGGCGACGCGCATCGCGGCGCCCCGATCGTCGATGGCCGCGCTGGCGGCGTCGAGGATGCGCTCGATGGCCTCCTCGTCACTGGCGGGCGTGGCTCCGCCCCACCCGTGCGTGCGCATGGACTGAATCTTGTCGGTGCGGTGATCCAGGTGTCAATTCCGACGGGCGCGCCGAGAAGAGTCTGCGCTACAGCCGACCTGGGGTTCCGCGTACGCCAGGCTCTTCTGGGCGCACGGCGGCGTCACCGGACGCCGCTGTCCCAGGTGGTCGTCTCGGCCACCGACAACCGCTCGACCACCGGCAGCGGATCGGCGGGCGCGTGCCCCAACCGCATCAATGCCTGCGGGTACGCGTCACCGTCGAACACCTCCGCCGCGAGCGCCAGCCTGTCCCGGGTCTGCTTCAGCGGATCGGTCAGCGGACAGTTGGCCAACCCCAATGCGGTGGCGGACAACAGAAGTCGGCTCAGGGTCTCCCCCGCCCGCAGCCGCGACACGTCGTCGTCGGCCTCGGTGCCCAGCACCAGCAGCACCCCATCGGCGTCGGCGGCGGCCTCCGCGACGTCCCCGCCATAACGCAGCACCACGCCGTCGTCGTCGCTCCGGCGCGCCCACCTGGCGACGGGCACCACACCGAGAGTGACCTCGCGCCGGGCCGCCCGCACGGCGAGCAGTTCCAGCGTGCCGGGCGGGATCGGGTCCGCCCGGTACGCGCGGCGGTCGGCACGCCGCAGCGGAATGGCGCCGGCCAGCTCCGTGCTGGGTTCGGTGGCCGGGGCCTCGATCACCTCGATCAGGGCCAGATGGTCGCGGTCGGCGGAGTCCGGGAACCGGTGCAGCCGCGTCTGCCAGCCGTGGGCCGCCAACGCGACCACGCAGTGATCCAGCACCGCACCGCAGCTGAGCAGGACGTCACGCCGGTCGGCGTCGGTGTCGCCGAGCTGGCGACCGCGGTTCGCATACAGGTGCACGCCCTCGGGGCTGACTCGCCAAAGCCACGGCTGGGAGTTCTGCGCGGACGGCGCCCGCGCGGCCGTGTCCAACGCCCGCTCCAGCGTGGCTGTGTCGGGAAGGCCTGCCATCTATTCGCCGCGGTACTCCGACTCGAGCACAAGATCGGGGATCACCGATCCGTACTCCCCATGGGTCTTGTGCTCGACGGTCTGCCAGGTGCGGCCCTGTTGCTGGCGCATGTAGGCACGGTACTCCGGTGACCCCGGAATCCTCACATTGTCGGCGACGACGATCGTCCCCGGGTGCAGCCACCCCCGCGAGGTGATGCTGTGCAGGTCACCGAGGTAAGCGTTCTTGTCGTGGTCGAGGAACAGGAAGTCGAGGCAGCCGGCGCCGAAGCCGTGCTCGGCGGCCAGCGCATCGAGCGTCGTCCCGCCGTCACCGATGGTGCCCACCACGCACGTGACCCGATCCGTCACGCCGGCATGCTCCCAGATCCGCCGGGCGTTGGCGGCATTCGCCGCGGCCATCTCGATCGAGTACACCCGGGCCTGCGGCGCGGCCGCGGCGATGCGCAGGGCGCCGTAGCCGCAGTAGGTGCCCAATTCCAGCGCCAGGGCCGGGTTCGCGCGCCGCACCGCGGTGTCGAGCAGCCTGCCCTTCTCGTCACCGACGTTGATCAGAAACGACTCGGTGTAGGCGAACCGGTCGATCGTGTCGAGCACGCTCTGGATGTCGCCCCGGCGGGCATTGCGCAGGACGTACTCGACCACGGCGGCCTCTCGACCATCACCAACCTGCCCGACGGACGCGAGACGGCCCTGAGAGGCGGCCATCCTCCAGAACGACCATCGCAGCAGCGGAACCCGCTCCTTGAACTTCATCACTTACGAACCTTCCTGGAGTGTGCGGACGACTTCAAGCGTGATCGGACGGCTGGGGACGGCGGCCACCCCGCGCGGGATGGATCGGGGCAGCCTGGCCCGCCGCCGATCCGCGGGAATCCGCAGCTCGACGTTGGTCAGGATGGTTCCCAACGCGATGGCCAACTCGAGGGCCGCGAACGACGATCCCGGGCAGCGCCGGTGCCCGTACCCGAACGGGGAGTACTCCGTCGGCGACGGGCGGCGGGCCAGGAACCGCTCCGGGTCGAAGGTGCCCGGGTCCGGCCAGACGTGCGGGTCGGCGTGCAGCGCGGGCAGCGCCACCCCGATCACGTCCCCCGGCGACCGTTCGGTCTGCCATGTGGTCACCGGGCAGGTCAGCTGCCTGACGACGATCGACACCGTCGGATGCACCCGCAGCGTTTCGGCGATCACCGCGCTCAGGTACGGCAGCTTCGGCAGCTCCTCCGCACTGGGCCTGTCGGCGAGTTCGTCGAGCAGCTTCCTGCGGACCTTCTCGTCGGCGTGCACGTGATACAGCGCCCACGCCAGTGTGGTCGCTGACGTCTCGTGACCGGAGACCAGCAGGGTGCGCAGCTGCTGGCGCACGTCGTCGTCGCTGCGCCCGGCCCCGTCGTCGTCGGTCATCAACACGCTCAGCACGTCGTCGCGACCCGCCGAGCCGACCCGCCTGCGATGCGAAATCTGTTCCGCCAGCATGGCATCCAGCTCCACCCGGCGGGCCGAGAAACGCCGCCACGGTCCCAGCCCGAACGGGGCGCGGCGAAGCGCGGGGAAGAACATGAACGGGGCGACATAGTCGCGCATCATCGCCTTGACGACCGTGACGTAGCGGTCGCGCAGCTGACGGTCCTCAATGCCGAACACCGCCTGGACGATGATCTGCAGCGTGATCGACTGCGCCGCGTCGCGGGTGTCGATCATCATGCCGGGTCGCCACGTCGCGACCTCGTCCAACGCAGCCTCAACCATCAGCCCCGAATACCGCCGAATGCGGTCATGGTGCAGGGCGGGCAGGAAGCGGGCCCGCTCCTGCTTATGCCGGACCCCGTCGAGCAGAATGATCGAGCCGTCACCGACGACCGGCTCGACCGGGTTGGGCATGGGCGGTGTGAACGAGGACACCGGGATCTTGAGGAACTCGCGGATGTGGGCGGGCTTGGCCGCGAACAGGACATCACCGAAACCCGGGATGGGCATCGTGAATGCCCTGCCGCTCTTGGCCCGTCGGCGAAAGTACGCCTCCGCGTCGTACCACGCGCCGATCTTGTGCAGAAGCCGGAAGCGTGGGCTCGACGGCCGCTCCAGTGTGGCCGTCATGCCGGACCCGACGGTCGCTTCGCGGCGATGCTCGCCAGGACCGCCTCGGTGGATCGCCGGTTGCCGACGGTGATCCGCGCGCTGCCGTCCGGGTAGGTGCGCACCCGCGGGCCCGTCCCGTCGAACACTTCGGGCCAGCGCTGCCCGTCGGCGGGCAGGTAGACGAAATTGGCGTGGGTGTCCGCGCTCCAGACACCGATGCCCGACAGCCGCGCGCGCAGCCGGTCGCGCTCCGCGGTGATCCGGCAGATCCGGCGGCGCAGCTGGGCTTCGGCCTCGAACGACGCCGAGACCGCGGCCAGGCTCGCGACGGTGGCCCCGAACGGCAGCTGCATGGACCACAGTGACCGGCCCATCGCCGGTGAGCAGATGCCGTAACCGGTGCGGATGCCGGCCAGCCCGTAGGCCTTTGAGAACGTCCGCACCACAACGACATTCGGGAAACGCCGGACCAGGAACTGGGGGTTGATGCGGTGCCGGGCCGACACGAACTCGATGTACGCCTCGTCGAGCAGCACCGTGGTGCCGGAACCGATGCGCTGCAGGAAGCGCAGCAGATCCTCGGTGGGTGTCACCGTGCCGGTGGGGTTGTGCGGCCGGCAGACCACCACGACGTGCGCGTCCGCGGCCGCATCGGCCATGGCGTCGAGGTCGTGGTGTCCCCGCTCGTCCAGCGGCACCGCGACAGCGCGCAGTCGGGCCATCTGCGCGAAGATCGGATAGCCGTCGAATGTCGGTGCCGCCATGACGATCCGGTCGCCGGGCCGGGTGACCGACTGGAGCACCTGCATGACGACGCCGGTGGCTCCGGCGCCGACGATGATCTGCTCCTCCTCGAGTCCGAGGTGGCCGGCGATCAGCCGGCGGAACCGTTCGGGCAGGAATTCGGGATAGCGGTTGACCGAGTCGACGGCCCGAACCATGGCGGCCCGAACCGAGGGCAGCGGAGCGAACGGGTTCTCGTTGAGCGACAGCGCCAGCGGATCCTCCGCGTCGGGAAGTCGCATCGGCAGACCATGCGGCGAGTGGCCCGAGGACAGCGCGGCGGTCATCGGCCGCCCCACCTCACCGCGGCGGCACCGGCGAAGTCCCCGGCGTGGGCGAAGGCCGCCATCATCACCACGTCGCCCTTCTTGACCTGGCCCTCGGTGATCGCACGGTCCAGGTTGACCGGAATGCCGGCGGCGAACAGGTTGCCGCAGTCGTCGAACGTGTCGCGGTGCCTCTCCTTGGGCAGTTCCAGCGCCTCGCGCCAGTTGCGCAGGAACGCCCGGTTCGGCTGATTGGTCACCAAAAGGTCTATGTCCCTGGGCTTCACCCCGATTCGATCACAGACCGCGTAGGCGACCTCAGGCACCTGGCGGTTGCCGCGGGCCAGCACCTTGGTGATCTTGCTCTCGGTGAAGCCGATGTACCCCTCGCCGGTGCCGGGCTGCCACCACTTGCGCGGCGGGTCCACCGCGATGGTCATCTCACCCGCATACTCGCCGTAGGTGCGGCACTCGGTGTCCAGGATCGGCGACTGGTCCGACAGGGTCACCAGACCGACCGCGGCGCCATCCCCCGGAACCGCCGCCTGGGCCTTGCGGCGCACTGTGGGCTGGTCGAAGATCTGCCCGGCGGCATTCTGCGCCACCGCGATCAACGCGGAGCGGCCCTGGCCACCCTCAAGCAGGGCGGCCGCCGTCTTCAGGCCCAACACGAAGGCCGCGCAGCCCCCGTTGTGCAGGTCGATCACCCAGCTGGGGTTCATGCCCAACCGATGGGCCACCGCGCCGCCGCCGCCGTAGAACGGCATGTCGGGCATCTGGGTGTGGGTGATCAGCACGTCGACGTCGGCGAGGGCGTCGGGTCCATGGCGGTCCAGCAGACCGGCGGCGGCCCGCTCCACCATGTCGGTGGCCGTCTCGTCCGGCGCGACGTGATGACGGAACTTCGGGGCCCGGAACATCAGATTGTCCCGCAGCTCATCGGATTCGGCGTACTGCGCGTAATGCTCCGCGGGCACCGGATCGCCGGGCAGGTAGGTGGACACATCGATCAGGCTGACGGTCATAGGAGTTCTCATCTCATCCAGTCGGGCTTGACGGGCAGCCCGTTGCGGTGGCGGTATTCGGCGATCGCCTTCAGATTCAGCAGTTCCAGCCGGTGGCCGGCACCGAACATGTCCCAGAAGTCACCCACCCACACCGGCCGTTGCGGCGGCGCCGTCTCCGGATACGGGTTGTGGTCGTAGAACGGGTGGTGGCAGTTGGTCCACAGCACCACCGAACCGGGCTTGTCGAGCACCACCTGCGCGTCGACGACACGCATCAGGTAGATCATCCACAGGTGCCTGCCCTGATCCCAGGCGCAGTGGTAGTCGACGGTGCGCGCCTCGGGCTGAGCCACTGTGCGGGTGTAGATTTCGGTCTCCGAGCCCAGCCTGTCGTAGGCCAGCCACAGCCCGTCCTCCTCGGTCGGGGTGAACCCGCGCAGACTGTAGGTCCACTCCTCCAGGCTGCGGGTGTCGGCCAGGTAGTCGTAGAGCTCGTCGGGCGGACAGTCGATGTACTCGTTGACGGTGCAGTACGGGCCGAACACCTCGTCATGCGGATACACCGACCGCATCATCTCCATGATGATCGGTGTGGCCGCCTCCCGCGGCGACGTTTCGATGCGGATCACGCCCTCGATCGGGCCTGTCACCTCCTCTCGGTCGAGCCGGTGGGCGGCGATATCCTCAAGTGCGGGCAATGACATCGGTCTCCTCCTGGTGGTGGTTTGGAACACGGTTGTTCTCGAGAAATGGTGCAAAC
This sequence comes from Mycobacterium sp. ACS4331, assembly GCF_001667265.1. Taxonomy (GTDB): domain Bacteria; phylum Actinomycetota; class Actinomycetes; order Mycobacteriales; family Mycobacteriaceae; genus Mycobacterium. Next base: position 47,314 of record NZ_LZHW01000001.1, on the reverse strand, counting down.
GGCGGCATCTCGTCGGCGACGCAGTCGATGCTCACCACGGACGGGCCGTCGGCGTCCAGCGCGGCCCACAGCGCCGGCGCCAGCGCGTCGGGGTCGGTGACGTCGACCGCGGGCAGGCCGGGGAACATCGCGGCCAGGCCGGCGCCGAGGCTGCTGGGCGTGAAGCGGTTGTAGCTGTATATGCCGTCGTAGTAGAGCTTTTCGCGGGTCACGCACATCGCGTGGGCGTTGTTGTTGAACAGCACCAGCGTGACGGGCAGCCGGTGCTGGATGGCGGTGTGCAGCTCGAGGCCGTGCATGAAGAACGACCCGTCGCCGGCCACGATCACAGTCCGGTTCCGCCGCGCGAACGCCACCCCGATGCCGGCGCCGAAGCTGTAGCCCATACCGCCCATGCCGAGCGCCACCAGGAACCGGCCCGTCGGCCGGGCCGACAGGTGGTGGATCGCCGCCGCGCCGGAGTTTCCGGCGTCGACCACGATGTCGGCGTCGTCGGGCAGCACCGCGTCGAGTGCGGCGATCGCGTCGCGATACCGGATACCGGGGCCACGGTGGGTGGGCGGCGTCAACTCTATGGGGGGGCTCGAGTCGACGGGCGCGCCTGCCCACCGTGGACGTTTCGTGAGCCGAACAGTCAGCTCGGCCAGTGAGGTTCGAAGATCGTCGGAATGCACGTGAACCGCCGGCGGATACGGAACGGAGGACCCGATCGACAGGGTGCGGGTCTCTCGCAGCGCCGCGTCCAGACCGGCGCGGGCGGTGACGGGCAGGCGGGTGCCCACCAGAAGGCACACCGCACCGGCGCGGACCGCGTCGGCGACCCCGGGATGGCCCATCACCCCGGTCACGCCGAGGGCAGCCGAGCAGCTGACGTCTTTCGCGTCGGGCACCGTCGCGACCCGGGCGCCCAGCGCCGCGCGGAGCCGCTCCAGCTCGTCGCGGGCGTCGTCGCGCGCGACCTGTTCACCGGCGATGATCGTGACCGGCCCCGCCGCGTCCTCCAGAGCACGGAGGACCGGCTGAGGATCGTCGGCACCGTGCCGGTGGCCATTGAGTGCCGCCGCTCCGCTGGTGCGGATGGTCGCCTGCTGAATGTCCTTGGGCAGCAACAGCACCGCCGGACCACCGGCACGGGCCGCGGCGACCGCCTCGGGCAGCGCGGTCAGGATCTGCTCCGGATCCACGATCCGCCCGCAGTACACCGAGACCGCCGAGAACAGGGCCTCGGCATCGAGCGCCCCGTTGCGGCCGCTGGTGTCCTGGAACGCGCCGAGCCCGTCCAGGGTGGTCGGTGACTGCCCGACCAGGGCCAGCACCGGGACCCGGCTCGCATATGACTCCCCCAGCCCGGCGACCAGGTTCAGGGCACCTCCACCCGAGGTCGCGGCGACCACGCCCAGCGCCGCGGTGGCGCGGCTGTACCCGTCGGCCATGGTCGCCGCCGAGAACTCGTGTTTGGCCAGCACGGCGGTGAGGTCCGGACAGAAGTGGGCCGCGTCGTAGAGGTCCTCGATGTTCGCCCCGTCCACACCGAAGACGTGACCCACCCCAGCGGCCGCCAGGTGCTCGACGATGTGGTCGACCACGCGGCGGTCCGCAGAATGCGGGCGTGACTCGGCTGCCGTCATCGGCGGTGGCCTGATGAGTCGTTCGTCATGCTTCCTGCCCTTCACGTCGACGCAGGGGACGCCCCCCAACTCGTGCATCGGTAGTCATTCGGAGGCGCGCCCCGTTTGGATGGGTGAGATTTCGGAGGCAATTCAGCGCCGCCGCGTGGCGGCGACTCCTACCGCAGGTCAGCGGCCCCTCGGGTCACTGGGTGACCCGCGAATTGCTTACTGGCGTAGACGACTGTGGCTGCGACCTGGTTCACCGAATCCAGCGATTGCCAGGGTGTTTCCAGCGCGACACCCAGGCAGGCACTTCCAAGCAACAGCCCAGGAAACCCTCAGGCGTCGACCGAGCCCACAACCCAGGCCCAGTTCTTTCCCGACATGGGGCGCGACAGGATGCTCGAGCCGGGCCGGCGGGACGTCGCCGAACGGATTCAGGACTGGTTGCGGACGCGTGGTCTGTAGGTGATTCGGCTCCTCAGCCTGGCACTCGTCTACAACGCGATGGGGACGCTGGCCGGGCCGCGCACAGAGCTGGTGTGGACGTACTCGACGTCGGCCTCATCGACGCCCCACTGAGGGAAGCGCTTCAACGTCTCCTCCAGCGCGACCCGGGCCTCCAGCCTGGCCAGCGCAGCACCCAGACAGAAGTGCGAGCCGTGTCCGAAGCTGACGTGGCGGATTCCGGTTCGCGTCACGTCGAAGACGTCCGGATCGTCGTACTGACGCTCGTCGCGGCCCGCCGCGCCGGTCAGCAGGACCACCTTCGCGCCGGCCGGAATCACCGTGCCGTGGTAGGTGGTGTCGCGCAGGGCGAAACGCCCCTGGACGGGGGACGGCGCGTCGTATCGCAGCAGTTCCTCCACCGCGCCGCCGATCAATCCGGGCTCCGCCACCAGTTTCGCGCGCTGCTCCGGATTGCGCGCCAGGGTCAGTGCCGCCCAGCCGAGAAGCCGGGCGACCGTCTCGTTGCCCGCAACGTTGATCATTGCGATGAACATCAGCAGTTCGCCGTCATCGAGCCGGCGTGTCTGACCGTCCGGCAAGACGACATCGGAGCTCATCAGATCGCTGACGATGTCGGCCGTACTGTGTTGGCGGCGCAGTTCGATCTGCTGTTGGTAATAGCCGAAGAGACTCGCCGAGGCCTCCATTCCCGCGGCGCTGAGCTCCGTGCTGCCCTCCTCGCGATGCAGTTGCGCATCCGACCACTCCCGCAGGTTGTCGTGGTCCTCCTCGGGGAGGCCGAGGAGCGAGCTGATCACCATCACCGGCAGCTTGGCGGCGAAGTCCCGTACGTAGTCGAATCCGCCGGTGCCGACGTGGCGATCCAGATAGCCCTTGGACAGTCCGCGGATGTGGTCCTCCAGCTGGGCAATCCGGCTGCGAAAGAACGTGCGGTTGACCATCTTCCGCAGGCAGGTGTGCTCCGGCGGATCCATCATGATCATCGGCTGGGGCGCGGGCAGAGCTTCTTGGCTGATCGTGTCGAGGATGATGCCGTGATTCGACGAGAAGGATTCGGTGTCCAGCGACGCCGACATCACGTCGTCGAACCGGCTGAGCGCGTAGAAGTCGTGTTCCGGGTTGTAGTAGACAGGCGCTTCGTCACGCATCCGTTTCCACACCGAGTACGGGTCGGTGTGCAGGCCGCGGTCGAAGGGGTCCCAGCGCAGATCCGTCGTTGTCATCCACATCCTCCTCCGCACTGGACACTAATACAGACACTGTTCAACAGCACTACAGTGCGCTGGTCGTTCTTCCACGGGCAGGGTGTGACGCGTGGGCGGCCGATCGGTGCCCTGCTCTTGATGCCGGTGCGGGGCTGAATCGCCCGATCCTGTCGTTGGCCTGCGGACGGTGGGACCGGGTCGTCTTCTGCTTGATCTCATCGCCGAGTGCTTCAGCGAAACGCTCTGACCGGTAACCGGATCCCGGCTTGGGGGGAATCCTCCGACGGGGTTACCGCCCGCTCCGCACCGGTCTAGTCAACTGAACAACCTGTGGGTTACTGTCCCTTCGAGATGTCAACGCGTCCTGCGCTGAGAAGTCGCGGAGATCGGGAGACCATGACGGACACCTGGCACGAAGAGCGGACACTGCCCGGTGGACGCGTCGCGGCGTCCACCGGCGAGACAGTCGATGACGTCAACCTCGCGATCACGTCGATCACGCTCGGCACACAATGAAAAAGGTGGGAACCCAAGTCGAGTCGGCGTGGCCATCTCACCCGGACTACCGCATCGACATCACGCCTTGCCCATTCACCGGTCAGGTGTGGGCCGGCGAGGTGCTGGTGGCCGAGAGCGACAGGTGCCTCGTCGTCACCGAAACGGACCACGTCGATCGCCTGTACTTCCCCGAGGAGTCCGTTCGTTGGGACCTGTTCACCGCCTCCGACACCACGACGATCTGCCCCTTCAAGGGAGAGGCGACGTATTGGAGTCTGACCGGTGTCGAGCCGACGAAGGACGATGTGGCGTGGACGTACCGGACCCCGCTTGCGGAGGTCGCTCCGATCGCCGGCCACGTGTCGTTCTACAGCAGGGCGCTTGACGTCAGGGTGGTCGAGCGTTGGCCGGACGGGACGACCGTCCCCACGACGTTCCCGCTCTGGGGTGACGCGGCCGAGCTCCTTCGTCTTGTCGACGTCCAACCCTCGGACGGCGACAGGTTCATCGGACCAGCGCACGGCCCGACTCGTCGCGACGTCGTCGAAGGCGGGCAACTGGTCGCCGAGGCAGTCGTCGCCGTCTCCAAAACGCTGCCGACACAGCGCGTTACATCCGTGTCGATGACCTTCATGAAGGCGGCGTCGTTCACCGCACCGGTCGAGGTCGACGTCGAGGTGCTGCGTCACGGGCGAACTTTCTCGACCGCTGAAGTCCGTATCAGCCAGCACGGTGTGCTGCGCAGCGCCGGACTGCTGCTGGCTGACACCGGCGGACCGGACGCCATACGCGACACGGCACCGATGCCTGATGTTCCCGGCCCTGAGGGGGCCGTGTCGTTCGCAGGTTTCGGCATGACGGGACGCGAGATCCGCGTGGTGGACGGTGCGTACGATCCCGATCCCGACCGGGTGGCCCCGCCGCGCATCGACGCGTGGGTGAGATTCCGCGACGCCCCCGGCGAAGCGTATCTGCACCAGGCGCTCCTGGCGCAGTCCACCACGCACTGGACGATCGCCGCGGGAATGCTGCCACACCGGGGTTTTGGGGAAGCCGATGCCCATCGCACCCTCTCGACGGGGATCATGAAGGCGACCGTCGCCTTTCACGACGACGTCGACGTCTCCGACTGGCTGCTGTATTCGAACCGGGCATTCTGGTCGGGTCGTGGCCTTGTGCAGGGTGACGGACGCGTGTACACCCGAGGCGGTCGCCTCGCGGCGTCGTACACGATCCAGGCGATGGTGCGGGCCTTCGACCGGTCACCGGAGGAGATGGGGCGGGACAGCCGCACCGCGATGTGAACTCTCACCGGCGAACGCAGTGACGCAACTGCTCAGGTCGCACGCGCGTCGAACTCCATCAGCACGTGGGTGAGATGAAACTCCGGGGCATGCACCACGCACAGTGATCGCATTGGTCCACCGTCGACTGCATCGCTGCCGGGAACCGGCGGAACTCGTTCGGCTGATCAGAATGTGCGGTGTCGATCTACTCGTTCGCGCCGTGCGGGATGGCGAGACCAGCGCAGATTGCCATTGCACGCACGAGTACGCATTACGTACTCTACAAGAGTACGAAATGCGTACTTGAGGAGTCAACATGGCCGAAACTCGCAGCACGCCCATTCCTGCCGCCTTGGTACAGGCTCCGCTGCGGACGATTCGGCCACGCGATGCCGGCGCCGTGTATGCCCATCCCAGGGCCCAGCTGGTCCGACTGGCCGATCACGGGCTGCTCCACCGCCTCACCGACGGCTACTACGTCGTCGTTCCTCAGAACATGGTGGGGCACCGCTGGATCCCGGACCTGGAGGCCGCCGCCGCGGGAATTGCCACGACGATCTACGGCCATGACGACATCGTCGTCATGGGGCTCAGTGCCGCACGTCTGCACGGAGTCCTTCCGCGCGCCGTGGCAACCGCCATCGTGGCAGTGCCACGCCGACACCATCCCATCGCACTGACCGATCGGCCCGCCGTCGTGCGGTTCGTCCAGCGCGACACCCGCAGTCTCGACGCCGAACGCATCCCCACCGAACTGGGGCCGGCGTTGGTGACCACGCCCGAACAGACAGTCCTCGACCTCGCCCACCGCCCAACCCTCGGCGATAACGAATCCGACGTTCCTGACGCTGTCACCGCGCTTTACTCACGCAGCGACAAGAAACGCCTCCGTCGCCTCGCCACCGAACAGCGCCGCCTCGCCTCCCTGCGCCGGGCGGAAGACTGGGCGGGGGTTGATCATGGATCCTGACGAACGTGACTCGGTCGCAACCCAGTTCGGCGTATCGGCCGCACAAGTTGAGCGCGACCATCTCATTTCCCACCTCCTCGCGTTCCTCAGCCGTGAGTTCGGTGACCGAATCCACTTCATCGGCGGGACCGCCCTCGCCCGCACCCACCTCCCCGACGGACGGCTGAGTGAGGACATCGATCTCATCGCCATCGGGAGCCGCAAAGAGGTTGCCACCGCGCTCGACGCCGCGCTCCCCCGCGCCGTCGCGCGCACCCACGGCCGGCTGACCGTCGAACCCGCCCTCAGCGCTACCGCAGACACCCTGCCGGTGTTGTTGCGACCCTCGGACGGACGCCCGGTTCGCCTCCAATTGCTGTCAGCACGCGACCGGGTCGTCTGGCCTACGGAGCGCCGCGAGCTGTTTCAGCGCTATGCGGATGCACCCGCTGCTGAACTACTTGTGCCCACGCTCCCCGCGTTCGCAGCGTCGAAGACGGCGACATGGACGGACCGCCACGCAGCCCGCGACCTATGGGACATCTGGGCCCTGAGCCGAGTCGGCGCCATCGACGCAGACGCCGCCGCACTGTTTCGGCGATACGGACCGACCAACAAGGCGCCGTCGCAGCGCATGTTCGACCGAGCCCCGACGGACGCGGAGTGGAATGCGCAGCTGGCCGGACAGACCCGCCTCACCGTCACAGCGGCCGAAGCGCTCGCCGCCGTACGCGAGGCGTGGCGGCATGCTGCACGACCTGCACCGACCGTCATAGACGGTGAATGAACAGATGGCTTCCAAGAATTGATCTTGAAAAACAGCCTGTGGTGGGGCGGGCGGGGCTCGAACCCGCGACCTACGGATTATGAGTCCGCGGCTCTAACCGACTGAGCTACCGCCCCCGGCGCGATCAACGCGGCACCATGTTCCCACGAGGCGCGCCGGGGCGGCACACAAGGTCAGCCCAGCGCCTGGTCGTCCCCGGCCACGATGCCCTCGACCTCGCCGCGCAGTTCCTTGAGCGCGGCGATCTCGGCGTCGCTGTAGTCGCGTGCGGAGTCGTCGAGCACGCAGACCGTGCCGACGACCGCACCCGAGGAGTCGTGCACGGGCAGGCCCAGGTAGTTGTGCAGGCCGAACTCGACCTCGTCCTCGTTGCCCGCGAACACCGCGTCCTCGCGCGAGTCCCGCACGAAGAGGTCGGCGTCGGCGTCCACCACCTTCTCGCAGTACAGCGGCACGCTGCCCTCGGCGCCGAGGGCCTTCTTGCCGGCCGCGCCGACGGTGTAGTGCTTGGTGGCCTCGCCCGCGGTCGCGGCCACCACCATCGAGTCGGACTCCGACCGCATCACCAGCAGGGACTTCACCCCGAGGTCCGCGACGAGCTTTTCGATCTTGGGGCCCAGCGGGGCCAGGCCGGCAGTGGTGTCTGTTTCGTGAGGTTCAGGCATGGCGGGAATTCTGGGGCAGGAGCGGCTGGTGTGCAATCCCCTCGCGCGTCATCATGTGATGACGCGCCCCAGAGGAGAGGTACTCAGGAGACCTCCGAACCCTCGGACACCCCGGACCGCTGCTTCCACGCCAGCGCCCCGATCAGCAGGCCGAGGAACGGCACGGCGGCCAGCACCGTGCTGACGGCCACCGAACCGCCGGTCACCAGCGTGAAGTTCGACAGCACCAGCCACAGGCTGCCGAGCAGCCCCAGGCACGCCAGCGCCGGCGCCAGCCGCGTCTGCCACAGCCGTCGATCCGCATCGGGGTTGCGCACGAAGAAGACCAACACTGCGACCGACGTGGTCAGCATCAGCAGCACCATCCCGACCGTCGCCACCCCGGCCATCGAGCCGAAAACGCCGACCAGCGGGTCGATCTGGAGCACCGCGAACACCGCGACGATGACGAACGCCGTCACGGTCTGCACCACCGACGAGAACGCCGGCGACGCGTGCCGCGAGTGCACGGTGCCCAACCGGGCGGGCAGCAGACCCTTGCCGGACAGCACGAACTGGTACCGCGCGATGACGTTGTGGAACGACAGCACGCAGGCGAACAGCGAGGTCAGCAGCAGCACGTTGACCACGTCGCGGCCCACCCGGCCGAGCGTGTCCGCGGTGGTGTCCAGCAGCATGTTGCCCTCCCCGTCGAGGGTCTGCTGCGCGACGGCGGCCACCTGGTCGGGGCCGATCGCCACCACGAACGCCCAGGCGGTCAGCGCATAGAAGCCGCCGATGATGAGCACCGCGGCGTACGTCGCGCGCGGGATGGTGCGCTCGGGATCGCGGGCCTCGTCGCGGAACACCGCGGTGGCCTCGAAGCCGATGAACCCGGTCAGCGCGAACAGCACCGCGATGCCGAGGGTGCCGTTGGTGAACACCGCGGGGGTGAACGAGTCGAACGTCACTCCGGCGGGTCCGGGGTCGGTGAAGATCACCAGGTCGAGCAGCACCACGATGCCGATCTCCAGCGCCAGTGCCACGCCCAGCACCTTGGCCGACAGCTCGATGTGCCGGTAGCCGAGCAACGCCACGATGGCCAGCACCGCGAAAGAGTAGAGCGGCCAGGGCAATTGCGGACCGCCGTAGAACCGCACGGTGTCGTCGATCGCCCAGCCGATGTAGCCGTAGATGCCGACTTGGATTGCGGTGTAGGCGATCAGGGCGACCACCGCCACGCCTCGGCCCATCCGCTGGCCCAGTCCGACGGTCACATAGGAGAAGAACGCACCGGCCTCGGGGACGTGCGGCGTCATGGTCACGAACCCGATGCTGAACAGCAGCAGCACCAGCGCGGCGATCACGAAGCCGACGGGAGCGCCCGCACCGTTGCCCAATCCCATGGCCAGCGGCATGTTTCCGCCGATCACGGTCAACGGGGCGGCGGCGGCCACCACCATGAACACGATCGCGACGGCGCCGAGCCGTCCGTGCAGGCGAGACTCTGTCTGCGGAGTGGTCATCGGTCCTCCTGGCGGGTCAGGGCTTGGCGGAGCAGGTCATGGTCGAGCGCGTGGGCGGTGATGCCGGTGGGCCCGGTCACCGTGGTGGCCGCCACGAGGGCGTTGACGATCGCCTCCTCGGTGGCCTCGATCGTCAGGTCGAACAGTCGGGTCATGAGCTGGGGCGCGACCATCCGCACGTCCACCTCGGGACGCGCGGTTCCGGCGTCCTCATCCCACGAGTACGGCGGGATGCCGCGGTTGCCGGTGGAGAAGGCCAGCATCAGATCTCCGCTGTACTGCTCGCCGGTGCCGCCGACGCGGGCCACACCCAGCGCGGCGCGCTGCGCCAACCTCGTGCACTGGTGCGGCAGCAGCGGCGCGTCGGTCGCGACGATGACGATGATCGATCCGGACCCCGGTTCGTACTGTGCCGGGGCCTCGGGCAGCGGCACGACGTCGGCGCCGATCCGCTGGCCGACGGGCTGGCCGTTGACCGCAAGGCGTTCGCGCCGACCGTGATTCGCCTGCACCAGCACGCCCACGGTGTAGGTGCCGGCCGCGGTCTCGGTGACCCGTGACGACGTACCGATGCCGCCCTTGAAGCCGTGGCAGATCATTCCGCTGCCGCCGCCGACGCTGCCCTCCTCGACGGGCCCGGACGAGGCCGCGGCCAGGGCCGCGCTCGCATGCTCGGGCCTGACGTGAAAGCCGTTGATGTCGTTGAGCACTCCGTCATAGGTCTCCCCCACGACGGGCAGCGACCAGTACAGGCCGTCGCCGCGCGCGCCGACCTGCGCGGCCACCAGCGCGTCGCGCACCACCCCGACGCTGTGGGTGTTGGTGATGCCGATCGCCGAGGTGAGCTCGCCGGACTCGCGGATCCACTCCAGGCCCGTCATCTCCCCGCTGCCGTTGAGGCGGTGGGCACCGGCGAACACCGGTTCGGTCCAGATGTCGTCATGCGGGACCACGACCGTCACGCCGGTGTGCACGACGGGCGGACCGTCCTGGTGCAGCGTCGTGTGGCCGACGCGGACGCCCGGCACGTCGGTGATGGCGTTGTGCGCGCCGGTGGGGTGTTCCCCGATGACGACGCCCAGGTCCCGCGCTCGCACGGACCCGTCCGGGACTGGAGTTTTTTTCATAGTTGGCAAATAATGACCCCCAGGAACCGGGTGCGCAAGAGGAAGATTGAAATCCAGTACCCTCACCACAGTTCGACGGGACGGCGAGGAGGCGTGACACCCCGATGGCGCGGCCCGTACGCAGAGCCCAGCGACGCACCGAGATCCTCGATGCGGCAATCACTTTGATCGAAACACACGACCTGGCCGAGTTGCGCCTCAGCGATGTCGCCGACGAGTTGGGCCTGACCCCCAACGCCGTGCGCTATTACTTCAAAGACATGGATCAGCTGCTCTCCGAGCTTGCGCAGCGCTCCGACACCCGCTTCTACGACGACCGCCTCGAGGTCGTGGAGCGCACCGACGACCCCCGGACCCAACTGGCGCTGACCATCGCGACCGGCCTGCCGACGGGGCCCGAGGACGCCGAGTGGCGGGCCATCTGGCGGGCCGTGTTGGCCGCCGGCTTCGAACTCGACAACCGGCCCGACGTGCAGCACATCTACCACCGGCAGGTCGACCTCTACACCCAGATCCTGGCTGGCGGCGCCGACGCCGGGGCGTTCACGCTGGCCGCCCCGGCCCGCGACGTGGCCATGACGCTGATGTCGATGGAGGACTACTTCGGGTATCGCATCGTCGCGCGCGACCCCGCCCTGGACCGCACGACCGCGCTTCGGCTGATGCGGTCCTACGCCGAACTGGCCACCGGGGCCGAACTGCCGTCGGTCTAACGCACGCGCTCCACGACCGCGGCAGCCAGCTGGCGCATCGCCGGGACGGCCCGCAGCAGCGCGCTGACCTCGTCGTGGGGCAGCGCGGCCAACGCCTGGGCCAGCGAGGCGGTCAGCTCGGACTCGATGGCCGCGCGGTTTCGCAGCGAGGTCGCGGTGGGATGCAGCAGCGCGACGCGCTTGTCGTGGGTGTCGGGCCGCTTCTCCACCAGACCGCGGGTGACCAGCGAGCGCACCGCGGCACTGACGTTGCTGGGCTGCATCCGGACCGAGGCGGCCACGTCGGACACGCCGCGCCCCGGTTCGTCGAGCACCGCGCGCAGCACCGCGATCTCCGAGGCCGGCAGTGGCTCGAGCCCGATCTGACCCGGGCCGACCCGGGCGATGCGCCAGGACAGGTCGTGCAACGCCAGGGCCAGCTCCCGGGTTTCACTCGCGGTGACGTCCATCACGCGAGCATATCCGCGATCTTGACATACATATTTCACAATAACTATATTTTTATACATAGTTCTCAGTCGCGCAAGGAATGAATGACTCCCCCACCCCCGTCGGCGATGCTCATCGCCGTGCTCGCCCTCCTCACGGCGGTCACCCCCTTTTCGATCGACATGTACCTGTCGGCCTTCCCCGACATGGCCGCCGAGTTCCACACCACGGCGCCGATGATCCAGCTGACGCTGACGGCATTCCTGATCGGCCTTGCCGTGGGCCAACTGGTGATCGGCCCGCTCTCGGATCAGTTCGGCCGCCGCAGGCCACTGCTGATCGGCACGGTGGCATGCCTGATCACCAGCGTGCTGTGCATCTTCGCCCCGTCGATCGAGGTCCTGATCGCCCTGCGCTTCGTGCAGGGCTTCACCGGCGCCGCGGGTGTCGTCATCGCCCGCGCGATCATCGCCGACCGGGCCAAGGGCGCGGCCGCGGCCAGGCTGTTCGCGGTCATGATGGTCATCGGTGTGCTCGCCCCGATCACCGCGCCGGTCCTCGGCGGTGTCATCGTCGCGGGCTGGGGGTGGCGGGCGGTCTTCGCCGCGCTGGCCGCGATGAACCTGCTGATGCTGGCCGGTGCGGCGTTCTTCGCCCACGAGTCACTGCCCGTCGAGCACCGCCGCCCGGGCGGCCTGCGATCACTGGCCGACGGCATGCGCGGCGTGCTGGGCAATCGCCGCTACCTCGGCTACACACTGACTCTGGGCCTGACGGCGTCGGCGATGTTCGCCTACATCTCGGCCTCGCCGTTCATCCTGCAGAACATCCTGGGCTTTTCGCCTCGGGCGTACTCGCTGACCTTCGGGGCGTGCGCGCTGGCGATCGCGGCCTCCGGCACGCTCTCGGCCCGGCTGGTCAAGTCCATCGCGCCGCGCAGGCTGCTGATCGGCGGCGTGAGCACCATGGTGGTGGTCACCGCCGTGCAGCTGCTCAATGTCACCGTCGGACAGGTCATCCCGTGGCTGACGATCGCGTTGATGGCCTGCTTCATGGGCACCGTCGGCTTCACCTTCGCCAACGCGACCACCCTGGCGATCGAGCAGGTTCGCGAGACCGCCGGCACCGGTTCGGCCGTGCTCGGTTTCCTGCAGTACACCTTCGGTGCGGCCACCACTCCCCTGGTCGGCCTGGCCGGTGACGCCAGCGCCCTGCCCATGAGCATCGTGATGTTCACCGCCGCGGTGCTGGCCGCCGCGGTGCTGCTCACCTGCACCCGCCACCGCGACAGCAGCACCGCTTCTGCCTCGGCAGAGCTCGCGGCGGTCCGCTGACCCACGCGCCAGGAACCGGGCGGTGACATGATGGCGAGCGTGGGTCCCTCCTCCGCGTTCGCCTCGGACAACGCTGCGCCCGCACATCCGCGCGCACTCGAGGCGCTCGCGACGGCCAACGACGGGTACGCCGCTTCGTACGGCAACGACCCGATCACCTCGCACGCCGCGGACGTGCTGCGCGACGTTTTCGCATCCCCGGACGCCGAGGTGCTGTTCGCGTTCACCGGCACCGCTGCCAACGTCATCGCGCTGACCGCCGCCGTCAGGCCGTGGCAGGAGATCCTGTGCAGCGACGTCGCGCACTCCCTGCTCGACGAGGCCGGTGGACCGGTGCGGCTGTCCGGCGCGCAGTTGACCAGGCTGCCCAGCGACGACGGCATCATCGCCGCCACCGAACTCGACGCCCGCGTCGCACGCCGGGGCGAGGTGCACCATTCCCAGCCGCGCATCGTCACCGTCACGCAGTCCACCGAGAACGGCCGGGTCTGGCCGGCCACGCAGCTGTCGGCGTTCATCGACCACGCGCACGCACTGGATCTGCTGGTGCACGTCGACGGTGCCCGGATCGCCAATGCGATTGCGGCGTTGGGCGTCTCACCGGCCGAAGCGATCGGGGACGCCGACATCGTCACGGTCGGCGGCACCAAGAACGGCATGCTGTTCGGTGACGCGCTGCTGGTCCGCAGGCCCGAGCGGTTCGAGGGAATCGCTTTCGTGCAGAAGCAGATCGGGCATCTGGCGAGCAAGCACCGCTATGTGTCGGCGCAGTTCGCGGCGATGCTGTCCGACGGAGTGTGGCTGCGCAGTGCCGCGCATGCGAACGCGATGGCCGCCCGGCTCAGTGCGGGACTGGCCGAGCTGGGGCTGTCCTTGGCCACCGCGACGGAGGCCAACGAGGTGTTCGTCAAGCTCGATCCGCAGGCCCTGGCCGCCGTCCGCGCGCGGTTCGCGATTCACCAACCCGATGCGCTGGCACCGGTGTACCGGTTCGTGTGCTCATGGGCGACCACGGACGCCGACGTCGACGCGGTGTTGGACGTGCTGCGCGGGCGCTGACTCCCCCGAACGTGGGACGGCGGCTGCCCGACACGTCCGGGGTGTGCCACTCAATTGCCCGGCTTCGAGCGAATTCTGGGGTGGCGCCGAAATGCGGGGCGGCCCAGCCGCCTCGTGGTGATACCGGAAATCGCTCAGAGCCGGGCAATTGAAAGGGGCACCCCAGCTCCCCGGAGTGCCCCGCACAGGACGGCGCCTCAACGCCCGTCGGAAGCCGGTCCGACGATCGGACGCTCAGGGGCAAAACCCGGCCCGTTGACGCCGGCGCGGGGGCCGCGGTTGTGCAGTTCCCCAAAGTCGTCGAACTCGTACGTCGGTGCGCTCACACCGATCACCGTCGACTCGGACCCTGTGTCCGAGCCGACGCTGTCCACCAGCGCCGGCGCGGCCAGTCCGAGGCCAGCCAGCGCCAGAGCGCCGGCAACGACAGGTTTGATGCCGAAGTCCCTGAACATCGCCCCCCACCTTTCATGCGTGTTTCCATTCGGTGACGAGCGTGTCACCGGCGGCCTCCGCGGGCGCACGTAGTCGGGTACTCGCATATCCGGTTGGCTCGAATCCCCGGCCGCCAAGTTCACCCAGGCGGCGCGGCGCACCCACGGGCCCACGACGCACGCGGGTACGAGTAGTCGGTTACTCGCGCCCGCCACGTCGGCGCCGTGCCAGCCTGAGTCCGCCCGGAGCACGGGGACGCTTCGCGCATCACTGCAGGGGGAGGCCGATCATGCCGCTTTGGGTCCACCACCAAGTCCAGGGACCGTCGGCCGCCGACACCGCCAGCGACATCACCGCCGTCTCGCGGTTCGCCACCAACATGGAAGCCTGGTGGTTCGCGCCGAATCCCGCGATCCGGGGCGCCTTCTGGTACGACGACGGCCAGGGCTGGCGCCCCTACGGGGTCCCGAGCAGGGTGAGCAACGCATCCTCGAGTGGCATCGCCGCCCTCTCCCGCATCGCCGACAGCATGGAGTTGTGGTGGATCAGCCCCCTCGGCTCCGTGGAGGGGGCGTACTGGTACGACGACGGTGAGAACTGGCGCGCCTATCACGACCCCGTCGCGGGACCGGGTGCCGCGTCCACCTCCAGCGGCATCGCCGCGGTGTCCCGGATTCCCGAGAGCATGGAGATCTGGTGGGTCGGCCTCGACGGTTCGGTGCAGGGCGCCTACTGGTACCAGGCCGATTCGACATGGCATCGCTACCCGGTGACCGGGTTCGGTGCGGCCGCCAAACAGGGTGGTGTCGCGGCAGTCTCACGATCTCCCGAAAACATGGAGATCTGGTGGGTCGGTCCACAGGGCTCGGTCGAGGGTGCCTTCTGGTACGACGACGGCAAGGGCTGGCGGAGGTACGGCGCCCCGGTAGCCCCCAATGGCAGTGCGGCCCAATCCCATTGCCTCGACGCCGTGTCACGCACGGAGAACAGCATGGATGTGCTGTGGATCTCGCCGCAGGGCGCGGTGCGCTGGGCGCACTGGGTCGACGGCGGCCAGTGGACATTGGAGCCCGAACCGGTGGCGGTGAACGGCAGCGCCTCCACCGCCAGCGGCATCACCGTCGTCAGACGCGGTGCCGGCACCATGGACGCGCTGTGGGTGCGCCCCGACGGCGCGGTCGACGGCGCGACGTGGCGCGCGGGCACGGGATGGCAGCGCTATCCAGCCCCTGTCGCCGGCCCGGGCAGCGCGTCGATCTTCGGCGGCCTCACCGGGCTGGCCAGGACCAAGTCGACCACCGAGGTGTGGTGGATCGCGCCGGACGGGTCGGTGCACATGGCGATCCGCGACGACGTCTCCCTGCCCCACGAGTTCCGTCTGCTGCGCCCCGCCGATCTGCTGGACCTGGCATGCACCGCGATCGGCTGCCAACTCGTCGGCGGGACCCCCGCGGCCCCCACGGTCGAGCACACCGTCGTGCGCGGGGAGACGCTGTGGGACATCGCCGAAGCTCATTATGGAAATCCGTTCCTGTACACGCTGATCGCGGCCGCCAACCATCTCGCGGACCCCTACGTCATACATCCCGGCGACATCCTGGTCCTGCCGCCGAAGCCGGCACCGGCGCCGCCGCCGCAGACCTACGTGGTGAAGTCCGGAGACACGCTGTGGGACATCGCCCAACGGTTCTACGGAGACCCGAACAGGTACCGCCTGATCGCCGCGGCCAATCATCTGAGCAATCCGCATGCGATCACGCCGGGCCAGAAGCTGACCATCCCCGGCATCGAACCGCCGCCAGCCGGATCACGACTGATCGCCGCCGAGGACGACGCGCACCTGATCGTGCGCTTCGGAGTGCAGAACATCTTCGAGGAGGCCACCCAGGCCTCTCCGCCCACCAACCCTCCGCAAGTCGCGAAGGCGCGGGCCGCCAACGATTCTCGGGTGGTGTTCGAGCTTCCCGAAGGCACCGAGATCCCCTACACGGTCGCCGGTGTCCTCGAAGCCCTGACCGCCCTGGGGCTGCGGGTGCCCACGTTGGCGATCCCCCGCGTCACCGCGACCGACCCACGGCCCGGAGACGCCCAGGGCGCCCCGACCGCGCCGGCCGCCGACCAGACCGCGGTCGAGGCGCCGTACCGGCTGATCGTCTCCCCGAATCACAAGTACGGCGGTTTCACCCACGCCTCCGAAGCCGAGGCCGCACCGACGGATCCGGCCCGGGTTGGGTTGTGGCACACCCGACTCGGGGTCCGCACGGTCGACGAGAACGGTGAGTTCGTCGACGTCGACGAGAAGGACGCCACGCTGCGCACCGTGCGCGCGGTGTGGCACCGCGATCCCGAACAACTCGACACGCCAGGCTTCACCGGATCGCTGAAGAATACCGACCGCGCGGACATCGTCCGGGTGACCGCCGACCCCCGGCGAACAGAACCCGACCCGCTCAATGTCAAGCGGCTCTACCTCAGCGCACTCGGGGCCTGGATCGACTGGGTGGGACGCTGGGCGGCCAACCCGTCGGCATACATGCACCAGGCCGTGATGGGCCGCGACCAATACGTCCGCGTGGAACGCCCGATCTACCTGTTCCCGTTCGGCCACCGCGCGACCCTGATCAAGATCACCGAACGCAAGATCAGGCTGGCGGACGGCAATCCGGCGGCGAACCTGTTTCAGCGCTTCTTCATCGTGCTGCGCGAACACACCCGCGACTACACCGGCATCCGGGTGACGGGCCAACCCGGGGTCCAGGACCACCCGGTGCTCAACGCCTTCCCGTTCACGAGTGTCACCATCGACCCCGTCGTCTCGACGGACATCGACACCCCCGCGGACCCGCCACCGGCGCCCTTCGTTCCGACTGTGAAGTCCGCGGCCTACCAATGGAAGATCACCGGAATCGACCACGAGGGTCGGGCCGTCACCTTGGTGACACCCCTGGTGGCCGTTCCGATCCCCGATCCGAATGCCGATCCGGTGCAACCGCCCGTGCACACCAAAGCCCTCGACACGTGGATCGAGGAGGTGGTCAAGAAGCACCATCCGATCGACGCCGGCGGCGCCGAGATCGCCTTCGCGCCCAGCACGACATCCGGGGACACCACCTCGCGGACGCAGTGGATCGAGTTCACCGGCAACGCGGAAGTCAAGACCAGCACCCCCGAGCTCAAGCGGGCCTCGATCGAGATCCCCGCGCTGGCCGCGTTGAACCGCGGCGGCGGACCGTCACTGGTGCAGTACCGCAAACCGTATGTCGAGAAGGGGTTTCCAGCCGGTGACCCGGCTCAGCTGTATCTGAGGCTCCTGCAGGAGACCAAGCTCGACTTCGCCGGCGCCGCCGACCGGGGCGGCGGCTTCGTCGAACCGAGCGTGTCGGTCCAAGCACTGTCCCGCCGACTCGGCGCGGTCGGCGACCGGGGCGAATCCGGCGGCGACGACATCACCACAGGCACCTTCGACCCCGGCAAATTCCTGGGCAGCGCGCTGCCCAAGCTGTTCGGGTTGTTCGACCTCAAGACCATCCTGCTCAAGGCCGGCCTCGACGACGCACCCAAGCTGGTCACCGAGAACCACACCGTCAAGTACGTGTGGAACGCCAAGATCACAGGTTGGCCGGCCGACAAACCCGACACCCAGAGATTCTTCGTACCCCAGGACCCCGACCCGCGGTTGCCGATCTCGGTGGAACTGGGCACGGGACCCGACGGTGCGCCGCAGTCGATCATCGACGCCAAACTGCCCAACTTCAAACTGCAGCTTCCGCCGGGGACCGATGCTCTGATGGCGGTGACCTTCCGCCACATCGCCTTCCGCACCGTCACGGGTGCCAAGCCCGAAGTCGACGTGCAGTTCGACAATCTGAAGTTCGTCGGCGTCCTCGAGTTCGTCGAGCGGTTACGGCAGGCCATCCCGCTGGACGGGTTCTCCGATCCCCCGTTCGTCGACATCACCGGGGAGGGCGCCACCGCGGGTTTCAGCCTCGCCCTGCCCAGCATCGCGATCGGGGTGTTCTCGTTGGAGAACATCGCACTCGGTGCGGACTGCCGCATCCCGTTCCTCGGCGAAGCCGTCACGGTCGGGTTCTTCTTCTGCACCAAGGAGGCACCGTTCCGGCTGACGGTCCTGGCGATCGGCGGAGGCGGCTGGGTGGGAATCCGGTTGTCGCCCATGGGCCTGGTGCTGCTCGAGATGGGACTGGAGGCCGGCGCGTCACTGAGCGTCGACCTCGGTGTGGCATCCGGATCGGTGTCGGTGATGATCGGGGTGTACCTGCGCCTTGAGGACAAGAAGGGGCAGCTGACCGGCTACTTCCGGATCCGCGGCGAAGTCGAGGTGCTCGGCATCGCCTCGGCGTCAATCACGTTGGAGCTGTCACTGCGCTACGACTTCGGCACGGGCAAGCTGATCGGCCGCGCGAGCCTGACCGTCGAGATCGAGGTCGCGCTCTTCTCGGCCTCGGTGGAGATCACGTGTGAACGAAAACTCGCCGGGTCACGCGGCGACCCCACGCTGAAGGACATCATGCCGCCCGATGAAGGCGGGCAGAACCTCTGGGACACCTACTACTCCGCATTCGCGATAGGAGCCTGAGCATGGCCACCACCCGTCTGATGGCGACGGTCCTGCCGTACTCGACCAACCCGCACGACGACCATCACGTCTCGCTGTTCATCTCACACCGACTCGGCGACGGCGGCACGCTGAACGATTACCCCGCGATGGTGAACTGGGTCAAGACACTCCAGAACGCCACCATCACACTGCGCTCCGCGGAAGCCGGCGGCACCACCATCCCGTGCACTCCCCTGGTGGGCAGGGCCAGTCAATCCCATTGGCAGACTGCATTTCCCCCCGACACCCACGTGGCCGCCTATCCCGAACCCAAACCCGCGACCGCCACCTGGAACAGCTTCCCCGCCCACCGCATGCCCGACCACGCTCTCGACGTGCACAACGCCGCCGCGTTGTCGTCACCGATCGATCGGCCACGAGTGATCGGCAACCCCCTGGCCGCCGATGTGCTGCGGGTGTTCAGGGGCGCCGAGGCCGCCGGCGCGGCGATATCGGAGCTCGAGCACTACGACCGAAGCCGTCGGAACCGCCGCGAACGCCTGGGCACTGAGCGGGCCGACGCCGCCCGCCGCGCTGTCCACCCGGTCAAACCGCGACCCGATGTGCCCATCGGTCCCGCCCTCGAGGCGGCCCAGATCCCAGAGGCGCCGTGGCGATCCCCGATCGAGATGCTGCTCGGCCGCGACGATGCGAATGCCGTCGATGCCGACATCACCGCGCTGCTCGACTTCTACGTCGAGCACCCCGATCAGATCGGCGAGGACGCGACCCTGGCCATGCTGGTCGATCTGCACCGGGCCCAGCGCTATTTCCACCGACCCGAAGAGCAGGCACAGCCCGATCCCGACCCCGATCCCGACGACGCCCAGGCCCAGGCCCAGGCCCAGGCCCGGATTGCACGCACCCCGCACCCCGTCCCCGATTTCCATGAACGCGTCGCGTCGGCCTGCAACGTGCCCGCGCTGGCCCGCACGCTTGGCATCGTCGTCGACGTCAAGGTCGATGACCTCGATGTGCTGCGGCGGACGACCCGGATCTGGTGCGAGATCGAGTTTCCCGGCGTGACCGACATCGTGAAGTATCTGTCGCCGGAGACGTTGTGCATCGCCGAGGGCGACCGCCTGCTCGCCGTCGCCAAGGACAGCAGTCGGTGGAAGTCGGGGCGCATGCTGGTGGGCGACGCCCAGCGCTTCCGCGTGATGGACCTCGATCCCGACGCCGGCGGCCTCGGTGTGGAGCAGTTGTGCCGCAGCACAGTCCGTGCCCTGGCGGTCGAGCTCAACGGCGATCCCGGGTCGTTCGCACCGGCCGGCCTGCGCGGCACCGGATTCGCGATCGCCGAACTGCAGCGATCTGATCGCCTGCAGCAGCAGATCGCCAAGAGTGAGGCCCTGACCCCCGTGATCGAGCAGCCCGGGACGGGCCAGACCCGACAGCAGTTCCATTTCGAGGGCCTGCTGCGCGGAACCCGACTCGAGGTGTGGGACGACACCACCAAGCGCTGGCACAGCCTGCACGAGCGCCTGGTGACGGCCTCCTTCACGACGACCCCGATCCTCACCGACGTCGAGGATCCGGGCCTGCTGCAGAACCCACCGCTGTCCCGCGTTCCGGGCAACCCGAACTATCCCTATTACGTCCATGAGGTGCTGGCCGGGTGGGACGGCTGGAGCCTGTCGGCGCCGCGGCCGGGCAAGCTGGTCATCCACAACGACGCGACACAGGACGAACCGGGCCGGGAACGCCTCACCGACACCGCCGAATCAACCGAGAGCCCCGGGCTGTGGGTGCGTTCGCGGGTCAAGGCGGGAAGCCTGCCCGCGCTGCGGTACGGGCGCAGGTACTCCTTCCGCATCGCCGGGGTCGACCTCGCGGGCAACAGCGTGCCGCTGGACTCCGTTCCGCCGGCCTTGGCGGACCAGCCGTTGATCGACATGGCGGCGGCCCACCTCGACAGTCTGCGCGCCGAGGCCTCCGCTCGCGAGCAGAGCGGCGTACTCACCGCACTGCGGCCCTCGCTGCGGCCCACGGTCAGTGACGGCACGGGGGTCCGCGCCGACATCGAACGCGCCACCGCCTCGGTGGTCGAGAAGGCCGAGTCGCTGCGGCCCCACCCACAGTGGGACGACGTCGATCTCGGCGCTCTGGCCACGCTGTTCGCCGACGCGGGCGACCCCAACGTCGTCACCGTCCCACGCCTGTTCCTGCGCTGGGATCCGATCCCCGCACCCACCCTGGTCCCGCGGAGCGCATACACCACCGGAGAGTCGGTGCAGCGCTTGGTGATCCGAACCGGCATGGACTCGGGGCCCGGACTGTGTGAGCGTCACATCGTGCCGCCCAAGGGCAGCGAACTCGAGGCCGAGCAGGACGGCCGACTCGACGAGTTCATGCGGACCGGACAGGTCGCCAAGGCCTACGCGACGGCCTTGAAGGAGCGGGGCACGCTGTACCACAAGGAGATTCAGGACCTCAACGATCCAGACCGCACCATTCCCCAGCCGGGCATCAAACTGCTGTCGATGCCGGATGTCACCGACCCCCTGACGCTGGAGCAGATCCAGCATCCCGAGAACCCGCCCAAGGCAGGTCAATACGTCGTCCACGACGTCGACAACCTGGTGCTGCCCCACCTGCCCGACCCCATGGCGCACGGCGTCGCGCTGGTCTTCCACGCCGCCGGCGCCGACCATCGGCTGTCCAGTCCGCGTGTGCTGCAGACCGTCACCGTCCCCTACGCGGGTTCGTGGCCGTCGCTCACCCCGTACCGGCTGGTGCTGCACGCCGCGAAGACCCTGGACGCCCGCGTCGACGGCAACGTCATTCACGTGGGCCTGCCACCCGGCGAACAGGTCTCGGTCAAGTACGCCACCACGCTCGACGCCGAACATCTGCAGAAGATGGGGCCCTGGCGGTTTCACCCGGTCCACGACCCCAGCGTGCCGGCGTCGGACCGCCGCATCCTTGAGCAGGCCGCGCTGGACGGGTGGATGTGGTGGCTGACCCCGGACGAGGAGCTTCGTCTGGTGCACGCCACCGCGCGCCCCGCGATCGCGCCGCGCATCTCCCGGCTGCGGGCCGAACCGCGCGCCCCCTACATCGTCACGGCCGAGCTCGACGGCGTGCTCGACGTCCACGGCTCGAGCACCGACAGGGTCGAACTGCGGGCCGCCTGGACCGAACCCGTCGATGATCCCAGCGCACCCGATCCCGGTACGCGCACCATCGGCGAGATCGTCGTCGACCACCGCATCGACGAACACGAGCGGTACTCGCTGCTGACCAACCGTGAGCGCGCGACACAAGTCGGCACCCGCAGGACCGACGTGCCGATCAGGCCCGCGATCCACATCCTTCCCGACACCAAGGCCCGTGCGGTGACCTACCGACTGCACGGCTCATCGCGGTACCGGGAATTCTTCGAGGCCGACGAGTTGCCGGGGCCCGACGACACGCTGTCGGCAGGCAACGAGGTCGAGGTGAACATCCCGAGCTCGGCGCCGCCGGCGCCTCCCGTCGTCCACGATGTGATCCCGATGTTCCTGTGGGAGCAGACCACCGAACCCGAACACCCGTTCGCCGTGCGGCGGGTGCGCCGCAGCGGGGTCCGCATCTGGCTGGACCGCCCGTGGTACTCCAGCGGTGACGGTGAGATGCTCGCGATCATCACCACGGGCGACCCGGCGTTGATCTCCGGTGGACCGGAGAAGGTCAGCCTGTGGGCCCGGGATCCGATCGTCGCCAGCCCGGCATTCGCGAACGCCTACGAGGTGCCGGTGCTTTCGGCGTGGCAGCAGCGAGCCGTGCAGTTGCAGCTGGCGCCCGAGAGCCTGCCCGGCCGACCCACGCGGCATGTGGTCGTCACACCGCCACCGTCGGCCAACCCCGAGGACCAGGACAAAATGGTCAACGCCTACGCCTACACCCCGGAGTTCCATCGGGGACGGGGGATGTGGTTCGTCGACGTCGTCCTCGAATCCCGCGGTGCCGCATGGCCGTTCCTGCGTCTGGCAGTGGCCAGGTACCAGCCGAACTCAGTGCCCGGCATGGAGTTCTCCGAGATCGTCACGACGGACTTCGTCCAACTGCCGCCGGAGCGGATCGGCACGCTGAGTCGACCGGACGGGCAGTCCGTCCGCATCACCGTCACCGGATCGGCCGCGGTCACCAACGACCCGCGGATCGACGTCCCGCCCCCGACCCCCGGGCACGACGCCCTGATGCAGCTGCTGCCGAAGTCGCATGAGGTCATCGCGACGGTTCAGACCCGCAACCTGGTGTCGGGCTCCGACATCGACTGGGTCTCGGGGGTGCCGGTCCCCTGCCTGCTGTCGGGCGTCGACGAGACGTCCTTCACCGCGACGTGGACCGCCGAGCTCGATCTGGTGCCACCGCAGATCCTGGGTACCCCACCCGGTTCCGACGACCTCCGCGTGCAGGTCGAAGAGTTCGAGAATCTGTCCGCCGATCCGGCTCCGGGTGAGACGGGGGTGAGCACCACCAGGCGGCTGGTCTACGCCGACCACTTCTATGTGTGAGGTTTCAGCGACCTTCGGCGGTCCGTCCGATGGTCGGACGCACGGGTTCGAAGCCCGGTCCCTGGATGCCGGCCCGCGGTCCGCGGTTGTGCAAAACACCGAAGTCCTCGAACTCGTAGGTCGGGGCGTTCACACCGATGACGGTCGAGAGCGAGTCGGCATCGGAGCGCACACTGTCGGCCAGGGCCGGGGCGGCCAATCCCAGTCCCACCACGGCCAGGCCACCAGCGGCCGCCGAAAGGAATCTGGCGTTGTCGATGTTGAACATGGGGACTCACCCACCTCGTGGATCTCCTGGCCCGTCGCATCTTTCGCGGGCGATACATCCTCCAACCGGAGTGAGCAAGGGTTTTCATCCAGCAGAAACCAACTCGCGCGGAGTTTGGCGGGATTTTGTCGAAATGCTGGCAGGATGCGGTGATGAAGATCGTGCGGTGCATGCTGCTGGCGTGCGCGGTGGCGTTGTCCGGAGTCACGGCAGCCGGATGCACGGCGCGCGCACCCGAGGCCCTGAACCGTCTCGACGCCGCAGAGTTTCAGCAGGCCGTCGCGAAGGCGGCCGACGGGCTGCACGTCCCGGGAGCGCTGGTGCTGCTGCGCACCCCGCACGGCACGTACACCGCGGCCGTCGGGACGACGCAGCTGGACCTCGATTCACCGCCGAGTCCGGACACGCACTTCCGCATCGCGTCGAACACCAAGACCATGACCGCCGCGCTGACCATGCTGCTGGCGCAGGACGGCGCGCTGCGGCTGGACGATCCAATCTCCGACTACGTTCCGAACGTGCCGAACGGTGCGTCCATCACGCTGTCGGATCTGCTGAAGATGCGCAGCGGGCTCTACTGCTACACCAACGACCCGAAGATGTCGGCGCGCCTGGACGCCGACCCCGAGAAGGCCTGGACCCCGCAGCAGGCGCTGGACATCGCGTTCGCCCATCCCCCGAACGCCCGCCCCGACACCGAATACGAGTACTGCAACACCAACTACGCGCTGCTGGGTCTGGCGGCCGAGCGGGCGGGACGACGTCCGCTGGCGCGGCAGTTCGAATCCCGTCTGTTCGAACCTGTGGAGCTGTCCCACACCAGCCTGCCGGCGGCCGACGATACCGCGCTTCCGACGCCGTACTCCCACGGGTACATGTACGGAAAGACGTTGTACGCCATGGTCGATGAGGACTACCCGGCCGCGATGGCCGCGGCCGCGGAATCCGGGAGACTCGAGCCGATCGACTACACCCACCAGAATCCGTCGTACGCCACCGCGGCCGGTGGCGCGATCTCCACGGCCAACGACCTGGCCACCTGGATGCGTGCTCTGGTGACGGGCGGCGTGCTCGACCCCGACCATCAACGCCAGTGGCTGGACAGCCTGCAACCGGAGGACCCCCACGATCCCGACGGGAAGCGGTACGGCTACGGCATCTCCCACCAACGCTTCGGCCCGAACGCGGCGATGTACTACCACGGCGGCGAGATGCCGGGCTTCAACTCCTTCATGGGCCACGACCCCGACAACGATGTGACGCTGGTGATCTGGACCAACCTCACGCTGTCACCGGACGGGCAGACCACCGCGAACGCGCTGCTGCCGTCCGTGCTCAAGGAGGTCTACGCGGACCTGGATTTCTGACGGCCCGCGACGGGGTTCACCGTACCGAGGCCCCCTGCACGCGGGGGGTGCAGAGGGGCGGAGTCACTGCGCCTGGCTCACCGACGACATGTGGAAGTCCGGAATCCGCAACGACGGCATCTGCGCGCGCTTGGCCCAGTCACCCCACTCCCGGGGCAGCGTGATCTCACTGCGGCCAGCCTCGGTGGCGCGGCGGAGCAGATCCAGCGGAGACTCGTTGAACCGGAAGTTGTTGACCGCGGCGGTCACCTCGCCGTCCTCGACGAGATACACACCGTCACGGGTCAACCCGGTCAGCAGCAGCGTTGTCGGGTCAACCTCGCGGATGTACCACAGCGTGGTCAACAGCAGACCGCGCTCGGTGGACGCCACGAGGTCCGCCAATTCGCTTGTGCCGCCGGTCATCACGAGATTGGAGCTCGGCACCGCCACGGGCACGCCGAACTCGGCCGCGGCCGCGCGCGGGTAGGCCAGCGCGTTGATCACGCCGTCGCGAATCCAGTCCACCCGATCGACGTCCATACCGTTGTCGAACACCGACACGGTCTCCGAGGAACTGCCGGCCGCCACGAACGGCGAACACTCCAGGCCCGGCGCATTCGGATCGGAGTACATCGTCAGGCCCAGCTCGCCCAGTCGCTCACCGACGCGAGTGCCGCCACCGGGCGCCGACAACGCCGTCCGCCCCTCCTGTGCGCCGCGACCCTCCATCGTCCAGCCCAGGTAGATCATCATGTCGGCCACGGTCGAGGGCGGCATGATCGTCTCGTAGCGGCCCGCGGGCAGGTCCACGGTGCGCTGTGACCAGTCCAGTCGCATCGACAGCTCGGCGAGCATCGCATCGACCGGCACGTCGGTGAACCACGGTGTCGTCGTGCCGGCCCAGGCGCTGGCGGCGTCGCGCTTGGCGTTGATCTCGACCGAGCCCGTGGGCTGGGTGAACCGCCGCCGGATTCCCGTCGAGGTCGCCAGGTAGGTGGTGTCGACGATGTGATGGGCGAAGCCGTAGAGGGTGTCGGCGCCCTGGAAGCCCCGATTCAGCGCGGTGGCCACGCCACCGAACGCCTCGGCCCCCGTCGTCGCGGCCGCGGCGTCCCAGTCGGCGGCTGCACCGCTGCCGGTCAGCAGCGGGAAGACGTCGCGGGCCTCGGGCGCCGAGCGCGCCGCCTGCTGCGAGGCCCGCACCAGTGCCGGGATGGCCGCGGGATCCACCTCGGTGGAGTGCAGCGATCCGACCCGCGCGGTGTCGCCCGAGCGCACGATGGAGATCACGGTGGTGTTGCGCTGCACCGACTCTCCGTTGGTGGTCATGGAATTGTTGGCCCAGCGCAGGGAGGCCTCGGCCGTGTCGGACACGATCACGATGGTCTCGTCCGCGCCGCCGGCGCGCGTGGCCTCGGCCAGCACCAGGTCGATGGCCTGCTGAGCCGGGATCATCGGCCGCCCTCCTCTCGCGTGTTGAGCACGTTGACTCCGCGGAACAGCGCCGACGGGCAGCCGTGGCTGACCGCGGCGACCTGGCCGGGCTGGGCCTTCCCGCAGTTGAAGGCACCGCCGAGCCGCCACGTCGACGGGCCGCCCACGGCCTCCATCGAATTCCAGAAGTCGGTGGTGGTGGCCTGATAGGCGACGTCGCGGAGCTGACCGTCGATCCGGCCGTCCCTGATGCGGAAGAATCGCTGCCCGGTGAACTGGAAGTTGTAGCGCTGCATGTCGATTGACCACGACTTGTCACCGACGATGTAGATCCCGTCGGCCACGCGGGAGATCAGGTCCTCGGTGGAGATGTCCTCAGCGGCCGGCTGCAGGCTCACGTTGGCCATCCGCTGGATCGGCACGTGGTGCGGCGAGTCGGCGTAGGAGCAGCCGTTGGACCGAGAGAGGCCCAGCCGCGGCGCGAACACCCGGTCCAGCTGATAGCCGACGAACACGCCGTCGCGCACCAGATCCCAGCTCTGGGCGGCCACGCCCTCGTCGTCGTAACCGACGGTGGCCAGGCCGTGTTCGACGGTGCGGTCGGCCGTGACCGTCATGACCGGGGACCCGTAGCGCATGCTGCCCAACTTGTCCGGGGTCGCGAACGACGTTCCGGCGTAGGCGGCCTCGTAACCGATCGCGCGGTCGTATTCGGTGGCGTGCCCGATGGATTCGTGGATGGTCAGCCACAGGTTGGTCGGATCGATCACGAGGTCCGTCGGCCCCGCGACGACGCTGGGGGCCTTGACCTTCTCGGCCAGCAGGTCGGGGATCTGGGCGAGTTCGGTGCTCCAGTCCCACACGTCGTCCGACGCCACGACCTCCCAGCCGCGCCCGGTGGGCGGTGCGAGCGTGCGCATCGACTCGAACGTGCCGGAGGCGGCGTCGACGGCGACCGCGTCCAGCACGGGCTGCAGCCGCACCCGCTGCTGGGTGATCCGGGAGCCGAAGGTGTCGGCGTAGAACGTCTGTTCCTTGACGCAGTTCAACGCGGCCGAGACGTGGTCGACCCCGTCGGACGCCAGCAACCGGCCCGAGTACTCCGACAGCTTGGCGATCTTGTCCGCGGTGGGCACGTCGAAGGGGTCGATCCGGTAGCTCGAGACCCAGGTGACGTCGGTATACGCGGGCTCGGGCGCCAACTCGATGCGCTCGGTGTTCAGCGGCGCCAGGGCCCGGGCCACCGCGACGGCCCGGCGCGCGGTGGCGGCGGCCACCTCCGGCGACAGTTCGGCGTTGGAGGCGAAACCCCAGGTGCCGTCCACGATCACCCGCACGGCCACGCCGATCTCACGCGCGACCCCGGCGTTCTCCAACTCGCCGTCGCGCATGTGCACGACCTCGGTGGAGATCCGGTGGATGCGCAGGTCGGCATAGCTCGCGCCGGCGGCCTGGGCTGCGCTCAATGCGGCTTCGGCCAGGTCGTGGCGCGGGAGGGCGAGGAAATCTGGATCGACTTCATGGCGTGGCGTCACAGGGATCACCGTAGCGGCAAACCCCCTGCCCGCTCGCGGCGTGGGGTGCCCTCCCGGGTGGGCTGGGGTTCACCCGCGAGCGAGCAGGGGTTCACCCGCGAGCGAGCAGGGGTTCACCCGCGAGCGGGCGTGTCTGTACGCAAAACGCCGGGGTCTGCTGTACCAATCCGCACGCTCGCCAGAGGGAAGAAGGGCGCTCGCGGGCGACCCCGGGCGCACGCGGGCGGTCCGGGCTTCCCCGAGCGCCCGTCCCCTGTTCCGCGAGAGCCCCACTTTGTACGCGAATTGCGGCGTGTCAACGTACAGACACGCACGCTCGCGGGAAGGGAAGGGGCTCGCGGGAAGGGAAGGGGGCTCGCGGGAAGGGGCCCCGCGCGAGGTCAGTGCTCGTGCAGGCCGTAGGGCACCGCACGCACCAGCGTGACCTCCTGCGTGGCGCCGTTGGGCAGGTCGTAGCGCCGGGTCTCCCCGACGCGGGCGCCGTCGATCGCCGCGCCCAGCGGGGAGCTCATCGAGTACACCTCGATGTCGCCGTAGTCCGCCCCGCGCACACCCAGCAGGAAGGTCTCGGTGTCCTCGGGGTCACCGAAGTGCACCGTGAGCACCATGCCGGGCTCGGCGACACCGTCATTGGGCGGGTCCTCCCCCACGACGGCGTTGACCAGCAGCTCGTGGATCTCCTGGATGCGGCCCTGCTGCGCGCGACGCACCGCCACGGCGTTGCTGTCATCGCCGTCTGCGGTCTCGGTGGTCCACTTCTTGAGTGTCTCGAGTTCCTCCTCGAGCCGCTGCCGAGCCACCGGGGTGAGCCACATACGTTGTGCAACAGTCATTGTCATCTCCTGGTCGGTGAAAAAGAATCGTCGTCAGGGGCGGGCTCGAAGGAACCGCTCCGCCCCTGACGACCTGGGATGGACGCTCAGCGTCCCGAGCGATGGGGGTCGAAAGGCGCCAGCGCCTCGGGTTGCTTTCCGGTGGTGATCTGCTCGGCGAGGAGTCGGCCGGTGATGGGTCCGTGCGCGAACCCCCACATGCCGTGGCCGCCCGCGACGTACACGTGGTCGCCGAGTTCGCCGATGTAGGGCAGTCCGTCGGCGGTCACCGGGCGGGGTCCGACCCAGACGTCACGCATCTCGTCCCAGCGGACGCCGTCGAGCATCGTCGCGGCCGAGGACGCGATGGCACGCACCCGGGCGGGCACCACCGGATCGTCGGCGTCCCGGAACTCCATGGTCCCGGCGACCCGCAGTCCGCCCTGGTAGGGCGTGCACGCGACCCGCACGGTCGGCAGGTAGACCGGGCCGAGCACGGGACGGTCGGTGGGCACCGTGAACGAGTACCCGCGGCCGGCCTCGACCCAGGTGCGGCGCCACCGCGCCGTGAGGGCGGGAAGCCATGCGCCGGTCGCGACGACGGCCGCGTCGGCGGTCAGCACAGCGCCACCGATGCCGCGCACCATCACTCCGCCCTGGTGCGGGATGATGTCGTTGACCTTGAACCTGTGCAGGGCCGCGCCCCGGGCCATGACCGCGTCCCCCAGGGCCGTGACGAACCGGCCCGGATCGACGAAGCGCTGGTTCTCCACGGCCAGCCCCACGGTGGCGGCGGTGCCGGCCAACGGAACCTGTTCCCGCAGTTCATCTCCGGTGAGTTCGGTGACGTCGACCTGCTGGCCCTCGGCGCGCAGATCGGCGATCTCATGACGCAGCACATCGGCGTCGCGCCCGTCTCGGAACAGTGCGGTGATCGCGGTCTCGGTGCGGGGCACGTCGACACCGTTGCCCGTGAGCACATCGAAGGCCTCGAAACACTCCTCGTTCATCGGCAGGTTGGCCCGCACCACCTCGCGCGCCTTCGCGTGCCGGCAGTTCCTGGCGAACCGCGCCAGGAACCGCGCCCGACCGATATCCGGCTTCGGCGAGATGCGCAGCGGTGCAGAGGGATTCAACAACGAAGCCAAGCCGTAGCGCAGCACCGCAGGCTGGTTCAGCGGGATCGTCAGCGCCGGTGAGATCCACCCCGCGTTACCCCACGATGCACCGGCGGCCACGCCGTCGCGGTCGACGACGGTCACGTCGACCCCCCGTTCCTGCAGGAACCACGCGGTGGACAGGCCGACAAGGCCTGCACCCACGACGACCACCGACCGTGGTCCGCCGTCCATGCGATTCGTCACCGCACACCTCCTTCTTGTGACCATCATCGCTGCCGATGACAGCACTCCGGTGTGCTAAAGCAACAGTCAAGAGGTGGGAGATTGTGGGTTCTCCACAGCGGCGAGTTCGATCATCATCGCCAGACGTTTCTGCGGGTCACCGAGGTCGACGCGGGTGACTCGGGTGATGGTCCGCAGCCGGTTGCGCACGGTGTTCTCATGCACGCCCAGTCGTGCCGCCGCGGCCACGGAATCGCCCTGAGCCTCGAGCCAGGCCCGCAGCGTCGCAACGAACGGTGTGCGGTTCACCTCGTCGTGGCGCTGCAGCTCGGCCACCGGACCCCGGGACGGTCCCCGACCGGACCCGGCAGCGGCCCGCAGCCTCTGCAGCAGGATGTCGTCCCACGACTCGTCATAGGCCGGCACCACACCCCCGCGGGCCTCGTGCAGGGCCAGGCACTCGTCAGCTTCGCTTCGCGCGGTGGACAATTCGTCGACGACGGCTGGCCCGCTGATCCCCGCCCACACCGTCGCCGACTCCGGCAGCGCCGCGGTCAGGGCCGCCACCCACGCCCTGCTGTGCTCGGCGGACTCGGTCGGCAGCACGGTGTACACCGTGGTGTCCGCGACCGCGCTGCGCCCCGGCCGCGACCAGCCGAACCCAGCCGTGGCCTGTTCGAAGGCCACCAGCAGCGCGGTGTGCGACTCCCCGTCGGCCCGGGGCCGCACCGCGATCACCCGCAGGGGCCCGGGCGGCAGGCCCATCCGGCTCGCGACGATGGCCGCGTCGGCGGTGCCGTCGAGCAGGCGGATCACCGATTCGGACTCGACCTGGCGTTCCAGGTCCGCGCTGGCGCGTGACCGCAGCAGATGCAGCGCGACGGTGCGCGCGCCGTCGGAGAGCGCCCGCGCCGCCGCGCCCCGCAGCGCCCGCGGACACGTCACCCACACCGACCCGAGCGGTTCCCGGCCGACCCGGGCTGCGACCACCATGCGTCCCGACAGGCCGTGTGCCGGATCGGGTTTGATGAAGAACGGGTCGTCGGATGTCGTCAGCTTCGCCGTGACCCCCAGTTTGTCGAACAGCGCCCGCAGTCCCGGCGGCGCCTGGCGGGCCAGAATCGTCTGTGCGCGGGCCGGGTCGGCGTCGGCCTGCATGCGGGAGTACGCCAGGACCTGGCTGCGCCGGTCCTCGATCACCACCGGACCGCCGATGGCGTCGGCGAGGCTGTCGGCCAGTGCGAACAGGTCCGTGGGCCCCCGCCCGGACTCGGTCTCACGGCCCTCCAGCACGAGGCCGTAGACCACGCCGGCCATCTCACTCCACGGCACCGCGGCATCGACGTGCAACACCGCGACGCCGGCGTCCGCCGGATCCGGGTGGTCGTCGGCGCGGACCAGCACCGCCGACGCACCGGCCTCGGCCGCCCAGGACACAGCCTCGTCGACGGTCGCGGCGCCGATCGCGAGCAGCACGTCGCCGATCACACCGGGTTCGGGGATCACCACGCTGCGCAGTTCGGTGGAACGGGGTACCGCACCCAGGCGCGACACCACGCCGTAGCCGCCGAGCACGTTGACGAGTCGGTCGAGGGTGATCACGGTCCGAGCTTATCGGCGGTTTCACGGACCGATGCCCAGGCGCAGACACGCCGTGTGGGGCTGGACAATTGGCACGCGGTGCTCACGGATCCGAATGCGGCGCAGCGCTGAGTCAGCTCGTCGGAACGGTCGGCAGCAGGAACAGTTCGGAGAGCACGCACACTGCGCAGAGGCCGAATACGACGGCCAGCGCCACCCAATCGCGCAGCGCCGGGCGTGACGGCGCGGCCGAGATCTGCCCGGTGCCGCCGCGCGCGGTGATCGCATCGCCCATCTCGTCGCCGCGGCGCAGTGCGGTGGTGATCGCGGCGGCCAGCAGGTCCACCAGTTCGAAACCCCACCGCCGGAGCCGCATCCGGCGGGTGCTCAGCTGCGGCCTGGGCCGCAGCTTGCGCGCCGCGTACAGCACCCGGAACTCGTCGATCAGCATCGGGAACGAGCGCAGCACCAATGCCGTTGCGACGGCCCAGTCGTCGACCGGGACGCGGAACACCTTGAACGGCCGGCCCAGTGTGGCGATCGCGGGTGCGACATCGGCGACGTTGGTGGTCCACGACACCAGCATGCACAGCCCCAGCAGAACCACGGCCAGCAGGTTGATCCGGGTGAAGTTCAGAAGTCCGCCGAGGCCGAATTCCACCGAGCCCACGCTCACGGCGGGCCCGCCTCCGCCGAGCGCCGCGGTGAAGGCGCCGAACGCCATGAGGGCCCACAGCCACAACGGGATGGTCGGCAGCGCACCGCGGGTCACGCGGGCCAGGCGTGCGACCACCAGCACCAGCACGCCGAGCAGCAGGACCGGAATCCAGCCCGGGAAGAACGTGAGCAGCACCGAGAACACGAACACCGCGATCAGCTTCGTCCCGGCCCACAGATCGTGGACGGGCGACGGCCCGGGCACTGGCCGCATGAGCACCACCGGGCGACGTGTGCGTCTGGTCGGCGCGGTCATCAGCTCATCTCCTTCGCCGGGGCGGGCGTGGGTTCCACCGCACCGTCGCGCAGATGCAGGATCCGAGGGCACAGCCCCTCCAGGCCGACGAAGTCGTGCGAGATCACCACGACCGTCAGCCCGGTGTCGCGGCGCAGGTCCTCCAGCAGCCGCAGCAGGTTGCGCTGATTGGCGGCGTCGACGCCGGCCAGCGGTTCGTCGAGGATCAGCACGCGCGGTTTGCGCGCCAGCAGTCCGGCCAGCACCACCCGGCGCATCTGTCCGCCGGACAGCTGGTCGATACGCCGGCGGGCGATCGCCGCGTCGAGACCCACCGCGGCCAGGGCGGCGGTGACGCGGGCCGAGTCGTCGGGCGAAAAGCCCGCTGCCGACGCCACTTCCAGATCCACGCGGGGACGCAGCAGCTGCAGGCGGGCGGCCTGGAAGGCGACCGCCACCTCACCGCGCTGGTCGGCGGCGGGTCTGCCGTCGACCAGACAGCGCCCCTCCGACGGGGTGATGAGGCCGGCCATGATCCAGGCCAGGGTCGACTTGCCCGATCCGTTGCCGCCGTGGATCAGCAGGCCGTCGCCCTCGTGCACCGTGAAGCTGACATCGCGCAGCGCGGACTTGGCCCACGGTGTGCCGGAGCTGTACTCGTGGCCGACGTCGACGACCTCGATGATCGGGGCGCCGGGACCGCTCTGCGCGACCGGGCCCGCGGGCCGCGCCCCGTCGGCGACGTCGACCATCGCGGTGTTGTCCAAGGACTCCGACAGGCTCACGACCCGGTCGGCCGCCTCAGCCTCGCCGGCGTAGTGGGTGATCTGCACGACGCTCATCGGGTGCCGCTTCGGCAGCCCCGAGATCAGGGTGAGCAGCGCGTCCCGGCCGGCCTGGTCGACCATCGACGTCACCTCGTCGGCGATCAGCAGCGCGGGGTCGCGGGCCAGCGCGCCGGCGATGGCCAGGCGCTGCAGCTCGCCGCCGGACAACCCGCCGGTGTCGCGCTCGCCCATGCCGGCCAGGCCCACTTCGGACAGCAGCGCGTCGACGTCGACGTGCCGTCCCGGTGGGAGCCCCCACACCACGTCGTCGGCGACCCGCGTTCCCAGCACCTGACTTTCGGGGTGCTGCAGCACCACCGACGTACCGCCGGCCTCGCCGAGGGCCACGGCCCCGGGCCGGACGACCGTGCCGCCTGTCGGCTCGCGGCCGGCCAGCACGAGCATCAGCGTGGTCTTGCCCGAGCCGTTGGCGCCCGTCACCGCGACGTGCTCGCCGAGGTTGATGTCGAGACTCAGCGGTGCCAGGGCGTCATGCTCGGCCTTCGGATAGCGGAACGACACGTCACGCAGACGCACCGGCAGCGGCCCGGCGCCGCCGTCGGGCGGGGTGTCGAGTTTGTGCACATCGGGGATGCCGCGCAGGCGCTCCAGCACACGTGAGAGCACCCAGTAGCCGATCATCGAGACGACCATGATGATCATCACCGAGTACGCCATGATGAGCAGCGGCCAGTAAGTCAGTGCACCGGCGATGAGGTCACGCAGGGGTTCGGCGGGCCAGCGGACGGCGTCCGCGACGCGCTGGAGGGGCCACCAGTTGGCCTTGCCGATGAAGTCGGCGGTGCCCTCGAGGAACCGTGCGGTGCCCTTGGCGTTGGCCTCGATGGTGTCGAACAGCAGCGAGCGCAGCCGGGTCAGCATGGTCAGCGCTCCGACCGCGAAGACGCCGAAGACCAGTCCGGCGACGGCCGAGGAGACCAGCACGGTCGGAGCCCCTCGGCCTCGGCGTTTGACGACGCCCGTCAGTCCGCCGATGTAGGCGCTGTTGAGCACCGTCATGAATCCGCCGAGTCCGGCGACGAGGAACGCGATGACAGCGCCCGCGAAGGCGGCCGCGATCAACACCCGCAGCCGGTAGCGATAGGCGAGCAGGCCCATCGGCACCGAGCCGAGCAGCGAAATCCCCTGGGCGAACGGGAGCACGACCGCGATCACGGCGCATGCTGCGGTGAGCGCGGCCATGACGGCGGCCTGGGCGATCTCGGCGGGACGCAACGACCGGGCCCGAGCGGGTGGTGCGTCGGGCCGGGTCGAAGTCATCTCACGATTCTGCCAGGGCGGTCGACGGGCGCCGTCGCTTGATCTACATAGCCTATCTATGTAATGTAGGTCTCATGTCTTCGACCACGACCGAACTCGGGGTGGACCTGCTCTCCGTCGTCGCTCGATTTAACCGCATGGCGACGCAGCGGACTCGACTTCCGCTGCCATGGGCTCAGGCCCGCCTGCTGTCGATGGTCGAAGACCGCGGCGAGGCCCGGATTTCGGACCTGGCCGCATTGGACAACTGCTCGCAGCCCACGATGACCACCCAGGTGCGTCGGCTCGAAGACGCCGGCCTGGTGACTCGCACCGCCGACCCGTCCGACGCCAGGGCCGTGCTGATCCGGATCACCGACAAGGGCAGGGCAACGCTGCAGCGCGTACGCGCCGACCGGGCCGCCGTCGTCAATCCCATGCTCGAGCAGTTGGATCCCGCTGACCGTGAGGTGCTGGCGGCGTCCATTGAGGTGCTGCGTCGGCTGCTGGACACAACGTAGGCGCCGCGAAGAGCCTGCCGTACGTCTGATGAAGGCCGCGCCCGTCGAACGCGGAGTCGACTC
The DNA here is from genome assembly GCF_001667265.1 of Mycobacterium sp. ACS4331. GTDB lineage: Bacteria > Actinomycetota > Actinomycetes > Mycobacteriales > Mycobacteriaceae > Mycobacterium. The sequence continues at coordinate 12,179 of NZ_LZHW01000001.1, read as the reverse complement.
GGCCCGCGCGGTGTCTGGCTGCGCCGCGTCGTCGCCGAGAGTCGACTTATTTCGCGTTTTCGCGCGAAATCCGTGCAATAAGGCAACTCTCGGCGCGGGAAGTCGGCGGGCCACTGAGACACAGGCCGGAGGAGGCACAGGCCCGCTAAGAGATGGCGGTCCCGAGCAGTGAGCCCACCAGATAGGTGGCGCCGATCGCGATCACCCCGAACACCAGCTGCCGCAGCGAGCCGAACCACACCGCCTGCTTGGTGATGAAGGCCGCCAGCCCGCCGGCGATCATCAGGCCCACCCCACCGCAGATCAGGCCCGCGGCCAAGGTCTCGAAGCCGAGCAGGTACGGGATCAGCGGGATGATCGCGCCGATCGCGAACATCAGGAACGACGATCCGGCGGCCACCAGGGGCGACGGCTTCTCGGTCGGGTCCACGCCGAGTTCCTGGACGAGGTGGAAATTGATGGCCCGATTCTCATCGCCGTGCAGTTCGTCGGTGGCCCGGGTCGCGGTGTCCTCGCTCAGCCCGATCCTCTGGAACATGCCGATCAGCTCGGCCCGTTCCGCGTTCGGATGCGTCCGGAAGGCGCGCCGCTCGACTCTGACCTCGGAATCGATCTGTTCGTTGGCCGTCGTGACCGAGGTGTACTCGCCGAGCGCCATCGAGAACGCGCCCGCCAGCAGTCCGGCGACACCGGAGATCACCACGGCCTCCGAACTGGCACCGGCGGCCACCCCCGCGATGAGCGCGGTGTTGCTGACCAGACCGTCCATGGCCCCGAACGTCGCCGCGCGCAGCCAGCCGCCGCTGACATCCGAATGCGAGTGATCGAAGTCGTGCGGCAGTTCAGGCGCGTGCATGGGTGTCATTGAACGGCATCGGTGTGGGCTCACCCGGCTGAGGCTGACCTACGTTGCCAGAGTCACGTTTGTGGGGGACCCTTCAGGGCTACCGTCGAGTAATGACCACCACTGCGGAGCATCTGAGGAACGCCCTCGACGGGCGTTGGCGCGACGTCAAGAACGCCATGCGGACCGAGTTGAGCAATGAGATCTTCAAGCCGCATTACACGCCGAACACCGTGATCGCCCGCACCAAGGTCGGCGAGCAGCTGCGGATCATGGCAGCCCACGGCTCCGCCGAGGACGGGTTCAAGAAGGAGCACGGGGGCAACGGCGACGTCGGTGCGGCCGTCACGCGGATCGAGATGCTGGCCATGAGCGACCTGTCACTGATGGTCAAGGCCGGCGTGCAATGGGGCCTGTTCGGCGGCGCGATCGAGAACCTGGGCACCGAGCGTCACCACCGGGCGTACGTGCGGCGCATCATCGACCTCGACCTGCTGGGCTGCTTCGCCATGACCGAGACGGGCCACGGCAGCGACGTGCAGTCGCTGGAGACCACCGCGACCTACGATCCGGCCACCGAGGAGTTCGTCATCGACTCCCCCACCCCGTCGTCGCGCAAGGACTACATCGGCGGCGCGGCCGAGACCGCCCGAGTGGCCGCGGTCTTCGCCCAGCTGATCACCCCCGACGGCGAGAAGCACGGCGTGCACTGCTTCGTCGTCCCGATCCGCGACGAGGACGGCAACGACCTGCCCGGGATCACGACGTCGGACTGTCAGTACAAGGGCGGTCTGCCCGGTGTGGACAACGGCCGCATCATGTTCGACCACGTCCGCGTGCCGCGGGAGAACCTGCTCAACAAGTACGCCGACGTCGCCCCCGACGGCACGTACTCCTCACCCATCGAGAACCCCAACCGCCGGTTCTTCACGATGCTGGGCACCCTGATCCGCGGGCGGGTCACCGTGGGCGGCAGCGCGGCGGCGGCGGCCCGCGTGGCACTGGACATCGCGACCCGGTATGCGTTGCAGCGCAGGCAGTTCAGCGCCCCGGACGGCGAGGACGAGGTGGTCATCATGGACTACCTGGTGCATCAGCGCCGACTGCTGCCGCTGATCGCCAAGTCCTATGCGCTGCAGTTCGCGCAGAACGAACTGGTGGCCCGCTGCCATGATCTGCAGACCGCCGAGGATCCCGATCCCGAGGAGCAGCGCGAACTGGAGTCGCGCGCGGCCGGTCTCAAGGCGGCCAACACCTGGCACGCGACGCGCGCCATCCAGGAGGCCCGAGAGGCCTGCGGCGGTGCGGGATACCTCGCCGAGAACCGGCTGATCGCCCTGAAGGCCGACACCGACGTGTTCACCACGTTCGAGGGCGACAACCATGTGCTGACGCAGTTGGTGGCCAAGGAACTGCTGACGGCCTACGCCGACGACATCAAGGGCATGAGCCCCGTGGAATGGGTCCGGTTCGCCGCCAACTTCGCCGGCGAGCGCGTCATGAAACGCACCGCGGCCGAGACCATCATGCAGACCATCCTCGACACCCGGCAGGACAACGAGGAGGAGGGCAGCCTGTTCAACCGCGGCACCCAGGTCAAGATGTTCGAGGACCGCGAAGAGTACATGCTGGCCTCCGTCGCTCGCCGGCTGCAGGGCAAGGCCAAGGAGATGAGCGCGTTCGAGGCGTTCAACTCAGTGCAGGACCACGTGCTGCACGCCGCGAGCGCGCACATCGACCGCGTGATCCTGGAGGCTTTCGTGGCCGGGATCGATGCGTGCGAGGACGCCGAGGCGCGTGAGGTCCTCAACATGGTGTGCGATCTGTACGCGTTGAGCGTGATCGAGGAGGACAAGGCGTGGTGGATCGAACATCGCTACCTGTCGACTGAACGCGCGAAGGCCGTAACTCGTGCCATCAACGACCGTTGCAAGCGACTCCGCCCCCACGCGGAGCTGCTGGTCGACGGATTCGGCATTCCGGAACAGTTGCGGTACGCCGAGATGTTGCACCCGGAGAACCTGACGCAGTGAGCCATGTGCCCGCCTCGGAGCGACAGCGCCGACCTACTCGCCGGCGAGAGGGGTTTGCCGCTCTGGGGCGGGCATTTCTATGCCCGTGAGCCGAGGCTGGCGTCGTGTGAATGACGCCGTGTGATTGAAGCTCCCCCGGATGGACTCGAACCATCAACCGCCCGATTAACAGTCGGGAGCTCTGCCAATTGAGCTACAGGGGAAGAACCGAAGCAAGACTTTAGCGCACCGAACCCCGTGGACAACAATCCGCAGGTGAGAGGCGTGCCGCGACACTGCGGCCCGCGGAGGACGGCGTGGATCGGACCGGTGCCCGATCACCGCCGCGGCGCGATATGAGGCAGGATGGAGGCGTCCATCCGCGTGCTCTGGAGGGTTGATTGTGTTTCGTGTCCTGGCCGTGCTCGGCATCGGCTACGTCCTGGGCGCCAAGGCCGGACGGAAACGCTACGAACAGCTCGTCGGGACCTACAAGGCCGTCACGGCGCATCCGGCGACCAAGACGGCCATCGACGCGGGACGGCGCAAGATCGCCGAACGGGTCTCCCCCGACCCGGAGTTGGTGAAGCTGACCGAGATCGACAGTCAGACCGCGGTGATCGAGCCCGAGACGCGGCGCTGAGTCAGCCCAGCGGCACAGCGCTGAGTCAGCCCAGCGGAATGTTGATCGACTGCCCCGGGAACAGCGAACTGGTCTCGATGCCGCTGCCGTTGAAGCCGACCGAAGGAATGCCACCGGTCCCCTCGCTGATGCACTGACCGGTGCCGCGGGCACCGATCCAGCTCAGGCAGTTGCCGGGCGGCTCCGCCGACACGGCGGGCGCGCCCAGCAGCGCGACGACCGGCAGCGCCACCGCGGCGCAGAGCTTGGCTGCGATCATCAGTTCAGCCCGCTGCCGCGGCCACCCATGATCGTGCTGCTGTTGTCCGTGCCCGGGTCACCGGTGGGCCCGTTGATGGTGACAGGGATGCCGTTGAGCGACGTGTCGCGGCCGCTGCCCATCGACCACGCGATACACTTGCCGTCGGCCTTGCTGCCGAACCAGGCCGTACACCCCGGCTGAGCCTGGGTCACAGAAGCATCAGGTGTGCTGAACGCGATCCCGATCGGCGCCCCCACCGCTGCTGCCGCGACCGCCAACCCCACGATCAGCTGCCTCTTGCGTGCCATATCCCTGTCCTCCGCCTCGACGTCAGCATGCTCAGACTAACGGCCTCAGGCCGTCATGTCGTCCCCTGACGCCTGCTCGAGCAGGCTGCGCCGATACGCCTCCATCGCCACCAGGTCTCCGAACAGCGCGTGGTACTCGTCGCCCTGCTCCACCGGCGACATGCGCTGCAGCTTCGACTTCACCTCGGCGATCTGCCTGCCGATCCACACCTCCTGCAGGCGGGCCAGCACGCCGGAGATGTAGCGCGGCAGCTTCTCGTCGTCCTCGATGCGGATGCTCTCCACACTCAACTCGCTGACCAGCGCGGCCACCGCGGGCGACGCGGCGTGCTGGCTGACCTGATCGAGCCACTCGGCGCCGCTGACTCCCCGGCCGGTGCCGCCGGCGGCCTCGATGGCCACCCGCACGGCCGCATACCCGGGATGGGTGAAGCTCTCGACGGTCAGTGAGTCGAAGACCGGGCCGGCCAGCGCGGGGTACTGCAGTGCCGTCTTGAGGGCCTCACGCTGCGGCCACAGCGTCGGGTCGCGCGGATCGGGCCTGGGCGCCTGGGCCTGCGGCGCGGGTGCGGCCTGTCTGCGAGTGTCGCGCCCCGTCGGGCGGGCGCCGCCCTTGGCGTGGTCGCGCACTCTCCTGATCACCTGGGCGACGTCGTCCCAGCCGACCCAGCCCGCGAGCTGACGCGCGTACTCGTCGCGCAGGGTGGGGTCCTTGATCTGGGCGACCATGGGCACGCAGCGGCGCAGTGCCGACACCCGGCCCTCGGCGTTGTCCAGATCGAACTCGGCGAGCGCGGTGCGGATCGCGAACTCGAACAGCGGGGTGCGACGCGCGACCAGATCACGCAGCGCGGCGTCGCCCGAGCGCAGCCGAAGATCGCACGGATCCATCCCGTCGGCGGCCACCGCGACGAACGACTGCCCGGCCAGATTCTGTTCGCCCTCAAAGGCTTTCAGCGCAGCCGCACGCCCCGCGGCGTCACCGTCGAAGACGTAGATGAGCTCGCCGCGGAAGAACTTGTCGTCCATCATGAGCCGGCGCAGCATCGACAGGTGGTCGTCACCGAAGGCCGTGCCGCACGACGCCACCGCGGTGGTGACGCCCGCCAGATGCATGGCCATGACATCGGTGTAGCCCTCGACGACGACGGCCTGGTGCGCCTTGGCGATGTCACGCTTGGCCAGGTCGATGCCGAACAACACCTGAGACTTCTTGTACAGCAGCGTTTCCGGAGTGTTGACGTACTTGGCCGTCATGGTGTCGTCGTCGAAGATGCGGCGTGCACCGAACCCGATGACCTCGCCGCTGGAACCGCGGATGGGCCACAACAGGCGTCGGTGGAACCGGTCCATCGGGCCGCGCTTGCCCTCACGGCTCAGCCCGGCGGCCTCAAGCTCCTTGAACTCGAAACCCTTGCGCAGCAGGTGCTTGGTGAGGGTGTCCCAGCCCGAGGGCGCGAACCCGCAGCCGAAGTGCCGGGCCGCGGCCGCGTCGAAGTTGCGTTCGGTGAGGTAGGCCCGCGCGGGGGCGGCCTCGTCGGACTCCAGCGCCGCGGCGTAGAACTCCGCAGCCGCGGCGTTGGCCGCGACCAGCCGGCTTCGACTGCCCCGGTCGCGCTGCACGTTGGTGGCCGACGCACCGGAGTAGGTGATGGTGTGGCCGATGCGGTCGGCGAGCAGTTCCACCGCCTCGACGAACGTGACGTGCTCGATCTTCTGGATGAAGGCGTAGACGTCGCCGCCCTCGCCGCAGCCGAAGCAGTGGAAGTGGCCGTGGTTGGGCCGGACGTGGAACGACGGTGACTTCTCGTCGTGGAACGGGCACAGCCCCTTCAGGGAGTCGGCACCGGCGCGGCGCAACTGCACGTAGTCGCCGACGACGTCCTCGATGCGGGTGCGTTCACGAATGGCCGCAATGTCGCGATCTGCGATGCGCCCGGCCATCGGATCAGTGTAGGGGTCTAGGGGAAATCGACCGTCAGCTGACCGGGCACCACGACGCTGGCCGCCGGGAAGAGGCTCTCCAGCCTGCTCTCGGTGAACGACGCGATCTGGTCCACGATCACCCGAAGGCGCTCACCGTCGTCGTCGGCCGCGTTGAAGGCCGGGACGAACAACGGGTCCAGCGACTCCGGTGCCCCCTCCATCAGCAGCACCGCGACGGCCTTGATCCCCTCGCGCTGCTCGGCCTGGATCAGCAGGTGCTCGGGGTCGGACATGATGAACTGCAGCGCCAGGATCTTGAGCACCGCGACCTCGGCGGCGACAGCGTCGGGGACCGCCAGGTCCGCACCGAACCGGACCAGCGAGGCGTCGCCGAACGACTCCCGGGTCCAGGTGATGGCCGCGGTGGCGAACCGGCCGACCAGTTCGCTGGTCAACCGCTTCAGCGCCACCGACGCGCCGAGTGTCCCGTCGTACTCGCCGACGGCCTCGACCACCGGAAGGCGCGACAACCGGTCGGCGGCCGCCAGCAGTTCGTCGGGGTCGGCGCCGAAGTGGTCCTTGCCGAGCGCGGCCAGCGCCGCGGCGGTGTCGGCGTCGGCGAGCGACCTCAGGTCGATGCGGCCGGAGATGACGCCGTCCTCGACGTCGTGCACCGAGTAGGCGACGTCGTCGGACCAGTCCATGATCTGGGCCTCCAGGCAGCGCCGGTGCGCCGGCGCCCCGATCCGCATCCACTCCGCCGCCGTCGCGTCGTCGCCGGAGAATCCGGTGTAGAAGCCGAACTTGCGCGGGTTCTCCGAGCGCGCCCACGGGTACTTGGTGACGGCGTCCAGCGCAGCCCGGGTCAGGTTCAGGCCAGCCGAACCACCCTGCCCGTCAAGCACTTTGGGCTCGAGCCGAGTGAGGATTCGGAAGTTCTGGGCGTTGCCCTCGAACCCGCCGGCCGAGGCGGCGAGCTCGTTGAGCGCGCGTTCGCCGTTGTGCCCGTAGGGCGGATGCCCGATGTCGTGGGCCAGGCCGGCCAGGTCCACCAGATCCGGGTCACAACCCAGGCCGATCGCCATCCCGCGACCGATCTGGGCGACCTCCAGGGAATGGGTCAACCGCGTGCGCGGCGTCAGGCTCTCACGCGGGCCGACCACCTGAGTCTTGTCGGCCAGCCGGCGCAGGGCGGCGCAGTGCAGCACGCGGGCGCGGTCGCGGGCGAAGTCGCTGCGATGCTCGCTTTCACTGCCGGGCAGCGCGGCGGACTTCGGCGCCTCGACGACCTGACGCTCACGGTCGAAATCGCTGTACCGGTCCTGCTGATTCATGCTCACCACGGCACAGTCTGCCAGCACCGCGGGTCTTTCCCGCCGTCGCCCGCGCCGGTCACACTAGATTGGCACCATGCGCCTGCCCCGCCTCCTGCACATCCTGCTGGTCGTCGTACTGGCCGGGTTGCTCACGGCACCCGCCGCCGTCGCCGAACCGCCGTTCCGGCTCCCCAGCCAGGTCACCGACCGCTCCGGCGTGCTGTCGCCGAAGGAGGAGGCCGAGGTGCAGAACGCGCTGGATCGCCTCTACAACGACCGGCACGTCCAACTCTGGGTGGTCTACGTCAAGTCCTTCGACGGGCTGGGCTGGTTGAACTGGGCGCAGAACACCATGAAGGCCAGCGACTTCGGTGACGACGACGCACTGCTGGCGATCGCCACCGAGGATCGTGCGCTGGCCTTCCAGGTGCCCTCGACGATCAGCGGCGGCACCTCGACGCGCAGTGACGACATCCGTCGCCTCGACATCGAACCGGCGCTGCGCAACGGCGACTGGGCAGGCGCGGCGATCGCGGCCGCCGACGGGCTCAACGCCGACACCGGGGGCACCTTCAAGATCTCCTGGGCTCCGGTGCTGGCGGCCCTCGGCGTGATGGCACTGCTGGTGCTGATCCTGTGGCTGTGGGTGCGCCGCCAGCGGTCCAAGCGGCACGCGGCGCAGGTCGCGGCCGCCCACCGCGTCGACCCCACCGACCCGAATGCGCTGGCCGCGGTGCCCTTGGACGCGCTCGACGAACTCAGCCGGACCATCGTCGTCGACGTCGACAACGCCGTGCGCACCAGCCAGAGTGAACTCGAACTCGCCGTCGAGGAGTTCGGCACCACCGCCACCGCGCCGTTCAGCGAGGCCGTCGCGAACGCGAAAACGACGCTGCAGCAGGCCTTCAACGTCCGCCAGACGCTCGACGACGAGGTGCCCGAGACGCCCCTGCAGCGCCGCGACCTGCTGACGCGCGTGATCGTCGCCGCGGCCAAGGCCGACCGCGCGCTCGAGGAGCAGAGCGCGGCGTTTCAGAAGCTGCGTGACCTGCTGATCAACGCCCCGACCCGGCTGGATGCGCTGACCCAGCAGATGGTGGCGCTGAGCGCACGCGTCGAACCGGCCGCGCAGCGCCTGGCCGCGCTGCGGCAGCAGTTCGCCGAGGCCGCGCTGACCTCGGTGGCCGGCAACATCGACGCCGCCCGCAGCCGGCTGACCTTCGCCGACCGCAGCATCACCGACGGCCGCAACCTGATCAGCCGGCCCGCACCCAACCAGAACCCCCTGGTCGACGCCATCCGCGCGGCCGAGGGCGCGCTGGGACAGGCCCAGACCCTGCTGGATGCGATCGAGACGGCGTCCACCGACATCAACCGGGCGATCGCGGCCCTGCCCGACGAGATCGCCGACATTCAGCGCGGAATCGATGCCGCGGCAACGCAACTGCCGCTGGCCCAAGGCGCCCAACGCGACGAGTTGGCCCGCGCCCGGGACGCCGCCATCAAAGCCGTCGAGGACGCCAAGACCAACGGTGCCAATGACCCGCTGGGCACCTTCACCCGGTTGACCAAGGCCGACGCGGACCTCGACCAGATCCTCGACCTCGTCGATGCGCAGCGCCAGGAGGCCGAGAAACAGGCCAAGCTTCTGGAGCAGGCGCTGTTCACGGCGCAGTCGCGGGTGCGCTCGGTGTCGGACTTCATCGACACCCGCCGCGGCAGCGTCGGCCCCGAGGCGCGCACCCGTCTGGCCGAGGCCACCCGTCAGCTCGAGGCGGCGCAGGCCAAGCGGGACTCCAACCCCGCCGAGGCGATCGCGCACGCCAACGGTGCGGCCGCGCTCGCCGCGCAGGCGCAGACGCTGGCCAACGAGGATGTCCGGTCGACGCAGCACGCCTACTCGTCGCAGTACGGCGGCAGCGGCGGATCGGATCTGGGCTCGGTGATCGGCGGGATCATCATCGGCAACGTGCTGCGCGGCGGGTTCAGTGGACGCGGCGGGTACGGCGGCGGCTGGGGCGGAAGCTGGGGTGGCAGTTGGGGCGGCGGCCGCAGCCCCGGGCGGCCGACCACATACGGCGGATCGTCGCGGTCGTCGACCCGCAGTTACGGCGGAGGCGGCGGCCGCTTCTGAAGTTTCTCGCTGAGCGCCCTGGGGTCCCCGCTTGTGGGGCGTTTGTACGGTGACACGCCGTATTTCGCGTACAAGAGCGCACGCTCACCGGACCCAAACCGGACGCTCACGCCGCGCGGCGCATCAGCAGCTCCTCGATGCGGCTGTTCATCTCCCACGGTGTGCGCCGGACGTCGTCGGCGGTGATCGACAGCACCACCCAGCCCAAGTCGAGTAGTGCGGCTCGCTTCTCCCGATCCTTGCGTAGCTGCTCGGGCGTGCTGTGCCAGTCGAACCCGTCGTACTCGACGCCGACGCGGGCATCGGGCCAGGCGAAGTCCAGGCGCCACACCCGTCCCTGTGCATCGACGACCTCGTACTGGAGTTCAGGCTCGGGCAGGCCGCCGTCGTGCATCGCCAGCCGTGCCTCGCTCTCCATCGGGGACTCCGCTTCGGGCCGGGCAAGTGGAATCAGTTCTCGCACATTGACTATGCCGCGGCGGCCGTGCTGCGCCTCTGCGGCGTGGATGAGGTCGAACACGGTGACCGTGCCGCTGCGCAGCGCCGCATCCAGGTACGCCAGGGCCCGTGGCCGCTTCTGCGCACGGGCCAGTTCCACCGCCGTCCACGCGGCCGTGGTGGTCGGCCTGCCGTCGAGCGTCGTCAGCGGAGCACCCTCACGCCGATGCACCACTAACCCCCTGCTGTTGCGCAGATGGTGCCCCAGTGGGTTGAGGACATGCACCGTGGGGTCACCCTCAAAGTCGAAGCCGAACGCCACAGCCGCGGTGCTCAGGCACATCGCGACGGGCTCGCCGGCCCGCAGATCCAGGCCGCGAAGGCGCGTCTGCAGGTCGGGTTCGCCAAGACAATAGACACCCGGCCAAACCTTCACCAGGAGGCCGGTGCGCAGCAACACCTGCAGTGTCCGTCGGCTCAACAACTCAAGCAGTTGCGCCGACGTCGCGACACCCTGCCCAGCCATGAGTGACTCGAGTTCGTCCACCACCGCATGGTGCAGCGAACTGGCCGAAGGCGGTATCCACCCCTGGGGATGAAGCGCGAACGTCCGTTTTGGGTTCGGCGAGCGTGCGCTCTTGTACGCCAAATACGGCGTGTTGCCGTACAAACACGGCCGCTCGCGGGGACCTGCCGGAGGGGAAGCTAGGCGCCCTTCAGGCGCACCGCGAGGTAGTTCGACACCTCGGAGATCGCCACACGTTCCTGTGACATGGAGTCACGCTCACGGATGGTGACGGCCTGATCCTCGAGCGAGTCGAAGTCCAGCGTCACGCAGAACGGGGTGCCGATCTCGTCCTGACGGCGATAACGACGGCCGATCGCGCCGGCGTCGTCGAACTCGATGTTCCACGACTGCCGCAGCTCGGCCGCCAGGTCGCGCGCCTTGGGCGACAGGTCGGCGTGCCGCGACAGCGGCAGCACCGCGGCCTTGACCGGCGCCAGTCGCGGATCCAGCCGCAGCACCGTGCGCTTGTCCACCCCGCCCTTGGCGTTGGGGGCCTCGTCCTCGGTGTAGGCATCGACCAGAAACGCCATCAGCGAACGGGTCAGACCCGCTGCCGGCTCGATCACGTACGGCACGTAGCGGGTGTCGTTGGCCTGATCGTAGAACGACAGGTCAACGCCGGAATGCTTTGAGTGCGTGGTCAAGTCGAAGTTCGTGCGGTTCGCGATGCCCTCCAGCTCACCCCACGGGTTGCCCTGGAAACCGAACTTGTACTCGATGTCGACCGTGCCGTCGGAGTAATGCGACAGCTTCTCCTTGGGATGGTCGTAGAGCCGCAGGTTGTCGCGGTTGATGCCGAGGTCGACGTACCACTGCAGGCGCGTGTCGATCCAGTACTTGTGCCACTCGGCGGCGGTCGAGGGCTCGACGAAGAACTCCATCTCCATCTGCTCGAACTCACGGGTGCGAAAGATGAAGTTGCCCGGCGTGATCTCGTTGCGGAAGCTCTTGCCGATCTGACCGATGCCGAACGGCGGCTTCTTGCGCGACGTGGTGACCACGTTGGCGAAGTTGACGAAGATGCCCTGCGCGGTCTCGGGCCGCAGGTAATGCAGCCCCTCCTCGGTCTCGATCGGGCCGAGGTAAGTCTTGAGCATCATGTTGAAATCGCGCGGCTCGGTCCACTGCCCCTTGGTGCCGCAGTCGGGGCAGACGATCTCCTCCATCGGCACCGAGTCGGGGTTGGCGTAGCCCTTCTTCTCGCCGCCCTTCTCGAAGAATGCCTCCTGCATGTGGTCCTGCCGATGCCGCTTGTGGCAGTTCAGGCACTCCACCAGCGGATCGTTGAAGACGTCGACGTGCCCGGAGGCGACCCACACCTGGCGCGGCAGGATGATCGCGCTGTCGAGGCCGACCACATCGTCACGACCCGTGACCACCGACTTCCACCACTGGCGCTTGATGTTCTCCTTGAGCTCAACACCCAGTGGCCCGTAGTCCCACGCCGACTTGGTACCGCCGTAGATCTCGCCGGACTGGTACACCAGGCCACGGCGCTTCGCCAGGTTCGCGACGGTGTCGATGATGGACGCCACGGGAAAGGCTCTCCTGTCTGCGGGGATAACAACCTGAACAGCCTAGCTGTCGCGAACCGGCGGTCGAATCCGGCGTCGAAGCGGGCTCCTGCTGCTGGTCGCCGAGATGTCGCTGAGGGCTGTGAATCGCCCGCGACAACGACCAATCCCGACAACTGGGCGAGAGGAGGGTTGCGATGCGGGCGGGCCGGGGCGGATCGGGGCGATTCACAGC